>JACCWI010000059.1 GCA_013697725.1 Tatlockia sp.
ATGCATAAGAGTTGCGAGGTCGAATACATGTGGACATGTTCTTAGTTTACAAACTTTTTTCCATAATCAGCTTGTATAACCGCTTGCTTTTATTTGCTGCTCTGATGACTACAATAAAAATGATCCATCGTTTCTCAACATTCCAGTTCCAATTAAATTTAAATAATTTAATGAAATATTGATCAAGAGCTAACAAAGAGAGTTAAACCTTTCAATAATTAAGCTCTACTCTGTGCTAATGCCATGAAGTAAAGTTTATTTATAATTAATTCCTAAAGAAGTGCAGATTAATTATTATTGGTTAAAAAGTCAATGATTTTTTTACCAAAAAGGTTTTTAATTATTGCTTAAGATTAATATTTAAGCTTTAAGCGTTTGTTTAAATTAAGTTAATTCTTAATTTCATGGGGTAAAATTTAACAAAGATTAATTAATCAATTTGTTATATCATTGAAAAAACACTTATCCCCCCTATTAATTGAAATATGATTAATGCCTTATTAGATAATATTTCCTCAGCTGAAGCGCGTGGTAAACGGTTGAGGTTCATACGTGAACATCTTCTATCCTTATCAAGAGAGGAATTTTGTCGAGAATCAAACATCACCCCCCAATCTCTTAAAGGGTGGGAACTTGCCTGGGGAGGTGGTTTATCTCAGCCTGGCGCAATAAAAGTCGTTAAACGAGCCAAAGAACTAAACGTATATTGTACCGAACCCTGGTTAATGCATGGCGTGGGACGAAGCGCTCTAATTATCACGAAAGATTTAGATCTTGAAGAAGGCGATGAAAACCATATAGCTAAGGAATTGTTACTTTTCAGAGAGCTTGACTATTCAATTGATACGGTTATCAAAGACGATGGTATGCTGCCCTTTTTATACCCTGGAAGCTATGTCGGCGGCATCATGGTCAGAAATATTGAGAATGCCGTTGGTAAAGAATGCATTATTGTGGCAGATAATAATGAAATATTGGTTAGAGTTTTAAAGTATGGAGACGCAGCTAATCTTTATGACTTAATTTGTTTAAATGAACAGACTACTTCTGTAAAAAAAGAAATTAAAAATACTGCCATTAAATTTGCTGCTCCAATTATTTGGATCCGCAGAATATTTCGAGAAAATTATTGAATAAATCATGCTAATATGGATAGTTTTACCTATTAGGATAATTGCAAATTATCCCTAATTCTAAACGCAAGTAATGAAGTTTATCACTGATAATTTTACATGCAGGATAGGTTTTATAAAAATCAACTGCCTCAGTATTTTCAGCAAGAACAATCCCTTCAATGCGACCACAATTATTTTGTTGAGCAATTTCTATGTGCTTATTCATTAATAAAGATGCACCCTTCATCCTGCGAAAAAGTTTTTTGATAAAGAGATCATTAACATAAAGATTTGCCAACAAATTTACAGTAAAATTGCGATGATCGATAGTATAGTTAGCAAAGCCTATAGGCTGATTATTCATCAATAGAATTAAAAAACTAGCTAATGGATTTTCACCAAAAATGGCATTTTTAAAATCCACTTTAGAATAACTAAAACGATGGAGCACCCCTTGCTCTTATAAATCTTCCCGTAAAGAATCATAGTTAAAATCTAAATCTTGAAGATTGGCATAGCATACTGTTTTTAGCATTAAGGTCTCAATTTGATAAGAGAGGATAATATCAGCTTACTAGTGTTTTTTCTCTCCAGGATCACTTTTCAAAAGAACAGACATATTAAAGAGTTGAATATAATTAATGATTTTTGTATTTATTTTGCTATAATTCGTCAAGCTTTTTAAGTAGTCAGCACAAGCTATTTAATTTGGTTAATTGAGTTCCTTTAAAAGGTAGAATACATGTTTTCAATTTCCTCTTTAAATGAAGGTAAGAGCCAACACTCTGCATCCTCTTCTAAAAAAATTTATGATTTAACCGCACCTATCACACCTAACACGGTAGTTTATCCAGGTGACCCACGTTTTAGTACTGAAGACGTTGTATCATTGGAAAGTGGATCTCAGTTTCATTTATGCCACATGCATTTAGGGAATCATACTGGAACCCATATAGATTACCCAGCTCATGTGGTCCAAGGGGGAAAAACCAGTAGCGACTTCCCCATACAATCTTTGATTGGCTCTGGTCTAATAATAGAGGTGCCTGATACAGAAATATCCATAACTAAAAAATTCATAAAATCTCAAGAATCCATTTCTCAAAATGATTTCATATTTTTTAAAACGGCAAACTCAAAAATTTCGAAACAAGCTGAATTCACAGAAAAATATGTATTTATTGAACCCGATGCGGCAGAAGAGCTTATAGAGAAGGGAGTTAAAATTGTGGGGATTGATTATATCAGTGTTGATTCATACGAAGCAGAAAATCTACCTGTACACTATTCTCTTTTATCGAAAGATATATTAATTGTTGAAGGATTAGAATTAAATGGTGCTCCTTTGGGTAGATGCAAAATTTATATAATGCCCAATAACATTCCGGATATGGATGGCCTACCCGTTCGAGTTATCGCAAAACTATGAAATTTAGGGTGAAAAGAAATAACGATGTCCTTCCTACATTGCTTGTCATTAGCGTAATTTTTTTTTGGTTTATTTATTCTTGTATTTATCTAATATTAAAGAATAGACCCGATACAGCTTTATTGTCTGGTTATTTAGCTCTAATAGGTGAAACGGGCTTAGATATTATTTTAGTATGTTTGACATTTAGACTCTGGTACCTGACAAAATATCAAAACAATAGACAATTATTTCTAATATTTTTCTCAGCATTTATCTCAGCTTCGCTAGCAGATGGTATTTACAATATTGTTCTTAATATATATGAATTTCAGTACGCTAATCCAATTGTCATATTGATGTTCGAGTTGCCATTTTCACTATTTCTCTTATTTCAAACCATCGCATGGACATATATCTTATATTTAGATAAAGAGAATTTTTTAAAATTTGATAAATTTTTATATCTACCGTATCTCATAGTAGCAATTTTAATGTTTGCAATGTTTATGTTTGGATTAAAATGGCAGATCCAATATTTTTCAGTAAATGGGATTTTTCAGTCCATAGATACAGTTCTTGAAGTAATAGGTTTCTCTATGGCCACAATATGTCTATCTAGAGCACAAACATTCTTGATGAAGTGTTCGAGTATTGGATATCTTTTGATTATAGCTTCAGATTTTATTATACGTTATCACGTTATTTCAGGATTATTACCCTATTTAAGTTCTCTTGAATCGACCTGGATACTTGGTCTTTTATTAATGAGTTTAGGGTTTTATTCAGTAAAAAACAGTAGTGACAAAAGATTATTTAAAATTTCTGCCATCAATAGTCTCCAATCACAAATAGGAATTTGGCTTCTTGTTTTATGGCTACTCTCAGTATTTATGTTTGCTGGAACCTATTATTTCTTTTCTCCAAGCACTGAACCCTATTTAAATCATTTTACGAAAAATTTTTTATCCATGCTAGTACCGTTTTCTGTTCTCGCAATCGTTAGTAGCAGTTATATAGCTATTAAAATTTCATCACCTCTAGCTAAACTCGAATCTAAAATCAATGAGTTTCTCCTTACAGAGGTACCTCCAGAAGAGATTACAAATTTAATTGACAATAACTACATATCAGAATTTAAAGCTCTAGATAAACTTGTATTTAATGCATTTTCCTTGTACCAAAAAAAATATATTACCGATATGAATTTTGCTAAATTAGCAGCTCAAGTTACACACGATATTCGGTCTCCTTTAGCAGCAATTAATACGGCACTTTCTGATCTAACCTCAGTGCCTGAAAACAAACGCGTTATGATTAGAAATGCAGCCAATAGAATTAATGATATTGCTAATAATCTCCTTTTTAAAGCAAACAATAATTTTATTAATTCTCAGGAAAACCTTGAAGGTAACGCTAATTCCGCAGAATTAATTTTTTTCGTTTTAGAAAATATCGTGGGAGAAAAGCGATATGAGCATCATGAATCCAAGGTTCATATTAACCTCAATGGATCAGAGGATTCATATAATTGTTTCTCTAAAATCCACCTTGAAACGTTTAAGCGCGTTTTATCTAATTTAATAAACAACAGCATAGAAGCATCGAAGTCTAAAGGCTTAGTTGAGCTAACTCTTGCTTCTAATGATAGTCATATTGAAATAATCATTAAAGATAATGGCTGTGGAATTCCTAAAGACATTTTACCAAAAGTTAAAGAGCAAGGCTTTAGCTTTAATAAAAAGAATGGTGCTGGTCTCGGTTTATCCTATGCTGAACAATATCTAAGGCAAATGAACGGTAAAATGTATATCCATTCAGAAGAAAAAATTGGAACCTCAATTAAAATTGAATTACCAAAAGCTGACCAACCTGATTGGTTTTGTGATTCACTTACTATCAGCCAAGGCTCACAAGTGGTAGTTTTAGATGACGACCCCTCTATCCATGATGTTTGGAATGAGAGATTTGCAGCTTTGAGCTCTGCTCAACTAATTCACTGTTATACTCTGTCAGAGTTGATTCTTTATAAAGTAGACTCCGAGAGACCAATACTTTATTTAATTGATTACGAACTCCTGTCAGATCTTGAAAATGGTTTAGATATTATTGAAAAGTTACAAATAAATGATAAAGCGTTACTAGTTACAAGCTGTTTTGAAGATGTTGCTATACGAGATCGCTGCACAAATTTAGGAGTTAGCATGATACCCAAACCCTATGTTCCTCACCTAAAAATTAAACAAACATCCTTCTCTAATCTGGTTTTTATTGATGATGATGAAATGATGCGCAATACTTGGCTTTTTGCTGCAGAGGAAGTGGGGATGTCGATTACTACCTATTCCTCTTTTAATGAGTTTCTCAAAAATAAAACTCATTACGACAAGGATACGGTCATTTATATTGATTCAGACCTTGGAGACAATATTAAAGGTGTACTCTGTGCTAAACGTCTTTTTAATGAAGGATTTAAGGAAGTTCACCTGACTACAGGATATTCGCACGACAGATTCGGTAATATGCCCTGGCTTAAATCAATTGTCGGTAAAGAACCGCCTTTCTATTAAAATGAATCAAATGAAGAGCTTACTCATGATAGTTATTACAATTTTAAACTTATTAGAGCTTTGATTATGAATTGCACTAACAAAGACAAATTAAAACATGATTTTTTAAATTCGATAGTTATCATTAACAGCCTGACTAAATCGGCTGCAAATTTTCTCCACAAGATTTCACCCTGTATTGATGAAAAAAAAATAAATCAAAAGCAAATGGAACAATTTTTATATTCTATGAACTCAATACGAGAACAAACCGCTAAGATTGAACTTTACTTCCAAACTCTTATGAATGAATAATCCTACTGTTTTCCTCAGCTTGATAGGCTGAATAAGACGTCACTTTAGACCAATCAATAGAATCAAATAGCTTGTCTTGAATTATAGAATAATAATAATTCTCATCTAATTTTTCAGAATCAAAGAAATGATCAACCCATTGGTAGATTGATTTTTTATAATCATTTTCAGTGAGTAAAAACAAGATTTTTTCTTTTTGTGCTAGGGAAAACCGAAGTTGCTCAGGAAGATCATAGCCTTGTAATAATTCATTTTGCTCTAGAATTTCTTGTTGGCTCTTTACAACCAGCCATGTAGGGTTTGCCTCTTTGTCTAGAAAAAGAATGCTGCCTGAATTATCAACCTGATAATACTCGACAGCTTGTGCTTGCGATGCAACTTTGGCAAATAATTGCTGGTACAATCGATTTTCAAATAGTGAATAAACTGAATTACAATAGCTATTAAAAGATAACTCTTTAAAATGATTATGAGTTAAGTCTTGCACGGCCAAGTTAATTTCATCGTATAGTTCATTGCTAGTTTTAAGTAAAAACCTATCGATTAATCCCTGATTAAAAGCGCTGATTGCCGTATCTTTATCGGCCTCAGCAGTTAACATAATCTTAAAAATTTTTTTCTGTTTAATTTTCTGACAAAATTCTATGCCATTAATCTCAGGCATTTCATAATCAATCACTATACCAGCTATATTATCAAAGCGAGCTTTATCATATATCAGATTTATTGGATGGCAGGCATCAAAATTAATTATGCGATTAATGCTAAAGTCTTCATTAACATCATTCATTAATGGTTCAATGGAATAGCTTTTTTTATAATGAAAATCAATGTTCTGCATGGTTATATCGGGATTTGTAAATGTTAGCATGTTAAATTTATCGCTAAACTCAAAATCCAATACATCTAAAAAAGCACGGTTATCATCTAAAAATAGAACTTTTATTGGATGATAAAAACAAGTTGGTCTTGTGTTGACAATAGTCATAAGCTAATTTTCTCCATAACAGCTTCAAATCTCAGGCTTAAAAAAAACGCCGAACTGTATAATAAATGATTCTTCCATGATTTTCCTCATCAATTTAAAACCTAACTTAAACTAACTGGTGAATCAATTAAAAACTAAAGATAAAACCCTCAGTTCAAGATAGCCCTAGCTTATAAAAGTTATTGTTTCCAATGATATTTTTAACTTTTGAAAACAATTTAATAATTTCTAGCTATACTGAATCATGGATCTATGAAACCGCTAAGGTACGGAGTCGTGATGACAGACGACCAGGAACAAGAACTAAGAACACTTAAATATGGCGATCATGTTTGCCCAATTTATGAAAATATCGATGAACAAATTGGACAGCGAGCCCAATTTGTCATCCAAGGCCTGAACAATGGAAATCGTTGTTTCTATGTGGCAGCCGATAGTTCTCTTGAAAAAACAGTACAAGCTTTTTCTGATGCGGGCATTAATTTCAAAACGGAGCAAAACCGCGGCGCCTTAAAAATATTATCTAATAAAGATGCTTATTGTCGAGACGGGAGAATAGACTCCGAATTATTTCTGGATTTCCTGGCTAAATCTGAAGCTCAAGCGCGGGAAGATGGTTTTGAAGGTATATGGCTTATTGCTGAAATGAGTTGTGTATTAGGAGAAGAAATAGATAGTCTTGATTTAATTCAATTAGAGGCAAAAATTAATGATTTCCTAATTGACAAGAAATGTGTAATTTTTTGTCAATATAGCCAGGATATTTTTGACTTATCGTTGATTCACGATATTTTATTAACCCATCCAATGACAATAATAGACGGTATACTATCGCCAAATCCCTATTTTCAACCTCCGAATCTATTATTACGGCCAGAACAAATTGCCACCCTTGAACTAAAAAGATTAAAGACAAAATGGTGGATCCAACAGCTAAGAGAAATGAGTGGTTCTGAATTAGGCCGAAAAACATTTAAACAAAGTCGAACCGCTAAGAATGAACATTTTCGAGAAATTTTAGATAGTTTATTTACCTTTGTTGGCATTTTAACCAACAGTGGGATTGTCTTGGATGTTAATCAAACCACTCTGGATATGGGAGGTTTGCAACGTGAAGATATTATTGGCAAACCTTTTGTTGACACGCATTGGTGGTTGCATTCAAAAGCAGAACAAAATCAACTTCGGGAAATCCTGGAGCGTGTAAATAAAGGAGAAATAGTTCATGCCAATTTCTCAATTAATCTTTTTGAAAATCGGATTGTAATTCTCGATATGACCTTTGCCCCCATCATTGATACCAAAGGACGTGTTAAAGAAATAGTGGTATCAGGTAGTGAAGTCACTGAACGATTAGAAATGGAAAAAGCATTAAAAGAATCAGAATTACTTTTTCGTCAATTGGTAGAAACCATTGAAGAAGTTTTTTGGGTTTCTGATGCGTCAAAAGAAAAGATTATTTACATTAGTCCTGGCTTTGAGAAAATTTGGGGTATTACCCCTGAGACTCTATACGCGGATCAGCTATTATGGTTAAAAGCTATCCACCCTGAAGATCGTGAACGTGTTGCAAATTTATACTTTGACTTAAGTAAAAGTTATAACATCACCTACCGGATTATTCGTACCGACGGTACGATGCGATGGATTAGAGCCCGAAGTTTTGAAATATTAAACGAAAATAAAGAAAGATACCGCTATGTGGGTGTGGCAGAAGATATTACCTTATTTAGAAAATTAGAAGATCAATTTTATCAAGCACAAAAAATGGAAGCCGTTGGAAAACTTGCAGGCGGTATTTCACATGACTTTAATAATCTTCTTGCAGTGATTAAAAGCAACTCAGAACTTTTAAAAATGGATGACAACTTATTACCTGAGCAAGTCAGTATTCTTACTGAGATTGAAAATGCGACTAACCGAGCTGCTGATTTGACACGACAATTATTACTTTTTAGTAGACAAAAAGAGATAGAGTTAGTCCAGGTCGATGCCAATAATGTGGTCAAAAAAGTTGCCAAAATGTTGAAAGCTATTTTGGGTGAGCACATAAAAATAAAATTTAAACTTGCCAAAGAAATACAATACATTCACGTTGACTTAACCATGATTGATCAAATTTTGATAAATATTATTGTTAATGCACGTGATGCAATGCCGAATGGTGGTGAACTTATTATAGAAACCTTTTCCCGATTTTTCGATGAAGAAACTATCTCTCAATCTCCTGGTTCAAGAGTTGGAAACTTTGTATGTATTAGTGTGAGTGATACTGGTTCAGGCATTCCTATAAAAATTTTACCTCGAATTTTTGAACCATTTTTTACTACTAAAGATGTAGACAAAGGAACCGGCCTAGGACTCTCAACGGTTTACGGACTGTTAAAGCAACACCAAGGGTGGATCAATGTCTATAGTGAAATTGATAGAGGTACAACCTTCCGCATTTTTCTACCCAAAGCTGAAAATGCGGAGGCTCTCCATCATCCTGTGGAAAGTCCTAAAATTGAGCAGGGAAATAATGAAACAATTTTATTAGTGGAAGATGAACCCGCATTACGAGCTGTAATATCAAAAGTACTCATGCGGCACGGTTATCAGATCATAGAGGCGGAGGATGCTCCAAGCGCTTTAAATTTGTGGCGCGCAAATCGCGGTAAAATTGACTTGTTATTAACTGATTTGATCTTGCCTAAAAAAATAAATGGGTGGGAATTAGCAAAAATGCTATTAGATGAATCGCCGCAACTGAAAGTCATATATATGAGTGGTTATAGTGCAGAAATTGCAAATAAAGAACTTCAATTGCAGGAAGGAATTAATTTTCTAATAAAACCTTTCGAGTCATGGGAGCTTATTAAAATGTTACATAATTATTTATCTAATGAAACGACTAACTAATTTGTATTTAATGTTAAGGCTTATATGAATAAGAAAATACTATTAGTTGATGATGAGCCGCAAATTCTAAGGGTTTTAAAGGCCTTATTCATCAAAAATGGTTATAAAGTGTTTACCGCCTCAACTGCTGATGAGGCTTTAATATTATTAGCAACAACACCAGTTCAAGTCATTATCTCTGATTATCGAATGCCTAAAGGAACAGGTGCTGAATTATTAAGTAAAGTTAAAGAGTTTTATCCTGAAATAATTCGATTAATCATGAGTGGTTATGCAGATTTTGATGTTATAGAAAAGAGTATTAATGAAGGTTCTATCTTTAAATTCATTTCAAAGCCCTGGGATAATAATAGCCTGCTTAAAACAGTAGAAGATGCTCTAATCTACTATGCAGATAAAAATCCTAGTAAATGCATCATTTCGGAGGGTATTTTGGTTTGCGATAATGATTTAGAGCTGGCATTAGATGAAGATCAGTTTCTAATCTATTATCAGCCTATTATTGCAATGAATACGAATCAAATTGTTGGTGCAGAAGCTTTATTGCGTTGGCAACATCCTGAAAAAGGATTACTCTTTCCCAGCCAATTTATTAAGCTTTGTGAAGACACGAAGTTGATCATTCCCATAGGTTTGGCGGCATTAAAAAAAGCTTGCCAGCAACTGAAACGTTGGCATCAAGAAGGCTTTACAGCGTTAAACGTTGCGGTTAACCTTTCCGCCAGCCAATTCAACCATCCAGGTTTAGTTGATAGAATCAAAGATATTATTTTGGAAACTAAAATCCCTCCTCAAAACCTCGACTTGGAAATTACTGAAAGTGTTCTTATTCAAAACGGTCAAAATATTTTGCAAGATTTATTGGAATTGAAGAAATTGGGTATCAAACTTTCTTTAGATGACTTTGGAACAGGGTATTCCTCTTTGAGTTATCTCAGTAAGTTTCCCATCAATTCGTTAAAAATTGATAAATCGTTTATTCAAGAAATAGCAACGAATTCTAAGACACTGGAAATTGTTACCATGACCATTAATTTAGCGAAAACACTAAATTTAGTCACTATAGCTGAAGGCGTTGAAACTCAGTTAGAATTAGAACTATTAAAAAAAATGCACTGTGATTTAGTTCAAGGATATTTATTTAGCAAACCAGTTCCCGATGAAGAATTTCATCAATTGCTTAACCAATAAAGATTCAAGTTCAAACTAAAAAAATAACCTTTGCCCTTACCAAAATACAAACGACTCAGTAGCCAACTGATGTGATTTTAATCACCGTTTAAATTTAAAATTATTCTCTAATCTTGTAAAATTTAAATCAATTTTACTTCATAACCATACACCTGGGCCCCCTACAACTTGGCGGTAACAAGCGGGCACGACAAATTACATTAGGGTTTTCGGGGTGAAGTTCAACAGAATAATTTTGACAGCAGGCAGGTGAATCACCATTGAGGCATAAGATTAGACAGAGTTGCCGGGGTTTGCCTTTAAGGCGAATGAGCACTGGCATGGCCTTAGATACGTCAAACAAACAAAACCCATTTTCCATTGGGAAACAGGCTTTTTTTGTAAAGTTTATCGCAACACCCGGGGTAGTTATGCGTAAACCAGCATAGGGATAATAATAAAAGGGATTGGTCGTACGTATGAGTAGCTTTGTACCTTTTGCACTCACTTCGAAGGACGGCATAGTTTTATGACAGGATTGGATGAAAAAAAAGGAAACTAATAAAATTAAACTCATTAAAATTTTTTTCATTTACTTTTTTAATCCTGTATAAAAGTAATTCCTCTTTTATTCTAATGAAAAATGCTTACTAATCATAGTTAAGGTTTTATAAATCATTGTATAATTTAAAATTCTATTCAAACTAAGGATTAAATGTCTAACCTGGCATCTCAATATTTAAAATTAAGTATTTTGCTAGCTTGGTTATTTCCTTATCATGCCTATGCATCTTTTATTGAATCTACTATTGGAACCGCGGTAGTCAATGATGCGACAGCGACTTATCATAATCCCGCCGCTTTAACCCTTTTAAAAAATCGGCAGCTGATTGCTTTAAATACAGTTGCTAAATTTAATACCCTTTTTATTGGGCAGTCCACTCAGTCTATGAGCCATTTAACTCAAGCAGGTCGTACACGCAATCAAACTAATTTTTATCTTCCTTCAGGCTATTTAGGTTTGCCACTAAACGCTAAGGTCACTGCAGGCTTAGCACTAATTGCTAATTCATTTAATAAAGATTTAGATGGCAATTCCATCTTGCGCTATGCACAATCTAATTCGCAGATAGAAAATATTGACTTTCTACCTGCACTTGGCATTAAACTAAATGATAATTTTTCAATAGGGGCCGGTCTAAATTTTTCAGGAGCAAAGTTTATTCTTGAGCCTGTTTCGGGATTTACAAGCATCAATATTCCTGACCGTCAAAGTCTTAATCAAACTCAGGGCAACTCTTTAGGTGGTGATTGTGGCCTAGTGTGGAAACCAAAAACATCAACCCTGCTAGGGTTTAATTTCCGCAGCGCGAATGTATATCGTCAAAGGGGTTCAAGCCTACTGAAAACGATTCCACCGCTAAAATCTAACAACCATCATTTTAAATTCTGGACTCCTGCACGAGCAGTATTTTCAATTAATCAATTTTTGTCTGATAAATTAGGCTTAATAGGAACCATTCAATATATTCAATGGTCTATTTTTAAAACGCTAACGCTTCAAAACGTGGCAACGCAAATTGGATCTAGAGCAACAATCCTTACTAAAGCGGACGTGCCTTATCATTTGCATAATTCCTGGGTATTAACCTTAGGAACTCATTACCGTGCGACAGAAAAATGCATAATTCGGGTAGCAGGCACCTATAATCAATCACCAGGAAATCTAAATTATCAGATTTCAAATGGAGATAGCTTTACAGTCGGCGGTTCAATTGGGTACGACTTTAATAAACATGTTTCAATAGATGCAAGTTATGCCCATGGATTTTTTAAAACCGCTAATATCCATATTGATTCCGCAAGAAACTTAATTGAGGGTATTAATCAGGCCTCTAGGGATGGGATTTCATTAAAATTAATTATAAATTTATGAGAGTGAGGAATTTAATGATATAAACCTTGATTACGCTTGCAATCTTTATAAATAAAACCAACGTACCCTTGATCTGAGAGGGATGTTGGTCTTTTATTGAGTTTCAATTTTTATGAAGAGATATAGAGCAACAGGTGTTTAATGTTAGGCAACGCCTTTATCATTCAGCAAAACGTCTAAATTATTATGCTTTAGATAAATTTAAGTTGGATTTCCTAAAAGGTCTTCTTCTGGATGAAAAGACCTTTTAGAGTATTGAATTCAAGAATCAAATTTATACTGAAAAACCGGCTTATAAATCGAACCACGCTTTTCACGTTTTAAAGACTTCACCAACAATTTAGCTGCTGTTGTTTCACGACGACTTGCATCGAGTTCTTCGCGCATTAAAGATAATTTTTTTGAATAGGCGGACTGCATAGCATCAAGTTCCCTTTTTAAGCGTTCGCATTCATCTTGCTTATCACAGACTGTCTTTTCAAGCTCTTTAAGATGCTCTTTTGTATTTTCATTTAAATTAATCACTTGCAAGATTTTATCTTTAATCTCTAAAAGTGGCTGAACAATATGGTTAGTAAGCGGGTAGCTATTTTCTGAAGAAAAATTAAATGCCTCATAACTGTTTTCAATTTCTTTAATCAAGCACTCTACTGAAGTAAAAACAGATTGAAGGAGATTGCATCCATCAAATTCTTCCTCAGATAAAGTAGATAGCCAATCCACCCCAGAACAATTGGCTGCTTGCTGATCCCACCATTGATAGAGATACTTAAGTGCAGTTTTACGATTAGTTTTCGCCTTGGAACATATCTCTTCGACATCAGGGATTAATTGATTATCACTTCGCTCGAAAAGCTGTTCGATAACGTTTACCACACGTGATTTTAAAGCTTTATTATTATTTTTCATAGGTACCACTCCCTCTGCTAATGAAATAGAAACTACCGCAGGCAGTTTAACTAGAAAATAATAGTTTCCTCCTATTAAAATTTAAAAGAGCTAATCATTACAATTACTAAATGTAAAATTAAAAACACACTAGCCCTTTTAATATTCAATTTAACCCTATCAAAAAATGTCTAAGGTTGCAAATTTTTGCGACATATAGTGACATTTTATAAGTGACCTTTATTATCTGAAATTATTGATGCAAATTATGGATTAGTTTTTGTGACGGTAAATATTATATTTTGTCAAAAAATATTTGACAAAATATGGCAAAATGTTAAGATGAGTTTTTTTAATGTTCTAATTGGGATAGAAATCAAAGATTGATTTCAGTTTAGGAGAAAGAGCCATGAACATGATGACTGCGTCACTTAATTATTTATCTGCTAGACAGCGTAGCGAAAAAACAGTAAGGACTTATTTGGAAGAAGAATTCGGTAATACAAAAAAAATTCATCCGCAAATCAGTGCATTATTAGAACAGTTAAAAGCTGAGCGATTGATAGATGACGCACGTTTAGCTAAAACCCTAGCCTCTCACTATACTCACAAAGGAAACCGTTTTATTGCCGAATTACTTAAGGATAATGGAATACCAGAGCAAATTATTTCAGATACACTTTCTCAATTGGAAAGTGAAGTTATCCGAGCCTTAAAAGAATTAACAAATCGCTTAGGGGGATTTTGGGATAATTCTGAAGCTACTATCTCTTTTGCTTATCGCTTTCTTAACGGGCGTCGCTATTCTCATCTAACCGCACGTATTGTAGTTAATGAATTGTCTTCTTTGAATTTAATTAGCAGCCCTCAGAAAAGAGTTGCATGATTGCGAGGGTAAAAAAAACAGGGCAGAGTTCTGATGAATAAAATTACTCTGCCCTGTGTTTTTAGGATTCAGCTTTTTCTTTATTAAATTGTTTCCACTCTAGGTCTTTCCGAAAAACATGCTCAGCTGCTTGCTCAATGAAGTATCCTAAATCGAAAATTCCGGACCATTCACAATAGTGTTTGATTTGCGTTAGAACCGTTACATTAACTTTTGCTTTAATCGGCACTTTCTGTAAATTGCTTTTATTTTTAATAATCGCCATCTCTAAGCCCTCATCATTTTTCGTTAGAACGCCTCCTAAGAGACTTGGAAATATAACATCATGGCACTCAATGTGCCATTTTTTTCTACCTGGGCGAAGCTCATAAATTTTCATTAACTAGTCTTGACACCAATTTTGTGACTAAAATCTTATAAAATTAATTGTAATTTAATCGTCTATTTACGTTAGGAAAGCTGGCTTAAGTGAGGCAGACATCTTACAATTATTTATGACAACTAATTTGCTAAATTGAGGGAGATCTTTAATGCTAATCACTAAAGAACCTGGGCCAGAAAAAAAAATACAATTTCGCCTGCGTATGAATGAATCCGTGTTTAATGAAATCACCGAATATTGTCAGTGGGCAGGAATAGGTGTTCGCGATTTTTTTATTGAGCAATCCTGTAAATATATTTTCAATAACGATAAAGATTGGAAATTATATAAAGAACAACAGACGTCTAAAGATCAGGAACAGGATTAGCTTTTATTCAATTATTTGAAACTAACAAAACCGTTTAAATTCCTACTCTATTTAATCCACCTCTCATCTTAATTTTTTATTATCCAGTTACAGGTTGTTATAGTCCTACACACAGCCTTATCCACCGATTTTGTGGATAACCCGTCGCTGTCGCTTAATGTTTTGCTTTTAATTAATCCAATTCGCTTTATTATTTGAGTGAATCCAAGACGCCTATGCAATAATTACAATAGTATCCCTAAAAATCGAAGTTTTAATCTATTTAGTAATGATAATGTTCAAACTTCAACTTTTTAATAATTTTAGAAATAAAAAGACCAGAATATCAAATTCAAGCAAGAAAAATTAAGGCGAATTAACTTAACTGCCGCAACACAGTTTGAATAGATGATTTAACGACTTCAATAAACTATGCTGATTCAAATGCTGCAAGCCAAAGTAAAAATAAATTATCTTCATCCAGATTTAGAATTTTTTTGGCATTTGTAGTTTTCCATTTCTCCAGTTTTCCTTCCTGCCACCAACTCACAATTAAGGGATAAATGTAATTTTTCTGACAAATTTTAGGGGTATGTCCTAATTGATTAGACACTTCCAGGATAATGTCCTTTAAACCTGCGGGAGGGTCATTTTCAATATAACTAAGTTCTAATAAACGCAAGAAAGTTTCTCGGCTTGCAATCCAGGTTCTAAAATCTTTAGCGGTAAAGGGATGATTGGTTAATTCTTGAAGGTAAGCATTAATCTCCTGTGAAGTAACAATATTTAAAGCATTAGTTTCATCACGATATTTGAATAATTCATAGCCTGGGATTTCTTCACATTTTCTTAAGACTCTAAGAATTTTTTTATCTTTTATATTAATATGCCAAAGTTTGGAGTTTTTACCTTCAAAATCAAGGACCGCTTTATTTTCTTCAATGGAGAGGTGTTTTTTTCTCAGAGTCGTTAAGCCATAGGTTTTATTGGTTTTAGCGTAAACAGAATTACCTATTCGTATACATGATTTATCGAGAAGATAAAGAATAGCACAAATGATTTGAGTTTTATTTAGGGTTGGTGGCTGGCTTAGTTCTTTACTAACATGAGCTCTGATTGAATCGATAGCGCGGCCAAAATGGATCATCGTATGAAATTTTTGTTGCTGACGCACTTCATGCCAAAGTGGATGATAACGGTATTGTTTACGATTTTTATTATCCATCCCCGTTGCTTGAATATGACCATTAGGATAAGGACAAATCCATACTTTGTTGTAGGCAGGTGGAATAGCCAAGGCTTTGATGCGTTTCAGTTCATTTTTATCAGTCACCCTAGATCCGTCTGCATAATAAAAGGCGAAACCTTTACCATGTCGCTTACGACTAATACCAGGTGTTAAGTCGTTGACGTATCGCAAAGAAGCATTTTTTGCGCTTTTTTCACATTCTTCTATCGAATAAAGGGAAATAGGCATGGTCTCTCCTGACAAAACAAAGTTCAATCTAGCTTCGCTCGGAATCAATGTCAATTTTATAAATCAAAGAATTTTAGAGTCTATACTTAGGCAATACACAAAAAAGCTTGCATATGATTAATACACGCTCAAACCCCAAACAATGGCTCGCTGTCAAAGAACAGGGATTATATTGTCGCCCCGGCGATTTCTTTATCGATCCGGTTTTTCCAGTAAATCGAGCAGTGATAACGCATGCACACGGTGACCATGCTCGCTCGGGCCATCAACATATCTATGCTACCCATGAAACTGTCGAAATTATGAAGATTCGCTATGGGGAAGATTGTGCCGGTAGCTTTCATAGCTTAAATTACTATGAACCGATTACCATTAATAAGGTAGACTGTTATTTGCTACCTGCAGGTCATATTCTTGGCAGTGCACAACTGGTGATGAGCTTTGATGGCGTTCGCGTTATTGTCTCAGGAGATTATAAACGTGCAGCGGATCCAACCTGCCCCCCTTTTGTCGTAGAGCCTTGTGATATATTTATCACTGAAGCCACCTTTGCTTTACCGGTGTTTAAGCATCCCCCCATTGAACAGGAAATGAATAAAGTATTAACCTCTTTAAACAGTTTTCCAGAGCGATGTCATTTGATAGGCGTTTATGGTTTAGGCAAGTGTCAGCGCTTTATTAAAGTCTTACGCTTAATGGGTTACCTTGATGCAATTTATCTTCATGGTGCCTTTGATAAATTATGTAATTATTACAAATCCAAAGGAATTGATTTAGGTGATTTACAAAAAGCTTCAAGCTTAAATTTAAAAAGCTCGCAGGGAAAAATTGTTCTATGCCCTCCAGGAGCTTTACATGACCGATGGTCAAGGCGTTTTGCTAATGTTCTTGTGGCCATGGCTTCGGGTTGGATGCAAATTCGTGCACGTGCTAAACAAAAAGGAATCGAATTACCTTTAATAATTTCTGATCATGCCGACTGGTTTGAATTAATCCAAACTATCAAAGAGATTAATCCTAAAGAAGTTTGGGTTACTCATGGGCAAGAAGATGCCCTTCTCTATTATTTAAAACAACAGGGCTATCAAGCACAAGCTTTGCACTTGTTGGGTTACGAAGATCATGAGGATTAACCATGAAGAAATTTGCCCAGCTGATAAATAATCTTTATTTTACTTATAGTCATTTGGACAAAAGGAATCTTCTTGAGCAGTATTTTGCAACTACAGCAGACCCAGATCGAGGTTATGGACTTGCTATTATTGCTGATACGCTTGAATTCCCTCGTTTTACACGGGCAATAATAAAAGAACTGATACAAGATAAAATTGATCCTATTCTGTTTCAAATGTCCTATGACTACGTGGGTGATGTCGCTGAAACTATTGCCTTACTTTGGCCTAATTCGCAAATTAACGCAGAGTTACCCTCACTTTCTGAATTAGTTCATGAAATTAAAGAGGTGACTAAACCTGAATTAAAAGAATTTTTAGCGAAATTGTTACATCAGGCCACGGCTGCTGAACGTTGGGCTATTTTGAAATTAGGAACAGGAAGTTTACGTATTGGGATATCTGCTCGTTTCCTAAAAAAAACCCTGGCACATTATGGCCAAATGGATGTTGAACAAATTGAACATCTCTGGCATGGATTGAGGCCACCTTATCAAGAACTATTTGCTTGGCTTGAAAATAAAGGGGCTAGACCCTTGGTTAAAAACTCTGTTTTCTTCCATCCAGTTATGTTATCTCACCCGTTAAGTCTAAAAGATTTGGAGAAAATAAACGTTCAAGAGTATTTCATTGAAAGAAAATATGATGGAATTCGTGTACAACTGGTTGCATCATCTGAGGAAAAGGCACTCTTTACCCGCACAGGTGAAAATATAAGTAGCAGCTTTCCTGATTTGCTTGCATCAATCAATAGCGATGTTGTTTTGGATGGAGAGTTAATTGTCAAAACAGCAGTTGGCATTGGTAGTTTTAATGACTTACAACAGCGCTTAAATCGAAAAACCCTCTCGAAAAAATTATTGGAAACTTCACCAGCAGGCTTAATTCTCTATGATATTTTACACTGGCAACAAGAGGACCTTCGTGGTTTGCCTCTTAGCCTTCGTCGTCAAAAACTGGAGCAATGGGTTGCAGCAAATCAGACTGATAGCCTTTTACTTTCTGACTTAGTTAGCAACAATGAAGATTTAAGTCTAGAAGCCCTTAAACAAAAAATTCTTGAAGAAAACCACCCCGCAGTTGAAGGTTTAATGATTAAACACAAACAAAGCCCCTATATTGCAGGAAGGCCAAAGGGATACTGGTACAAGTGGAAACGAGATCCCATGCTGTTTGATGCGGTATTGCTTTATGCACAAAGAGGCACTGGTAAACGTTCTTCTTATTATTCTGATTATACCTTTGGTTTGTGGCAAGACGAACAATTATTACCCATTGGCAAAGCATACTTTGGATTTACTGACGAAGAACTTCTCCAGCTCGATAAATGGGTGCGAGCAAATACTATCAATCGCTTTGGTCCGGTATGTGAGTTAAAAAAAGAATTAGTGTTTGAAGTTGCCTTCGATGCGGTTAATTTATCTTCACGGCATAAATCAGGTTTAGCGCTTAGGTTTCCTCGAATTAACCGTATACGATGGGATAAACCAGCAAAGGAAGCGGATCAACTGTCCCATCTGCTTGAGTTAATTAAAAAATGATAGTCTTTTATTTCAGATTACGAAAGGTTAATGAGTAACGGATATGCTTGACCGGTGCAATACTATGCTCCCAATCTTCACGAATTGAAGAAGATAAAATATAAGCTGATCGAGGTTCTAAATCGACCTTAAATTGAGTTTTTATATCGCTCTTAAGACGAAATTTTATAAAACAGGGATTTGCCAAAGAAATGCCAATTATTTTATCAAACACAGGAGCATCGCGGTGCCAGCCGATCCCAGCCCCTGGAGAGTATTCAGTGATCAAAATTTCTTCAAGCTCAGTCGGTTTTAGTAAAAGCAGCTGAGCAGAGCGAGCAATTATTGGCTCTAAAAAAGCCGGAGGAGAAACCGTGGATTTAACTTTGCGATTTGAATAAGAATAATCCAAACCAAAATGAACTACTCTTCTTTTTGCTATTTTCTTGTACATAATGATATTTTGCCAATTCAATGTTCTAAACTGCCTTATTAGCAATTGTTCTTCTTCTGCACTGACGAACTCGGCATGGTATGAAAATCCTGCAAGCAAAATGGACTTCACTTGAACTCTCATAAATATAAGACTAAATTAAATTATAGTTAGATTTTAAAAATAGACCATATCTGACGCATCTTTTCTTAATCTTAGGAGAATTTAATGACTCAGGGTGATAAATCAAAATATACAGACAAACAAAAACGTAAAGCTGAACATATCGAAGAATCCTATGAAAAAAAAGGTGTATCCAAAGAAGAAGCTGAGGAACGCGCTTGGCGCACAGTAAACAAGCAAGATGGTGGAGGAAAGAAGATCTAAAACTACTCCATTAATTTTTTAACAAAATCTGCCTGGCCAAGACAGGCAGAGGATTAGAGGATTTAGTTTTTATCTTTTTTTGGTCTATCTTTATTCTCTTTTTTTAAAGGTTCGCAAATGTCTCTTGTTTTTTTATCATTTGGGGAAATATCACAGATGTTTTTTAGATCTTCTACTTCAGGATGGTCTTTTTTATCGTTATCTTTCATCTTGTTTCTCCATTCAAAGGTTCATTATACTTAAGCTTTACCAATACGGACTCAACCTTATTTAGGTTGATAACTCTAAATATAACACTCTTTGTCAAACAAGGATTTTATAATGAAAAAGAAACCCGCAAAAAATCCCCCGCAGCATCAAAACACCCAACCGGGTATTGAAGCTAAAATGAATCCCAAACCGGTGTTTTTAGACCCGAATTATAAAGGAGCTGAGAAATTAACTGGAAAAATCGCAGTGATAACCGGCGGTGACAGTGGTATTGGCAAAGCGGTAGCTTGTTATTTTGCTAAAGAAGGTGCTGATGTGTTTGTTCATTATTTAAATGAACATGAAGATGCCGAAGAAGTGAAACACCTTGTAGAAAAATTAGGCAGAAGATGTTGGTTATACGATGCTAATTTACAAGAAAACTCAGAATGTGAAAACCTGGTTAAAACCGCAATCAAAAGGTGCGGAAAAATCGATATTCTGGTCAATAACATTGCTGAACAACACCCTCAAGATAGCTTTGAAGACATCAGCTGTGAACAAATGGAAAATACTTTTAAAACCAACTTTTTTTCCTGTTTTTATATGATTAAAGCTACTCTACCTCATCTAAAAACAGGAGCGGTGATTATTAATACGACTTCGGTTACAGCTTACAAGGGTTCTGATCATTTAATTGATTATTCCGCGACGAAAGGTGCTTTAGTCGCACTTACCCGTTCTTTATCGCAGAATTTGGTAAAAAAAGGTATCCGTGTCAATGCAGTTGCTCCGGGTCCAATTTGGACGCCTTTAATTCCCGCGACGTTTAGTGCCGAAGAAGTGGCCGAGTTTGGGCAACAAGTACCCATGAAACGTGCGGGACAACCGGCTGAAATCGCCCCTGCTTACGTTTTTCTAGCTTCTGACGATTCATCTTACATCACAGGTCAAGTACTGCATCCCAATGGCGGCGTAATTGTTAATAGTTAAACCTGAAAAAAATTTTATTTTAAACTGCAGGATATATTTTTTTTTACTATAATTTAGAAGCTTACTCAAATAAGGAATAATTATGAAACGGATCTATCTTCTCGGTTTAACGACTTTAGTATGCAGTATAGCATTTGCTACAAGTACCACTGGTACTACAAGTACTAGTACAAGCCCTATGGGAACTACTGGAACTGGGACTACTACTGGAACAGGAACAGGAACAAACTTAAATAGCACTACAACAACCCCTGGCACCACTACTACTACTCCGAGTGACAGTTTAAATCATCCCGGAACCACAACTAATCATAACGGTAGCATAACTAATCCTAATGGCACCATTACTAATCCGGACGGGACTATAACGAATCTCGATGGAACTATAACTCACCCAGATGGAACTATAACTAATAGTGATGGAACTACTATAACTAATCCTGCAGGAACAACTACCACTCCGAGTGGAAGTACTAATCCTACTGGAACTGGAACTTCCACCACTCCAGGAAGTGCAACTGGAACCACCTATTAATTATCTCAATATCTAAAAAGAAGAGCAACTCGCTCTTCTTTTTTTTGGCGGATAAAATAGTTCTTTTTTTGCACAAATTTTGTAGATAGGCTATAATGATAATGTGGGAACAAAAATGACGAGTAGGTCATTGAGGTCTCACCACCAAAGCCACTTTCGAGTGGCTTTTGGCGTTGGGATTGGTCTTACAACTTAGCTACCTAGGTGACTCTGTAAAAACAAGTAGATTTCATCTACAATCTTTGGGATAGGTAAACGCAAATAAGGATATTTATCGTTGAATGAGCCAGAAAAAGAGAAAAATCCTACGGTAATTGCTTTATCCTTAGCAGCGCTAGGCATAGTCTTTGGTGATATTGGTACAAGTCCTTTGTACGCTATCCGAGAATCGTTAGATGGTCTACCTATAAATTTAACCGATGTACTTGGTGTTTTATCTCTTATATTTTGGTCGCTGATTTTAATTATATCAATTAAATATCTTGTTGTTTTATTTCGCGCGGATAATGAGGGTGAAGGCGGTATATTGGCTTTGTTAGCCCTCTTAAAACAATTTCTTGGCGATGAAGTTAAGCTTACATTTATCATTGGTATCTTTGGAGCAGGTTTAATGCTGGGTGATGGAATGCTCACACCGGCTATTTCAGTTATATCAGCCATTGAAGGGCTACACGTTATTACTCCTGCTTTATCTAACTGGATCATTCCTCTTTCATTAATTATTTTAATTGCCCTGTTTTCTATTCAATCTTACGGTACTGCCAAAATTGGCTTTTTTTTTGGTCCTGTTATCTTTATCTGGTTTATAACTATCGCAATTTTGGGCCTCAATCAAATCATTGCTAACCCTATAGTGCTGCAGGCTATGAATCCTGTTTATGCAATTGAATTTTTTCATGAACATGGCTGGACAGGGTATGCTCATTTGGGAGGTGTATTCCTGGTGGTTACCGGCGCTGAGGCGCTTTATGCAGACATGGGTCATTTGGGGAAAAAATCTATCAGAATAAGTTGGTTTACTGTAGCGCTTCCGGGTTTATTGTTGAATTATTTTGGACAAGGCGCGTTTTTGCTAAACCATCCTGAAGCAATTTTAAACCCCTTTTATTTAAGTGCGCCTTCCTGGTTTTTGTTTCCGCTTTTACTTATTGCTACTTTATCAACAATCATTGCTTCTCAGGCTGTTATCTCGGCAACTTTTTCATTGACTAAGCAAGCAGTGCTTTTAGGTTTATATCCTCATATATCCATTAAGCAAACTTCGCATACAAAAATAGGCCAAATCTATGTGCCTCAAATGAATTTTATTCTTGCAATTGGCACTATTCTCTTAATTATTACTTTTAAAAGCTCCAAATCCTTAGCTCATGCCTATGGTATTGCAGTTAACATGGATATGATTTTGACACTTAGCTTGATTGCTTATTTAGCGTTTAAAAAATGGCAATGGAATCCTTTCCTTATTGTCTCTATGTTCCTTATCTTTGGGTTAATCGATCTCGCTTTTTTAGGAGCAAACCTGCAAAAATTATTCACGGGAGGCTGGGTTCCACTGGTTTTTGCGGCTATTTGTGCTTTTATAATGTACACTTGGCAGAGTGGAATGCGTTGCTTACGTGAAAATTTTTATTTAAAAAAAGTAGAGCTACCTAAAATCTTAAAACAACTTGATTATCATAGCCTGAATCGCTTACCGGGAATGACGGCTATCTTTATCACGGATATTTATGATAAAAGTGGGGGTTCTTTTTTACATTTCCTATCCCTCAATCAGCTTTTACCCGAACATATTCTCATTGTGAATTACAATGTCGATAATATTCCTTATGTGTCCTCTGCAAACCGTTTCGAGGTCAAATGTTTAAAAGAAAATATCTGTGAATTAACTTTGCATTACGGATTTATGGATTCTATTTCAATTCCCCAGGCTCTCTACATTGCAAATGATAGGCAGCTTTTACCGTTTAGCTTAAATGTTGAAAAGGCTACCTATTTATTGGAAATTCCTAATGTTATTGCATCTCAGAAGAACAAATCTCTGGAATTTTATTGGCAAGAAAAAGTCTTTGCCTTCTTGGTAAGAAATTACTCAACTAATATAAATATTGAGTTCTATCAATTACCTTACAACCGAACTATGGCCTTAGGTACGTATTATGTAATTTAAAGATCAGCGTGGATTGGCCATTCTTCATCGCCAAATAATGGACCAAAAACTGCTGGGCATTCATTAAATTGACTCCAAAATATATCGCCTAAATCAAAATGCCACCATTCATAACGATAGCTTGTAAAGCCAACTTTAATCAGTGCCGCTTGAAGCAAGCCTCTTCTATCCTTAAAAATTTTTTCTTCCGCTGAAAGCTGTTTTTTTTTGTTAAAATAATCACTATGTGCTCGCTCGGTGCAATCATCAAAAGGAGTGCCTAAATCCAAAGCCTGACAGTTTTCCAATTCAAAGAAAGTCAGATCAATGGCACCGCCACTCAGATGTGGCGGGCAATAGGCTTCTCCTACCACGGAAGGTACTGACATGTATTTTTTAGTTTCCAGAAAATTTTCCTCCTCACTAAACCAGGGAAATTTTTGCCGGATTTCTTCTCTCATCCATTGAAAAAGACTAGCTTGCACAGCTCTTGGGCGATAGGCATCCCAAATTAAAAATCCATAGTCTGTAGGAATCAAATCCAAAGCCTTTGATAATCTATCAAGAACGGCAAAGCGACCATAGAGCTTGGGGTTAGGACTAAAATTTAAATTAAAATATTTAGGCTCTATTTGAATGCGAGGATTAAGCTCATTACTAAATTCAATAAGCTCATGATCTTTATCACTAAATTCATTGGAATACATTTTTTTCATTTTTATTGCCATTAAAATATGAGTAATTTTTAAACAATTTTAAACTGAAGGTCTATAATTAAGGTGAGTTTCTAGTGAAATTCAGTTCATAATTACTAACTCTAGCATTTTTCGCGCTCTACCTCTAATGGATTAGCAAGTACATTCAAAAGCCAATAGTTTAAAAACTCATTGTTTCGAACATATTTTTTAATTAATAATTGTTGTGAATAAATTTATGAAAAAGCAATATTTTAAAACCATTACAGTAGCCTTATTCGCGTCCTTGATGATTTTTAATTCACCTGCTTATGAAGGCGCAGCCTCTACTTTAGATGATCATTCCCATCTATTGCGTTCTAATGACCCTATTGACGGTGGCTGGCTTCCTAATTTAACTGGGTTGCCCAATGAAGGTGAGGTTGACCTCCTGAAAAAGCAGGTTACCGATGTAATGGCCCAAGAAACCGATGAGAAATGTACCTCTATCGATTATCGACTAAGATTGATGGTATTCCAACATTTTGCTATTCATCAACATATAGCCAATGTCCAAAATGTATATTTTGACGAAACAGTTTCACATCGCTGGGCACATTTCTTGGCCATGATCCTTAAAGAAAGTAGCGGTGATTCAACCAATGTTACCGGTATGAGCGGTCGCTCTGTATCAACTAATGAGGCTAGTACAAATTTTCAACACTGGAAATCTATGTTTAAACGCGCAGTTGAAGACCGAATTAAATTAAATTATCAAACTAATTTTGGGCTCACTCAAACTTCAGCAGATCGGCTTTTTCTGGCTTTTCATCTAGCAAAAACTCAAGCCTTAGACTACCTTGAAGGGAAAGAAGGTGCAGCAACTCCACGAAAAGTCGACTTAAATACAGCGATAGCTATACGTCGTTTAATTTGGTTCTATCAAGACTTTGCTCAGGGCCGACTTACTCAGAATGATGAGAGAATATATAAAGAAGACATCAATAAACCCGAGTTATCAGACCGCTACCGCGCTGGTTTAAAAAGGGCTCTATTGTATTGTGGTACTGAATATATGTTCCAGGAAGATCCAAATGAAGGAATTAATCAACCCTCAAAACTTGAAATGGCTATGGATTCCATTGCTTATTGTAAATTAGGTAATTCGCAATCAGGTTATGGTAAGAATGAGTTTGACGAAAAATGCTTCGCAGAATGGGTAACCTTATGCCCAGCATTAAATATTGATATAGCTCATATCACTCCGCTAAGCTATTTTGCAACTCGGGGAGAAAAGCCGGTATGTGAAGAAACCTTCAAACGTCTACTTAAGCCAAAATCTGATATAAAATAAAGCGCTAAGCGCAGCTCTCTAAGCCCAATAGCTTTATTAGCGGGCTTTGGGGCAGACAAGCTGCCTTGTTACCAAGCAGGATGGTACTAGAAATTCCTTAATTTAATTTAAAATAATAAATCCTTTTTATTAGATGGATGTATTGGTAGGATTGATAAGTTTTGTATCTTAATAGTTAATTTCTGAGGACTGGGATGAATAAGAAGGGTCGGTTTCAGAACCTTGAGCGTTCACTTGTGCGGTTTTCTGACGGGAAATCAACTCTAACTTCGCAGACCTTTAATTTGGGAAGAAGTAGAGCTGCATCCATTTTAGTGGTTGAAGACAATATAATAGCAGCGCTTACACTGCAATCCTGCTTAAAACGCATGCACTGTGCCAGTGAACATGCTCTTAATGGCCAGGAAGCCATAAGGCTTGTGCAAGCCAACCATTATGATCTTGTTTTAATGGATCTTGGTTTACCTGATATCAACGGCATTGAAACCACTAAAGCGATTCGGGCTTTAAACATGCCTCAGGCTCTAAATGTACCTATTATTGCACTCACCGGTCATAGTAAAGATAATGAGCATGCCCAGCTCTCACTGTCTGCCGGGATGCAAGCTGTTTTTACCAAGCCTTTGCCACAATCCACTTTAAAATCAATTTTAGAACATTTTGTTTTTAAGAAGAGAGAAAATGACTTCTCACAAAGAGATTTACAGCGCCCTACTAAGGTTATTGACTGGAAAGCAAGTCTTCAACATCTAAACAATGATGAGAATTTACTTCAGGAATTATTAGAGATAATTAATATTGATCTAAAAAATAGCCTGAAAACTTTAGAAAAGGCTTATCTAAGGGGTGACCTTGACGCTTTACGAGTAGAGTTACATCGAGTTCGAGGTGGAATTTGTTATCTTTGCTTGCCGCAATTAGATGAGGCTTTAACTCATTTTCATAAAGTTGTAAAAACTCAGCCCACTGACTCGGAATTATTAGCACAAAGCTACGAGAGGGTAAAAGCAGCAATGGTTGCATATTGGACTAGCTACAACAGCAAAACTTAGTCAAATAATCGTGATTTTAAGTCTTCTTCAAATTGAGTAGCCCAATTAACCTCTTGATCTAATTGATAACTTTTTATTATTTGCGTGGTTTTTCGCTTAATCAGTATGATAAGTAAGGGTTGGTTTAATCCATCACAACTATAGTCGGTTTTATCCTCGCTTTCCAGAGAAAAATCATTCTCGCAATAGCCATTTTTTTTAAGAATTTTCAAAAATTTGGTATAATAATTTTCATTGATATCATTCATTAATTTTCCTATCAAATGAGGTACCAAGCGCTTACAATTTATAACCTTTGAATTTCCCTTGAGAAACAAAGGCATTTCCTTTTATATAGAACCTTAACAATTTATGTGCCCATTCTTTAGCATAGTGAACGCCTATACGTGGCGTTTCAATAATCTCTGCAAGCGTTTTTGGGTGTGGTGGCTTAGTTATAAAGAGCGTATCGCTCATGAGATCGGTTCCATTTAGGGTTTTATCTATCATCATTGACCTACACACCAGTCCAGGCCCTTGTGTGCGCTCTGTCAGATTAGCAACCGGTTCCAGGGCACGTATAAGAATTGCCGACCCTGACCCCACGGCATCTGTTACAACATTAAGGCAATGATGGATGCCATAAATTAAATAGACATAGGCGTATCCTGGAGGGCCATACATTATTGCAGTGCGTTTTGTTAGACCTTTTGAAGAGTGAGCTGCAAGATCATGTTGGCCGAGATAAGCTTCGACTTCGACAATTTTTCCGACTCGTTCTATGTTAGAGGTACGATGAACTAAATAACAACCAAGAAGTTCTCGAGCTACTTTAGTCGTTTCTCTGTTATAAAATTCTCGGGGTAATTTTTTCATTCGCCAATCCAAGCCGCTTATTTCCCTTTTTTCTTTTTATCAAGCAGATAAGTAGCTGCAAATTCAAGGGCATACGTTAAAAAATTCATAGTTTTTAAATTTTTACCTTTCACTTGGCCTTTAGCAGTTTTTGAAAGAACACTATTGAGAATTTTTTTAAACATGATGAGTCGTATGTAGTTGATCAGAAATTTATAAAACATAAGTCACCTCTTTAAATAGTTGCCTCTAATTTACTATAGTACATAATATATACACATTTAAAGCTATGCAACTGATTAATAATAAACGTGATTAAAAACAGTCTCATTGATTTGAATTATCCTAATTTTAGGCTAATCTTAAAGTTAATTATAAAGGATTAAAACAAGAACATGGATACAGTTCACCTTCATACCCTCTTATTAATTATTCAACGCAGTATTTCCTTCTGCGGCGTACTAGTTATTTTATCAGGAGTAATCCTTGCTTTAATCCGTTATTTTAAATATTCGCTTGGTGATTTTAGCTCACAAAAAGTAGATATCAATAAAATCCGTCTTAATTTAGGCATTGTTCTCACTCTAGGCCTCGAGTTTATTGTGGCAGCAGACTTAATTGGCACGACCACTGCACCTGACTTCTATTCGGTAGGTTTGGTTGCGAGTATTGTTTTAATTCGTACCGTTCTGAGCTATACGCTAAACCGAGAAATTAATTCAATCAAACAACTCGAAGCATCGCAATAATTTTTTAGCGATTAATCTTGCTCGGTTCTTTTAACCAAAATAGCAAGAAAACGCCGACTAATAAGTAAAGCGGCAGTATTATTAATGCCAATCGATAATTATCATGGGAAAATTGCCGTACACCACCTACAATTCTTTTAGACCCTAAATCAAGAATTTTACCTATCAGCGGCTCAGTCAGGGCATCAAAAAGCGCATCCGAGGTATTTATCATTGCGATAACAGTGGCGGTCAAGTAAGGATTTAGATCTTTAGCAATTGCGAAAACGAGCATAAAAGAACCCAGACCAAAACCAAATAAAAATAATAAAAAAGCCAAAAATGGTAAAGGTAGCTGTTGAAAATTTAAAATTAAAATTAGCGCCAGAGTTGATATCAACGTGCTAAACAACATTACCACTCGTCTTTTCTTTAGCTGCTCAGCTAAAAGTCCAAGTAGCGGTGCACCTAAACCTAAGCCCACAAATACTAAAGAAATTAAAGAAGCCGCCTGTGTCTTACTAAGTAAATAAGCTTGTTCCAAAAAAGGATTTCCCCAAAGACCTCCGAAAATGGCCACAGGTGAAAAGGCAAGACCACTATAAAAACTAAGCAGCCAATTTTGTCTATTTCTAAGCACGTCATAAACCGCTTTTAAAGAAATAGTAGAGCTAGGTTGTTGCTGCAAACGCCTTGGCACATCCCGAACGATTGAATAAAATAACAAAGCAAAAGCAAGCCCTAGTAAACCTAACCCCAATAAGCTTGATCGCCACCCAAACTGAGTAATAAACCAAGCTAGAGGAGCTTGCCCAAACACAGCTCCTGCCATCGCAGCAGTTGCTAATAGGCCAGAAACAAAGGCATATTGCTGCGGTGGAAACCAATCTGCTGCAAGTTTCATATAAGTAACTGTAGCAAAAGCCACCGCAGCACCCATCATTATTCTTGCCAAACTTGCTAATAGTAGGGTTTCGGCTTTTGAGAACAAAATCAGGCCTAGTGCCGAACAAAAAATAGCTCCTGAGGTTAACCGACGGATAGAGTATTTATCCAGCAAAATTCCTACAAATAACTGCACTAATATATAAGAATAATAAAAGGTGGCAACTAAGGAACCTAAGCCTGAGCCGGATAAATAAAATTCCTGCATTAGAGGTTGAGTAATAATCGATGGGAAAACTTGCAGCACATATTTATAAAAAAGAAAAAAAGCGGCCAAGCTTAAGACTATTACAGGATAAACTAAAGTATGCGTTTTTGAATTTTCTAAAGTTAACATAGACATCTCTCATTCATTTTATAGGAAATTAAACGAATAACAGACTCACTGAGCGAGCGTGGTCTTTGAACGCCCTGCCTTAACGGGCGTCTGGAGTGCTCACCGTTAAGACAGGCGAATAATGTTAATAATAGGGAGATTTGATGATAGAACAGACAAAGCTCTAGCTTGGAGGGATTCTTTAGCTAATATAAAGTCAGAGTCTGCTTGAAACATGGAATCTAATCACAGTAAAACACATTCACAAATCCTAACAGGTGATTAAATAATTTACAAGATCTGAGTCAGGGCTAAGTTAAGATTACTCCAGTCAGAAGATGGGACAACCCGCCCTGTTAAGATTTTAGTCAGATTATGCTCTGATAAATAAAAGTTTTTTAATATATCTCCAGTTAACAAGTTGAGGAAAAATAACCAAGTTATTGATTTTAATAATTTTCAATTTCTCCCCTTCAGCCTTGCTAACTATGTAGCTAAGGAGCTAATATCTTATGATTCTTAATCAAGCAGTTGAGATAATGATATAGCATCAATCAGTGAAGTGGATATAAAAAAAGGACAAGCAATCTATACGCCTTTAATGCTTAAGGTCTACAACTTTTGGGTCTTAAATATTTCTAACCAATGGATTTGGCGTTGTCACAAAAAATTTCAACTCGAGCAGTTCAATAATTATATTAGTGCTAATCATTTAGATATCGGCGTAGGTACTGGTTACTATTTACAGGCTTGCAAATCATCGCAATTAGCTAAAATTTCATTAATGGATCTAAATCAAAATTGTTTAGATTCTGCAGCAATTGCCCTTAAATTTAAGGGAGAAGACCCCTCTGTTCATTTAGCAGATATCTTCAAAACTCAACCGCATTTAGCTGAACAATTTGACTCTATATCTATGAATTATCTTCTGCATTGTTTACCTGGAGCTATGGAAGCAAAACAAATCTGCATCGCCAATGCAGCAGCAATGCTGCGACCTCAAGGTATTTTATTTGGCGCCACTATTTTGTCTGATGAGAAATTACAGACTAAAGCAAGTCGTGTTTTATCGGAAATTTATAATAAAAAAGCGATTTTTTGTAATCGAGAAGACAACTTAATTTCACTTCAAACTGCGCTTGAAAAATATTTGTCAGGAGTTGAAATTGCAACCATCGGCTGTGTCGCTTTATTTAAAGGCACCAAATGAGTGATTTAAACAGTAGGTAATAAGTTAGAAGTTGAAACAGGGCATGAACTAAAAAAGCACTCGACATAAATGTCGAGTGCTTAGTCAATTTATCGATTGATAATGGAGTAATCAATACTTCCAGGAAAGCGCTGATTGCTTACGCTGTAATCACTGACAGGTGAAGTATCTCTGTGGTGGCAATGTAAATGTTTATTGGTAAGAACAAAACGAAGGACTACAGTTTTATTAGGTTGGCTTTGAGTTGTGTAAACTAATTCACCATCCATAGGTTTATCACTAGTGCCACTGATTGTAAAGATGTGCTGTTGCTTTGAACCCAATACTAAAGGTGTATTAGGGCTAATTAGTCCCGCATTTAAACTAGCACCGTTTTTAAGATTTAATGGTTCAGCTAAATCGTTTGTCACTTTAACTTCAAAGTTGTCACAAGGTGTGTTTGCTTGAGCAACACCGGCAATTAATAAAGTTGATACAAAAGCTAATTTAAATTTATTCATAATTTCATCCTTAAATATATATTGTTTAACACCTAATGAGCCAACTATTGTCTTTAATTAGGTGACTTTACTATCTCACTTTAAACAAATTTGTCAAACATTTATAGTAAACAATGTCTTTAAATTTGCGACTGCAGAGCTTTGCATTATTAAGTGGCAAGGGCCCTGCAAACCTCTCCCTCTTTTAACAAATATTGATTATCGAATAATCAAATTATTTCTTATTTGCCTAACTTCTCTAACCTTCAAAGCTGACTCGCCTGCAGCAACTTTTTGATTAATAGTTCTTACAAAGCCACTCAGAACTACCATGCCTTTTTCTGTAGCGACATGGATTGGTAGCGAGGTAACTCGCTTATCAGCTAGCAACGCAGCTTTAACATTCGCAGTAATTGCTGCATCTGAGCTATATTGATTGATTGTTCTTTCGCCAGCAACAACTTGACAACCAACTAAAGCAGTTAGTAACAGTGCGCATATAATTGACATAAAACGTTTCATTAAGAAGCCTCCAATAATTTTAGTATTACCTTAAATTTAAGTATATTTTTGCCAATGCTCTTCTAAAGAAACTTGAGGATTAGTTTCATTGACCCCCAAAAGAATACCGCCTGTCTTAATTCCGGTTTCATAGACTTGCGCCTTATCTTCTGGTATTCCCCATCCAATTAATGCACCGACAAAACCACCAGTAATTCCCCCTGTGCCAGCTCCAGCTAAACCCGCCGCTAAAGGTCCAGCGATGATAATGCCCAGTCCTGGGAGAACAAGACTTGTACCAATGGCTGCGATTGCTGCAACAATTCCGCCAATCGCTGCACCCGTTGCACTACCTATGCCTAAGCCTTCGGTCGCTTTTGATTCTTCTTTGACTAATATCGAACCGTAATATTTTTTACGCGAATCTTCAGACATAATCACATTAATATCTTTAGGAGCATAGCCTTTACTCAGGGCTTCTTCATAAGCTTTTTCAGCAGATTCAACATCCTTAAACAAATGTGTAGTGACTAATAAGTCTTTTGTTGTTGTCATGGTAACTCCTAATTAATAATAATTATTTTTTTAGTAAAAGGGACATTATAAATCCAACACCACCTGCTACGAGTAAAGAAGTTAAAGGACGCTCTTTAACCTTGGATACTAATTCATCTGAATAGTCACAAACGGTATCTTCAAATTGCCCTACTCTTTTTTTCCCTTCTTCATACAAATCAGAAGCACCATTTGCGAGTTGCGCAGCCAAAGACTCCGCTTCTTTTTTTCCCTCATTGTACAAGTTTGATGCTTTAGATTTAGCGTCATTTTTTATTTGATTTAAATCACTCATTGTTAACTCCTTAATTAAATTAATCTGAGACTGCAAAGGAAAATCATTATCTAAATTTTCATTTCCTGTGAATCAGGATTACAGTTAATCATTTATGACTTAACTTGTCAAATACTTTGTGACATTAATTTAATAGTAATTTTGACTTATTTTGGCATGCTAAATTGGCAATAAATGACTCAATAAAATTAAAAGTCGTATATCATTAGGTTTTTTAGAGGAAGCTAGTTAAGAAGGAGAGTGGTTGCTAAGGATAGAAACAGAAAACTCTAGCTGAGCGATTAAAGAACTTATTTTCTTCTCTAAAGCTTTCTGAAGATAGGTGATAATTAGTTAAAATTTGCTTAATCAGTTCTCTGTTCAGATTGTTGCGCTTTATATAATTTCCAATCTGCATCGTTTTTAAAGATATATCTACATGATTGTTCGATAAAAAAATCACGAACTCGTATGCCAGCCCATTGGCAATATTCAGTAATTTCGTTAAATAAGGCCTCATTCATGCGCATACGAAATTGTATTTTTTTTTCTGGGCCGGGTTCCCGCATTATTAGCATTTTTATTCCTACTAAGTAAAAAATTAAATTAAAATTCAGATCCTAAGATATAAATTAATCTCTAAATTATCTTTACAAACAAAAACTTAAAATTCATCCTATCGATAAGGGGGTCTTTCGTTAATTTGAGGGAACCACTTTCTCATGAGCTTCTCTACACTTAGACCTACCAAATTAAAATAAATTGATTAGATTTCTCTGGCCAACTTAAAAGCTGGGAAGGGATACCTTATTATTTATATTTAAGTTGAATTTTTGAATAAGCAGAGAAAACGATTTCTAAGCAACATTAATCATATCACAGTTAATTACTCGACTCAAGACAGGTGACATATACGTCACAGAAATAGATTTAAACCGCTTGCTAACTCTCTAAAGTTTGATTTTAACAGCAAAGGTTGTAGCATCGCGCTCATTTACACTGTGATTTCTAGTACAATTAGCTTACTAAGCTACTTAAAATTCTACCGTTAACCGATATTTTTGCTAAAATTAAAGCAGACCTCCTATTTAATGAGCTCATAGCAATAAATACGATATAGGAGTTAGGTTAAAGGCTAGATGAAGCATGGGCTCTTTTTATAAGGGCTAGGTCATGAGAAAAAACTGTTTAACTTCTCAGAACATAATCCCATTAATAATATCGCTGTCATTTTTTATGGAAGCAATAGACACTACGATAATCAATACAGCAATTCCAGCTATTTCGCGTAGTTTAACTGTGCCAGCAATCGATTTAAAAATTATATTGATTTCCTATCTTGTGGGCTTGGCGATTTTCATTCCTATCAGTGGGTGGCTTGCTGATAAATACGGTTCTAAACGAATTTTTATTTTAGCGATTAGCATTTTTACCCTTTGTTCATTGTGGTGTGGATTTGCATCTGATTTACTATCTTTAGGTCTTGCCCGCTTCCTTCAAGGTGCGGGGGGTGGTTTGGCTCTGCCAGTTGGACGGTTAATTATTTTACGTTACTTCGGGCGTCAGCATTTAATTGCTACAATGAATCATATAGTAACCATTGGAGCAGTCGGCGCAATGCTCGGGCCATTGGTTGGAGGAATTATTACCGATTATTTTACTTGGCATTGGATTTTTTGGATCAACCTACCTATAGGACTCAGCACTATTATTCTGGCCTACTATTGGCTAGAAAAAACTGAGGTTCACGATGTTCACGCTTTGGATAAAACTGGGTTTATACTTTTTGCTGCAGCATTTTCTGGAATAATCTTTGGCTTTTCTGCACTTAGTCAACATACTATCAATATAAATTTGGCTTTAATTATTATTTTAATTGCTCTCATTTTGTTTATTTTCTATCTTAGGTATTCTCGCCATCAGCCCCACCCTATTATTAAATCAGATTTACTAAAATACCGAACATTTAGGCTCGCTGTTGAAGGTAATTTAATATCTCGGCTTGGTTTTGGCAGTATACCTTTTTTATTGCCCTTAGATTTTCAAATTGGCCTGGGTAAATCTGCTCTAATATCTGGATTATTATTGGTACCCACTGCCTTGGGAGTTTTAGTTGCCAGGCAGCTGTCTTTGAGCTTATTAGGTCTATTAGGCTATAAGCGTCTTTTGCTTATCAACACAGTTTGCGCCAGTTTTTCTATAGCCTTATTTGCTAGTATAGGTTCAGGAACTACCCTAATTACGATTGCTTGTTATACCTTTATTTTTGGCTTTCTTACTTCCTTACAATACAGCTTCTTGCATTCTTTAGCTTATACCGATCTTCGTCATGATCAGTTAAGTGCAGGGACCAGCGTTATGAGCACTGCGCAACAATTTGCCAAAAGCTTAGCTATTGCTGCAGGCACTTTGCTTGTCTATTTATTTTCTTTTGACTTAGCTAATTCACTCAATTTAAGAATTGAAACTTTTCATTATACTTTTCTCATCCTTGCTATGATTACCTTAATTTCATCCTTGATTTTTACCCGATTAGAGCATGGAGATGGTCATCAAATGATTTCAGGAGTTAAAAGATAGTAGCTCTGCAAAGTTAATAGTATTCAGCGTTTAAATAATTTCAAAGGCTTTGAATTAAATTTGAGATTGTTAATAGCGCAGTTTCAAAATACTCTGTTAACTGATTCAATATCGGCTTTTAGTACATAAAATCCACAGTTTTTTGATAAGTTAGGCAAGAGCGATTTGAAACCATTTGGATGTTGTTTCTTCCCCAAGATTTTCTTTTACATAATCAAAATAAAGCGAAAAATTACTTTGAGATAAATCAACAGTTAACCTTTCTGATTCACTTGTTGGTGCATGATGAATAAAATGGCCAAAATTTTCAGCACAAAATTCAGCGTAATCTTTGGTAAAGAGTATAAAAGTATGCCACATGTCATCGAGCTCTTCGGGTATGCCGCAGACAAATTTTAGCTTATTATCATTTGGCGAGAGAAGTTTATCCCCCTCATGTTTTTTGCTGAGCCATAAAAATTTTATCAGCTCACTTAAAGCCTCGTCACCTCTTAAGTGATTGAGCAGGTAGTCTTGCTCATAACGATGAATAATATCATTGTTAGTAAATTCCAGAATTTCTGCGAGTGATTTCTTCATCTATAATCTCGAAAGTTAGGTTGTTCAGTGATTACAATAAAAATTTATTTAAACCGCCTGAGCTAATAAATTAGCTCAAAGCTTAACCTTTTGATTTGCCGTGAATGTATTTAGATTCAGAGCATTAAACTTGAATATGTAATATTTTACTACAATAAAGCTTTATTAAGCAAACTTTGTGTGCTGTTTTTGCAAAGTTTCAATGCTATTTATTTTTTTATGCTTTCAAATCTCAGAACATACAGGTCTAAATTCATGACTTGATCTTTTATCTTGAGAGCGGATACTTGAGACTCATTCCAATGAAATTCACAAGGAAAAGTGATGTTTCTCTGGCTTAAAAGAAGGTGGAAGGCACGCATTATTAGACGGTCTTCTATAAAAAAATCGCAGTGGCAGAAAGCTTTCAATGCCTTAACTTTACTTAATAGATTAAGTAGAAAAGAAAAAATTAAGCTTAAAAAATTAGCTATTTTATTTCTCTACCAAAAAAAATTAGAAGCTGTCGGCGATTTGGAGCTTAATAATTTTATACGCGCTGTTATTGCTTTGCAGGCTTGCTTACCGATTTTAAACCTCGGATTAGATTGCTACAAAGGCTGGGTTTCAGTTCTCCTTTATCCAGGCGCCTTTTCTAAACTAACAAAAGAGTTGGATGAATTTGGTGTAATGCATCATTATCGTGTAAATCTTAGCGGCGAAGCCTGGCAGCGCGGCGCAGTAATCTTATCTTGGCAGGACGCCCTAAATCACGACCTTGATAACGCTCGCAATGTAGTAATTCATGAGCTTGCTCATAAATTAGACATGCAAAATGGTGACGCGAATGGTTTCCCTCCACTTCATAAAGAAATGTCTGCTCAGCAATGGGCAGACGAATTTAATCAAGCTTTTTCTGATTTTACTTTGCGTTTGCAACAGAATCTACCGACTGCAATTGATGCTTATGCAGCCACTTCAGCCGCGGAGTTTTTTGCAGTGTTTACAGAAGTGTTTTTTGTAAAACCAGAACTAATCAAAGAGAGCTATCCAGCTGTCTATAAATTACTCGTATGTTTTTATCGACAAGACCCTTTTAAAAAATCATAATAGAACCCGGATGTTATTTAATAAACTTAGCTATACAATAGGGTGAGTTTCAATGGCTAATGCAACAATAAGACGGACAGATGTTGTACCAGGCATTTACTTTCCTTCACCACTTATTGGCAACATTAAAAATTTTGCAATCCAAACTCCGGCTTTAATTACTTAATTCTTAAAATTTGTTCAATTGCAAAGAACTGAGCTTAGAACTGCTATTAATCTAAAAAATGTTTTTTTTTAAACACAGGGAGTTATTATGATAAAAAAAATCTTAATCGGCGTCAGTCTAGTCTTTAGTTTAATTTTCGCTGGGACTATAAATGCTACGCCAGGTCATTTCTTTCAAGTGAACGGTAGCGGTAGTACAGATTCTGTAAATATAACTTTATGTTTGAATGGTGTAGGGCCCGTATCTTGCCAGAACTACAATGTAAATGCTTTAAACTTAAGTATCAGCACTACTATTCCTAATCATTTTTATCCTTATGCAGGTATTAGAGTAAACACACCAGGATATACTGTTGCAGGAATCGGCGTCTATTGTTTGCCTTATATCAATGGCTACTGTCTATTTCCAGTCAGTTCAACTCAGCCTCGATTGATAGTTCTTCAGAAAGGTACACCTGCCGCAACTTATACAGTGGGTGGAACGATTTCAGGTGCCTCAACCTCCGGTTTGATTTTACAAAATATTGGTACTAATAATCTTGTAATATCCGCCAACGCAACTTCTTTCACCTTCCCCCAACCTATACCACCTGGCGGCAGTTATAATGTGACAGTATTACAAGCCCCTGCTGGTTCTTATTGTACTGTTCTCAACGGATCCGGGATTAATCTAATGGCGAATGTGACGAATATTGTAGTCGATTGCCATCCTTCCCTTGCTTATATCACCAATTATGCTCCGGATAATAGCTTAACCATTTGCCCCATTGACGCTGCAGGTAATTTAGGTATCTGTGCGACACCCGTTAATCCTGGCGGCACCTTTGATACTCCTACAGGTATAATTTTAAACCAAAGTAGAACCAAAGCTTATATTGCAAACTTTACGGGTAACGACATTTCGGTTTGTGATGTAGCGGCAGATGGTTCACTGACTAGTTGCATAGCTCAAGGCAACGTGACTAACTTTGGCGGTCCTATTTCAGTGAATTTAAACTGGACAGGCAGCATGGCTTATATTTCAAACTCAACATTGAACACAATTTCCCAGTGTTCGATTGATGCTGCAGGGATGTTGGTTTTACCTTGTATTGGTTTTACCGATGGCTTTACTAACCCTCACGCTACAGCAATTAATCAGCAGAACACAAGGCTCTATGTAGTCCAAACTGCCTTTAACACTGCAACTTCAGTTTTTACTTGCAGCATTGATAACACAGGCTTACTGATTCCTGGTTCTTGCCTCGCCTCTCCTGTCTTTGGTTCAGGTTTGGTGGGTATTGCGATAAATAAGGAAGAAACCAAAGCGTATGTAACGAGCTTAAATGACAGTTTCGTTTACATTTGCAACATTACCGCAGGAGTGCTTAGCGGTTGTGTATCCTCTGGTCAATTGTTTTCTGCCCCAGAGTACATTGCATTAAATAGTGCAGGTACATTGGCTTATGTTGCTAATTTTGGTTCAAACTCGGTTAGCGTTTGTACCATTGATAGCTTAGGAAATTTTGTATTACCCTGTATTGATAACCCAGGAATTAGCCAGCCTTATGGAGTTTATGTAACCAATTAATTGGTTAGCTTTGTAATAGTTGCAGCCTGGATTAAAATTTCAGGCTGTTTTTCTTTAAAATTAATATCTATTTAGCTAGGTAATCTTGATTTTATGCGCAAGGTTGCCTGACTATGAATTTGTGAAACTCTCGACTCACAAACGCCTAAAACTTCACCAATTTCTTTTAAATTTAAATCCTGCTCATAATATAAAGAGAGAACAAGACGTTCATTTTTAGGCAAATTATCAATAATCGCGGCAAGATGGCTAGCCGTATCCGCCTGCAAAACTCGTAAATGCGGATCACTAAATTCTCCGCTTTCAATATTTAATACATCCTCACCCACCGCAAGATCATCAAAACCATAGATATGGCTTCCTACAGAATCTTTAAGAATGTCATAATATTCATCAAGGCTTAGATTAAGTTCTTCGGCAATTTCCTGATCTTTAGCTTCTCTTCCCAGCCGATTTTCTACTGTTTTAACGGCGGCAGAAATTAACCGCGAATTACGGTAAACAGAACGCGGAACCCAATCATTGTGGCGAACTTCATCTAACATGTAGCCACGAATACGTATCCCCGCATAGGTCTCAAAGGAAGCGCCTTTGGTTGAATCATAATGCCTAACTGCTTCGAGAAGGCCAAGCATTCCTGCCTGGATAAGATCATCAAGTTGTACTGAAGAAGGCAGCCGTCCCAATAGATGGTAAGCGATACGTTTTACTAAGATCGCATGAGTTTTGACTAACGTCTCCAGGGTTTGCTGTTGAACTTTGCCGCAGGCAGCCAAAGCATCCACGACTTTCTCCTTAGTTTCGACAATCCATTAATATTTTCTGGTCACCAAGCGCTCAAGAAAAAAACTGGTGTTACCACCAAGCGATGGCTTATAGGGCCAATCATCCACTGTTTCTGCTATTTGCATAAAGGCTTTGCTCGCTTTAGCGTTAGGATAAGCAATGACTAAGGATTCTTGCTTTTTAATAGCCTCGTGAACACGTAAATCGAAGGGAATAGCGCCTAAATAATCCAGGCGCACATCTAAAAAATGCTCACAAACGGAGTATAATTTGTTAAAAAGTGCAAAGCCTTCTGTCTCTGTATTAACCATGTTGGCTAAAATATGAAAATGACTCCATTCATAGCGTTTAGACATAACTTTAATAAGGGCATAGGCATCCGTTAATGAAGTGGGTTCATCGCATACAATGACAATCAGTTCTTGAGAGGAACGTACGAAACTTAAGACGGTGTCTGATATTCCAGCTGCCGTGTCAATTATCATATAGTCCAAATCATCAGTGAGCTCATTGAAAGCATCTATAATCCCGGCATGAGCTGTTGGGCTTAATTGAGTCATGTATTCCATGCCTGATGCGGCGGGTATAACCTTAACTCCGTGCGGACCCTGCAAAATAATATCAGTTAATGAACAAAGGCCTTGAACTACGTGTGAAAGATTATATTGAGCATGCAAGCCCAGCATGATATCTATATTTGCCAAGCCTAAATCCGCATCCATTAACAGTACAGATTTATTCATTTGCGCTAAGGCAACTGCCAAATTTACAGATACATTTGATTTGCCCACACCGCCCTTTCCAGCAGTGACTGCGATAACCTTGACGGGTTTCGAGCAGGAAAAACTGCCTAAGCTGGCCGGCTCCTTTAGAATTTCTTGATTTGATTTTGACATTTAATTCCCCTTTACAGTCTTAGGCTGCTTCTTTTGATAGCAATAGCTTTAAATAAGAACACTTTTATTAAATATAACGCACAAATCGTGCCACTATCCATATAAGAGTGTAAAGATACTTTGAGATTAAGTTTGCAATTATTGTTCCACTAAGCAGCCTTAGCATTATTTATCTCTTTCCTATTTGAGCGCTTAGGAAAAACATGTCAGACTGAAGCGATTAGTTTTTAATTGGCCTCTCAATGATCTCTAAAAAAATTCGGCTCAGTAATTTTTCCCGGGCATTAGCTAGCATGTCAGATTGCTTTCGCCCAGATAATGAAGCTCAAATTGTCAAAATCTTGACGATGTATGCCAAGAATGGCGTACTTGCCCGTGGAAATGCTTCAAGTTACTCAGATTGCTGTCTTAATGATCAGGGACTTGTTATTGATACTAGCCGTTTGAATCATTTATTATCTTTTGATGAAACAACAGGGATTTTAATTTGCCAAGGCTCTGTAAGTTTTGCCGACCTTTTCTTAATCCACCCTGATTTTATTCCGCCGGTGATCCCGGGCACTTTGAAAGCCACCGTCGCCGGAGGTATTGCTAATGATATTCATGGTAAAAATAATCACCAACAAGGCTGCTTTGGAGATCATGTTCAATGGCTGGATTTAGCACTTGGCAATCAATCTTATCGCTGCGATCGAGAGACTAATTCTGAGCTTTTCTTTGCAACCATTGCAGGTCTTGGTTTAACCGGATTTATTAAGCTAATAGCGATTAAATTACGCAAAGCCTCGTCCTTTGTTACCACTCATAGTGAACAGTACTATGCTTGGGAACCGTTAGTTGAACGAATGCAAACTAAAGGTTGTGACTATGATTATCAAGTGGCCTGGCTTGATCTGCTTAATGAACCGCGAGCTTTACTTAGCTTTGCTAATCATTGTGAAGGATGGGAAATTAAAGAAAAAAAAACGCATACAATCCCCAAACTACCTCTGCGCTTGATCAATAGCTGGTCTATGAAACAATTTAACAGTCTCTTCTTTAATTACAAGCCAAGATCTGAACAAATTATGTCGTTACCGCAATTCAATAATCCTCTTGATTCAATACTGCAATGGAATCGTTTATACGGCAAAAATGGATTATTACAATTTCAAGCGGTATTTGCACAGCAGACTGCTCTATCAACTATAGAACAGTTGATTTTGATCATTCGTGAGAAAAAGGCCACACCTACCCTTGCCGTATTAAAGTATTTCACAAAAAAAGGCTCCGGACTTCTTTCTTTTGCTCAACCAGGATTTACATTAGCTATTGATTTTATAAATAATTATTCCGCAAGACAAGCAATTAAGGCCATGAATGAATGGATTAGTCAAACGGGAGGGAAGATTTATTTAGCCAAAGACCTTTACCTTAATAAAGAACAATTTCGCCAGCAATATGACAATAATGATGAATTTTCTAAGCTGTTAAAAAAATATCAGCCCAAGATGTGTTCTAATTTATCCAAGCGTTTAGGGATTAATTTATGACAACAAGAACCTGGTTAATTCTGGGTGCAACCTCCATTATTGCTGAAGAATTTGCAAAATTAGCAGCTAAATCAGGCTATTGTTTAATCCTGGTAGGCCGTAATAACTCTCAACTTCAAATAATTGCTGCAGACCTTCGTTTGCGCTACCGCGTAAAATGTGAATCATACTTTTGTGATTTTGCAGAAAATATTAATGATATTTTGACTATCCTCAAAAGCAATTTGACTGAGCTGGATTTGTTTATCGCCTACGGCTCAATCCTTGAAAACTCTGCCCTGGATAGTAAATCTAGTAAAGAATTACTAACAATAAACGTTCTGAGCACCGTCGAGTTGATTAAAGCCTACCTCGATAAAATTCAATTGGAACATCGCATTATTTATTTAAGCTCAGTGGCCGCCTGCCGTGGGCGCTCTAAAAATAGTCTTTACGGGGGATCAAAAGCCCTCGTTGAAATTTTTTTGGAAGGTTTAGAACAAGAATCAGAGGGCAAACTGCAACTCACCATTGCGAGATTAGGTTTCATTGATACCGTACAAACCTTTGGTTCACCTGGGATATTCTATGCTTCCCCGCCAGAATCTTGTGCCAAGGCTTGTTGGCAGGCTTCTTTTAAGGGTAAGCGACGTATTTATCATCCATTTTTTTGGCGATATATCATGGCAATTATCTGTCGACTGCCTTTTTTTATATATAAGAAAATGAAATTATAAATTAGCCAAAGGTTTGCGATAGCTTAGGCCACGCACACCTCTGGCATTAATACCATTAATGAAATACCCTAATCATCGGTAAAAGAGGATTAATCAGGTGGAAGAATTGCAAGATATAAATAATTAAAATGATTAAAACAAATAAATTTAACAAACTTTTTATAGCGCCAGCCATTGGAATAAGTGCATTGATAATCCACATGACTATCCCAATTAAAATAATAAGCGCGATTAAATTAAGCAGATCACCCATGATTTTTCCCTATCTATTGCTTCAAACTAATTGTAGTACATAAACTTATACTCGCAATTACCAGAATTAAGCTCGCTAAAATTCATGATTGCTAAAGCTAAGTCGCCTTTTCCAGCGGATATTAAATTAACCTGATAATCTAAACCCACAGAATTTTGTATTTTGTAATTAATTTTATTTTTTTGCCGGGTTACCAATCAAATATACCTTAAATTTATCCAGCAGTTCAAACCCATAATTGTAAACATTATTTTTTAGCGATTTCTGAGCTGCCATTGAGCTAAATTTTGCATTATTTTGCAAATCCAGAAGTCTTAGCACAAACTCCTGCGCTTTAGCAGGTTTGTCCGCGCTCACAGCGAGTTCTGTAAGCAGCCTATAAGTAAGCTCATCGTTGCGTAAGCCATCAATGTGTTTTTCAACCGATTGGATAGCTTTTTCAAATTCATTACATTGAAATAGTACTTTCATGCCTGTAATGAAAAAATAGCGTTTATCATCGATTAGTTTTGCTTGTTGTTGCGCAAGGAAATAATAATTAGAACTTTTAACACACTGCTTAGCCCATAAGGCAATTTGTGCAAGTTGGGCGTAAGAAAAAGCGGTTTGTTGCGGATTTTTCTTAATCGCAGTTTCTGCATAAAAAAGCGCAAGCGGCGCTTGATTGATAGCCAAAGCATCGCGCGCCATTCCTAGTTCTTGCTCAAAGGAATTGGGTATAGTCTTGAGAAGCGTTAAATAGTGGACCAGCGCTTTATCAACTGCGATACGTTGTTCCCTGGTCAACTTGGGTCTCTGCGAGATTGTTCTTAGCACAATATACTTAAGGCGAAAATAATCCGTATCCTGGGTATCAGCGCTAGCATTCAGTTGCTTGATAATTGACGTTGGATCTTCATTCGTCTCTTTAAAATTGATAGGTTCCTTACCAGCACTAGCTAATAAAGCAATGCTATAGCGATAATCAACATCGGTAACGTATTCTTGATTAATAAGATGGCTTAATAAAGCCTTGCCTGGAAATAGAAAAATAATTAAGCCCAAGACAAGGATAGAAGTGAAAGCTATAAAAGCATAGGAAAAAAGTTGCTTTTCAGCCTTAGTCTTTAGCTGATCCTTGACAGTGTATCTCAAATATTCCACTAGTCGCTTCCTGTAAAATGTTGTTGTTATAATCGGCAATTTTCAGCGGTTGCTGATTCTGCTCTAGATGACAATTGTTCATATTGGCAAGTTTAAAACTAAGGGGAACATGTCCCTTTAATGCAAAAATAATCTTATTATCGATTGTTTCCCAGCGCATAACCTCCGCGTTGGCTTCAATCAGATAGGGCTTTATTGGTACGGACTTGCTCAAGCTAATCCTTGTCAGATTTTGCGGACCTAAATGAATGTACAGGTCATTATTATATTTATTAAAACCAATCACATTTTTACTCTTATCCAAATCAGGAAATAATTGCTCTGAGTTCATTGGCCAACGCAGCTCACGCAAGCTAGAGTTATTAGAGATGTACCAGGAATCAGGCTGAGTTAGATCTTTATCAATCACCAACCTATTAAAATCATTCACTTTTGAAATATATTCGGCAATATAAAGCGGGATATTATTTTGCTTTAAAGTCCAATCATAAACCCGTTTCAGGGAGCGTAAAGCGGCCTGATCTGTCGCTATATAGAAATGATAATAGATTGACATTGGCTTAAACCGCGTGGGTTTATCGGTTAATTCAAAACTATGAATAGCGTTTTGAAAGGCATACAAAGGTTGAGACCATTCATCCGTGTATTCAAACTCATTAGGAATCGGTGCAAAGACCTGAAAATAGTTACCAATTGCCAAACCTAATGCGCTTACATTAGTTAGAGACTTATCACTTTTTAAATCGAGCCCAGCCATGCCGTTTACATTTTTTATCCCAATCTGAGACGCAATTTCCAACGGTTTTTGGTTAATATTTCCATCGCCAGACCAAAATACAGCAGTCACTTTTTTGTCGGCCGGAGCAAGCTGGCTATTAATGAAATCAGTCGAACCAGCAATTTCTGTTTTATAATTAAACAAATAATCTTTAGAAGGATAAGAAAGTACTTTAAAATTCGGTTTGTCTTCAACCAACTCGCCCCAAGCAAGAGGATGAGAATAAGTATGAGTCGCTAACTGCACCCAAGGCAGAGCAAAAATTTCTTTTGCAACACCAGTCAGACGATTAGTTAAATAGTTATTATTTTTAAGTAACTCAAATTCTCTTTGAATCACGGAAACGGTGGTCGGAATTTTATAAAGTTTTAAAATATCATTCAATAAAACATCAGCCGTGTATTTATTATCCAGCCAAGTCACTCGAGAAATGAAAGCATCACCATCAATATGAACGGTAAGAATTCGCTTCCCCGTTGCAGTCGTGACATCAGGACTAGGAAATAGTGGCAAACGCAGGGCTTTACGGAAATAAAGAAAGGGATCAATTACCCAGCGAGATTTTTCATTGGGTAATACAACTACAGCAAACGGACCCAGCACATAGCCGCCCCATGGTGTGATGGCAATAGCATCCTCTTGTAATTCGTCTGCTTTAAGCTTTAAAAGTACCTTGGCATTTTGAGCGGTGACAGGAGCAAAATCGGTAGAAACAGGTTGCGGTAAGAGTTCAAATCCAACGCTTTTGTCTTTGGCTATGATTTTTACATTTTTTATAATACTGGGACTTGGAGCCACTGTTATATTTAAACGCTGTAATAAAGGCGACGTCGTTGGCAAACCAAAATTTTCCATAAAAACTAAGGGAAGGCCTGCATTAACCTGTTTAGTTAACCAATTTTCTAAAATTTGATGGTTTTTAATGACCGGTTTTTCAAACCAGGCAATAATTCCAGCGTATTGATTTCTTAGGGATCCATTAGGTAAGCTTGAGTCTACGGGTTGTAGCACAGGTACAAAGCCCATAAATTGTAAGGGGAAAGCAGCATAAAGAAAGGCTGAAATTGCAGTAGAACGATTCGCTAGGGTTTCTGGGGTTTCTTCATATAATAGCAAAATTTTGCGAGGCACAAGCTGGGTCTTGCCCATTCCCAGAGTTGCTAGACTTGAATCTGTAACGGTGGGGATAAATCCCAGCTCATTAATTTTTTGATTTGATTGACGTGCTTTTGCTGTTTCTTCTGGAGCTACATAGTCAATAATAATTATCGGCAAATTATAGGCATAATGCACAACATTTAATTTATCAATTAACCATTTCCTGTTAGCTTCAGATACAGGCTCATATTTTTTAATTGTCGCATTCCAACCATGAAATAAAGATTCAGCTGCTATTGCGTCTATATCTTGATGAATATAAGCAATCTCTGCAAATCCACGGTTAATAATAAGAGAAGCATCAGGATATATGACTTTAATGTTTTTTATGAACTCGATTATACCCGCTTGCTGTGCTTGAATCTGCTCAGGAGTTAATTTGAGTAATTGGTAGGAATCAAGCGTGTCAAGAAAAAAGCCCCGGTAACCCTTTTCCCAAAGTGCTTTAATTTTTGTATTAAGTAAATAATCTCGCCAGCCAGGATTGGCCATATCCATCACACGACTTGACCATGCTGGATTTTCTCCTCTAAACCAAAGTGGATTTAACTGTTTAATTTCATCAGATTTTGCTTCAACTTCTCCAACACTGATATAAGCGTATAATTTGGTCTTCGTTGTGCTGAATAATTTGGGATCAATCCCTTTTTGAGGATTTACAATAACAGCTTCATAGGCTTGCAACTCTTTTAAGGGAGGATTTAAACCATAATAAAAGGCAACTTTAGTATTATTGTTTAATGCATAACATGTTGAGAACATGAGCATTATTAAGCAATTTAAAAAAACCAGCATCCTTGTCATGTGATTCCATTGCAGCAAAAAAATAGTCCTTGTTTAAATGAGTATATTATAACTTTGGGCAAACAACATCCTAGAAACCAACTTTTTTCAAAGTGATTAGGAATTCAAATTTATTAAGCTTGCTTTAAAAAATCAGCCAAACCGTTTTCAACTTTTATATGAGGACTAAATCCTAAAACTTTTTTGGCTAACTCGCCATTACCCACGGAATGATAAAGATCGCCTGCCCTGGCATTTTCATAAACAATTGGCACTCGACTATTCATTAATTCCATCATAATTTCAGCTAAGTCAGTGATGGAAAGCGAGCGGCCGGTGCAAATGTTAAAAACGCCTGATTGATTAGCTGCCAATTCTGCTGCACTGATAAAGGCCGCTACTATGTCATCTATATAGACAAAATCTCTGGTTTGCTCACCGTCCCCATAAATTTTAATCGCTTGCTGTGAATTAATCGCATTTTTAAAACAAGTGATTACACCACTATAGGAACTTGATGGCAATTGTCCGGGTCCGTAAACATTAAAAAGCCTCAAGCCAATCGAATGAATACCATGTAAATGAGACATAACCTCGGCATAAATTTCATTCGATAATTTATCACCGCCATAAGTCGAGTGAGGAATAACTCGTTCCGATTCTGATAAAGGTAGCGCCTTGGAATCGCCATAAACAGCGCTTGATGAAGCGTAGACAAGACTTATTGGTCGATTAATTCGTTTTAATTCTTCAAGTAAGCCATTAAATGCCAAAACATTATTTTCATGACTAAAGATCCAATCTCGCGCACAAAGAGGAATAGAGGCGATTGCGGCTAAATGAAAACAAGTATCGACCTCTTCTAAACATTCATGGATAAGGCCATTTGATAACATATCTCCTTCAATGAACTGCGCTTGATGGATATCGCAATAAGTGGGCCGGTGAATGGTTTTATCAAGTACTAGCACCTCGACTCCCAAAGACAACAACCGGCTTACTAGATGACTTCCAATAAAGCCATCTCCGCCAGTCACAAGGACTTTCTTCATGGTTAACTCCTCGGGATTATTAATTTAAGAGTAGCTCAGTGTTCTTATTTTAGCTAGACCACTCTTTTTTTGATCTATTTATCAATGAATTAAATAATTTTAACTTAAAGCTTGTAGTTTTTTTTGATTTTGATATTCTGATTTAATGCGGATGAAAACTATACGGAGCAGGTTGGGGACATGGGAAAGTCATCGTTAGTTATACTTTGCTGTGCCCATCTTCTGCTGCTCGAGAACGCGTTAGCGCAATCGTCTACTGGTTCCATAGTTATTTATGGTTTAGAGCAAGGCAGTAATCTAAAAATTCCCAAATACTCCACTGATAAGTTCTTATTGCAAGTGGCTTCCTTCGAAAAGCATGCAAATACTGTAATTTTCAAAAATAAGCTTGCTAAACTAATAGATAGCCCAGTCTATATAGAGCCCGTAAAGCGTGTACCTATCACTTATCGAGTGATTATTGGACCTATCGCTAACGCAGCTTCAGTAGTCAATATTAGTCAGCAATTGCTAGCCCAAGCGAAGCCTACACAAGCAAACAGCAAACTAATAATTAAAAGACCAGCGCCTCAGTTAGCGCCTTTAACGCTTAATAATAAAAAAAGCATTTCAAAACAGCCAGCACGCCAGTCGGAAAAAACTAGGGGTAAAACTTTTACAATTTACGGCTTAGAGCAAGGCAGTCATTTAAAAATTCCAAAATTTGCAAAACATAATTATCGTTTACAACTTGCATCCTTTGATAAATATGAACATGCTGAAACCTATAAAAAGCAACTAGCGCATCAAATAGCTAAGCCCATAGAGATAGTTGCATCCACCGGCAATCCCAAAGTTTACCGTGTAGTTATTGGACCCATTGACAACGCCTCTTCTGTAGTTAATCTTTGCTCTAAGATGCTTGCTGAAAAAAATCACTCCAAAAATAAATCTACCAAACCAAGTTCATCCAAATCACAGACCCTAACTGAAACAAGTCATCAAAAAGAAAAAAGAGAAGAGTTCTCAAACAAGCCTTTTACCGGAAAGACGATTCTGGCAGCAATACCTCCATTGTCTGACTTCAAATTAAATAAGACCTTAAGTGATACCCAACAATTCACCTATCATTCTGAAGCAAAAAAAGCATTATCTTCGCTAATGCCAGATGATCAGTCAATTTATCAATCGTCCTTAAATAGAACTGCAAATAATATTGAGGCAGCTCTTAAAAAAACTAAATTAAAGACAAACCAGGTTCAGTTATCCTCTTTGCCAAATTTATATACCGGTTCCTTGGTAACGACTTATTCAGAAAATTCCAAGCAAGAAAATAATTGGCAAAAAAACTTATTTTTAGCACTTGCAGTACTCCAACAAAGAACAGAAGCAGAGTTAACTCGTGTAGGAAAATCACCTGATAACACCAAGGTTTTACCCCTGGATAAAACTCGTGAAGATAATTTATCACAGCAACCTCTTTCAATTAGTAATTATTTGACTTCTCCTGACAGGAACGATTCCTCAAAAGAACAAAAAGATGAAAAAGAAAGTCGTATGGCCTTGGCCGATAGAAAAAATCAACCCTTGATTCAATTGGCTGAATCGTCAACGGAAATGGTTTTACCACTCAATATGCCCTCTATAACGGACATGCAAGCCGTTGATGAAAAAATCACTTATGTTAGTGAAGGAAAAGAAATACATATTGCTCTTAAAAACTACGATCCGAAAGTTTTTTTACTGGCTTATAACGTTTTTGTAATGAATGGTAGCATTGGTTATGCCTATAGAATTGCTTATTCAGCGGTCAACTTTGATCCTAAAAGTGTTCCCTGGCGAGAACGATTAGCAGAGGCTGCACTTTGGGCAGGCAACGCTGAAGTTGCTCTGGAACAATGGATGTATTTAATAAATAATCGCATCAATCCTGGAAAATACACCAGCCGCGCGTTGATACTTGCGGGGCAAATTGGTAATTACGATTCGCAATTGCAGGTTTATCAATATCTTTTACAACTGTCGCCTCAAAACAAAGATTTATTGATAAGCTATAATCTGGCAATGCAAAAAAGAGGCTATCCGGGAAAAGCTGCAAAAATGCTGCTTAATCTTCCCAATGCGGAGAGCGATCGCCAAATTCTTGAGCAACTTATTTTTATTAGTAAAGGGACTGATGAGCCGGAAAAACAACTACATTATTTACAAAAGCTTTCCACCCTCGATCCTAAAGATATAAAAGCAAAATTAGAGCAAGCGAAACTATTCTATTCTCGAGGAGAGCTTGCCGCTGCTTATCAAATTTTTGTGGATACGGCAGCAAATGCTGGGCTAAAAAATACTGGTTTTTGGGATCATTTTGCCCAAATAGCCTTGCTCACTGGACATTCTCAGACCGCAATCTATGCTTTAAAAAACTTATTTAATTTAAATGCAATTAATCTATCTTCAGTCCTACAGCTTATTCAATTAGAACAGAATGCGGGTCAAACATTAACGGCCTATCGCGATGCACGCAAGGCTTATAGAAAGAATCCTGATATTTCCATTGTCCAACTTATCCTGACTTTAGGTACAGACTTAAATAAATGGCAAGAGATTAAATATTTTATCGATTCACTTTCAACTCTTAATTTCAATAAATTAAATGCCCTGCCCGAGTATGCAATTTTGATTGCCCAAACCAACAGACGCGCAGGTTATGTTCTGGAAGCTTTTGAGAATTGGAGTCGAATTTTAAGGCTTTGGCCGCAATTGTCATTAGTTCAAGAAAGTTATCTTTGGTATTTAATCGATAATCATGAATTTCGCCAGATGAAATACATTCTTGGGCGTTGGTGTAATGTTTTTGCGTTGAAGCCTCAGCTTTGGGAAGTTTATTCTGCTGCTCTTTCTGATATTGGCAATAATTTTCGCGCTTTAGCTGTTGCCAAACCGCATTATGAAGAAATTAATAAAGATTATGCCAAATTATTAGCTACTGCTGATTTATTCAACCAAGCTAATCAATCCAATACAGCTAATCAAAATGATAATTTCTTTACTGCCCACTATTTGAAACGACGCGCCCTAAATCTGTTATTAAAAGAAATTGCTCCACATCCTGAAAATTTATCGATGAGGCAATCTTTGGCTTATTCAGAAATAGTGCGCTCTTTCGGCCCCGCCGCAATGATCTACAATGTTATATTGAAAATTTCAAAAGATTTGTTTAAGCAACCGGAAGTTGATGATCAAATTGTTGCCTGGGCTTTAGAGAATAGAAATTATGCCTTAGCGCGTTATATTATCAGAGCGCATAAATTAACAGGCCGATTCACACCGCCCTGGATGTCATTAACACTCGCGCTCGAAGAAAATGATCGAGACATGATGCAATTCCTGTTGTTGGATAGCCCAGATTTACTTCCCTACCGCGATAGAGTAACTGCCGCTGTTCGCTCAGGCAATCAAACGCGTGCTGAAACTTATGCTTTTAAAGGGTTAAAGGAACATCCCTTTGATGCAGAAATGTATGCTTTGTTTGAAGAAACAATGCTTCCGCGCGCGAATAAATTTTCTACCTCCGTTGCGGCTGAAGGCTGGGGAGTTGTACAAGGCCCCCTTACTAAGATTTCAGCTCGATATTTTCTAACGCCATCTATATCAGTAACCCCTTACGGCATAGTTTGGGTGCCACGGGTCAAAGCAAAATACAGCGACGTATTCAGAACAACACCTTCTGTCGATGAAAAAGTGGGCGTGATTACTAGACAATATGTTGATAACGGCTGGCGAGAAATTGATATTGGTGAAAGAAAAAGTTTAGCGCAGTTCTACCCTGTCATTGCTAAATGGCATCGCGATAATATTATCGCTAGATTAGATGGTGAGCTATCATTGGGCTACCATGACAGAGCAGATGAAACCACCTCCCTCTTGCTTGGCGGAATGAAAAATGAAATCAAGCTTGATTTAGAATATGATTCTAAAAGTTACAATCGCTATGAATTAGGCGCTAGCGTCATGGAATTTTTGGGTCAAGATAAATTCCACTTGGGCTCAGGACAGGAATATCGTTTTCATTGGCAACATAAATTTTATCTAAGTTACCCCGATTGGAATTTTAATTTTTATGGTAATGTTTTGAATTATCATACAAAAAACCGAATCGTTACTCCCTTACTACAACGGTTAATACCGATAGAACAAGACCCAACCGCCTCATTTTATGTACCACTCAATGATGTCAATGGGATTATTACTCTTGGTTTTGGTCAGCAATACAAAGATGACTATACACATAAATGGAAACCCTTTGCCGAAGGAGGATTAATTTTTAGTAAACTCCTTGGCTTTGGACAAACGATTGAAGGAGGAATTGCGACTAGTATCTTTGGACGTGATCATTTAGTATTGTTTGCACAGTACAATAAAAACCAACAACAAGTTAACGAAGTACAGCAGCAACAGCAACAGGCAAATAATCGACCACAGGACTCACAGGTTTTTTATAACATAGGGATAAGTTATGACTACTATTTCTAAACGTGGCTTTAAATTCTTAAACCACAAATTATTTATTAAAGTAAATCTCGGCCTAGCTATTTTAGGATTACTCACGGCCTGTTCGACAATGAAGGTAACCGTTAGCAATAAAATGCTAATTCCCTCCAATGCTCGAATTGGCGTAGCCGCTTTTGCAAACCATTCTGATACACCCTTGGCAAACAGACAGGTTGAATCAATGGTTGTGAGTTTACTAAGATCGAAAGGTTTCTGTAACATTAAGCGCTATGAGCATACAAAATCATGCGCCAAACTACTTTACTGTCCTGACGAAACGCGATCCAAACGAGAAATTTTACGCTGGGCTCGTTCCAAGAACCTTGTCTATGTTATGACGGGCGCTGCCAATGAATGGCGATATAAGGTCGGTCTGGATGGAGAGCCAGTAGCTGGCGCAACTCTGACTTTATGGAGTGTCCATACAGGTCGTATAGTGTGGACAGGTGTCGGTTCTGCAATTGGTGGAAGTCGTTCTGGCTTGGATGTTACTGGCCATACCCTATTACAGTGTATGATTTTCGGCAGCCTTTGCCCCATTAACCCTGCTCGATATACAAAATGAAATTTGAAAATGACTTCTCCATTGCCTATGGAACAAGGCGCTCTGATATCTGGAAAGCCGTAGAAACAGTTCTTATTACGGTAGTTGTTTACCTGATAGCCTTTTTCATTAATCCACAGGACCCTTTTAATTTAAAGGGTCCTTTTCCATGGTTAATTTTTGCACCGATTTACTGCAGTCTTTTTTACTCAACGATATATGGCTTAGTTTCTTTACTTATTTTATTTGCAATTATGATTCATCAACAGCATCTGGATTTACTGGGAAACCTCGATTTGAGAGGGTATATTGCTGGTAGTTTAGGTTTAACTATGCTTGTTGGCTTATGTAGTTCTTATTGGACCTCTCGGATTCGTCACATTGAACATCTTAATAATTATGTTCGGGAACATTTAGAAAATTTATCCCGTGATTATTATCTTTTAAGAATTTCTCATGAGCGAATTGAGCAATCATACATAGTAAAACCTTTGTCCTTTCGCGACGCCTTCCTACAAATTAAACAAGATCTTGTACAAAACAACTGTGAGCTAAATCCTCATAGCGCAGAAGCTTTATTAAACGTATTCAGTCAATATTGTTCAATTAATAATGCAGCCCTTTGTGTTTATGATGAGAATAACAAAGACCTTAGAACCATGGCTTTAATTGGCGCTGATTTTTTTATCAATACCTCTGATCCCCTTATGGAAAATGCTATTAAAGATGAGAGGTCGACTTACGTAACTATTGCTCAGCTCGTTAGTCGAAGTCAGAGTTCTTTTTTAGCGGTGATTCCTCTAATCACACCGGCGAAAACGCGAGATCTAATTGGCTTTATTGTTATCAAAGACATGCCCTTCTGGTCTTTGACTCATGATAACCTGGAAGTATTCACAGTCTTTGCGGCTTATTTTACCTTTAATTTAGCCATGCTAAAAAAAGCAGAACCGCTTATCAACGAATTCCCTGATTGCCCGCCTGAATTTTTAAAAGAATTACATAGTTTAAGTCATCTAAAACAATATTCAAAAGTAGACAGCTCTCTTTCTTGCATTGTGGTCCCACCCGGGCCACAACAGCAAAATATTGTTTATATTTTGGAACGGCAAAAACGTTCGCTGGATTATATTTGGGTATTTGACGATAAATCCGCCAAGATTGTCATGACCCTAATGCCCTTGACCGGCATTGAAGGTATGTTAGGTTATAAAAAACGCATTGCCAGTTTTCTCAAAAATGATTTTGGGCTGGATCTAAATACTAATGGTTTGCTTTTTCGTTTTAAACAATTAACTACTGCACCAGCAAATAAACAGCTTAGGGATTTTGTTGAGGAAGCAAGTCATGCTAACGAATAGCTTCCTTTTCCAAACGCATAGTATTTTTTTAATTTGGCCGCTGTATTGCATTATTTGTATTCCCTTAACTTATCTGATTATGTTGCTAGTTCCCTATTCGATGCGGCGCAAAGCATTGCCTGTCTTCGGTCTTTTTTATCTTTTATCGATATCCATTTTTATTTTTGGTATTTTTCTAGCTTTGCTTGTTTCTTTAATTTTCTTTTATCAGAAACCTCTGGATAGAAAAAAACCTTTCTGGTTTAGTGTTGACTATCCAGACTATCAACATCCTCCTTCAACTCAATTTCTTGCCTATGGGGAAGGCTCAGGATTTAATATTTTAAAATCTTCGAACTCCTCAAAGGTCCGCGAAAAAATGTTGGTAGCCGTCAATCAGTTTGATGCAAAATCAGTATCAAAAATTAACAAACTTGCACTCTCAGATGATATTGATGAGGTGAGGCTTTATGCTCAAAGCCTCATTGAGAAACAAGAAAGGCAATTAACTAGATATATTAAAGAATTCAGCACTGAACTTGAAAAATCAGAAGACGAAATCACAACTGCCTATTATAAAAAGCAACTCGCTGAGATTTTATGGGAACAAGTCTATAAGTATCTGGTAGTAGACGAAAATCTCGAGGCTTCTTTGGAAAAAATAAAGCTCTACGCCACTGAGGCGCATAAAGTACTGACTGATGATTTAGAATTACCTCTAATTTTAGCCAAAATCGCTCTACAGCAATTGGACTATGAAGGAGCAAGGAAATGGCTAAAGCAAGCAGCTATTAATGAAGCACCCGATTATAAAATTTTCTCTATACTGGCAGAAATTGAATTTAGTGAAAAAAATTATGCAGCCATTAAGAAAACACTGACTCCTTGTGTAAACAAAGAGATTATTGGATTAGAACCTATTATTTCATTCTGGGTAACAAATGATTGAAACCTGCTTTGCAAGTAAAGAAGTTGATATTTTACTCTTTTTAGAGGGAACTTATCCTTTTGTTAAAGGAGGGGTATCAACATGGGTACATGAGATGATATCTAATATGCCGCAATTTAAATTTGGCATCGTTTTTTTAGGCGCTTATAAAGGGCTTTACCCAGATTTATTGTTCGATATACCTGAAAATATTGTCCACCTTCAGATTGTTTATCTGTTTAATAAAGAAAATAAAGATAAATTAGCAAGCTCAATGCCCGCTAAGCTTGGCAAACATCCTGAAGCCCTGACTAATATCCAAAATTTGCACGAAATTTTTAAAAAATCACATGGCTGTCCCAAAGATTTATGCGAAAAATTGCCTGAACTTGTTCCCCTGCTTAAAAAGGATGAAGGCTTCGATTTAGAGCATTTTTTACACAGTGAAGAGGCTTGGGATTATATTAATGAACAATATGAAGTTTATAGCTCAACGCCCTCTTTCATCGATTATTTCTGGAATGTTCGCAATATGCATTTGCCGCTTTGGCAAATGGCGGAATTGGTTGACCAACTTCCTAGAGCGAGAATTTTACACACGATCTCAACTGGCTATGCAGGATTACTATCAACCATGGTTCATCAACGTTATGGTTATCCGCTAATCTTATCTGAACATGGTCTTTATTCTAAAGAGCGCAGTATTGAATTACTACAAACCACGATGTTTCCCAAGCTTGATAAATTAATTGCGGACAATAAAAACTTTAATTATGAGCATACGGTTTGGCTTAATTTCTTTGACTCACTTGCGCGTACTTGCTACACCTACGCCAATCCCATTATTAGTTTGTATCAATCAGCTCAAGATCAACAAATAGCTGCAGGTGCGGATCCTGCTAAAACCAGAATTATTCCTAATGGCGTTAATATTCCACGCTTTGCCGCTGCCAGACGCTCTCATAATGTAAGCATCCCTAAAATTGTTTGCTTTGTTGGTCGAATCGTTCGAATTAAAGATGTCAAAACTTTCATCCGCTCAGTGGCTATTATGACGGCAGAAGATCCTTCTATCCGCGCCTGGATTAGAGATGTTGGCAATACTGATCCGGAATATTTGACTGAATGCATCGATTACATCCATTTAATAGGCCAAGAAAAACATATTGAATTTATCGAAGAAGATAATATGATCAATATTCTCGCACAAATTGGCTTGCTTATCTTATCCTCTGTGAGCGAGGGCATGCCTTTAGTGTTACTAGAGTCTATCGCAGCCGGCGTACCGGTGCTTTCAACAGCAGTGGGCTCATGCGGAGAAATTATTGAAGGTAAGGACATAGACGATCGAGCTATGGGTAAATGTGGTGCGGTGGTTCCCATTACTAAAGCAAATTTACTGGCTGAGGAAGCACTGAAATTACTCAATAATCCCGGGTTATGGCGTCAAGCTCAAGAGGTCTGTATTAAGCGGGTCGAAAAATATTATGACGAAAAAACGATGGTTCATAGTTATTCAGAAATTTATGAAAGTTTTCTTTCAGACTCGGATAAAAATTCTAATTCAGCTAGATGAACACTTAGTCAATAGGGTAATAACATGGCCGGAATAGGTATTGAGTTACAAAAATTATCGACTAGCAACTCTTTTTTGGGATTTGTAAGGGCTCATTTATATGCCGGAATTTTAAGTAGTGGTGCCTGGATAGTTTCTATCTGCATTCTCATTGGCATTTATTTTTACCTCGAACATAAATTAGGCCATACCACCTTTGCCATACAATTTTTAGTAGCCGTAACCTATCTTATTGCTAGCTCTTTAATAACTAGCGGAGTGTTTCAAAACTCCTTAAATCGTTTTATTTCAGATCAAATATTTGAATCGAAGTTAAGAAGAATTTGTCCAAATTTTTTAGCCTCGATTTTAATTTTAACTCTGATAACAACGCCTCTTAGCTATTTTTCTGTAGATTTTTTACTAAATACTCAGTCTATCGGCGTGAAATTATTAATGACGAGCAGCTTTGTAACTCTAAATATTATCTGGTTATTTACGAATGCTTTATCCGGCCTGAAAAATTATCGTTTTTTATTATTTTCTTTTGTTGCAAGTTATTTAATTATCTTTATTCTAGCTATAAATTTAGCTCAGTTTCAGCTTTTTGGTTTATTGCTTGCCTTTTATATTGGCCATATTATTTTACTCGTTTCATTTTTTATTTTCTTATTAAAATCTTATCCTTCTAATCATTTATTTAGTCAGGATATATTTCGTTTTATGAAAATAAATCGCTCCTTGGTCTATAGCAGCCTCTTTTTTTATTTAGCTCTATGGATTGATAAATTTTGCTTTTGGTATTACAGCAATACAAGTACAGCCACGTTAGATCGTCTGCATTCCTCTCCTATTTATGACATGCCGATTTTCATCGCATTTCTACTCATTTTACCAGGTATGGCCGTATTCTTTTATGAAATGGAGACGAATTTTTCGCGCTACTATGATCGCTTTTATGATGCTATACGTGAAGGCGGAACGTTAAAGGAAATTAAAGAAAAACACAGTGAAATAATTTCCATGGCGAGATCTTCTCTATTAAATACCGTGCAGATTCAGGCAGCAATCGGAGCCTTCGCTATCTTGTTAGCTCCGGAAATTTTAGTTCTTCTCCATTTATCTCCTATCTATGTTTTTCTCTTGCGAATTTCCATTGTGGCCGCTTCTTTACTCATTGTTTTGATTGCTCAAATGAACCTCTTTTTTTATCTAAATATGCCAAGAAAAGTTATGTTGATGGCCATCATTTTCTTCCTACTTAATTTTTTACTAACTTGCCTTAGCATTTATCTTGGTCCTCTTTACTACGGCTTTGGTTTTGCCTTAGCAACTTTAATCTCTGTGACTATTGCTATGTTTTTACTCATTAATTCATTTAAAAAATTGACTTATTATGCTTTTATGTCGAATTAGCAGAGGCTGGTGCAATACCCCAGGAGATCCTTCGCTTCGCTCTGGATGACGGGAATTTTCCTATCCCGTCATCCAGAGCGTAACTTTATCTCTGTGACTACCGCTATGTTTTTACTCATCAATTCATTTAAAAAATTGACTTATTATGCTTTTATGTCGAATTAGCAGAGGCTGGTGCAATACCCCAGGAGATCCTTCGCTTCGCTCTGGATGACGGGAATTTTCCTAACCCGTCATCCAGAGCGTAACTTTATCTCTGTGACTATTGCTATGTTTTTACTCATAATTCATTTAAAAAATTGACTTATTATGCTTTTATGTCGAATTAGCAGAGCTGGTACAACACCTCAGGAGATCCTTCGCTTTAGCTCTGGATGACGGGAATTTTCCTAACTCGTCATCCAGAGCAAAGTGAAGGATCTCCCAGTAAGCGGGGTGATCTGCATACCCCCGCCCAACAACGTCATCCAGAGCGAAGCGAAGGATCTCCCTAAGTTAATAGGATTGCTCAGTTGATAATCTATCTCCTAAAAATCAACTGGTTAACACAAATAAATTAAAAAAACATCCAATTTGGTTATAGTTATTTCATACTAGTATTTATATGATCTAATTGATTGTTGTATAATCAATATATGAGATCTATTTGTGATAGCTTAACCTGGGCCCATCCGCTAGTTCGTGAGTGGTTTATTGCTAAATTTAAAACCGCTACAGAACCTCAGCAGCAAGGTTGGCCACCCATCCTAGCAGGCACTGACACGTTAATATCTGCGCCCACGGGCTCAGGTAAAACTTTTGCTGCGTTCTTGGTATGTATCGATAATTTGGTAAGACAGGCGATAACTAACACTCTCCAAACTCACACTAGTGTGATCTATATTTCTCCTTTGAAAGCACTCACTAATGACGTCCATAAAAATTTGCTTGAACCCCTTGAAGAAATTCAATTATTAGCAAAAATTCGTGGTTTTACCATGGCAGAAATCAAGGTGGCTGTAAGAACAGGCGATACCTTGGCTTATGATAGACAAGCTATGTTAAAAAAACCGCCTCATATTTTAGTTACAACTCCTGAATCACTATATCTACTAATCACTGCTGAAAAAAGTCGAGAAATTTTAACTGAAGTTAATACGCTAATCGTGGATGAAATCCATGCGCTTGCAAATAATAAACGTGGAACTCATCTTTCCCTTTCTTTAGAACGTTTAGATGCATTGACTACTAAAAAACCGGTTCGTATAGGCTTATCAGCGACCCAAAAACCTTTAAGCCTCGTTGCGAAATTTTTAGCAGGCTCAGGTAGAAAATTGCCTTCTATAATCGATATTGGCTATGCTCGGCAATTAGAACTTAGTATTGCTCTTCCTGGCGATGAGTTAGGAGCCGTAGCTACTAATGAAATGTGGGATCAAATTTATGATCAAATAGCTGAATTAGCCCGGCAAAATCGTTCTACTCTTGTTTTTGCAAATACCAGGCGCTTAGCAGAAAGAGCAGCTCATCATTTATCAAATCGTTTAGGCCCTGAGCTTGTGGCAGCCCATCATGGCAGCTTATCGCGAAAGTTGCGTTTGGCCGCTGAAACTGAGCTGAAGGCTGGAAAGCTTAAAATACTTGTTGCCACCGCCTCATTGGAATTGGGGATTGATATTGGCTCTATCGATTTAGTTTGCCAATTGGGTTCACCGAGAGCAATTGCAGTAGCTCTACAACGTTTTGGCCGTTCCGGTCATTGGCATGGCGCCATCTCAAAGGGTATTTTTTTTGCAACTACCTCTGATGAACTCTTGGAATGCGCAGCACTGATTAATTCCATACGCTCTGGAATTCTTGATCAACTAATTTTACCAGAAGAACCTTTAGATATACTCGCACAGCAAATTGTCGCTAGCTGTGCGACGAATGATTGGCAGGAAGATGACTTATTTGCTTTGTTGCAACGAAGCTATCCCTATCGAAATTTAACCCGAGAAACTTTCAATCACTTAATTGTGATGCTTTCTGAAGGTATTGCAGGCTCAAGAGGTCGTTATGGAAGCTATCTTTTTCGCGATCAAATCAATGGCCTGATTAAAGCGCGGCGTGGTAGCCGATTAACAGCTATAACCTCGGGTGGAGCAATTCCAGAAACCAATTTATTTACCGTCTTAACAGAATCTAAAGGCACAGTGATTGGCACTCTTGACGAAGATTTTGCAATCGACTCCCATCGCGGTGACATTATTTTATTAGGTAACACCTCTTGGGTAATCAAACACATTGAAGGAAAACGAGGACGAGTCCTGGTTGAAGACGCTCACGGTGCTGCCCCCACAGTCCCCTTTTGGGTCGGCGAAGCACCGGCAAGAACGAATGAGTTGTCACTGGAATTATCTAATTTACGTAAATTGTTAACCCAAATGCTAACTGATTCAGTGACTTTAAATGACGTAGAAAAAAATAAGCCTGAAATAGAAACTACTCTGGCTTGGTTAAAAACACATTGCGGTGTAAATGAAAGTGGAGCCGTACAAATCGTACGCTATATCTTAACAGGACGTGCTCTTTTGGGTGCGGTTCCAACCCAAGACACCATTATCGCCGAGCGTTTTTTTGATGAAGGTGGAGGGATGCAACTAATAATTCACTCCCCATTTGGAGCAAGAATTAATAAAGCCTGGGGCTTAGCTTTAAGAAAACGTTTTTGCCGCTCATTTAATTTTGAATTGCAGGCAGCCGCAACCGATAATGGCATTTCCATTTCTTTAGCCGAACAACATAGTTTTCCCCTAAAAGATGTCTTTAATTTTCTACATGCTAACTCGATTGAAGAGGTATTGACCCAGGCTGTTTTGCAATCACCCGTTTTTACAACACGTTGGCGTTGGGTTGCAACACGCTCTCTAGCCTTAGTGCGATTTCGTGGCGGCAGAAAAGTTCCTCCTTATATTTCGCGGATACTCTCTGATGATTTAATGGCTGCTGTTTTCCCAGATGCTGCAGCTTGTCAGGATAATTTAGCAGGACAGGACATAGTGCTCCCTTCGCATCCTTTAATCATTGAGACCATGAAAGATTGTTTACATGAGGCGCTTGATTTGGAAGGTTTAAGGACAATTTTAACTCAATTAAAACAATCTAAAATTCAAACTATTGCAGTAGATACTCCCACACCTTCAGTCTTTGCCCATGAAATTTTAAATGCTAATCCCTATGCTTTTTTAGATGACGCTCCTTTAGAAGAACGGCGAGCCCGCGCAGTACAAATGCGTCGAATTTTACCCTCTTCCTTATTAGACGATATTGGCCGTCTTAATCCCTTAGCCATTAGCGAAGTACAGCAACAAGTTTGGCCAGATCTTCGTTCTGCTGATGAGTTACATGATCTAATGCAAACGCTCATTGCCTTGCCCGCCGAACTTAAGTTAAATGAAATTCAGCAAAGTCCTGTGCAATGGAATTTTTATTTTGCGGAGTTAGTCGCCAGTGGTCGAGCTGGGAAAGCCTTAATCAACAATAAAATTTATTGGTTGGCTACCGAAAAAATTGAATTTTTCCGCAGCCTCTATCCAGATGCTAGATTTCAGGACCCATTTAAGGAGTTCACGAAAGATAAACCGGAACCTGAAGAAGCGATGACCGCAGTTGTCCGGGGTTGGCTTTCATACCTCGGCCCGACCACCGAGCAAGAGCTTGCAGAGATTTTATCGCTAGATGAAGACAGGATTAAACAAATTCTTCTCCAAATTGAGGCCACAGGATTTATTTTACGTGGCCATTTTAGAACAGCCAACACCTCTGAATTTGAATGGTGTGAGAGACGTATCTTAGCCAGGATTCATGGGCTAACCTTAGGAATTTTACGTAAAGAAATAGAGCCTGTTTCTGCCATGCAATTCATCAATTGGCTTTTGGAATGGCAACACCTTAGCCCGTCTTCCCGACTACGAGGCGAGCAGGGTTTACTTGAAGTAATTCGTCAGCTACAAGGTTATGAAATCCCTGCAAATGCCTGGGAGAAACAGATTTTTGCTAAACGTGTTATAGACTACGACAAAGACTGGCTGGATAAGCTTTGCTCAAGTGGCAAAATTGGGTGGGGTCGATTATCACCACACCCAGCAATGGCTTCTATACCAGCTGCTAATAACCTCCCCTCAAAACGAATAATACCAACCAGCATTTCGCCGATTAGTTTTTTTGTTCGCGAAGATTCAAAGTGGATGGCAGGTTTTAAACCTTTAGATTCGGGGGATTTACAAATATTAAGCCCGGTTGCCCAATCGATTTACGGATATTTGCAAGAAAATGGCGCGTCTTTTTTTATAGATATCTTGGAAAATACTGGTCATCTTAAAACTGAAATTGAAACTGGTCTCTGGGAATTAGTTTCAGCAGGCCTTCTCACAGCAGATGGTTTTGATAATTTGCGGGCTTTAATTGATCCCTATCGTCGTAATGGCAAACGAGGTCGGCGCCTTAATTATTATCCTCAAACAACAGGTCGATGGGCCTTGTTAAAAACCAACAAGGCAAAATCTTCTAACCCAAGCGAACAAATTGAAGCCGCTTGCATGATGTTGCTACGCCGCTACGGGGTTTGTTTTCGAGAACTAATTGTTAAAGAGAAAATTATTCCTAGCTGGCGAGATCTGTTAATTAGCTTTCGACGCATGGAAGCTAAAGGTGAAATTAGGGGCGGACGTTTTGTCAGCGGTTTTAGAGGCGAGCAATTCGCCCTGCCCTATGCAGTTGAATCCCTAAGAGCTTCGCGGAAAAAAATGGCCAACTATGAAAATAGAAGCATTTCAGCTATTGATCCTTTAAATTTGATTGGCCTAATTTTACCCGGAAAGCGAGTTCCTTCATTCTCAGGAAAAGTCGTTAATTTGCCCGATTCGAAGGAAGATGGCACAGAACCTTTCGAAAGATATTTATAAAGCTAATTAGCTTAGATTAAATATTTCGCACAGTCTCACAGATAAAAACATATTGTATAAATTTCGACTATATGATTTAATATGCATCAAAATTTATTATTATAACTCAGGTAAGCTCATGTTAATTTCACCATTTCTAGTAATTATGAACAAGTTTCTTCCTATATTTAGTCAAGAACAATTTAAACAGCTTCCTGATCTTGTGCAAGCAGATTTTAGCTCTCTCTATATTAAATTAAGTCAATTTTTTGTTCAAAATAAACTCTGTGAACGTTATAGTGAAAATGAGCGAGCTATTTTAACTGATGAGGAAATAGAAAGCTTGGCAGCAATTGTTAAGGAACGTGCCTTAGCTTTAGCTAGCCAAATTAAGAATGTTAACCCCGAAAACCTCTTATTGGGGAATACTCTTTTTGAAGAAATCTCAGCGCTTTTGATTACTGATACAGGGCCTGGGGTGAGAAATCCAACAACCAATGATAAGCATCATAGTACATACTCTATTAATAAAGTATATGTACCTTTGAAACATCGTAACTTTAAGAGTCAAGCACAAGTTATTAACCAACCTACTAAAAATGAATCCCCAATCACTGGACCTTTCTTAAATAGGGTTTTCACTCCTTTAAAAAACCGCGACTTCAATCTTGAACCTCAACCAATTTCTAAAAAATCGAATGCGCAAGCTGAAGCATTACAATTGCCTCTAACTGCAATAAAGTTCACAAAAGAGGAGAAATTCCCAGTTCTTGTACCTCTGGAACCTTTAAATTTAGAGCAGCCCTTAGACCAGTTTTTTAACAAACAAAATTTAGAAAGCGATTATAATCGAGCAAAAAAGGAATTAGCTGCTGTTCATAAAACGTTCCAGGTTGATTTAAAACAGCTGAACCAAGCTATCTATGATACAAATTATTATTCTTTCAAACCCGAAGAAAAAGCAATAAAAGCGCTTGAGAAAATATTTCGTTATCACAGTCAAGTCAGCGAATACTTGTTTAGTAGATCATCAATGGAGATTACCTTAAAAGCAGTTCGTACTGAGATTGAATTTGTTAATCCCTATCTTATTAATGAGTCCCTGTTTAATGAGCAAATTGTTGCCTTGGAAAAATGCAAAGAAGCCTGTAGATCAATATTATTGAGTAAAAGCCAAAAAAGTGGAAAATTCAAAATTGAAGCTAAAGACTTAATCGATTCTATTAAAAATTACTTATTGCCTACTAGCTATTTTAATTTTGCAGTTTACAATTTTAAAACGATTAATAATCAAGTATTAGTTGCTATTGAGAATGAATCATTAGCAAATTTAGATGAATGGATTAGTAATCTTGAAAAATCGATTAACCATTTAAAAAACTCTTCAGATCTTTTAAAAAATTCTAAATACGTAGATGAGTTTATTATCATCACTAATTTTCTTGCTAAATCTTATGAAGATTTAGCTGATTTAAAATCTAAAAAAGTCGATTTAATGCTTGAACAAAACCACAGTGAAGAGTCGTTATTTACTTTACTAAAAGAAATAAAAGCTAATTATCATGAATCCAATTCTTATATCTCTGATCAACAAGTTTGGCTAAGTATTTTGTATACTCAACACAGGCTTATAGAGGCTTTTACTAAGAAAAATAATCGCGTAGAAGGGTTGAAAGAAATTAATAACTTGATGGATGAAATTCTAAAAAAAGGCCTGGCTACTAATGAAGAATCATCCACCACCTTGGAAATTCTTTATTATATGCTTTATGCTTGTTCAAAAGCCTCCAGTTTATCCAATACTTCCTCTATTGATTTTCAGCAAAAAGCATTAAACTTTATGAGTCAATACAAAGCTCAAATTACTAAAATTGATTTTACCTGCGACCTGGAAAACCTTTCAGCTGAAATAATTGCTTATTTAGTTCAACTAAAATTGCTACCTAAAGGGGGAGAATGGAATCTTCAATCTGCAATTAATGGCGTTTATAATTTCTCGCAACAGGATAATCAAACTTCTGGGATTGATAGTATCGTTTACGTCAAAGAAAAAACTACTGTTATCATTAACTATAAAGATTCTGCAAATACGCACAACAATCAAAATGAATTCATGTCTAAGGGAATTAGATCTGGATTTTTTCAAAAACAAGAATCTCAGCAAAACTCACAATCGGATTTGAATAAGGACAGAGGGTTTCAACCTTAAGCTGGGTTGGATTGGGTTAAACAGAATTAAAGTATTTACCTAAGAAACCAGTCAAGAGCAAATTTATTTGCTCTTGCTCGCTATTAACTAGCTATAGTTAGATTTTGCACTTTCCAATTCTTTTAATTAGATTAGATCGTCAATCTTAGGCCACTCGTATTCTGTTCTTCAAGTTCGTTAAGATGTTTCTGTACAAGTTCTTTTATAGTAGGAGTTGGCTTATCCATTATACAAGCTTCAAAAAACAGCTTGGCCATTTCTATTTTCTCCAGTTTTTTATAACAAAGACCCATAGAGTAGCTGACATTTGCTCTTAATTCAGGCAAGCAAAACATTAAACACAAATAAAATGAGTGAAGAGCCTGATCATATTGACCTGCAGAATAGTCTTTTTTTCCTTGAGCGTAAGCAGTTAATACATTAGCATTAACCGTATTTTCATCGAATTTATCCATTATTGCCAAGCATAGAGGGTCAAATAAAGGATCAGTTGGATTAATCCACCTAATGCAATTATCACTCAAGCCAAGTGATCTAGCCCCATTTTTAAACATAAATGCAACAGTCATAGCCGCTGTTAAAAAACTAACAGGTTGTTGGGTTTGCTCTAATAAATAATGAACTATGTCCTGATTGTTTCTCATAGCTGCTTTTAGGAATGGCGTTATTGATAAGAAAAAAGGTTTGTCGTCTAATAACGCCTTACATTGTATTTGCTGATTAGGATTTGCGCCTAAATTAATTAAGCCTTTGATAATACTAAGGTCATTACGCTGGCAAGCAAAGGCTAAAGGGGTTGGGCTATCTGTTGTTAAACCATGAAATTCATTGATGTCTGCACCTTTATCTACCAACATTTTTATAATCTCAAGGTCAGGATGATAATGTTTAGCGCAGGTTTCATGACCAATTGCACTTACGTTTTCCAAATCTTTCTTATTTACAGAGGCCCCATGCTGCAATAATAGAGCAATAATATTCTTGTTTCGAGAATTTATGGCTAATTGGAGCGGAGAACTATCTGTTATTGATTCAAAATCGGGCTTATTATTTTTAGATTTCCGAATCGCTTTTGAGAAAGATTGGGAATTTATAGGCGAAAATTGAAGCTTCTTCACTGAGACCTGCCCAGACTCGGGATTGGGTTCTGCTCCGTTTTCAAGTAATATTTTTATAAAATTTTCTCGTTGATGATGGATAGCCAGGGTTAAAATTCCCTGTTCACTTTTTCGAGTTACACCGTAAAAATTGGGATTGGCTCCATTTTCCAGTAACATTTTCAATAAGGCTGGATCCTCATGAGCGCAATAAACCCAATAAAGAAAAGTTTGAGCTTGGGTTAGGGAAGCTAAACTACCAAAGGCACAGAAATTTAAATAGAAAATACATTCGTCAAAGGATTGTACGATATACTGACAAATCTCAACTTTACCAACATTAAGAATTTGATGAAATAGCATAGGATTGAACCAGGAAATATAGGGTCTAAGACTTTTTATAGCCTCTAAATTGCTTGCTAATGCATATTTTTCAAATAATTTTTCGGTTTTTACATGCAGATGGTTAATCTGTTGCAGAACTGCTATCAATTTATTTTCGATGGTGGACTCAGAACGCAGGTGAGTCAACAGTCTAAATTTTTCGCCTAATAATTTTAAGGCAACCAGAGTTTGTTCAGATTCTAAAATTTTATCGTTTGATGCGTTTGAATTAATTTCATCATCTAGCTGTTGTATTTTTTCTTTTAAAAATTGCTTGTCTTCCGGCGTAGAAAAGGACTTTGATTGTATCGATTTAATTTCAATTTGTGGTTGTTCTTTTTTCTGCTGTATTTGTTTTTTGGAGGGGGTATAGAAACGATTATTATTTTGCTTAGATTCAATCGCTATATTTTCTTCAAATAGATTAACCAGGTCATCTAGTAGGGCAGCTCGTGGATCACTATGGCTAAAGCTCCACATATCTACTTGCTTCATAGCATCCTTACAAAGCTTTGCAGTATGCTTATACTTGGCAAACTGTGCTGGAAGGTGTTCGCTGAGCGAATCGAGCTTGATTAGGTAGTCATCGACAGAGGCTTTGGTTGACTTAAAATTTTGAGTAATAAAATGCAAAATTGTTTCAAAAAATTCACTTGACCTGGCCTGAGCATGTTGCTGAATTGTTTTTTCTTCTGCTGTGGAGATAGGTTTTATAATCTCCAAGGTATCTTGATTTTTTAATTGGCAATTTCGATAACGACCTACACTATCAAAATAAACATGGAGAACCACCGAGACATTAATTCCATTTTCTTTACGAACCCCATACCAAGTATAATGAAACACACTGAGCCCATTTGCTTCACTAGGCTTATAAAATTCATAAATTGAAATATGTGGACATTTTGTAGCTTGGTAATCTTTTCCAGCTATTTGTAATGAGCTGTCATTTTTTAATAAATCAATCACACAATATTTAATGTTTTTATTAACAATAAAAATAGGTTTATAAGAAATTGACGATTTCTGGTTAAGAATCACTATTGCTTTATAGGCTGGGTTTAAACGCATATTTTTCTCGACTCTAAGTGCTTAAGGTATAAAAAACGCATACTACTATATTTTATCTCTACTTGTAAATATAATGTACATTTTAGAAGGATGGAATAAAATCATTTACCGTGAAGAATTAACATTATTTATTTTTGAGCCTGATGCAGCCCTTGGAAAAAATTTATTCTGAGTTACAGCTAAAATCTTTAGTTACCCTTTAAACCTGCTGAGTTTTTCCCTCTTGATGTAATATGAAATGAGAGAGAGGTTCTTGTTAATTTTTGAAAAAATCAATTAAGATATCAGTATTTTCCCAAAAAATTCAGGGGTTATTGATCAACCCCATTAAGGATTAAAGTAACTAAAAAAAATACTCCTTTTCTTCTGCATAATGCTCAAGCATCAACATTTGTGATTTTAAATAGTGAGAGTAGGGTCAGGCTCAATAAGTTTCGGTTCACTTCCCCAGTCTATCTTTACGAGCAATTTTTCTAACTCATCAAGGCTGTGCGGATTTGCCCAGAAATGTAAAACATTTCTTTTCTTTGCACAAATTTCTCTAATTTCGTTAATACAGCTAACACGATTAATCTCTTCTGGATCTTTATTATTTAAGTTGACTTCAATTGCAGTTAATAAGCCTATTTTCCAATGATTATACCAATCCGTTATGCGTCCATTTTGTTGGGTTGTGATATTAGTCTTGAGCTGGTTAATAATCCACAGCAATTGCTCTTGAACAATTTCTTCTTTAGGCTTTTCGCATCCCACTAGGATTCTGTTGCGATTTAGATAGTTGCGGACTTGTTTTTTGTTTATAGAGCCTTTGATGCCATCAAATTTTAGAAGAGTGAAATTTGTAGCTAGAGCTTCAATTAGGGATCGCTCACCTTCTGCGTTAAAATTGTTTCCTCTTAAGTCTATAAACTGCAGACTCTTGTTATTTTTTAGTCCTTCGGCTATATATTTGGCTCCTTCATTACCAATATCATTATAATTCAGCTTGATGGACCTTAGAGTTAGATTATCTCCCAACATTTTTGCAAGGTATTTGGCACCCTCATCTCCAATCTTATTAGTCCTCAGATCTATCGAGCCGAGGATCCTATTACTCTTCAACCCTTTGCTAATAAATTGAGCACCTTCAGAGCCCAAATTGTTACCGTGCAGATTCAGGGAATCCAGGCTCATGTTCTCCTGCAATGCTTTGCCAATATATTGAGCACCTACAGAACCTATGCTGTTCCAACACAAGCTTATGGACTGTAGTGTTTTATTGTCTTTCAGTGCTTGGGCAATAAACTTTGCACCTTCATCACCAATCTTGTTATAATTCAGTTTGATAAACTGCAAGCCTTGGTTATTTTTCAATCCTTCAGCAAAGTATTGGGTACCCTCATCGCCAAGTTTATTATGAGCCAGATCGATGGATTGCAGACTCGTGTTGTCTTTTATACCTCTACCCATGTATTCAGCGCCTTCAGAGCCAAATTTATTATATCTTATGGCGAGAGATTGTAGACTTTTATTAACTTTCAACATTTCGCTAATGTGTTTGGCACCTTCAACGCCAAAATGGTTACCTCTCAACTTAAGAGATTGCAGGTATCGGTTAACTTTTAGTCCGTTGGCAAGGTGTTCTGCACCCACTGAGCCAATATGAATAAAACGTATTTCGATAGATTGAAGGGTGGTATTAGCTTTCAGTATTTCGCCTATTTCTTCGGCGCATTTAGATCCCACCTGAGAAAGCTCATCCAGAAACAGTGACTTATCGTTTTTTTCTAATTCTCTTTCTATTTTGGTAACTGCCATGAAATCATACCCAAATCGCAAAAAAATGATTATTTATTGTACTGTTAACACCTATTAAAAGTCAAACTGACTTAATTTAATGAGTGATATCATGAATTCATGTTAGCCAAACCCAGGTGTCCCGGACTAGGTGGCGTATTTGCAATATGAGATTTGACTGATAGCCTCTTATTCTCGAGAAATTGGTTTTTCTTTGAGTAAATCTCTAATTTCTTTTAGTAGCGATTGTTCCATAGTCAGTTTGACAGAACTTATTTCACGCTTACGTTGTAAAATATTAACCGACTTTATAGCTAAAAAAATGGCAAAGGCAATGATAACAAAATCAAGTATTGATTGCAGAAATGTACCCCATTTAATCTCAGCTGCACCAATTTTAAAATAATAGCTGGTGATATTGATGCCGCCAAGCAAGACGCCCAGTAAGGGCATTATAATTCCTTCAACAAAGGAAGTTACAATCTTACCAAAAGCTGCACCCATCACAACCGCAATGGCTAAATCCATTACATTACCGCGCATCGCAAAAAGTTTAAATTCATTAAAAAGCTTCATTGATGAGTCCTTCATCGTTAATGCTACGAATTCTGTTAAGCTTTTCTTATTTCGGAATCTCCTAGGGAGCCTGGGTAGCAATCACCGAAGTTTGGACTTTGGGCGACAGTCTTGACTCATCGCGACTATCACCCTCAAGATGAAAAACCGCATGTAATGCCCGCACGCCCTCATCTAGGAGAGAGGCATCAATCAATACTGAAATTTTGATCTCAGACGTTGCAATCAATTGAATATTTATTCCTTTAGCTGCTAATGTTTTGAACATCATTGATGCAATTTCAGGGTGGCTTTTGAGACCTGCCCCCACTAAAGACAGCTTAGCTAAATTATTAGTACCAACTACACCATTAGCGCCTAAATTTTTCACCAATTTATTTAATTGATTTAAAGTTGCCTGGTATTCATCACGATGTACCGTAAAGGTAAAATCAGTTTTATCATGAGCTGATAAATGCTGCACAATCATATCCACATTTATCCCAATCGCGGAAATTTCCGATAAGATCTCAGAAGCAAGCCCTGGCGCATCGGGTACGCCAATTAAAGTAATTTTTGCCTCATCACGGCAATGCGCGATCCCGGTTACAACGGGCGCTTCCATGCTATTTCTTTGTTGATAGGTTATCAAGGTTCCAGAACCTTCCTGGGTGGATGACAAAACACGCAAAGGAATATTGTATTTGCCAGCAAATTCTACCGCACGTATCTGCAAAACTTTTGCGCCTAAACTGGATAATTCCAGCATTTCTTCGAAGGTTATTTGTTCTAACCGTTTGGCGTCAGGCACTATGCGCGGATCGGTAGTATATACACCATCGACATCGGTATAAATTTGACATTCATCGGCCTTGAGCGCTGCAGCTATCGCAACAGCGGTAGTGTCTGAGCCACCCCGGCCTAGGGTGGTTATATTTTCATGTTTATCAGCGCCCTGGAAACCGGCGATCACAACTACAGTCCCCTCTTCCAAATCATGAAGAATGGGTTGAGTATCAATAGCCTGTATTCGCGCTTTCTTAAATTGGCTACAAGTCTGAATTCGTGCCTGTCTGCCAGTGTAGGAACGGGCTTTAATGCCACGATTAATTAATGCCATCGCCATAAGAGCCATGGATACTTGCTCACCAGTAGAAACGAGGGCAGCATATTCGCGTTCATCAGGGGATTCACTCAATTCATTCGCCAGGCGAATGAGCCTGTCCGTTTCTCCACTCATTGCGGATACAATAACAACGACAGAGTGTCCTGCTTGCTTTGCCTTTGCTACTAAATCTGCAGCATGGTTAATGTGCTTAAGCGTAGAAAGCGACGTTCCCCCGAATTTTTGCACTATCAAAGCCATTTCAGCGCCCCGTCAATGTAACTGTTTTTCAATATCGTCAGCATTACCATCTGAGAAAGTCGTGCCTCACCTAAGCAAAGCTCACTACATTTTTCCCAAATAATCTTTAAAAGACAATAAAGAATATCAGTTGTATGTTTAACCCGCGTGCTCAACGATCATTGCTTCAATCTGCGAAATCTTTTCGTCCAGATCTTCTGGAACACGTCCGCCTCCTTGAGCCATGTCGTCGCGGCCTCCACCTTTGCCACAGAGATGCTTAACAAGCACTGCAGCGCTTGGAATACGACCGAGAAGACTCTTGCTAACTCCAGCAACAACATTCATTTTATCTTTCTCAGTCGCTATCAAAACAATCACGGCATTTTCAATTCTGGACTTTAACTGGTCTAAAGTAATTCTTAGATTCTGGCCATCCATAGAGCCCATACGCTTAACCAACAGCTGTACATCATTTATTTTTTTCACTTCTGCCAGCAAATCAGCTCCTGATTTTGCTGCGAGTTGGGCATTAACACGCGCCAACTCTTTCTCTTGTTGTTTTGCATCATGCAAAAATTGTGACAATTTGTCGCTTGCAGCTGAGGAAGTCGTTTTAAGCTTAGCCGCTACCTCATCTAAATGTTCCAATTGTTGGTTGATCCACTGCAAGGCGTAAGCCCCAGTAACGAGCTCAAGCCGACGTATGCCAGCAGCAACGCCATATTCTGCAGTTATTTTAAATAAGCCAATATCACCTGTGCGAGAGGCATGCGTTCCGCCGCAGAGTTCTTTAGAAAACTCATTGACCGACAAAACACGTACGGTGTCGCTATATTTTTCACCAAATAATGCCACTGCCCCTGTTTTCTTAGCCTCTTCAATGGTCATTATTTCCGTGCTAACTTCATCATTAGCTCGAATTTTATCATTGACCAAGTTTTCAATTTCTCGTATTTGCACTGGAGTTAAAGGCTCAGAATGGGAAAAATCAAAGCGAGTCCGTTCCGCATCAACTAAAGAGCCTTTTTGTTGCACATGTGTACCAATAATTTGTTTGAGAGCCGCATGTAATAAGTGAGTGGCGGTATGATTAAGTCTAATCGCATTGCGACGAGAAGAATTTATCTGAGCATTTACCTCTTGATTTATTGACAAGACCCCATCTAAAACTTCACCATGATGAACAATTGCTTGTCCAACTCGTTGTGTATCATCCACTCGAAATATTGTTTTGCCATCAATTATTTTACCTTGATCGCCAACCTGCCCACCACTTTCTGCATAAAAGGGGGTATCTTTTAGAATAACCGCGCCTTTTTGACCTTTAATTAATTTGGAAACTCGCTCAGTCCCCGAAACTAATACTAAAATTTTGGAATGTAAATTTTCTTCACGATAACCATGAAACTCAGAGCGCTCAGAAAGCTTTGCTGAAATGGAATAATCTGCATTAAACTGACTTGCCGATTGCGATAATTCTCGTTGTTGTTGCATGCAATGATTAAAACCTTGCATATCAATGGTTAAATTTTGTTCTCGTGCTATATCAGCAGTTAAATCAAGAGGAAAACCATAGGTATCATAGAGTTTAAAAGCAACCTCGCCTGGAATTTCTTCACTAGTTAAAGACTGGATTTGCTCCTGTAATAAGCGTAAACCCTGCTCAAGCGTGCGAGCAAATTGATTTTCTTCCTGCTCTAATACATGCGCAATTTGGTCTTTATTTACTTTAAGTTGGGGATAAGCCTCACCCATCACCTTAACAAGTGCAGGCACTAGGTTTGAGAAGAATGGGGAGGATAGGCCTAGCTTATTACCATGTCGTACTGCTCGACGAATGATTCGACGAAGAACATAGCCTCTACCTTCATTAGCAGGCATAATGCCTTCGGCAATTAAAAATGAACAAGCGCGAATATGATCCGCAATAACTCTAAGAGATACATGACTTGCATCAATAGAGGGTGAAATTTTACAAATAGCCTGAATCAGATATTTGAAAATATCAATATCATAATTATTATGAACACCCTGGACGACAGCAGCAATTCGCTCAAGGCCCATGCCCGTATCCACTGAAGGTTTAGGGAGCGGGTGTAAATAACCTTCCTTATCACGATTAAATTGCATAAAAACCAGATTCCAGATTTCAATGTATCTATCACCATCTTCATCAGGACTTCCTGGAGGCCCTCCGGCTATTTCGGAACCATGATCATAAAAGATTTCCGTGCAAGGGCCACAAGGGCCTGTATCGCCCATTGACCAGAAGTTATCTTTTTCACCGCAACGTGAAAAGCGCTCAGCAGAAATGCCCATTTCTTTAAGCCAAATATCAGCTGTTTCTTCATCATCTTTATAAACCGTCACCCATAAACGTTCAGCGGGTAATTTTAAAACGGTGGTTAAAAATTCCCAGGCAAACTGAATGGCTTCTCGTTTGAAATAATCGCCGAAGCTAAAATTTCCCAGCATCTCAAAGAAAGTGTGATGCCTTGCTGTATAACCTACATTTTCCAGGTCATTGTGCTTTCCGCCGGCGCGTATGCAGCCTTGAACACTCGCAGCACGACTATAGGAACGAGTCTCTGAACCAAGAAAGCATTCTTTAAACTGTACCATGCCAGCATTAGTAAATAAGAGAGTGGGGTCGTTAGTAGGCACCAGTGGGCCGGACTCAACCGGATGATGGCCCTTGGAAGTGAAGTAATTAAAAAATGCTTGTCTTAGCTCGGAACTCTTCATGATCGTAATTTTCACAGTTATCAATAAACAATTAGCATTTCCAGCTGAACTATTAGAATCATTTTGTAAGGGCGCTTCTTCATGAAGAATGATAATTTTTGCCACGCACTTCAGCAATAACTTTTGCAATAGTCTCAGTGGAAAATCCACGGTATAGTAAAAAACGCTGTCTTTTTTGTAATTCGTTAAACGATATATTAGTCTGATCTTTGTATTTTTTATGCCAGACTGCTAAAGCATGAGTTAACCAATTTGCCTGCTCTTGCTCAAGAGTGGCTGCAATTAAATCGCGCTCAATCTGCTTGGTTAGCAATTCCTGGCTAATTTTAAGAGGGCCATAACCTTGTCGTATACGATAGCGACAAAAAGCGTCTACAAAGCGAACATCAGACTGTAAACCAAGACGCTGACATTCCTTGATAAGCGCAGAGATTTCAGCTGCCTCAAAACCTTTTTGCAGCAGTTTGCCAGCTAGTTCCTGGGCACCATGCTCGCGCCTGGCAAGCAGGCGCATTGCACAATCACTCGCTGAGGCCATCCGCGCTCTCTAACTCTTCAACCGGAGCGGCTGCTATTTTCTTTTCCAATAGCTCAGCTCTGATTTGCTGCTCTAAAAGGACTGATAGTTTGGGATTTTCTTTTAGGTATTGGCGAACATTTTCTTTTCCCTGGCCAATTTTTTCGCCTTTATAAGAATACCAGGCTCCTGATTTTTCAATTAAATTCAACTGAGCGCCCAGGTTAATAATTTCACTTTCGCGAGAAATACCTTCATTATAAAGTATATCGAAATCCGTGGTTTTAAATGGGGGAGCTACTTTGTTTTTAACAACCTTCACCCTCGTTTCACTGCCAAGAACTTCATCACCTTTCTTAATTGAACCCACGCGTCGAATATCCAGCCGAACAGAAGCATAAAATTTAAGGGCATTACCACCCGTTGTCGTTTCAGGGTTACCAAACATAACACCAATTTTCATTCGGATTTGGTTAATAAAAATTACCAAAGTGTTAGTGCGCTTAATATTCGCAGTGAGCTTACGCAAAGCCTGAGACATCAATCTGGCTTGTAAGCCTACATGGTGATCACCCATTTCGCCTTCAATCTCCGCTTTAGGAGTTAGGGCTGCTACCGAGTCAATAATAATGACATCAACTCCACCGGAACGAACCAGCATATCAGTAATTTCCAAGGCTTGCTCGCCAGTGTCAGGCTGAGAAACCAATAAATCATCGACATTTACGCCCAATTTAGCCGCATAACCGGGATCAAGTGCGTGTTCCGCATCAATAAAAGCCGCAGTGCCGCCTTTTTTCTGGCATTCCGCAATGACTTGAAGAGTAAGCGTTGTTTTGCCTGAGGATTCAGGTCCGTAAATTTCCACCACTCGGCCTTTAGGTAAACCGCCAATTCCCAAGGCGATATCTAAACCCAAGGAGCCTGTAGAAATCGCTTCAATATCTCGTGAGACTGTGCTGTCTCCCATGCGCATTACAGAACCTTTACCAAATTGACGTTCGATTTGTGCGAGAGCAGCGCTTAGTGCTTTTTGTTTGTTGTCTTCCATAAATTCACCCGTAGTGTGCAAAGCATAAATTATACATAGTTATTAGCCTACCGCAAAGAAGTGAGCAATCTTTTAGAAATCACCGAAATTCTCTGTTATAAAAGTAAGAGCGCCTTGCAATGCCATCATACAAGCCAAGTGACGTACGCTTTGTCGTGACTGATCGGGGAAATTATAAAGCGAACTACGAGGAATTAAGTTGATTCCAGCCCAAGCAATCCAAACCGTACCCACCGGTTTTTGCACAGAGCCGCCGCCAGGACCGGCAATCCCGGTCACTGCAAGGGAAAGAGGCGATTGGCTATGAGCTAAAGCACCTAAAGCCATGGCTTCAGCCACTTCTTGACTAACCGCCCCATGCGAACTAATTAGCTGAGGATCTACACTCAACATTTCCTGCTTTGCTAAATTACTATAGGTTATAAAACCCCGTTCAAACCATGCAGAGCTTCCTGCTAAATCGGTTAATAAAGAAGCAATTAAGCCACCAGTGCAAGATTCTGCTGTGGAAATTTTTAAATTTTTTAGGCCTAAAATTGCAGTTAGTTTAGCAACTGGTTCGCTGAGTTCAATCATTTTTATCCCCAAAAAAAACCCCATGCTTTAGCACAGGGTTTTAATATTCAAAAAACAAACTTATGGATTTGTTTTTGTAGTATCGCTAGGAGTTGTAATGACAGTAGTATCTGAAGTCGGCTGAGTAACCTGAGCTGGCTGACCATTAGTATCCACTTCAACCTTCTTTTCTGTTCTATCGCCACAAGCTGAAAGAGCAACTGTCAAAAATGCAGTCATTGTTATTAGGGCCAAACGGTTCATAATCTTTCTCCATTATTTAACATTAGATAAAACTCCCTAAATAGTCTTACAAAAATCTTCTTAAATCAATATCTAACAGTAATTAAGCCTAAGATATCTATTGCAAACCTTAGAATAAAATCAAGGCCTTGACTCAGTATAGACTTTATTAAATAAAAAGTACTGATGTATTTTCTGCCAATTTGCAGCCAAAGCTGTATCCCAAGAGGCCTATTTGTTAGAATCTTTTAACTTTACTGCTGTTAGAATGCCATGTCTGTTACGCATACACCGATGATGCAACAATATCTACGTATTAAATCAGAGCATCCTGATATGCTTTTGCTCTATCGTATGGGCGATTTCTATGAACTTTTTTTCGATGATGCCAAAAGAGCTGCAAAACTGCTTGACTTGACTCTGACTCATCGAGGGCAATCGGCTGATAAACCAATTCCCATGGCCGGTGTGCCTTATCATGCCGTTGAAAATTATTTAGCCCGTTTATTAAAAAAAGGGGAATCGGTCGCAATTTGCGAACAGATAGGAGATCCAGCTACATCTAAAGGTCCTGTGGAACGTCAAGTAACACGTATTATAACGCCAGGGACAGTGACAGACGAAGCCCTTCTAGATGCCAAACGAGATACTGTTTTGCTGAGCGTTCACCAACATAAAATGCAATTTGGCTTGGCCTGGGTTGATTTAAGCGGCGGGCGCTTTCATCTTTTGCAAGTAACAGACGAGACTCAGCTTGTTGCGGAAATAAATCGTTTACAACCCGCTGAAATCCTCTTGCAAGAACAATTGGCTCTTGGTAATTTTCGCAATCCTGCTTATCCGCAAAAAGTTCGTCCCGCTTGGGAATTTGATTTAAATCGTGCTAAACAGCTACTTTGTGAGCAATTTGCAGTTTCACATTTAGCTGTTTATGGCGGTGATCAGTACAATCTCGCGTTCTCAGCTGCTGGTAGTTTATTAATATATTTGCAGGCAACACAAAAGCAAGCTTTGCCTCATTTAACCAAGATTACTTTGGAACAAAGCGAAGATTATCTTCAGCTGGATGCTTCAACTCAAAAACATTTAGAATTATTTGAAAACTATCAAGGTGGGCGTGAAAACAGCTTAATGGCCATTCTGGATCAAACGGCTTGTGCGATGGGAAGCCGCTTATTAAAACGCTGGCTTGGAAGACCGCTCAGAAAAGCTAGCTTCATTCAACAACGCCAGCAGGCAGTTGCCGAGCTGCTTGGTACTAAACAAGACTTCTTATTGTCCCCCCTATTAAAACAAATCTGCGATATTGAACGAATAGTTTCAAGGATAGCTCTAAAATCGGCCAGACCGCGGGATCTTGTACAGCTTAGGCAAAGCTTAGACCTTCTTCCTGAATTGACCCAAGTGATAGCGAATAATAAGGCCTCAGCCATTCAAATTCTGGCTAAAGCATTATTACCGCAGCCTATTCTAAAAGATTTGCTGAGTGCCGCTTTGGTTGGAAATCCTCCAATGCTAATTCGTGATGGCGGAGTCATTGCCGCAGGTTTTGATGAAGAACTTGATGAATTAAGAGCTTTAAATTCTAATGCGACTGAAAAACTTATTGGCTTAGAAACCTTCGAAAAAGAGCGCTCTGGCCTAAGCTCACTTAAATTTGGTTATAATCGTGTCCAAGGCTATTTTATTGAATTATCAAAAAACCAAGCTGAAAAAGCCCCTTTAAACTTTCAACGCAAACAAACGTTGAAAAATGTTGAACGTTATATAACACCAGAATTAAAAATCTTTGAGGAAAAAGTTCTCTCCGCACAAGTTAAAGCCTTGGCACGCGAAAAATGGCTTTATGAATGTTTATTAGAAGAGATGCTAAAATTTATCCATCCCTTAACACAACTTGCTCAGGCAGTTGCTGAGCTCGATGTGCTCACTAATTTTGCCGGGCGCGCCGCCAGTTTAAATTGGTGCTGCCCTGATTTTGTTGTCGAACCCGGCATTGTTATAAAAGAAGGACGCCATCCCGTGGTGGAGCAAGTCCTCCAGGAACAATTTATCGGCAATGATTTAAATTTAGATAGTAATAACACCATGCTATTAATTACCGGCCCTAACATGGGAGGAAAATCGACTTATATGCGTCAGACTGCTTTAATTGTGCTCTTGGCTCATATAGGCAGTTTTGTACCCGCGACGTGTGTAAAGATTGGCCCTATTGATCGCATTTTTACCCGCATTGGAGCTAGTGATGACTTAGCTTCTGGGCAATCAACCTTTATGGTAGAAATGACAGAAACTGCCCATATTCTCAGACAAGCTACCCATAAAAGTTTAGTTCTAATCGATGAAATTGGCCGTGGAACGAGTACTTACGATGGTATGGCTTTAGCCTATGCCACTTGTGTTTATCTTGCCCAGGAAATCAAAGCGTTTACTTTATTTTCTACCCATTATTTTGAACTTACCGCCCTACCTAACCAGTTTCAAAGCATCAAAAATGTTCACTTAAAAGCAACGCTTTCAACGGGAAAAATCGTCTTTCTCTATCGCGTAGAGGAAGGACAAGCTAATCGTAGCTATGGTTTAGAGGTAGCCCAACTTGCGGGCATTCCTGAAGCTGTTCTCAAACTTGCAAATCAACATTTAAAACAAGTTCAAGGCGTTAAAGCCACTAATAAGCCGCAACCTCAGGCCGTTAAAGCGGAGAATTTACTACTCATGAAGGAATTAGCAAAAATCGATGTCGATAATTTAACAGCACGACAAGCGTTAGAGTTGGTTTATCGCTTAAAAGAATTGGAGACTTTCATTCAAAATAACTCTACAGGGCTTGCATGAGAGATAATCTATTAAACAAGTTTAGTTCTTGTTGGCATTCTCGAGCCACTTCCACAAGATTTATAAACACCAAAGTTTATCATTTAACAACCAGAGTTACGGCAATTCTAAGCTTCGTCTTAGTTTTAGGCGCCACTCCGGTACCTGATTTCTATCTTAGTGGTGTTAAAGATAAGCTTTTGGAAAACATTCAGTCGCGTTTAACTGATCTTAATCAAACTAAACCTGTTTTAAAAGAAACTGACGCAGAACTACGCCAAGAAATTGAACAAGCAATGCAACCTTTAGGCTATTTCAAACCGCAAATAATTATTAAACGTCAACCTTTAAGAATTCATATCCTGCCTGGTCCTCCGATGTATATTACCAGTCTTAACGTCCAATTTAGCGGTGAAGGTGCTACTGCGGTTAAACTTAAAAAAGCCCTTGAGAAATTACCTATTGCTCAAGGGCAAGTATTTAACAGTGCCAGCTATGAAAACGCCAAACATAGTTTAACAGATGCTGCTGAGAAGGAAGGTTATCTGCATTCGTCTTTTGAAAAAGCTGAAGTTTTGCTTGATGAGGCGAACAATAGCGCAGCAATCAACCTAGAATTTAATACCGGCACTCGTTACTATTTTGGCCAGGTAAAATTTGATCCCACCAATATTTCGCCGGAGTTATTGCACCGATTTGTTCCTTTTAGCTATGGCAAGCCCTATTCAACTGCACAAATTTTAACCTTAAATAATCAATTAGCTAATAGTGGTTATTTTCGAAGCATTACCGTTAAGCCACAAATCACCGGTAATGATCACTACATTCCAGTTGAGGTAAAGCTGCAACCGGCTAAACGACTCAGCTATTCACTCGGTATAGGCTATGGAACGGATACGGACTTTCGCGGTCGTGCAGGCTTTAATATTATTCCAGTTAACTCGGCGGGTCATAAATTGAGTGCTCTTGGTATTGGTTCAAAAAGGCAAAGCATGATTCAAACGAAATACACGATACCAGGCAAAAATCCAGTGACTGATGAATATCAAATAACGGGAAATTTATCGCGATTAAATTATGACGCCGGTAAATCGAATTCTGCTTTATTATCTTTTTCTCAGCATCATCGTTTGCCACAATACAAGCGTATTTTATCTATTAATAGCCTTTATGACGACTATCATTACGATAACCGCTCAAAGGAAGCCAGCTTTACCCTCTTTCCCAAAGCAAGTCTAACTTGGCTTAAGAAAAAGAAAAAACTTTTTTCACCTTCGGGTTATAAAATTAATTTAACAGCTTTAGGTGCTTCAAAATCTCTTGCTTCCCATGAAAATTTTGTTCAAGCATCACTTAATGTAAAGGCGGCTTTAACTATTCCAGTAATTCGTACACGATTTTATTTTCATACTATGCATGGTTTTACACAAATTGATGACATCAATAAATTGCCTTTATCTCTAGCCCTCTTCCTTGGCGGTGCTGATAATCTCAAAGGTTATAGCTTTAATTCAATTAATCCCGCGGGACCTGGTAAAATTTTAACCTATGCCGGTTTAGAAATTCAGAAAGAATTTAAAGAAAATTGGTACTTGGTCGGATTTTTTGACAGTGGCGATGTGTACAAACCCTTTCCTAAAAAATTAAAAAATGATATTGGTATTGGCCTAATGTGGGTTTCACCTCTAGGACCCATTAAAATAGGTGTAGCACAACCAATTAATTCTAAATTTCAACGGCAATCGAAATATCCTCGACTTGTTGTATCTATGGGACCTGATCTTTAAATGAAAGCTATCCAATCCATTGTGTATAAATTAGTTTTTCTATTGGTTTTGCTAACTTCAATATTTATTTTTTTAGTATCCACTTCTACCGGCTTAGTTATTATTTCCAAATTAGCCCAAATCAGTATTCCGGGTGAATTTTATATTGAAGAGCCAAAAGGCAGACTGATATCTAATTTTTCTATGGCGAAACTCAGATATAAAAATAAAAATATCGAATTAAGCTTGTCTAATTTAACAATGAGATGGCGATGGAAATCCTTAATCCAAAATCAACTTTTAATTGAAAAATTATCCGCTTCTTCTATGGAATTGAGTACCATACAGGAAAAAAATATCAACCAGCCCAGCTTTAAATTACCAAAATTACCCGTCGAATTAAATCTTCAAAATCTAACCATTGGTCAAATTATCCTGAAGAAAAATAGTTCAATCTGGAGCTTTGAGCGATTCAGTATGCATGCATTTTTTAGCAATCAACTTTGGCAAATTTACCAATCGAAGCTCAGTTTAGCTGATAACCATTTTAACTTAGAGGGAAAAATCCAGCCCTCTTATCCCTATGCATCTACCGCTAAATTAACCTTTAACCTTAATCATCAAGGTCAAAGCATTGATGGTTTTTTGACTGCCGGTGGTGAGCTATCACTATATCATTGGCATGCAGAAGCTACAAAGCCGTCCAATTTTATATTGAATGGGACCTTAAGAAATGTCGTTGAATTAAATTCCTTTGCCAATTGGGCAAATTTTGTTTGGCCTATTAATAAAGATCTGTTATTAAAAAGTCCAGAGGGATCTTTACAAATTAAGGGTAATTTTCCTAATTTTACGCTTCAATTATTGACAAAAACAACAGCGCCCCTTGAGTCAGCTATACAATTAAATGCAACTACCACTCATGAGGGTTTTACGAGTAGCTCAGAAGTTAAAATTCCTAAGGGCTATCTGAGAATTAATTTAGCGTCTAATGAGTTAAAATTACCAAAAATTCAGGGGGAAATTGAAGCAAAATCTTTTGATTTATTGGGTATAAATTTCCCCCTTCAAGAACTTAATATTAATAGCCAGTTTAGCGGAAATTCTGTTCAGAATTTGGTAGTTAACGCAGATTTAAATGCGCTTTATTTTGGTAGCCATTTAGAAGGTTTCATTAGCTATCAAAATCAAGAAGCCAAGGCTGAACTTAGGCTCGGTAAAAATGAAGTTTTGCTAAGCGGTTCCCCACCTTATCAATGGCAATTAAAAGCTACAATACCTGAACCAAAACTCCTACATCCAGCTTTAAAATCTTTAGAAACCACAGTTTCTGCTGAGGCTGTGCTAACTACGCCTAATTCAGGCCATGCAACCATTAATCTTGCGCCGGGTTCTTATCATATTGCTGAGGGAAAGCCTCAAAGACGCTTGGAATTTTTAGGTGGCGAAGTGAAAGCTGACCTTAGCCAACAAAGCTTACAGGTTAATGGCCATTTAACAATTGATCCAAATAAGTCTTTAGCAGTTGAGCTTGCTTTACCTAAATTTGAATTGACTAAAGGTCTAGGTGAAAGTCAAACCGTTACAGGTAAACTAAACTTAAAAGTGAATTCGTTAAACTTTATACAAACTTTGAGTCCTGCTCTTTCAAAAATTGAAGGTGAATTGAACGCCAATCTTCTTGTATCGGGTACTGTAAAACAGCCTGCCTATGAGGGCTATCTGAGCCTTGATAAAGCTCGAATTTTGATGACCCAACTGGGTCTTGATTTGAATCCAGTGCAGTTTAATTTGCTAAGTCGTAATAAAACCTGGACTCTAGAAGGAAGCATGAAATCGCAAAATCAACCCTTAAATTTAAAGGGCAAAGGGGAGTTTGCACCAAAGCTGAACGGTAGTATCCTGGTAGAGGCTAGCAATTTTCCTTTGATTAAAACGTCTGAATATTCAATTAATATTTCCCCGCAATTGATTCTCACTCTTACTCCTAACTTGGTGGATATAAAGGGAACGATTTTAGTACCCACTGCCCAAATTAAACCTCAATCTTTTGATAATACGGTTAATTTATCGCCGGATGTCATTTTTAAGAATGCAAAACCTGTTGAAGAATCAAATTCTCTACCAATAAATGCCGATATTCGTGTTGAAATGGGTTCTGAAGTAGCCATCAATGTGAAGGGACTACAGGGATTTTTGCAGGGTAGCCTGCAACTTCGCAAAGTACCTCAGAGTTCTTTAAAAGCAATAGGTGAGCTGACGGTACGTGATGGAACTTATAAGGCATACGGTCAGGATTTAACTATTGACCAAGGTGAATTACTTTTTACTGGTGGTATTATTGATAACCCTAACATCAATGTTAGAGCAAGCCGACATTTTAATAGTTCTTCCTCTCTTGCAAAAACAAGTCAAATGCTTGATTTCAAGTCAGCGAATCTGCAAACCCTTGATATAGGTGAAAATACTACAGCTGGAGTCCAGGTTACAGGTCCTTTAAAATCTCCAAAAATTAGTCTTTTTTCTGAACCGTCAACCTTGTCTCAGGCTGATATTCTGTCGCTGTTGATCTTGGGAAAACCAGCAAGTCAAGCTAATAAAGCAGGGGGGCAACTGCTTCTAAAAGCGATTACCTCAATGAATCTTGGTTCAGACTCTCGTGGCTTGCAATTAATAGAACAACTAAAACAGACCTTGGATTTAGATGTTGATCTGAAGACTAACACTTCAGTGAACAAACAAACCAATAAGCTAAGCGATAGCAATTCCATTGTGGTCGGTAAATCACTAACCAAACGTATTTATCTCAGTTATAATTATGATTTAGCTGATAAAACTGCCCAGGATTCCGATCCGAGTACTTTTACTATTACTTATTTGTTGAACAAATTTTTTAGTATTCAAGTGAATGCCAATGTGGATACTTCAAGTATTGATTTGCTTTATACTCACAAACAACGGGATAATTCTAAATGATAGATTTTCATTTGCCGCTTAGACTACGACGCTTACGTCGCACGCCAGCAATTCGTGCCATGTTGCAAGAAACTCGCTTAAATTTAGAACAATTTATTGCTCCTTTATTTATCTCCGAGCTGATTCAAGAGAAGCAAGAAATCAAGTCTATGCCAGGCCAATATCAGCTAAGTCTGGATTGTCTAAGTGCTGAGATTGAAGAACTTTCCACTTTGGGAATTAAAGCAGTTCTACTTTTTGGTATCCCTGCACACAAAGATGCTATCGGAAGCAGCTCATTTAGTTCAATAGGTATAATTCAACAAGCAATTCGAAAAATTCGTGAGCTCAATCAAGACATGCTAATCATTTGCGATGTTTGCTTTTGCGAATACACGGATCACGGTCATTGTGGTGCTTTAAAAGATAAATCCTTAGATAATGACAGCACCCTGGAGCTTTTAGTTAAACAAGCCCTAAGCTATGCAGAAGCAGGCGCAGACTGGGTAGCGCCCAGCGGCATGATCGATGGAATGGTATCTGCAATTCGCCAAGGGCTTGATAAGGCCGGCTTTAAAGATACGGCCATATTGAGCTATGCTGTTAAATATAGTTCCTGCTTTTATGGTCCTTTCCGTCATGCTGCCAATGGCGCACCCCAGTTTGGTGATCGCAAAACCTATCAGATGAATCCTGCTAACGCCAATGAGGCGCTGAGAGAAGTAGCCCTTGATTTGGATGAAGGAGCTGATCTCATCATGGTTAAACCGGCCATGAATTACCTGGATGTAATTTTTAGAGTAAAACAACATTTTCCTGAAATTCCACTTTGTGCTTATCAGGTAAGCGGTGAATATTCCATGCTAAAGAATGCTGCAACGCAGGGTTTAATCAATGAAGAAGAAGCAATGATAGAAAGCCTAATCGCTATTAAGCGCGCCGGCGCCGATATTATTATTTCATATTTTACTAAAGATTTTGCTAAATTGCTTCGCTCTAAAAGCTTAATCGCAGAGTAGGGTTTTCCTGGATATCCATCATAACTGGTATCCTTGGGAATAGGCTGAATCTCATAGGCTGCTAGCGCTGCAGACCCATTTTTAAACTTCAGTGACCCGTTTGCACACGTATCCTGACGTAGTAGTAAATTTAACTCTCCTGTAAATTTTAGCTTTATGAGTCTCAATTGATTGAGCTTATTGATAAAGATACCAAAGCAAAGCGTTATGCTTTTTATTCTGCAATGCTAGTATCTATACTTATGCCGTTATGCCCGCTCTTGACATTCTTTGCTTCTGGACCTTTATATTTATTGTTAACCCCGGTCTTGTTCTACATGTATGTTGCAGGCATGATAATATTGTCCCCATGGGCTATACCAGTAATGATCGCAGGGTTAGTTTATCTTTACACAAGCCCCGAAGGTAGTAATTTATTAAGAGGACTTATTCTTGTCAGCGGAGTGGTTTTTGGAGCTTGTCTGGGAGCTGCGATAGGGATGCTGGTTCCTGGCATTGGAACTTTAATCGGTTTAACAGTAGGGGCGACTATTGGTTTCTCGTTGAACGCTGCCTTCGTAGCAATTGATTATTATCGCAAAAAGTACATTAATAATCCTCATCCTCTCACCCGGCTAGAAAATTTACTCCCTGTTAGCTCTTCCATAGGCTCGCCTGTGCCTGTAGAGGAACGAAAATTTTTAGATACTAAATGGGATAAGGAGAAAAAAATTCGCTATTTAGACACTATTCATCAATATAAAAAAATCTTTCATCCTAAAGATACCGGACTGCAAACAAGAGAAGCCACCAAAGCCACCCCTATTCTTGATGAGACTGACTTAGCGTCTGAATATTATCACTAATCTGTTTTAAGTGACTGCATATTATTGATGCAGGCACAGAATATAAAACCCACAATTGAAACAATCAAACTATTCGATTCTTATTGTTAGTTTGTAATAAAATATACTACCAGATTCATTGAGCATGTAATCTGGGAGCTTTTTTATCATTGAATACCTTAAATACTATTTTGATCGAGATCTTTTAATAGATATAATCAGACTTAGTTCATTAAAAATCTCAATCATATAATGCCTTAGTATTATCCAAACTGATTTGTCCTTATTATAGGAATTTCCAAGTCCATTTGAATTATAGCTTTTTTAAAAAAGGCAATACATCTTCGAGAACTGAGGAAGTATTATCAAGAATATAAATAAATACATCTGAATAGACGCCATCATTTTAAGTAGGCAATCTACTAACGCTTTAATATTATCTGAAGTATTGCTTAATTTAGTATTCATGATGTGTTATCTCCTTAACTTCAATAAAATAGATTTTTCCATTTTTGCTTATTATATAGATCGCACGCCATTGTTAATTTAAGTGAATAGAACGCTGTTCTTTTCTATCTCCTGCTAATTGAACTATAAAAAAAGCCACGCAGAGCGTAGCTTTTTCATTAGTGAAGTCTAAGTAACAGCCTTGATTATTTAGTAGGCATAACCATGGGTTGATCAAGAACCCAAACAGCTTGTAGACCGAAGAGGTTAGCATAAGCATCAATTTTTGCATTAACTCGATAGCTACTTAAGGTGCCAACTGGATCTACTCGATTAATTCTCGCAGTTCCCGCTGAGAATAAGTGGGTATAACCAAAATCAATACCAATATTAGGCTTTACTTGATAATGAGCGCCCACTGAGGCTGCCCAACGATTAGAATCAGGTATACGAACATCTCTGAATTCATTGTTGGTTGGCGTTTGATCATAACCACCACCGGCTCGCAGCATTAATTTTTCAGTGAAACGATAGTTTACACCACCAGCTGCACGCCAGGTATTACGATAGTTTTGAGGCGATGCTGAATTAATAAAAACCTGACCCACTCTGGGTGCAAAAGCAGCAACTCGCTTAAGCTCAAGGGTTGAGAGAGATCTCCAACCGGTGTAAACAACCGAACCCAACAAGGCAAATTTTTCATTGAGATCTTGATAAGCACTTAAAGTAGCAACATCAGGCAGAATTATAGTATTAGATGCTAAATCATAAGAGGTAAATATTGCATTAGGATTAGCAAGTCTTATTGATGCTGGAGTTACTATAGGTCCAATACTCGCTAAACGACCCATTAAACGGCTATAACCATTAAAACGGTGACGTACCTGAGATTGATAATTCAAACCCAGTCGGGTGTGATCAGCATTAAACAAAGCCATTAAGCCCGCATGAAAACCAACACCGTAGGAATCACCTTTATTATAGCTTAATGAATCCAAAGTGTTTGCTGGAGCTCTTGAAGCAACCATGGCATCAGGTGAGCCCAAAACACGGTTAAATCGAACGCGTGCATATTGAATATCAATACCAGCACCAACAGAAAAATGCTCACTTACTCTTGAACCAATTTCAGGCGAAATGTTGGTCGTGAGCAAATTGGAATTGGTTGCCTGGTAACGCACTGGGCCAAGTCGATTCCACTCAGTTGCTAATCCAAAAGGAGAGATCATACTAAAACCAATTGTCGTGTTTACTCCAACTGGTAAAGCCGCATGGAAAGAAGGAACATAACCAGGTTTGGCGCCTTTTAAATTGTTAAATTGTTGTAGATATGGAGGAATTCCTTGAGTTGAAAATAAACTAAAGCCAGTTAATTTTGCTGAGGGAGATACGGCTACGAGGCCAAAAACTGCTTCTCGAGCGTGAATTAATGATAGGCCTGCAGGATTATACCAGCCGGTTGAAGCATCGGCTGCCTCTGCAGCTATACCCGCGGCATAGTTACCAATTGCTGCAGGGCTACTTTCAGTATAAAGTGAAAAACTCCCAGCCGCTGCAGGAGTATTGACCATTACTGCAATTACCGCTGTGTAAACGATTGTTCTTATAGGTTTTTGCATGCTTCTCACTCAACACTCCTTACACAAAATATATCCGGAATTATCAAAGGTCAGATAATAAAGGAATTGGATGGGTTTTCAATCGAAAGCAAGAAAAATTTGTTAATAAAATCATTGGAGATACATATAAAATCCAATATGATTAGTTTAAATTCATTATGTAAATTTAATATCAGAGTCATCCCAGGCAAGCGTCTTGTCAATACTATTAAGTCCATGGTAAGGTGCTCTTTTTTTGTGCGGAAATTTCATGCAACAACTCGTGACCAAATTTGGCGGAACCAGTGTATCGTCCCTGCAAACCTGGGAGAAAATTGCCGCTATTACCCAACAACATATAGCGAACGGTGCCCAGCCTGTTATTGTTTGCTCTGCTTTGTCCAAGATCTCTGATAAATTAGAAATTGCAATTGATGCAGCTCTAGTCAATCAACAACAAACTCTGGAAGCGGAAATCACTGAGGCCTATTTAGCCTTAGCAGACGATTTATCAGTTTCTGCAGAACTCATTGCCAACGATCTAAAGCAATTGCAACAATGGCTTAAAGGAATTGCTTTGCTAAAAGAAGCATCGGCTAAAACCCGGGCTCAGATTTTAAGTTCTGGAGAGTTAATTATGACTCGACTTGGCCATGCTTTTTTACAGAATCAAGGCATAAATTGTCTTTGGTTTGATGTACGAGAAGCGCTAAGATCAACTCCAGTTCACGGTGGAGATAATGTTAATTACCTTGCAGCACGCTGTAATTCAGAAGCTAACCCTGAACTTAGCAAAAAATTAATTGACTCGGGTGCGGCAGCAATTATTACTCAAGGTTTTTTTGCAGCAAATGCTGAGGGTGACACCGTTCTTCTAGGGCGCGGGGGTTCCGATACTTCCGCGGCTTTGCTTGCTGCAATTTTACAAGCGTCAGCCTGCGAAATCTGGACTGATGTTCCTGGGATTTACACAGCAAATCCTCATTTATTACCTCATGCCAGACTTCTTAAACAATTGGATTATCATGAGGCGCAAGAAATTGCCTCTATGGGAGCAAAGGTTTTACATCCCAACTGCTTACCCCCCGTTCGAAAAGCAGGCATACCTATGGTAGTGAAGTTCACGCGAATGCCTGAACATTCTGGCACGCGAATTTCAAATGAAAGTGATGAGAATGCGCCACCTATTAAATCCATTCAAGTGAAAGAAAAGGTGATCTTAATATCTATTGATACCTTAAATATGTGGCGACAAGTGGGTTTCTTAGCAGACATTTTTACGACCTTTAAATCACATGGTTTTTCGATTGATCTACTTTCCTCATCGGAGTTCAACGTAACACTCTCATTAGACAGTAATGGTAAATTACACCATCAACGCGCTTTGGATGCTTTGCTAGCCGACCTTAATCAATTTGGGCGTGCAAAAATAATCGAATCCTGCTCCGCGGTAAGTTTGGTCGGTCATCAGATTCGCACGGTTCTTCCCCAATTAGGCCCAGCTCTTGAGCTATTTGAAGCACAGCAAATTTATTTAATGTCGCTCGCTTCCAATGATTTGAATTTGACCTTTGTGGTTGATGAAGCGCAAGCCGATAAATTGTGCCAGAAATTACACGCCCTGCTCATCGAAAATAATCCTCAAAGCTTTTATTACTCTAAATCTTGGCAGGAAGAATTTGGTAACCCCTGCATAAGAGCAACTCCTTGGTGGGAAAATGAACAAAAGCAGCTTTTGAAGCTTGCGGCAACTCATTCCCCTTGCTACGTCTACCAACGTGGGATGCTTAAGTCAAAGGCAGAAGAATTATTAGCTTTGTCCTCCATTGATAGTCTTTTCTATGCGATTAAAGCCAATCCTCATGAGGCTATTTTACAAACTCTCTACGCCAAAGGAGTGAATTTTGAATGCGTATCCATTGACGAGTTAAAACACGTCCTTGACATTTTTCCTGAGATTGATAAAAAGCGCTTGCTGTTTACACCTAATTTTGCCGCGAAAAATGAATATGCTTTTGCACTTTCGGTAGGCTGTTATGTGACAGTTGATAATTTGTATCCTTTAGAGAATTGGCCCGAACTTTTTGAAAATCAGGCGATATTATTGCGCATTGATCCAGGCATGGGCGTAGGTCATCATAAATATGTGTGTACTGGTGGTAATGAATCAAAATTCGGTATTCCACAAGGAGATTTAGATTATCTAACGCAATTAATAAATAGAAATAACATTAAAATTATTGGCTTACATGCACATTCCGGCTCCGGCAATCTTACGCCTGAACTTTGGCAGCAAACAGCAGAACTGCTGGGCAAGCTAGCTGCTCAATTTCCAGATGTAAAAATACTCAATCTGGGTGGCGGCTTGGGAATTGTTGAAAAACCGAATCAGCAGGCTTTGAATTTAGCTGCTCTTGATGAAGGACTTTTAGCTTTGAAAGCGAGCTTTAAGGATTTATCATTTTGGTTAGAGCCAGGACGATTTTTTGTAGCGGAATGTGGGGTTATTCTTGCTAAAGTAACCCAATGCAAGCTAAAAGGAAAAACGCGTTTTATTGGTATTGAAACAGGAATGAATAGTCTGCTGCGTCCTGCACTTTACGGCGCTTATCATGAGATTGTAAACCTAAGTCGTCTAAAAGAAGATAAAACCGAGTTTGCTCATATTGTCGGTCCCATTTGCGAGTCAGGTGATACACTTGGTTATGATCGTCTCTTGCCAAAAACGCAGGAAAATGACGTGATCTTAATTGCAAATACAGGAGCTTATGGGCATTGTATGAGCTCTAATTATAATCTTAGATTAGCAGCCAAGGAAGTTATATTGGATTAGTTCCATAGGCCTATGAAATTAAGGGGACGTTTACCATGTTAAAAGATAGTTTACAACGTGCCCAGGCCACTGATCCCAGCCAGTCTTTTATTGTTCAAGCACCAGCAGGCTCAGGTAAGACAGAAATTTTAACCCAACGTTATTTAAGATTATTGGGAAAAGTAAAGGCTCCTGAACAAATTGTTGCGCTGACTTTTACCCGCAAAGCCGCTTTAGAAATGCGTGAGCGAATTATTAGAGCCTTGCAGAGCGTTGCGGCTGGTGAACAAGCCCAATCGCCGCATCAACAGCAAACTTTTGACTATGCCGCCCTGGCTTTAGCACGCGCCCAAACAGAAAATTGGCAAATTCTTAATCAAACGGGACGCTTGCGCATTGTAACCATTGATTCGCTATGCCAAATGCTCTCACAGGCTATTCCCTTAGATGAACAACAAATTCCTTATGCGCAAATCACTGATAATCCCCAGATATTTTATCAAAAGGCGGCTCGGCAATGTTTAAGTTATGCGCTAGGGGAACCTGAGCTGCAATCCGCTTTGAAATGTTTATTGATGCATTTGGATAATCGCCAAGATAGGCTGCTTGAGTTATTTATAGCGCTTCTGGGAAAGCGCGAGCAATGGCTGCCTTCGTTGTATCTGGCACGTGAGCAAGAAAAATCGACCTATGAGCAAATGTTAGCTTCTATTGTGCAACATGAACTCGCTCGTTTTCAAAGCCAGGTTCCACCTAAGCAAGCTGAGATCTTATGTTCGCTTTCACGCCAAATTGCTTTAATTGAAAATAATTCAAAATCACCGCGCTATGCGCTAATCAATTGGCAGTATTTCAACCAAATCGATAGAGATTCCGCTGCTGGTTTAGCGGCCTTAGTGTTAACCTCTGATGATAAATTAAGAAAAAGCTTTGACCATCACGTGGGCCTTAAGCGCGGTGCTTGTGAAGATTCGGTTTACAATAAGTTAAAAGCTCAGTCAAAAGAATTACTGGCAAGTTTAGCCTTAGAACCTGATTTCCTAAATGCTCTAATTGCTATTAAAAATTTACCAGACCCTCATTATGATCCTGACCAATGGCAAGTTTTACAAGCTTTATTTCACTTACTGCCTTTTTTAGTAGGCCATTTACAATTGGTTTTTTCTGAACAAAATGAAGTGGATTTTTCAGCCATTTCTCAACAAGCATTGATTGCTCTAGGCGATGAGGATCAGCCTACCGATCTCGCACTTTATCTGGATAATAATATTCAGCATTTATTAGTGGATGAATTTCAAGACACTTCTATTCAACAATACCAACTATTAAGTCATTTGGTGCGAGGTTGGCAACCGGAAGATGGACGAACTTTATTTATCGTCGGTGATCCGATGCAATCAATTTATCGTTTTCGTCAGGCAGAGGTTGGCCTTTTTTTAAAGGCTAAAAAAAATGGCCTTGGGCCAGTAACACTTAAAAGCTTGGAACTCTGTTGTAATTTTCGCTCGACACCCAGCATAATCAATTGGGTTAATAGCCAATTCCAAAGAATTTTTCCTCAAAGAGATGACATCGAATCAGGAGCCATTTCATTTCATTTTGCTGTAAACGTGCAGGAGGATTGCGCCGAGACTTATGTCAAAGCGTTCCAACTACCCAATCGAAAACGTGAAGCTTTAGCGATTACTGAAACAGTGAAGGAGCTTTTGCAAAATCACCCTAATGATAATCTTGCAATCCTCGTTCGCTCTCGAAATCAATTAACTGAGATAACAACCGCCTTACGTGAGCAACAAATTCCTTTTCAAGGTGTTGAGATTGAACATTTGGCAAAGCTTTCTCATCTTCGTGATCTCTGGTCTTTAACTCAAGCCCTACTTCTACCTGCCAACCGTTTAGCCTGGCTTGCTTTATTGCGCAGTCCTTTTTGCGGTTTAATGCTTAATGACATTTTTATTCTTGCCAATTTTGATAAAAGAAAATCCATTTTATACGCTCTTGCCAATTTAGAGAATATAAGCAATCTAAGCGAAGACGGACGTTGCCGCGCCCAATTTATTTATTCGGTACTAAGCCAAACACTTGCCTGCCGTCATCAAGAGTCGCTTAGTGACTGGGTTGCTCATACTCTGAAAAATTTACAAGTTGATTTAATTCTTAATGAGATCCAGCAAAATGATTTGGAACAGTATTGGCTAATTCTTGATCGTTTTTCTCGCGCGGGTCAACCGCTGGATTTGGAACAATTTGAAAAAGAATTAGACAAATTATATTCTCAACGGGTCAATCATTCTCGGCTACAAGTTATGACCATTCATAAATCCAAAGGTTTGGAATTTGATACGGTAATTTTGCCCAGTTTAAGTGCTTGCAAACATGCTCATGATCAACCCCTGCTGCGCTGGCTAAAATTACCTAGCCAAACTCAAAAAGAAGTTTTTCTGGTTTCACCCATCAAAGCTGCAGATAGTGAAGTCTGTCTTGTTTATAATTATTTAGCCAAACTTGATGCAGAGAAAGAGAGTTATGAATTACAGCGGCTTTTTTATGTTGCTGCAACACGTGCTAAAAAGCGGCTTTATCTCTTTGATAACCAAAACAAGGAGAGAAAGAATTCTTTTCGTAATTTATTGAAAGATCAGGAATTTATCTCAAATGATAAGGAAGAAGCCTGCATTAGTGAGGAACTCCTAGAGCCCACCCTTTCTCGTTTACCTGTAAATTTTTACGTTAATCTACCTAAGATGCCCGTTTTGCAGACCAACTCTCTTCAAAGTATTTCTCTAGATTCCACTGCGCGTCATTTAGGAATTATTTGTCATGAATTACTGCAATGGATTTGCGATAAGCATCCCGAGTCCATTGAAAAATTACCTTGGGCGATGGTTGTTAATCGCTTAAGAAGTTTAGGTTTTTCTAAACACGAACAACAAGAGTCATTAAAGCTAATGCGGCAGCAGCTTGATAACTTATTTAGCAACCCAATTGGACAATGGCTTACTAAAGCTCATAAGGACGAACAAAACGAATATGAGCTTTTAGTTAACATACAAGGCTTGCCGGCTACACGAATTATTGATAGAACCTTTATCGATCAAGGTACACGCTGGGTTATTGATTTCAAAACAGGAACTGATGACGATCAAACACAAACTCACCATCGGCATCAGGTTAATCTCTATGCTGAATTATTAGCAACGAAATCTGCAGAATCTATCCGTTGTGGACTTTATTATTTGGCCAGTGGAAAATGGGTGAACTGGACCTATTTGAACTAATTTTGGAAAAATGATGACTATTGAGAATTTATTAAGTGAAATACTCGATTCAACTAAAGATAAAATGCTTGGTTTATCTCCTTATGATTTAGGTATTAAAGCAAAATTCACTGTCGTTAGGCAGCAAATTAATTTAGATTTAGAAGCCGGATTCCCCACCAAACTATTTGAAAAAAGTCTCCTACCTGAACTGCAACAGGCTTGTGAACAAGCGCTTAAAGGGTACCAGGTTAAGCTCAATCTTAAATCTTGCATTCGACCCCATCGCACACAGCTTGTAGGTCAAAGTCTTCGCGGTGTTAAAAACACGATTGCCATAGCCTCAGGAAAAGGGGGGGTTGGCAAATCAACAGTTGCTGTCAATTTAGCCTTAGCCCTCGCTCGCGCTGGCGCCCGCGTTGGCCTTCTTGATGCTGACATTTATGGACCTAGCATTCCGCTTATGCTTGGAAAAAGCGAACCTGTGGAAGTTAAAGATGAACGTTACTTACCTGTTATGGCGCATGGGATTCAAGCTATGTCTATTGGTTATTTAACCGACAGTGGGCAAGCATTAATTTGGCGTGGACCTATGTTGGCAAAATCTATGATTCAAATGCTTGATCTTACTTTATGGGACGATCTTGATTATTTATTTATCGATTTGCCACCCGGAACAGGCGATATTCAACTAAGCCTTGTACAGAAAATTCCCTTAACTGGGGCACTAATTGTTACTACTCCGCAAAATGTTGCAACGCTTGATGCGCAAAAGGCAATTAAAATGTTTGAACACACAAACATCAATGTTCTTGGACTTATCGAAAACATGTCTTTACATCATTGCAGTCAATGTGGCCATCAAGAAGCGATTTTTGGCTCAGGCGGCGGTAAGCAATTAAGCGACTCATTTAATGTTGAAATGCTTGGCCAATTGCCACTCGATCAACAAATTGCGAGAGACTGTGATCAAGGCTTACCAACAACTGCTCAAGAAAATAATGACTTAGCTAAGCCTTTTAACCAAGCCGCGCTGCGGATGGCGATTGCTTTGGCAGCAAAACCTTTAAATTATGCCGATAAATTTCCTGGTATTGTGGTTGAATCTTAATCGGTTTGTTTAAAGCCAGATAATAAATCCAGCTAGTGATTCCTTAACGGGCTTGAATTCCATGCTATACTTTGAAGTTCTTAGCCTGCGGCAAGTTTTACAGAGAGTATTTTGAATGTCTGAAAATTACACAGCTGATGCGATTGAGGTCTTAAGCGGCCTAGAACCCGTACAACGTCGTCCAGGCATGTACACCGATACTACCCGACCTAATCATCTTGCCCAAGAAGTCATCGACAACAGCGTTGATGAAGTCATTGCCGGTTTTGCTAGCCAAATTCTTGTCAGGCTTCATGAAGATGGTTCGGTTGAAGTAGAGGACAATGGCCGTGGTATGCCTGTTGATCTACATCCTCAGCTCGGCCTTAGCGGCGTAGAAGTGATTATGACTCGCTTACATGCGGGCGGTAAATTCTCAGACAAAACCTATAGTTTCTCCGGCGGCTTGCATGGCGTTGGCGTCTCTGTGGTCAATGCACTCTCGGATCGAGTGGAAGTTACAATTAAACGTAATGGGCTAATCTATAGCATGGTTTTTGCCAATGGCGATAAAGTCGTTGAGCTTAACGAAATAGGAACGACCAAAAAACGCGATACAGGTACAGTCATTCGCTTTTGGCCCAATGCTAAATATTTTGATACGACCAAAATTTCCCTGAAGCAATTAACTCATGTTTTAAGAGCAAAGGCCGTGCTCTGCCCTGGCTTAGCGATGACTTTCATTAATATGGCCACTAAAGAAGAGATGCATTGGTTATATGAAAAAGGGCTTGCTGACTATTTGCGTCAGTCGCTACCTTCAGATTATTTCCCTGAAGAACCTTTCAGCGGAGAATTCACTTCGGCTGATGCCACTGCCGAATGGGCTTTGGCATGGCTACCTACAGGTTCTGGCAGTTTAAGTGAAAGTTATGTTAATTTAATCCCCACTATCCAGGGCGGCACGCATGTTAATGGCTTACGTACCGGTCTTCACGAGGCTTTGGCTGCTTTTTGCGAATTAAGAAACCTCCTTCCTCGCGGAGTTAAATTAACAGCTGATGATCTTTGGGAACCTTGCCATTACGTGCTTTCAGTCAAAATGAAAGAACCGCAATTTGCAGGTCAAACCAAAGAGCGCCTAAGCTCAAGACAAACAGCAGGTTTTGTTAGTTCTGTTATCAAAGATGCATTTGCACTTTGGTTAAATCAACACCGTAATCAAGGTGAAGCCTTAGCAGCCTTTGCTATAGAGCGCGCCCAAAAACGTCTTCGCCAGTCAAAACAAGTAGCAAGAAAGCGCGTTAGCCAAGGCCCTGCTTTGCCGGGTAAACTCGCAGATTGCCTACAACAGGATCTAAACCAGGCCGAATTGTTTCTGGTTGAAGGCGATTCGGCAGGTGGATCTGCGAAGCAGGCGCGCAATAAGGATTTTCAAGCAATTTTACCTTTACGTGGCAAAATCCTTAACACTTGGGAGGTTGACTCGTCGCAAGTCTTAGCTTCGCAAGAAATTCATGATATTTCAGTCGCTCTTGGCGTTGATCCAGGATCTGATGATTTAAGCGGCCTGCGCTATGGCAAGCTCTGCATTCTCGCCGATGCGGATTCAGATGGTGCGCATATCGCCACACTTATCTGTGCCCTATTCTTACGCCATTTTAAACCGCTAGTGCTGGCTGGCCATGTTTTTATTGCTATGCCGCCTCTTTATCGCATCGATGCGGGTAAAATTGTCCACTACGCATTGGATAATGAAGAAAAAGAAAAAATAATTGCTCAACTTAAGCAAACCTCCAAAGCAAAGATAAATGTTCAACGCTTCAAGGGCTTAGGCGAAATGAATCCTATCCAACTTCGGGAAACCACTATGGATCCTAATACTAGACGCCTGGTGCAGCTAACTCTAGAAGATGAGCCTACTACAATGGCGCTCATGGACATGATGCTTGCAAAAAAACGTGCTGGCGATCGTAAAATCTGGTTAGAATCAAAGGGAAGCCTTGCCGAAATCTAAAATTTTATTTTCTAAATTATAATTAAATCTTTAATTAATATTGGACTGCTATAATTCAATATAGACAATTAATGGGTTAATTATGAAAACTAAAGTTGATTATGTTTCTGCAACTCGAGAAATTATCAAAAATACTAAAATACTTTCACAAGATTATAAACAACTACCCGACCTGGGCGAGCTTTTTGTAAAATTATTGCAAATTCTTAAAGCGATAAATGCTTTAAGCATTAGAGACTTAGCTCTTATTAAAATTCAATTTGAATTAAAAAGAAAAAATAAGCCCAAATATTTTATTCCACCGGCCTTTGGCGCTCTTATGAACCTTACTCAAGAATCATTATATAAATATTATACTGATTGTCTTTCTAAAAATAAAAAAAATCCCTCGGCTGATCAAAAAGTAGAGCTTTATGCAGCATTAGTCTCAAACTTAAGTATTGACGATAATCTCTTTCATATAATTGACTTTATTAATGAAAATTATATAAAACATATATCCTCTCAATATGGCCAAGAAAGCTTTGCTCTTTTTATTGGCCTAATTTGCCTGGAAAAAAAGCAGTTGATGCCCTCAGATAAGATCTCAACAACAATAGATGTAGTTAAGGAATTTATTCAAATATATAATAGTGCAAATGAAAAACTCAACGCTTATAAAGCACGCTTAGAGAAAATAATTATCGAAGATTTTTTTGCTAATCAAGAACATTATGAAAAAATCATAAATTTAGACGGCAATAAAATCTTTGTTAATGATGACATCTATTCTGACGATCGTAGGACACAAATTAAAGGATTAATCAGAATGCTTTCTCATAAAGAGCTTCGAAAACAACTTATTGAAAAAGAAGAAGATATTTTCCTCCCGAAAAAAGCCGGCGAGTTTTCTTCAATAATAATTGATGAGCTTGAGAGGTATGCAATTGTTTTAGAAGCAAAGGAAAGGTTAAATGATCCTAGGCAAAGCCCTTTAGAAAGAATGAAATCAACTTACAATTTAATCGAAAAAAATAATTCAATTTTAACTAAAAGCCGTGACAGTTTTTATATGACCTTAATTAAAGGGGTGCTTTCTTTACTTAGTGGAGGATTGGCAATTCCTTTTTTATGGGTTGACGAGGATGATGATGTGATCAGTCATTTTAATAGCAAACAATTGTTCTTTAGTGAGTCACCGAAGATTAAAGAGGTAAAAGAGGTAAAAGAAATAGATTCTGATGATCAGGAAAAAAACAAGCCTAAAATCTAATTTTCAAACCATGTAGGCTAAGAAATCCACCGAGAATTAGTTCAGTGGATAGTCAGAAATTAATTATTAGTTACCTCATCAATTTTTTCACCGGCTTTTTGCATTGGCCCTTTATTTTCTAATTTGTCTTTTATCGATTGCACTTTATTGTCAATTTTCTTACCTTTAGTTTCTGCAGGTCCTTGTTGGCAGCTTGTTAGTAAAAGGCTCAGAGTCATAGCGCCAAGAAACAATTTTACAAATTTATTCATATTTTTCTCACAATTTTTTTAAATTTGGTTGCTGATTAGTAAGCGCAATACACTTACTAATCAAAAAAACCATACGTATCTGAATTACAACTGACTGTATTTTTTCCAATCGGTATCAAGCGATACCGCGGGATTTGTTTCGTTAACACCTAAAACAATACCGCCAGATTTAATACCTGTTTCATAGACATGGGCTTTATCTTCCGGGATTCCCCAACCAATTAACGCACCAACCAAGCCGCCCGTTAAGCCACCAGCTCCGGCTCCTGCCAATCCCGCTGCAAGAGGTCCGGCAATAATAATACCTAACCCTGGCAGAACGAGACTTGTACCTATGGCCGCAATAGCAGCAACAAGACCACCAATTGCTGCACCAGTTACGCTGCCAATGCCTAAACCTTCAGTGGCCTTTGATTCTTCTTTAACTAATACAGAACCATAATATTTTTTACGAGAATCTTCTGACATGATTACGTTAATATCTTTAGGTGTATAGCCTTTAGAAAGTGCTTCTTCATAGGCTTTTTCAGCTGCCTCTACATCTTTGAAAAGATGAGTAGTTACTAAGAGATCTTTTGTATCTGACATAATAAATCCTTAAAATAGTTTATTTATTTAGTAATAAAGAAAGTAAAAAACCTACACCGCCGGCAACCAATAAAGAGGATAAGGGTTGTTCTTTTACTTTAGTGATTAATTCATCTGAATAATCAGAAACTTTATCTTCAATTTGATTAATTTTTTTCTTACCTTCCTCGTATAAATTACAGGCATTATTAGCAAGCTGAGAAGTTAATGATTCGACTTCATTTTTGCCTTCATTATATAGGTCCTTAGCTTTATTTTTTGCGTCATTATTTAATTCATTTAGATTTGTCATCTTAGCTCCTTATGAAATTCAGTTTGTAATAATTTTCTAAAATTAATAAAGCTTAGACATAAATTAATTTGTCTTTTTCAAATCCTTTTTAAAAATTTCGCTCTAAATCCATCCATAATTAAAACATTTTAAATATAGTTTGTCAAATATACTGTGACATTATTTTATATTTTTATTTGACACTTAATGGTCATTGTTTTCAGTCCGGTTGAGAATTTGGGTTAAATAAACTAATTGCTTTTGGCGAAAAGCCAGATATTCACTTAAAAAATTTACGCAGTTTTAATTCTCTTCTTTGCCGATTTCTTCTTTGCTTAGTTGCTGCTCTTTGTATTTTCGCCAATCATCATCATTTTTAAAAATATAACAACAAGACTGCTCGATAAAATAATCACGGAGACGAATACCAGCCCATTCACAATAATCTATAATTTCATTCAATAAGGTTTCACTTATACGCATCCGAAACTGTATTTTTTTTTCTGAGCCAGGTTCTCGTGTTATCAGCATTTATCTTCTCCGAATATAAGATTTGTGAGGAAATAATTAGGCATAAATTTTGTGTTTAATATTTTCTTGACAAAATTTCTTATCTATACAAACTTCGAGGATTTTATCGCTGTCCATTTTATAAACAAATCGAACCGCTAAATCTTTGTTCAGTAATTGCTTCACATCACTATCATTACAGGCATTTCTTTCAACATAAACTCGTTGATTGTTTTTAAAGCTTAGTGCTTTCTCTAAATTAATATTCTTAAGCTCATAGGTGTAAACTACTGTCATATCTTTAAGCTCTATATTATTCAATTCCGTTTTGGCATCCACTCGTAGCGGCAGCCCTTCCTCACTAATTAGAGAATTAGAAGACATAGCAACTCCACTAGCGAGTGCATAAAGGATTAAACACAAAGCTTTAGAGGTATTTCTCATAATTTCTCCTAAAATATTTCTGATCTTATTTAACCATAACATAATCATTTTAATGGCACAACATTAGTGACATTAAAGTCACATTTATTTAAGGTAATCAACATTTTTGAATAATAGAAAATTAATAGTTTTTCAGAATAAAATGAAGAATTTCAGGATGCAATGAATATTGAATTAGTTAGAATAATTTTAAAAAAAGATTATGACTGCAAAATTCTCTGCGAATATTGCAGTCTAAAAAACGAGATTTTCTTAAATTAAAGCTAACTAAGAACTAATTTCGCAGGATGAATCGAGCATCCAACGTGATTTTTCATGGGCTTCAATGCGATCGCTTATTAAATTTGCTGTGCCTTCATCGTTATGCTCTTGAACCAGTGTCAATGCCTGATACAAATCCTTTACCAAGGTATCATGGTCATTAGCAAGCTCAGAGACCATCTCGTTTGAGCTAAGATTGGGGTTGCCATCTTTAATTCGCTTTAAACTTTCAAAGGCCTTAAAGCTTGCTGGCGCCTGTTCACCGAGAGTACGAATTCGCTCAGCCACAAGGTCCACAGCCTCCGCTAATTCTTTATATTGAGTTTCAAACAATTGGTGCAAACCTTGAAATTGCGGTCCTCGGACATGCCAATGATAATTCTGGGTCTTTAGATATAAAGCATAAGTATCAGCCATTATCACCTTTAATTTATTGAAAACTTCACTCATTATAAACTCCTTGTATTTTTATTATCACGCTAAGCGGTTTGAAAAAAGAACAACCTACCAATAATAATAGACTTCAAATTCCCAAAAGGCTCTAAACACTAAAAAAAAAATCAAATCTAAGGTAGAATTTGTGCATTTTCGAGAATACTTCATTTAACAGCGTGGTCGAGCCTAAAGAGAGGTCTTAATGGATGAGTTGCTTTATTTGCTGAATGTAGAGGACCTTGAGGTACTAACTAACTATGACAAGTCCAAGGCGCTAAATGCCTTGGAAGAGGGCAAAGTTATTTTCTTGCCTTCTTATTCTTTCTCTTTGCAAAATAATGAAAAAGCCTTAGTTCTTTGCGATAAAATTCTAGATGGTAAACATAAAAACGTCAGCTACGATTGTAGGAAACAAAAATTAGGCGGATTACGCCAGGACGAAGCTCTAGCCTCCACCCTGAAACCTTTTATGCATCGCTATGCTGAGTTTGCAAAAGAGCTTCTTGTTAGACTCATGCCTCAATATAGAAATGACTTACATTGGGGGCGAACAAGTTATCGCCCTGCAGAAGTCAAAGGTCGCCAAAAATCAAAACGTAAAGATGATAGTCGCTTGCATGTGGATTCTTTCCCAGCAACTCCGGTCAATGGACGACGAATTTTAAGGGTTTTTTCAAATGTTAACCCTCACAATGAACCAAGAATTTGGCATTTAGGCGAACCATTTACTGAGGTGCTTAAGCGCTTTGCGCCAACTATTAAGAACTATAGTGCAATTCGTGCAAAGCTACTTCATCTAATTAAAGCCACTAAAATGCAGCGCTCAGCCTATGATCATTACCAACTTCATCTACATGATGGCATGAAATTAAGTGATTCCTATCAACAATCAACCGCTAAAAAGCTAGTTGAATTTCCCTCGCAAAGCAGCTGGATTGTGTTTACTGACCAAGTTTCTCATGCCGCTTTAGGCGGTCAATTTTTATTAGAACAAACCTTCTATTTACCAGTGGAGGCTATGAGCAAACCTGAATTATCACCTTTGAGGCTCTGGGAAAAGGAAAAGCAGGCAATCTTGGTTTAATAGGTTGGGCATTAAGAATGTGTAAAATGGGCTGTTTCCCCAGGGCGATTTCATCAAGGTTTAATTGAACTTGCTTCAAAGATATCAGCAATTGTCTTAGTTCTTGAACCATGCTCTGCCTGCTTAATTTGAGTCTCTAAATTTTGATAATGATGAGGTTTTGGAAAGTTATGGCTTCGTTTAAACAGTCCAAAAAAATTACTACTATGAGCATGTGAATATTGATGAACTTTTCTAAATAAGTTTTTATAATCAGCTTCAAACGAGTAATTATTTGCAAGTTTCCAAGCCTTAGCTGTTCTTGAATCTTTATTAGTATTCGCCTTTATATCTTGCTCAATGGCTTCAGCCGTTAAATTGACTCTATCCACTAAGCCATTCCAATGTTTAAAGCAAGAACTTTGACCTTCGTAGAGGGCTTTATAAATAGTTTTAAAGTGGTTAATTTTGTTATCTCTTAGATCTTGGACTAAGGGAGGATGCAGGTAATCTCCATTTTTATAAGATGGCGTAGCTGCTAGCTCTAAGATTTCTTCAATACCAATTTTATTCAGCATAAGTCCAAAAATGTAATTCACTAAATCCTTTGGGAAAAAGCTGTCTTTAGACCAAAGTAGATATTTTTGGTAAAGCGGCCAAATTTTAAGCTTAATATTTCTGTTAATGATTTGTTCTATTTTGTCAGAGTATTCACTTAGATCTTCTCCGGCCAAATTTAGTTCAATCAAACTAGTATTTTTCGCTAATCGACTAAGAGCAGCTGGTGTGATAATGACATTCGTATCTAAATCAAGCCTCAATAAAGAATGATTATCTGCTAAACCCGCAAAAATAGTTTTATAAACTTTATCTCGATTGTTATAAAAAAGCACTGTTAGTTTAAGCGACTTGAGAGTTAGATTTTTTTTAAGTATTGCTGCGAGTTTAACGGCAGATTCATAATCTAAAATAACTGTATTGCCACTCAAATTAACATGCCTAAGGTTAGTATTAAGTATCAAAACTGAAAAAAGAAAATCAAAAGAGATTTCTAAATTGTCGTTATTCTCCCAAGATCCTACTGAAAGTGAAATCAGTTTTGAATTATTGGAAATTAAAATTGCCAAGCATCTAATTGAAATAAAATCAAGACTATCTTTCATCCTAAAAGTAAAATGCTCAATTGATGAATGATTCATAAGTATTCCAGAGCCAACTACCAGTTCATTTAGATAATTATTGGAAAAATTGTATAAATGTAGCAATTGAAGTTTAGACCTTTGCCCTAAAATTTCTATAAATCTCGCTTTAGGCGCTACTAATAAGGAATCATCCACTTCGAGTACTAAAATTAGATGCGTTAGCTCAAGATTTTTTTCTATTAAATCAAGGCTTTGCTCAAAATCCTGATATGTATAAATAGTCATCTTGATATGTGAGGGTGTAATTAAAGTATTTGTTAAATAAATTTCGATCAAATTGGGGGCAAATCTTAGTAATTCTAAAATCTCTCTTTCTTCTTCAATGCTGAGTGAATTTTTTCCTAAATCAATTTTTTGCATCGACCTGGCGCTAATAATTGCATCTGTAATTGCCATGATTTTTTCATAGGACAGATCATTTGAGTTAAGATTAAGTGAAACCAAATTAGGAGCGTTTTTTATTAGCCCGGGTAAATTCACGTCAGAATTTCTATTGAGTCCTCTAACTGTTAAGGAGCTTAATGAAACTAGTGAAATTGTGGCAATTAAGCCTTCAATCATTATATTGTTAGATGTTAAGTCACCGGCGCTTAGAGAAAGAGCCATCAATCGTTTTTGAGATGCTAGGCTTTTTTCTAGCTCGGATTTTTTTAGAGATAGTGGGAGAATGTTAAAACTGAAATGCAAAGAACAGTCTGTAATTTCATGCTTAGTTAAGACCTCTATACAAAGATCTAAATCTTTTTCTTCTTTGATTTCCCATTTTAGAATAGGCGGTTTATTTATTTCAGATTTAGTTAACATGTTTATCGGCTATGAGCATAAAATATTTTTATTGTACATTTTTTGTATAATTTAGTCAATTAACTTATTGTGAGTTAATGCATCGATTCAGTGTAGATAGATTTATATTTTTAATTAAATTCTAATTGAACTTGCTTCAAAAATATCAGCGATTATTTTAGTTCTTGAACCCTGCTTTGCTTGCTTCATTTGAAGCTCAAAATTTTTATAAAGATGTCGATGAGGAAAGTTATGGCTTTGTTTAAACAGTCCAAAACAATTACTGCTATGAGCATGCGAGTATTGATGGACTTTTCTAAATAGCTTTTGATAATCAGGCTCAAACGAGTAATTTTTTGCAAGTTTCCAAGCTTTAGCTGTTCTTGAATCTTTATTAGGATTAGCTTCTATAGCTTGCTCAATGGCTTCTGCCGATAAATTCTCTGTATCCACCAAGTCATTCCAATGTTTAAAAAAAGAGCTTTGGCTTTCATAGAGAGCTTTATATATAGTTTTGAAGTGATTTATTTTGTTATCGATTAGTTCTTCGACTATTGGGGGAATCAAGTAATCCCTATTTTTATACGAGGGTGTTTTAGCTAGTTGTATAATTTCTTCACGACCAATTTTAACAAGCATAGAGCTAAAAATTAAATTAACCAAATCTTTTGGAAAAAGATTAAACAAAAGTAAATATTTCTGATAAATCGTACAAATTTTAAAGTTAATATTTCTATTAATAATGTGTTCAAATTTTCTGGAAATTTCGGGGGTAATATTGTTTGGAGTTAGGAGGGCTCTGAAACCCATAACTTGCATGTTTTTTATAGGATAAAGATGAAGATAAATCAGGCTGGTATTTTTCTCTAGCAAATTAATAACTTCATGGTTAATACTGTTATTAGTCTCTAAGGTCAGGCTAACTACTGTTTGATTTTCTGCTAAAGCGGCAAAGATAGTTTTAATATCTTGCTTTAATGTAGCAAAAAAAATATTAGAAAGCTTAAGTGATTTAAGACTCCTGTTTATTTTAAGCATTGCTGCGACATCATTAGCCGTTTGTTTTGAATTCATGATGGAATGGATACCCAGATCCAAATGACTCAGGCTAGTATTATTTTCTAAGGATTTAAATATTGCCGAAAATGAAATACAGTCACAGAACTCTCTTGGAGCCAAAGATTCTATTGCTATTGAAGTCAATTTTGAATTGGAGTTGAGAAGATCCGCAAAGTGCCGCGCTGAGACACTGTTCATATTCTCATTCATTTGAAAGGTGAAATGCTCTAGAGTAGGATGGATCCTAATTTTAAAAGTTATTAAACAAAAACAAAAATTTGAAAAATTAAATAATTGCAGCGTGAGAAGGTTATTCAACTTAAAATAAATTAAAGAAGTAAAGCGTGACATTGCTTCGGCTAATAAATTCTCATCCATTTGCAGATCTAATTTAACATAAGTTATATCAGGGAATTTTTCCATGAAATCAAGGCAATCTACAAAATCTTGATAACTTTTTATAGTCTCTTCACATTTAAGAATTAGCGTTTCATTTGTTTCGGATCTAGTTAACATTTTTGCCAATTATGATTATAAAATATTTTTATTGTATAATTTTTGTATAACTCTGTCAATTGTTCTAGTTGACTAGGTTACCATTAACTTATATAAAATTGATTTGCATAGTCACATATCCCTCTTATCTACGATGAGGCTCAACAATTATAGTTCCACCTTGACTCGCAGGCGGCGTATAAGCGGGTGGCGTTGTAAACGCGGGGGGGGGTGGTGGCGAGAAGGCAGGAGCCTGAAAAGGTTTAGCAGCAGGTGCGTCGGGATCATAGGTTTTTGATTCATTACCCACATCTTTAGTGGGCATGGTATTCATGCCAGCACTAGGATAGGCTCTCGTTGCGGCATCCGTGCCAAAGCTGATTCCGCTGTCTTGCAAGGCAACGGCTAATTGAATACTATCTTTAGGCTCAGGTGTTCCTGACGCAGCCGCATTTAATCCTAGTAAAAGGCCTAGATAAATCATTACCATCTTTTTCATCAGATCTCCTTTGCATTTGCAATTTAGAGAGCATCCTCGGCTCTTTTTTGAATATAAGCCAGTGCATAGTCCATGCGACTTAAGGTACGTTTTTTACCCAATAACTCCAAGGTATGAGATATAGAGGGTGACATCGATGTGCCGGTAATTGCCACACGCAGAGGCTGGGCAATTTTCCCCATGTTAATAGCAAAATCTGTGCAAACTTTATCAATGCAAGCTTGCAACGCTTCATTTTGCCAAAGCTCCTGCGCCTGAAATCGCTTATAGAGCGCCTTAAGCGGTTCCAGGCAAACCGGTCTCAGGTTTTTTTTCATTGCTTCTTCATTATAGCTAATCTCATCTTCATAAAAGTAGCGGCTAAGATTACACATTTCTATCAAATCTTTTGCACGCTCCGCTTGCACCGCTATTAAATCAGTTAATTTAGGGCCATTTTCAATATTAATACCTAGTTGCTCAAACTGCCAGGCCAAAGCCTCTGCTACTTTTTCTTTCGAAGCTGTTTTAAGATAATGTTGATTTAACCAATATAATTTATCGTAATTAAAGCTGGATACACCGCGGCTGACATGGTTAAAATCAAAATCGGCAATCATTTCTTCAAGGCTGAAAATTTCCTGATCGCCATGCGACCAGCCTAAGCGGACTAAATAATTGAGTAAGGCTTGGGGGAGGATACCCAATTCTTTAAATTGCATCACCGATACGGCTCCGTGGCGTTTCGAGAGACGTTTACCATCATCACCCAGAATCATGGGCAGATGCGCGAAAATAGGCACAGGCGCTTTTAGCGCTTGGAAAAGGTTAATTTGCCTTGGTGTATTATTAATATGATCATCACCACGAATTACATGAGTAATTCCCATATCCCAGTCGTCAATAACTACTGCAAAATTATAGGTTGGATGGCCATCGGAACGGACTAAAATTAAATCATCGAGTTCGTGGTTTTCTACGCTGATTGCACCATAAACTTCGTCATTAAAAGACACTAGGCCTGTTTGTGGATTTTTAAAACGAAGCACATGTGATTCATTCGTCTCAGGCAAATTTTTACCGCGGCAAAAGCCATCGTAACGCGGTTTTTCTTTAGCTGCCAATTGCGTTTCACGGAGATTTTCCAACCGTTCTTTACTGCACAAGCACCGGTAAGCAGAACCTTCTTCGAGTAGTTGTTTGGCAATTTCCTGGTAGCGGGAATAACGTTTGGATTGATAAAAAGGTCCTTCATCACAATTTAAACCAAGCCAGGCCATACCATCAAGTATGGCTTGAAGCGATTCTTCGGTGGAACGTTCTTGATCCGTGTCTTCTACTCGCAGAATAAATTGTCCCTTATGATGCTTCGCAAAGAGCCAAGAGAATAAAGCGGTGCGAACGCCACCAACATGTAAAAAGCCAGTTGGGCTAGGTGCGAATCTTGTTCTGACTTCCATCAGGGCTCCGTTGTGTGCAAATAAATATTCGGGCTATAATAGCCCACTTTTCCGGCAACACAAAATATACAATCTGCGGTTCTAAAGGAACGAATGAGAGTGGTTTGCGATCACAACAGGGAACAGTTATGAAAAAACTAGGTATTAAATACCAACTGCGAATCACTACTTTAGTTCCTGTTCTCTTTGTAGCTCTTCTCTTTGCATTTTTTTATAATGGTGAATTTAATAAAGATTTAAAACAGCATATGTCGCGGTTAGGCGAAGCTTATATCAGACAGCTCCTACCGGCCGTACAATTTGCAATGATGCGTAATGACAGCCGCACTCTGCAAAGTTTAATAAATGCCTCAGCTATCAATCCAGAAGTTAAAGCACTTGCTTTTTACGATGCCCAAGGTAAATTACTCGCCTACCGCGGTGGAAAACATTCTTTTCATAAGCCCTTTAAACCTCCGCAATATACCGGTGATTATGTTGAATCCAAGCAAACTAAACCTTACACCATTAATTTTTTAGCACCAATAACGATTCCTAAATTTAATCTCTACGCCACAATCCCTCTAAAATCGCCGACCGCCCCTGTTTCTTTGCAAGCCGATGATATATTGGGCTGGCTTTCTATTGATGTGGACACTCAGTCAATACTGATCAAGCGTTATCGCATGTATATTATTACTATTTTTATCACTTTAATTGGCTTATTACTTAGCCTAACTATTCATTATTTCTTATCCCGACGTATTTATGTACCCATTTTGCGTTTGCGTCGTGCAATGAAACAAATTCTTTCCAATGAATTTGAAACTCAGATTCCAGTCTCATCCAAGGGTGATTTAGGCATTATTGAACGAGGGTGTAGTCACTTGCAGCAACAGTATTTAAACAATATTAAGGAATTGAATCATCATATCGAAATAGCTACCGCGGATTTACAACAGGGGCTGGAGTTATTAGAAGAACAAAATATTGAGTTGTCATTAGATAAGAAAAAAGCCGAAGAAAAAAGCAGGCAGAAATCTGAATTTATTGCCAACATGAGCCATGAAATTCGTACGCCTATGAATGGCGTAATGGGATTTACCAATGTGCTGCTTGAATCCAAATTAGATAATTTGCAATTAGATTATGTAAAAACAATTAAGGCCTCAGCTCAGGATTTACTTGCAATAATTAATGACATTCTTGATTATTCAAAAATGGACGCTGGCAAACTACACCTTGATTGCATACCGCTTGATATCCGTTCCTGCATCGACGAAGTACTTGCCCTAATCTCCCCTGCTGCTCATAAAAAACGAATTGACCTAATTCCCATTACTGAGTTGAATGTACCTAAAACCGTTTTAGGTGATCCTTTACGTATCAAACAAATCATAACCAATTTTGTATCGAATGCAGTAAAATTCACCGAACAGGGTTATGTGCTTATACGTACGTCCATCGAGCAGGAAACTGAAAAAGATTATACGCTTTGCCTCTCAGTCTCTGACACGGGGATTGGCATTTCTTCTGACGATCAAACCAAATTGTTTAATGCCTTCAATCAAGCAGACACGTCAATCACTCGACGCTTCGGCGGCTCAGGCTTAGGGCTTGTAATATCAAAAAAGTTAGTAGAAGAGATGGGTGGACGGATAACTCTTAGTAGCGAGATAAACAAAGGTTCGATTTTTGCCGCATGCATTCATGTTGAAAAACTGGCTTCTTATGAAATTGAAAAATATCAAAGTCAGCGCTTTGATAACCTGAAAGTACTTTGTTTTGATGACAATCCTCTATACCTGGATGCGATGTGTAATGGTTTAGGTTATTGGGGAATTGAATCCATTCGTGTCAATGCATTTAATCAACTCGAGGCTGCATTTAAGCAATATTCTGATTGTGCTCTCGCCTTTATCAATGTGAATGAAGGCTGTGAAAAACAAGTGGCAAAAATACTGCGCAAAACATCAATTCCCTGCATTCTTATGTCTAAATGGGTAATTCCAAATCCTCAGGCAATCGGTGGCTGCGCTTTTTTGTTTAAACCGATAAGCATTCATAAACTGCATGAATTAATCGAATCCTTGCTCTACCAGGCCACGAAAACCTCAGCGGCAAACCAGGAATTAGATAGCTTACGTTCACAGTTGCGCTTAGCCCATCCCGAAGTACTTATTGCCGAAGATAACCCGGTTAATCGCATGTTATTGAACTCATTATTAGCAGAATTAACTAATCTTGAGGCAGTAGATAATGGTGAGGAAGCACTCAATAGCTGTAAATCAAAGCGCTTTAACGTCATCCTGCTTGATTTACAAATGCCAAAACTTAATGGCCTGGATGCAGCACGTTTAATCCGGCAGGAGTCAATGTTAAATAAACAAACTCCGATTATTGTAATTAGTGCCAATAGTTCTGACCTGAATAGTGAGCAACTGCAAAAATTTGGTATTGATTTCTGTTTACAAAAACCCATTGATGAAAAACAATTACTCACGCATTTACTTAATTTTTTGAAAAAATCAAAACCAATCGCTATTGATTGGCAACTTTGCGTTCAAAAAGTTTCAGGTAATCAAGGATTAGCAGAAGAATTTTTAGCTCGTTTTGTTGAAGATTTGCATAAAAATAGAGATGAATTTTTACAATTATTAGCGAATAAAAATATTCCAGGTTTAGAGGCAGCCGCTCATAAACTGCATGGGGCTTGCTGTTTTTGTGGCGTACCTCATCTGCAAATGCAAGTCGTTAGTTTAGAAAAACAGGCGAGACATGCCAAAAATATCGAAGAATTAAACAAGAATTTCGCTGAGCTAATACAAAGCATCGATGATGTAATTGATGAATTTAACAGTTTGTATCAAACTAGTTCCTCATAATTTTGTCCCTAGACTCGCATTTATTAATAAGGTCTGGCAGAATTTGCTTTTTGAAAAGGTTCGCAACAATTGCAGTGAAGCTTATCACCTGGTTACAATTAGAAAATTTCAGATACCCTACCCATCGACTGGGATCTATATAAGTTTAAAATACTATGATTCACCTTGGAGATCTTATGTCAGTAAAAAATGCAATCTACGCTCAATCAGGTGGCGTGACTGCCGTTATTAATGCCTCAGCTTGTGCTGTGATTCAAACAGCTAGACAATATCCTAATAAAATTGGAAAAGTTTTTGCCGCTCAAAACGGCATTATTGGTGCACTTAATGAACTTTTAATCGATACTTCTCTTGAGAGCGATGACGACATTGCCAGCCTAATGCATACACCCTCTGGAGCTTTTGGTTCTTGCCGCTATAAATTAAAGGATAAGGGTGAAGAATTTTCTCGTCTTATCGAAGTGTTTAAAGCCCATGATATTGGTTATTTTTTTTATAATGGGGGTGGCGACTCTCAAGATACAGCTCATAAAGTTTCTCAGATAAGCACAGCTATGGGTTATCCAATAACCTGCATTGGTATACCGAAAACAGTGGATAATGACCTGCCCTTTACAGATGCCTGCCCAGGCTTTGGTTCAGTTGCCAAATACATTGCAATCTCCACCTTGGAAGCAGGCTTTGATGTCGCCTCCATGGCTGCCTCATCGACTAAAGTCTTTATTCTGGAAGTCATGGGACGTCACGCCGGTTGGATTGCAGCCGCCAGCGCGCTTGCAGGATCCTCCCATGCAGAGCCGCCTCATATTATTCTCTTGCCAGAAGTTTGCTTTAACCAAACTAAGTTTCTCGAAAAAGTAGATATCTGTGTAAAAAAATATGGATACTGTGTTGTGGTGGTTTCTGAAGGCATACGTAATGATCAAGGACAATTTTTAAGTGAAGCAGGCCTAAAAGATGCCTTCGGTCATTCTCAATTGGGTGGAGTCGCTCCAAATATAGCGCAGATGATCAAAAGCGAACTGGGGTATAAATACCATTGGGCAGTTGCCGATTATTTGCAACGGGCAGCTCGACATATTGCTTCTCAAGTTGATGTAGACCAAGCCTATGCCCTTGGCAAAGCGGCTGTAGAGCTCGCTATATCTGGACATAATGCAATTATGCCAGTGATAATACGAGAACAGGATTCGCCCTACCGCTGGTCAATCTCTCATGTTCCCTTAGCTGATGTGGCTAATCAGGAAAAAGCGATGCCTGCAGAATACATTGCTGAAGATGGGATGGGTATAACCGAAGCTTGCCGTCGCTATTTAGCGCCTTTAATTCAGGGTGAAGCCTATCCGCCCTATTTAAATGGAATGCCTGTTTATGTAAGGCTTAAAAACCAATTGGTTGCCCAAAAACTTTAAATAGCCTTAGGACAGCTTGCCGTTGGTACGCTGTACTTCTTTTGTAAATTGAAGTTTTTATTAATCTTAATAAAGATCGAGAAAGGTGCATTGTTCTCGTCTTGCCACTCGTTCTCCGCCTGCTCCACATCGGGAATTGTCTGAAATAGGGTTTTCAGACCAATACACGCCCGTTTTTTTATATGATCGAGAATCCGTGTAGATCGTAGTAAAGGTATAAAAGCAAAAAAGGCGCCCGCCGAAGCGGCTAAAATCGGATATACCTGCTCCCGTCCATTCAGAAGGGGATCGGGTAAGATTAACAAAAAATTCAAATCTAAATGCTCCAATTCCAGGTAAACTGGCTGGGACATTGCTCCCTCCGGGAGTTCCAACTTTAGACCAAACAACCTTAAGGGTGTTTTCATCGGGACAGATCAGAGGAATATTGGATGCAAAGCAAGAAAATGCCAAAGGTAATGTAATAAAGAAATTGACTAATTTAAATCTTAAATTCACTCTAATATCCTAAACTATTTTTAACAGGAGCGATTAACCAAAATGCAAAGCATAACGTAAAATTGCATTCGTACCCTGAGTACGGTTTCTTGCACCCTGTTCAAAATATAAATTAAAAAATAAAAATTGATTTTTAGTGAGGCCATAAAGAATACCTGGACCAATTGCCCAAATCTTCTCCTGCCGACCAGTTACACCGACACCATTTACTTTGGTGTTAGTAAATTGATTAAACAGATAACCATTGATACCTAAATGGAATTGCTCAGTAATGGCATAATCCGTTGCAAAATTACCATAGAAAGCTTGGCCTGCCTGAGTTGAGCTGATTTTTGTCCCAAAGGAGATATTAGGATCTCTATTTTTAGCATTCCACAAATAATGTATACGGGTTGAAAATGCCCATTTCGGCGTCATCCAAAGCGTTGCTGCCCAATAGGGAGTTATTGACCAAAAATTAGCACTGGGCATAATGGCAAAATTGGAATCATAATGCCCAATTGGCACAATTGTATCTAACTCAAAGCGCTGCACAAATAAGGGAGTTTTGCCATCTTTACGCATGATTGGATCAAACTGCAAAGCAGGACCAATGGTCAGATCTCCAATTCCGGTGGTTGCTTTCAGAACAGATTGCGGTAAACCATCGTCAACACTCGCACTTAACACAGTAGGCAATACTGCTGATACTCCTAAACTCGCACCCAGGATTCGTTTGGTAGAAAGATAAATTAACTGCAGAATATCGGCATTGACTCGGAGTTTAGTCAGTGGAAAAGGAAGGCGATCGCCTTTGTCATCATTGAATCGGTCGCTATAATAATATTGATAATAATTTTGAAAATAAAAACCAGGACCCGCAGGAGGACCACCATCTAAAAAACTGGTATACCCAAGATTAACAACCGGCTGATCATAGGCATAGGCTAAGGTTGAACCAAGGATGCAGAAAACACCTAAAAAACACGAAATAAAGCCCGACCTTTTCATAAATTCCCTTTAGTTCATTCCCGATGACCTTACAAAGATACATGAAAAACCACTTTCAATTCCAGTTTTTCATTTCTAAACAAAAAAAATTGAATCATAACTTTTAGATTATAATAAAAATTGGGCTATAAAGGTCATCTTTTAGCTAAGCAAAAATGACCTCCAATATATTACCTAAAGTCTTGCATCTTCATCAGCATAGGATAAAACAGTAACCTGAGTGCCTACTGTAATGAATTGTTCATTTAACCATTTAGCAGCACTGGGTAAAACACGTACGCAACCATGGCTGGTATTACCGTAAGGCACATCGTAGGCCGCATGGATAGTGAAGCCACGGAAGAAATACATACAAAAAGGCATTTTTGCGCCACCAGTTGTCTCAACAGGATACTCGCCGGAACGACATTCAGGCCCTCTTTTGTTGTAAATTCGAAAAGTGCCTGTCACCGTACGGCAGGATTGATTGGCATTTTCGTCACACAAATCTTTACCGCCAGAGGCACTACCCGTCATAAGACGATTACCTTCAGGATCATAAGCCGCCCACGCGTAGGCTTGAGGATCAAAAATAAATTGTTTTTTTCCTGTTGCAGGCGCTTTTAAAGGAAAATGCTCACGGCCACGTTTATCACGGAGGTAATGAGTGGTGCGATGCACATAGCCTGCATCATCCGTAATTAAGGTTGATTCATCATAATATTCCATACAACCGACAAGACCAAGGCACAAAATACTAGCCCATAACAACTTTTTCATCTAAAAATTCTCTCTTGTTAAAGTAAATCACCCTTTGACAGGGTGAAAGTCTATTATCGTAAGCGACGGTATTTAATTCGCTGCGGTCTATTGGCGTCATCGCCTAAACGTCGTTTCCTATCCGCCTCGTAATCGCTATAGTTACCCTCTATTACTACTATTTGAGAATCACCTTCGAAAGCCATTAAATGAGTACAAATCCTATCTAAAAACCAACGATCATGAGATACAACAATGGCACAGCCAGGATAGTTTAAGATAGCTTCTTCTAAAGCCCGCAAGGTTTCTACGTCAAGATCATTGGACGGCTCATCAAGCAAAAGCACATTACAGCCGCGTTTTAGTAACTTGGCTAAATGAACGCGATTGCGCTCGCCTCCTGATAGTTGCGACATTTTTTTCTGTTGATCTGCACCTTTGAAATTAAATCGGCCTACATAAGCTCGCGATGGCATTTGAAAGGTACCAACTTGCATAATATCGTGGCCGTCAGAAATTTCCTGCCAAACTGTTTTATTATCATCAAGATGATCACGCATTTGGTTAACGTAAGCTAAATTCACTGTTTCTCCGACAAGGATTTCTCCACTATCAGGAGCCTCCTGTCCAGTAATCATTTTCAGGAAAGTCGATTTTCCCGCGCCATTAGGGCCAATAATCCCCAAGACCCCTCCTTTCGGCAATTGAAAATTTAAATCATCAATTAGAATTGTTTCGCCAAAAGCCTTACGAAGGTGTTTAGCTTCGATAACCAGGTCGCCTAAACGTTCGCCGGGTGGAATATAAATTTCATTGGTTTCATTACGTTTTTGGAATTCTTTTGAGTTCATTTCTTCAAAGCGAGCAAGCCTGGCCTTATTTTTGGCATGGCGACCTTTAGGTGAAGTACGAACCCATTCGAGCTCTGCTTTGATTGCTCGTGTGTGGGACGCTTGCTGTTTGTCTTCCATCGCCAAGCGTTCTTCTTTTTGTTCAAGCCAGGATGTATAGTTCCCTTTGTATGGAATGCCCTCACCGCGGTCAAGTTCTAAAATCCACTCGGCGGCATTATCAAGGAAATAACGATCATGCGTTATTGCTACAACAGTTCCTTTAAACTCTTCCAAATAACGCTCTAGCCAGGCCACGCTTTCTGCATCCAAATGGTTAGTCGGTTCGTCTAATAAGAGCATATCTGGACTTGATAACACTAAGCGGCAGAGTGCAACTCGACGGCGCTCTCCTCCAGATAATACGCCAATTTTAGTATCCCAATCTGCCAAGCGGAGGGCATTTGCTGCGATATCCAGGCGATTTTCAAGATCCCAGCCGCCATGAAGTTCAATGTCTGTTTGCAGTTCACCCTGCTTGCTTAGTAAAGAATTCATTTCATCGTCGCTCATTGGTTCAGCAAAGCGCATGCTGATTTCATCAAAGGCATTGAGTTTAGCCTTGATTTCTTGCACGCCTTCTTCAACCACTTCACGAACCGTCTTATCGACATCTAACTGCGGCTCTTGCTCTAAATAGCCAATCTTAATACCAGGTTGCGGTCTTGCTTCACCTTCATAATGCGGATCCATACCTGCCATAATTCGCAGCAAAGTTGATTTTCCCGAACCGTTCAGACCCAACACGCCGATTTTAGCGCCAGGGAAAAAGCTTAAAGAGATATTTTTTAAAATAAATCGTTGATTATCAACGATTTTAGAGACTCGATTCATTGTAAAAATATACTGCGACATAGATACTCCATCTTATTGAACAGCGATGAAATTTAATTGCACCGTTGTAACAAAGTTTTAAATAATTAATTGATGCCAACTAAGCTTCGCTCATCGACGATAGCCAATAATCTTCTTTACTTCTCAGGATGCTGCGGATAAACCGTAGAATGTAGGGATGCTAGATTTCTTTTTCCAAGCATGCAGCCTACGTACCCGGCTTGGCCGGAGTATCCATAGTTTCAGCACTAAGCCCAATCAAGGATTATCTTTCCTGACTGACCAGAGGCCATAATCTCGAAGGCATTTTGATAGTCAGCAACCGGGAATTGGTGTGTAAGCACCGGTTCTATATTTAAACCGCTTTGTAACATAGCAATCATCTTATACCAAGTTTCAAACATTTCGCGTCCGTAAATACCCTTAATAATCAGGCCTTTAAAAATCACATGATTCCAATCGATAATCGTTGCTTTGGGGGGAATTCCTAATAAAGCAATATGGCCACCATGGTTCATTGCCTGAACCATATCATTTAAAGCTTTAGGGTTGCCCGACATTTCCAGACCAATGTCAAATCCCTCAGTCATGCCGAGGCCATCCATCACTTCCTTTAAAGAGGAAGATTGAACATTAATTGCGCGCGTTGCACCCATTTTAAGAGCTAATTCCAGACGATAATCATTAATATCAGTAATTACCACATGCCGTGCACCAATATGACGTGCTATTGCCACCGCCATAATTCCAATCGGACCTGCCCCTGTAATTAATACGTCTTCCCCGACCATATCAAAAGCCAGGGCACAATGTGCAGCATTACCAAAGGGATCAAACATTGCAGCTTGTTCGGTACTGATGTTATCCGGTAAGCTAATTACATTCGATGCAGGAATTGCTAAATACTCTGCAAAACATCCAGGACGATTGACACCAACGCCAATGGTATTACGGCAAAGATGTCGTCTTCCCGCACGGCAATTACGACAAAATCCACAAGTCAGATGACCTTCTCCAGAAACACGCTGTCCTATATGAAAACCTTTGACTTCTCTACCTAGCTCAACGATTTCCCCACAAAATTCATGGCCTACTGTCATAGGCACCGGAATTGTAGCTTGCGCCCACTCATCCCAATTATAGATATGGATATCCGTGCCGCAGATCGCTGTTTTATGTATTTTGATAAGAACATCATTGACGCCGTATTCAGGCACAGGTACATCTTGCATCCAAATTCCAGGCTCGGGTTTGGCTTTAACGAGTGATCTCATGATAATAACCTCTTTAACACCTTCGGATAAGTCTTCCAGTTGTTTAAAAATTGCTTGATTATTTTATAGTCCCTAGCGCTTTACCTACTTTGGCAAAAGCCGCTAAGGCCTTATCTAAATGTTCTGGTTCATGTGCTGCTGACATTTGCGTGCGAATCCTTGCTTTACCTTTTGGTACAACAGGATAAGAAAACCCAACCACATAAATTCCTTCATTGAGTAACAACTCAGCCATGCGTCCTGCTAAGGCTGCATCACCTAACATCACGGGAATAATAGGGTGCTCGCCGGGTACTAAATCAAAGCCCAGTTTTGTCATACCGGCTCGAAAATATTCGCTATTTTTTTTCAATTTTTTAGCTAATTCATTGCTTTTTTGCAAGCGACTTATAACGGCTATAGAACTATAAGCAATCACTGGCGCTAACGTATTTGAAAATAAATAAGGCCTTGAACGTTGGCGCAGCCAATCAACAATTACCGCATTTGCTGCAGTGTAACCTCCAGAAGCACCGCCGAGAGCTTTGCCCAAGGTTCCAGTAAAAATATCTATCCTATCAGCTACTCCGCAATATTCGGGTGTTCCCCGGCCAGTGTCACCCATGAAACCTACGGCGTGGGAATCATCGACCATAACCATTGCCCCATAACGATCGGCTAACTCACAAATCGCTGGTAAATTGGCTATAATACCATCCATTGAAAAAACACCATCGGTAGCAATCAAACGAAAACGGGCATCTTTGGCGGCTATGAGCTGAGCTTCTAAATCTTTCATATCATTATTGGCATAGCGAAAACGTTGCGCTTTACAAAGTCTTACGCCATCAATGATGGAGGCATGATTAAGTGCGTCACTAATAATGGCATCTTCTGGACCTAAAAGTGTTTCAAATAAACCAGTATTAGCATCAAAGCAAGAGGAATAAAGAATCGTATCCTCAGTCCCTAAAAATTGACTAATCTTTTGCTCTAGCTCTTTATGGACTGTTTGTGTCCCACAGATAAAGCGCACAGAAGCCATGCCATAGCCATAAATTTCTAAAGCCTTTTGACCTTCAGCAATTAAAGAAGGATCATTAGCAAGTCCCAGGTAATTATTGGCGCAAAAGTTAATTACCTCTTGATTATTGACTTGAACTGCAGCTTGTTGCTGACTAGATATTATTCGTTCTGATTTGTATAACCCTTCTTTTTTAATAGTTTCTATTTCAGTTTGTAGAAATTCATTAAATTGCTGAAGCATTAATATTCTCCTTTGCTCACAAAATGAGAGAGATCATACCAAATTCTAAACAAGTCCACTACGAAATGATTAAGTTTCGGATTTTTGATATCAAAAATTTTAAATGCTCAAATTGTTCTTGAACTAATCGCACCTTTCCTCATTTCTTGCTAAAATCCCCGCAACGCTTTAACCTTGCCTGTACAAAAATGATTTAGTATCGCTCAAACAGCAAATTTCCAAAGGCACAAGCCTTATCCTAATGTAATGGTGAACCAATGACTACTGGTCAAAATGCATGTATTAATATGGTAAAACAACAACTTCGTACAGGTGAAGTTCTTGATGAAACCATTCTCTCTCTTTTTGAGACTATTCCCCGTCAAGAATTTGTACCCGCTGCATTTGCACATCTTGCCTATTCTGACATGCAAATTCCTCTAGCCCATGGTCAACGTATGTTAACTCCTTTGGAAGAAGGAAAAATTTTACAAGCCCTGGCGCTAAAGGGCCATGAAACTGTGCTAGAAATTGGCACAGGCACGGGATTTTTTACTGCCCTGCTCAGTCAACTATGTAAAAAAGTAATCTCCATTGATTGTTATCAGGATTTTACCCATGAAGCGCGTCGCAAACTCAACAAACAGGGCTGTGATAACCTTGAATTGATAACCGGTGATGCCTACGGTGGCTGGCTTGATCTAGCCCCTTATGATGTCATAATTTTTACTGGTGCCATTGAAGGCCTGACTAAAACCCAGCGTTTACAAATCTTGCCCGGGGGGAAATTATTTGCGATTGTTGGCAAACAACCGATAATGCAGGGTCAGTTATATAGCTTGGATCATGATAATAACTGGCAAGCTGAACTAGCTTTTGAAACATGCATACCTTCTTTGCTGAATAAATCTAAATCGAACCATTTTGTATTCTAGGATAAGTCTTATGAAAAAAACCCTCCTAGTCGTATTACTGGGACTTGTTAGCCCCTGTTTGTCTCATGCAACAGATCTCATGGATATTTATTTGCAAGCCGTGGAAAGCGACCCTATTTTTAAGCAAGCTTACAATTTTTATATGTCTAATGCTGAATCTCTACCCATCGCAAGAGCAGCTTTATTTCCCCAATTGACTTTAAATGCCTCAACATCGAGAAATTTGCAGAATGCACTTACTACTGCCGGACCGCCGTCAACACTCTATAATGCCCGGCAATGGCAAGTTAATGCGTCCCAGGCCTTATTCAATTATCAGGCTTGGGCTAAAGTTCAACAGGCAAAAGCTTCTGTTAAAGCTGCCCAAGCTGAGTTTAATGATGCAGCACAAAATTTAATTTTACGCACGGCCTCTTCTTATTTTCAGGTGCTATTATCCAAAGATACTCTCAATTTTGCGGAAGCAAAAAAGCGCGCCAATAAACGTCAATTTGAGCAAGCAGAGCAGCGCTTTAAAGTCGGTTTAGATGCAATCACCTCTGTTTATGAAGCAAAAGCTGCCTATGATCAATCAGTTGCTTTGGTTATTTCTGCACGAAACAATCAAATAAACCAAAATGAAAACTTACGAAAATTAACTAACCATGTTTACGAGTTTCTCTCACCCTTAAGAGATAGTACCATACCGCTTATCAAACCAGAGCCTGCTAATGTTAATGAATGGGTAAATACGGGTTTAAGGCAAAATTATAAGCTTTTTGCTGCTAGATATGACCTGGACTCAGCGCGCGAAGCCATTAAAGCGCAATCGGCTGGAAATTGGCCAGTTTTAGCCTTACAAGGAAGCGCTGCACAAACTCGTAATAATTCCAATTCGAATTTAAACCCTAATGCTTCTGTCTTTCTCCCGGCTAGACAAACTAATTCCAACGTGGCAGTGACAATGAATTTCCCAGTTTTTCAAGGTGGATTGGTTCACGCACAAACTCGGCAGGCACAATTTAATTTTCAAGCGACTAGCGAAAAACTGGAACAAACCTACCGCGAAGTTGAAGTGAATAGTCGCATTGCCTTTAACACCATTGTTGATGGAATAAGCAAAGTAAAAGCCGATCGACAAACTATTATATCGCAACGAAATTCCTTAGAAAGTACTGAGGCGCAATTTGAGGTAGGAACTCGTACGATGGTTGATGTGGTTAATGCTCAACAAAGGCTTTTTGAGGCGCAACAACAACTCGCATCCGATCAATATAATTTAATAAATTCGATTTTATATTTAAAATATTTAGCAGGCACGTTGAATGTAAATGATCTTGAAGAAATTAATGCCTGGCTGGCAACTACCCGTATTTCTAACTTTCCTTCTCGCAAGCAGTCTGCCAGGCGAAATGTGAAGGCCAATTAACTTAAAAGGCTGTTGAATAATGTCTACCAATCCATCCCTTATAGAAAAAAAATTACTGCATTACACCGGCAAGGCAATTGCTGATTTTAATATGATTCAACGCGGCGATCGCGTTATGGTTTGTTTGTCGGGGGGGAAAGACTCCTTTACCTTGCTCACCATTTTGCAACAACTCCGTCGTCGTTCAAATAATAAATTTGATATTTTTGCTTTTACTCTTGATCAAGCACAACCTGGTTGGGATGACTCTAAATTACGCGCTTGGCTTGATCTACGTAATATTCCTTATGAAATCTTAACCCGAGACACTTACACGATTGTCAAAGAGAAAATTCCTGAAGGAAAAACCTACTGTTCACTCTGCTCACGACTGAGACGAGGGATTATCTATCGTTACGCAGAGGAGCATGGTTATACCAAGGTTGCACTTGGCCATCACCGCGATGATCTTATCCGTACCTTATTAATGTCAATGTTTTATAACGGTGATATCCGCTCTATGCCGCCTAAACTCTTGAGCGATAATAAAAAACACATAGTAATTCGTCCTTTATGTTATGTGCAGGAAAAAGACATCATAAAATTTGCTGAAGAACAAGCTTATCCAATTATCCCTTGCACTCTTTGCGGTTCTCAGGAAAATTTGATGCGTAAGCGGGTAACCCGATTAATTGATCAAATGGCTGAAGAAAATCCCAAGATTCCCTCCAATTTGCTGCATGCGTTACAGAGCCTAAAACCCAGCCAATTGATGGACCAAAGCCACTGGCAATTTAAAAATCTTGAAAGCCAACTTATTAATCCAACGCTAATGGATAGAGAAGCAGTTTTTAGTGATGAAGAACTTCCTGCGATAGAAGAATAGGAACTAAGATTTGCTGCATAGCGACAATTTGATTTTTTTAGACTATAACTTAAATTAGTCGCCTAAGAGTGCTGGTAAAATGAAAAATATCGTCCTGTCATTATTGCTATTTTTAACTCTTCCTCTCTATGCTGAGGGTGAAATTCTAAAAATCGCCGTGACAGGTTTCAATCCTCCTTTTATTATGCAGGGAACAGATAAGCTACTTTATGGCTTTGATATAACGATGATGAACGCTATTTGCGACCTTATTAAACGTAGCTGCCAATATCAAATAGTGCCTCCTCCTGATTTAATTCCTGATGTACAAACTAAAAAGGTAGACCTAGCTCTTTCCATGACGATTACCCTGGAACGCTCAACCCTGGTTAATTTTTCCTTACCCTATCTTTTATCCAATTCACTATTTCTAGGCAAAAAGGATATTGCAACTAAACCTTTTCAAGCGGCAATGCTAAATGGACAAACGATTGGTGTAGTTAGAGGAACTATTTTTATAGATATTGCTAATTCGCTGGGCATAAAAAATGCAAGAATTGTACAATTTAAGCAACTTGATAGCGTTATATCAGCATTGAATGATGGTGAAATCGATGTTGCACTAATGGATGAACCCTCTGCAAGATATTGGCAGCTCCAGACTTCCAATAACCTTATTGTATTAGGCAAACCCATTGTTTATGGCTATGGTTTAGGAATTGCTATAAATAAAGAAGAACCCAATTTATTGATCCAAGTTAATAATGCACTCTTACAATATCAGAACAGCGACGATTATAGGCAAAACTATGACCGATATATGGTTCATTTTAGAAATGGACAATCGATTCAATAGGTCGCTACGGCGAACTCATCTGGATGTTAATAATGTTAATGCAGGGTTTCACCTTTAGTAATACAGTGACTTATTACCTGACGTGTAACGGTATCACCTTTGTTCGCACCATAGACTGTTTTAAAATGTGCAGCTAACATTTTTACCCACGATGAAAGTTGAAAATCCATACGTTTTTTCTTCTGATTAACCACTACTTCGAATAATCCCAGGGAATCCGTGTTCTGTTCAATTGCATATTTTTCCATAATTCGCTGCGCGATACCAATATCTTTATCCTTGGTTGGCCAATTATTATTCACATCTACCCCCTAGATCTTAATACGGTTCAACTTCAATTATTTTTCAACTATTGAATTAACCAATAGATAATGCCATAAATTGTACATTTTTTCAACAGATTTGTAATTCTAAAAATTAATCTGTAAGCAGGTCCCAGCTCTCTTGGGACTCTTTCCACAGGGTTATAAATAAAACCATGATGATAGGACCCACAAATAAACCAAGCAAACCAAGGGTTTCAACCCCGCCTAAAATGCCAAAGAGTACCGCAAGAAAAGGTAATTTGATAGCCCCTCCTATTAATACCGGTTTTATAAAATGATCAGCCACAAACATAACAAAAGTGCCCCAAGCTATAACGATAATGGCACTAATCATCTTACCCGTAGCGAAAAGAATGAGCGCTACAATAGTAAATACTAAAGGAACTACAAAAGGAATCATTGCTGCAAAAGCGGTAATAAATCCAACCAAAGTAGGAGCTGGGAAACCGACTAAAAAATAACACAAGCCCATTAAGACACCCACGCCAAGCCCTACAAAAATTGTACCATTAACCGTAGCTCGTAAGGCCGAGGGCAAACCACTGGCATAACGAAACCATCGATCACCTAGGCAAATCCCACCAATATGGTTAATTTGCCGGAATAATTTGTCGCCATCACGGTAGAAGAAAAACAAGGTTAGCAAGGTAAATCCTAATTGAAATCCACGATGGGCAAGGTTTGCTCCGACTTCACGTACATAATAACTTAGCGGAGTTAACGACAAATGAAAATTAGTCATCAGCCCTTTTACATTCCCCGGGTGACCAATGTTGGCATCCCAGTATTTAATTAAATCATTTCCGATAAAAGGAAGTTGCTTAATGAATTCAGGTGCGGCGCCGCCAATTTTATTTATTTTCTGTAAGTAATTGATAAATAACTGGGTTTCAGTTACTAAAATAGAAATTAACCAGCTTAAAGGGAGCAGTAGCAAGAGCGTTAACATGGTTGTAAAAAGCAAAGCGGATAGATTAGATTGATGTCCAAATGATCGCCTCCAACGGCGATAAAGTGGATAGGTTGAGATAACGATAATTGCCGCCCAAATCATGGACGGTATGAAGCGATGAACAATAAATACTGCCACAGCAACGATGGCAATCGTTAAAGTTATGCTTAAGAGCTGTTTGTAGCTTTCATTCATTTTGCAAAACCCCAAACCAATAATTGCAAGATAACCCAGGCAGGAACGGCCGCAAGAACATCATCCAACATGATACCAAAGCCACCTTTTACTCTTTTATCCACTAACCTAATGGGCTGAGGCTTCCAGATATCAAATAAACGAAATAATAAAAAACCGGCAATCATCCATACTATACCAACAGGTACCATCGTCATTGTCAGCAGGTATCCCACGACTTCATCCCAAACAATTCCACCATAATCATGCACGCCTAATTCATTAGCAACTTTAGAGCTCACCCAAATACCTAGAATAAAGGCAAGGGCTGTAACTAACAAATAAATTGGTAAAGGCAGTCCAACTAGCAATAAATATAAGGGTATTGCGGCTAAGGTTCCCCAAGTACCTGGAGCGATAGGCATCAAGCCTGAGCCAAAGCCAAAGGCAATAAAATAAGCTGGATCTTGCCATACTTTATTTATTAACTTCACTTCGTTCATTTTTATCCTTGTATCCTAATCCAAATTTTACCGTGATATAAAAAGATTTAGCAGAATAATTTAAAATTAGTTTGGTAACCTAATTTTAAAAATGACTGTAGCCCTTCGGTTGTAATTCAGAAATTTCTCCTGCCTCAGTCATCATACGCAAACCTGGTTTTTCCTCCATTTGTCCTATTGAGTAGCATCTTAGTTGAAGCTTTTCAACTAAGGCTAAAAAACGCTGCTCTTTCTCCAGGGGAATTGTAAAACACAACTCATAATCATCACCACCACTAAGCGCAAAATTGAGTGCATGGTCAGCCTGATATTTTTTTACCAGGGGATGAATAGGAATTGTTTCGGCCTTAAGGCATGCGCCTAAATTCGAGGCTTCACAAATATGGTTTAAATCTGCACTTAGACCATCAGAGATATCAATTGCTGAAGAAGCACATTCTTGTAAACTATCGACTAAATCAACTCTTGGATTAGGATATCTTAATTTTCTTTGTAAAAGCTTTCTCTCGGCTGCTTCAAGATTATTCTCAGCCAAAAACACGACAGCCAGGGCAGCTGCACCTAAATCGCCGCTCACATAGATTCTATCACCAGGCTTCGCTCCGTTGCGTCTCAGCGCTTTGTTGCTCGCTACTAAACCGAAGATACCCAGCGTCATACTCAGGGGGCCATGTGTAGTATCTCCTCCGATTAAGGCAAGATCATAAAGTTTTAATGAATCATGCAAACCTTGGGAGAAACGGGCCAGCCAGGCTTGATCCAATTCAGGAAGAGTCAAAGCCAGAGTTAACCAACAGGGTTTTGCAGCCATTGCGGCAATGTCTGAAACATTGACTCTTACTGCTTTACAAGCAATATCGTAAGGATTCCAGGATGAGAGAAAATGAACTTCAGCTACCAAAGTATCGGTACTTATTAGTAATTGCTTGCCTGGAGGGACTTCGAGGCAGGCAGCATCATCACCTAGACCAAAAATTACTTCATCACGAACATTTGCTGAGCTCTTGAAGTATTTATCAATTAATGAAAATTCATTCATTAGTAATGCTTATTTCCACTGCCCGGGCCTTTCTGGCCAGATTATTGAGCACACCGTTGACATAGCGGTGGCCGTCCTGGGAACCAAATTGCTTGGCAAGCGATACAGATTCATCAAGAACTACACGATAAGGGATTTCTGGGCAATAAAGTAATTCATAAGCACCTAAACGCAAAACAGATAGTTCGACAGGATTTAAACCGTGAATTGGCCTATCTATGAAAGGTGTCAGGTTTGACTCTACAACTTCAAGTTGCTCCGGGATGCCGTAGATTAAACGGCAAAAATACTCACAATCCACCCTTTCCATATTGTTAGCAACACGAAATTGCGCTTCAATTTCCGATAATTCATGGCCTGACATTGACCATTGATATAGGGCTTGTAACGCAAGTTTACGAGCACGCCTTTTACCGCTAATTGACTGCTTTTCCACTATTACCTCATGAATTTTTATCGTCTTTCATCTGATCGATAGTTTGCCTGAAATCACTAACATCTTGAAAACGTTTGTAGACTGATGCAAAACGTACATAAGCCACATGATCAAGACGATACAATTGTTTCATAACCAGCTCACCAACTTGGCGTGAATCAAGCTCTCGCTCACCGCTACGCTGGATTTCCTGCATAATTGTAATGATGGATTCTTCAAGTGCATCAACACTCACTGGTCTTTTTTCCAAAGCACGCAGCATACCTGCCCGTAAATTGGCAACATTAAAAGGGTCACGGCGGCCATCACGTTTAATGATTAGAGGCATGATTAGTTCTGCTGATTCAAAGGTGGTAAAGCGTTCATGACAAACCAGGCACTGACGCCGCCTTCGAACTTGTGCACCGTCTGCTACCAGACGCGAGTCTACAACCTTAGTTTCTTCTGCATGACAAAATGGGCAATACATATTAGCGATATACCGGAAATTCATTGCACATTTGCAAAACCAGGGCCTTAACTCTCGCTATGGTTGCTTCATCATTTACATTATCAAGCACATCAGCCATCCATTCCGATAAGCGTTTAACCTCTTTTTCTGTGAATCCACGCGTGGTAATGGCCGGAGTTCCCAAGCGCAAACCAGACGTTACAAAAGGAGAGCGTGGATCGTTGGGTACTGAATTTTTGTTCACTGTGATATTGGCACGCCCCAAGGCCGCATCCGCGTCTTTACCGGTAATATTTTTTTCAATCAGATTAACCAAAATAAGATGATTTTCAGTTCCATTCGATACAATTGGATAGCCCCGTTCTTTGAGCACTTCAGCCATCACTTTAGCATTTATTAATACTTGCTGCTGATAGCGTTTAAAATCCGGTTGCAAAGCTTCTGCAAAGGCGACTGCTTTTGCTGCAATTACATGCATTAACGGCCCGCCTTGAGTACCCGGAAAAACAGTTGAGTTTAATTTCTTCTCAATTTCTTCATTGGCTCGCGCCATAATCATGCCGCCACGCGGACCCCTTAAGGTTTTGTGAGTCGTAGTAGTAACCACGTCGGCATAGGAAATCGGTGAAGGATAGAGCCCGGTGGCGACCAGGCCTGCAACGTGGGCTATATCAGCTAGTAAATAAGCACCCACTTTATCAGCAATTTTTCGAAATCTTGGCCAATCAAGAATTTGTGAATAAGCTGAAAATCCAGCAATAATGAGTTTTGGTTTGTGAGTTAGAGCAAGTTCTTCCAAGGCATCATAATCAATTAACCCAGTTTTAACATCTAGACCATATTCGAAAGATTGATATAATTTTCCTGAAAAATTAACCTTTGAACCGTGTGTTAAATGGCCGCCATGTGATAAAGCCATGCCTAAAATAACATCGCCAGGGGCAAGCAAAGCCATCATCACTGCCGCATTGGCCTGGGAGCCGGAATGAGGTTGAACATTGACATAATCTGCTGAAAAAAGTTGTTTGGCGCGCGCTATTGCCAAGCTTTCAGCGATATCAACGTATTCACATCCGCCATAATACCGTTTACCTGGATAGCCTTCAGCGTATTTATTGGTAAGCACAGAGCCTTGGGCTTCTAAAACACGGGGGCTAACATAATTTTCAGAGGCAATAAGTTCAATGTGATCTTCCTGGCGTAAACGCTCAGCTTCAATGGCTTGCCAAAGCTCATCATCAAAACCGGCAATGGTATAGTTTTGATCAAACATAGCTCTTATCCCCTTAATCTATCGAGTGGTTAATAGATATTTTTCAGCACAATAGCGCTGATCCCTTGCAAAAAAGGCTAAGGTTAGCATAGTACAATAAAACTGTCACAAACTATCAGGCATTATAATAGGCGTGAGTACTCACGCCTATTATAAAATTGATAATTATTTAGACTGAATTTCACCCTTTACAATATTATAATCCGAGGTAATTTTAATTAAAGTACCTGTTGGGAAGAATTGATTGCTGTAAATAGGATATCCTCGTGTTGTTTCAATATTTAAATACATTCCACTTGGACAATAGCCATAATCCTCATCCCAAAGATCGATAACATGCACTATTCGTCTGTCATAAATGTAAACCGGGTTCAAATAAGCACCATTCGTAACCTCACCCCACATACGAAGGTCGTACATTCTGCTTGGTGAACTATAATTAATCACTCTTATTTGGCAATCGAACATTGCTGCTTTATTTGCTGTCGAGCGAGAGTTTGACTGAGGTGCATCAAGAATAATAGTCCGCGCTGCAAAGGCTGAGGAAAACAGGCTTAAACTGGCAATAAAAACTAAAGATTTTAATTTCATTAGATGAAAACTCCAAAATTAGGAATTCGGATGCTAACAAAGGATATAATTTAGTCAACATATTTTTTTAATGTGCATATAAAACTTCTTCGAATTAAAATTGCTCTAAAAACCCACATCTTTAATTCTTGCTGGTATGTGCTATATTAAGCAGCTCTAAATTTAGGCCAATATTTGAGACTATCAATGAAAAAACGCATGACCATCATGATTAGCGTCCTTGTAATTGTTTTTGGCGGTATTATTGGTTTTAATTTCTTTAAAAGTTTTATGATCAAACGCTTTTTTGCCAGTTATCAGCCTCCTGCTGCGAGTGTTTCATCTGTTAAAGCGATTCAAAAAAATTGGCAACCACATATTTCTGGAGTGGGAAATTTTGTAGCCACTAATGGTATCGATGTTAACTCGGAAGTCGCAGGAAATGTCGTCAAAATTCATTTTGATTCAGGTCAATATTTAGATGAAGGCAGCCCACTCATTGATATTGATGATAAGGTTGATCAAGCAACGCTTAAATTTAATCAGGCTGAGCTGGCCTTGAGACAGCTTACCCACAAACGTCAAGCTGATCTCTTCAAAAAGGGTGCAACTTCAAGCTCCATAGTTGATGAAGCAACAGCAAGCCTTCATCAATCAGAAGCTAACGTGGAACGTACCTTAGCAGAAATCAGAAAAAAACACCTTGTCGCCCCTTTTTCCGGCCAGCTAGGTATTCGTCAAGTTAATCTTGGTCAATATGTTATTCCAGGCCAGACTGCCATTGTTAGTCTGCAAGCGCTTGATCCGCTCTATTTGGAATTCTATTTACCTGAACAATTTATTAAAAGAGTGTCAATTAATCAAACCGTTCAGCTTAGCGTGGAAGGTTATGAGAATAAATTATTCGAGGCAAAAATAACAGCAGTGAATTCCAGGGTGGATACCAGCACTCATAACATTAAAGTCCAGGCAACTCTGGCTAACTGTCCTTCTATTGCCTTAACAAAAAATGAGTTGCAAACCAATAATCTAATCAACCTCAAAAAACAAAGTGATGGGGATAAAACTATAATTTCTTGCAATACGGCCATCAATCGCGCCAACCACATTACGCAATTTGCTTTCATTCCTGGCATGTTCGCCTCAATTAAAGTCGAACAGCCTGAAATTCCTAATTTAATTATTTTGCCTTCAACTGCTATTTCTTACAGTCTCTACGGGAACTCAGTTTTTGTTATTGAAAAAGATTCAAAAAAGGATAAGGATGGCAAAGAAATTCTCCTTGTTAAACGAACCTTTGTCAGCACAGGTGAGCAAGAAGGGAATTACACCATCATTAAGAAAGGCTTAAAAGCCGGTCAGGAAGTAGTAAGTTCCGGAGAACTTAAGCTGCAAAACGGGGCGCGTGTTGTTATCAACAATACTGTGAGACTTAATGATATCAACAATCCAAAAACCTTAGGCAATTAGCTTAAGCGTTTGAGTGGGATAACTCATGAAATTTACCGATCTCTTTATCAAACGACCCGTTTTAGCTATGGTTGTAAGTTTACTTATTTTACTGTTTGGCTTGAATTCGATTTCGACTTTACAAATTCGTCAATATCCGAAAATGGATAATACAGTAATTACTGTCGTAACCAGCTATCCTGGCGCAGACGCTAAACTAATTGCCGGCTTTATTACTACTCCCTTAGAGACTGCTGTCGCAAGTGCTGAGGGAGTTGATTATATGACTTCAACCAGTGTGCAAGGTTTAAGCACAATCACTCTGACTCTAAAATTAAATTTTGATCCTCAGGTAGCCTTCGCTGATGTTATGTCCAAAGTTCAACAATCTATTAATAAATTACCGCATGAAGCGCAGCAACCTCTAATTATAAAAAGTTCAGATACCTCCACGCCTTTGATGTATCTTAGTCTTGATAGTCAAGAGATGACTCCTCAACAGATAACAGAGTACGCAACGCGTGTTGTGCAACCACAGATTGAAACAGTGGATGGTGTTGCCAAGGCTGAAATTTTAGGCGGTGCCATTTATTCAATGAGAATTTTTCTAGATCCGGTCAGGATGGCAGCACTCAATGTTACGCCTTCTGATGTATCTAATGCGTTAGCTCATAATAATTTTCTGACTGCAGCAGGCTCCACCAAAGGTGAATATATTGCTTTAAATATGACTGCTAAAACCGATTTAAATAGCGTTGAGGAATTTAGGCAATTAATAGTTCGTTCAAAAAACAATTCCATCACTCATCTAAGAGATATTGCCAGGGTTGAATTAGGTTCTCAGGATTATGACAGCAGTGTTCGCTTTAACGGCAAAAAAGCAGTTTTTTTTGCGATAACGCCGACCCCTACTGCGAATCCATTGACCGTAATTTCCCACGTGCGCAAGATGATGCCCTTAATTCAACAGGAATTTCCACCCTCTCTAACTGGAACAGTAGTCTACGATGCCACGGATTTTATCCGCGCCTCAATAAGTGAAGTCATTCATACTATTATTGAAGCAGCCTTGATCGTTGTTTTAGTCATTTTTTTATTCCTCGGTTCTTTCCGTTCCGTGCTTATTCCTGTGATAACAATTCCCCTGTCATTGATTGGCGTCTGTACCTTAATGCTTTTTCTTGGCTATTCAATAAATTTGTTAACCCTATTGTCCTTTGTATTAGCCATTGGTTTAGTTGTGGACGATGCAATTGTGGTGGTTGAGAATGTCCATCGACATATTGAAGAGGGAGCGACTCCCTTTGAGGCGGCACTTCGTGGTGCACGAGAAATTGCTCTGCCTGTCATTGCCATGACAATCACTTTAGCCGCTGTATATGCGCCCATTGGTTTTATGGGAGGCTTGACCGGTGCTTTGTTTAAGGAATTTGCTTTTACCCTGGCGTCTGCCGTAATTATTTCAGGGATTATTGCACTCACCTTAACCCCGATGATGTGTTCAAAAATTCTTAGCGCAGAGGTTTCTAGCGGACGCTTGGTACGCTTCCTTGATAATAAATTTAATCAATTAAAAAGCCGCTATCAGCGCGCTTTACATAGTCTTTTAAATACCAGAGAAATTATTTTGGTTTTTGTGGCAGCGGTTTTGCTGATGTTGCCATATTTATACTCACATACAGCGAGTGAAACCGCGCCCGAAGAAGATCAGGGGTTTTTCTTTGTTGCCTCACAAGCACCTCAATATGCCACTTTAAATTATCGCGAAGCTTATACCGCACTCTTTGACGATATTTATAAAAGCTTTCCAGAGGCTGAACATTATTTTACCATTAATATGAGTTCTCCTATTTCTGGTTTGGTTTTAAAATCTTGGGATAAACGGCAGCGATCGCAGTTTAAATTAAAAGAGCCTTTGCAAAAGAAACTCGATGAAGTGCCGGGTTTAAAATCTTTTGCCGTTATACCTCCTCCCTTGCCCGGAGGCGGTCAAGGCACACCCATCGAATTTGTAGTTAAAACAACCAATGATTATGAATCTTTGTTTAATTTATCCAATAAACTGATTGACAAAGCTCGCCAAAGCGGTTTATTCATCTATTTGGATAATAGTCTTAAGTTTAACCAGCCTGAAATTGAATTTCAGATCAACCGCGCCAAAGCCGCAGATATGGGCCTGGATATGCAAGCCATTGGTTCTAGTTTAACAAGCGCTTTATCAGGAAATTATGTCAACTTTTTTAATTTACAAGGCCGCAGTTATCAAGTAATTCCGCAATTGGAGAGACGGTCTCGTTTGAATTCAGATCAATTGGGACAAATTTTTGTACGGACATCGGGCGGTACTATGGTTCCCATTAGCACCGTGGTCACGCCAAAAGAAAAGGTACAACCGAACTCGGTTACCCATTTCCAACAGCTCAATTCAGCCACTATTCAAGGCGTTATGATGCCGGGTGTTACCTTAGGGCAAGGTTTAGCCTATTTAAAAGAGCAAGCCGATGTCCTCTTTCCTAAAGGCTTTAGCGCAGACTACGGTGGCCAATCGCGGCAATACATTCAGGAAGGAAACGCCCTGATTTTTGCTTTTTTTCTAGCGATTATTGTTATCTTTTTGGTCTTGGCAGCGCAGTATGAAAGTTTCCGAGATCCTTTAATCGTGCTTATTAGCGTGCCCATGTCTATCTGTGGTGCCCTTATACCGCTAAATTTAGGCGCCGCTTCGATTAATATTTATACTCAAGTAGGTTTGATAACCTTGATTGGACTGATTTCCAAACATGGAATTCTAATTGTAGACTTTGCCAATCAGTTACAACGAGATAAACATCTTGATAGGAGAGCAGCTGTAGAAGAAGCAGCGGCCATTCGTCTACGCCCTATTCTAATGACTACAGCCGCAATGGTTTTTGGGGTGCTGCCCTTATTGCTTGCTTCAGGCGCAGGGGCTGTGAGTCGATTTGACATTGGTCTGGTTATCTCGAGTGGCTTGCTAATAGGCACCGGCTTTACCCTTTTCGTAGTGCCTACGATGTATACCTATTTGGCAGCTGATCATCGCAAAGATAAGAATAAAAATAATAGAGCTAAGATGCCATTAACACCAATTAAAGAAGAAACCTTTGTGGAAAAATTACAAGTTGAGCATGGTTTGGAATTTTAAACACTAATTTTGCTTTTAAGTTTAATTTTTGTTATTATAGTGCATCTAATATACATTAATTAAGGTAAATAATGAATTTCTCCTATTTCTTTCATCTGTTATGGCGCAATATTTGTGGAACCCTCTCTAAAAGTTTTGAGAACTATCCTTTCCTTATCCCTATTCATTTAATTACTTTAGGCTTATCAATCCTGATACCGGCCTTAATTAAAACAATAACAGATTGCTGGTCCAGAATTTTTACCTACGATAAAACTAAGCTCGCTGCGACTGTCAATTTAATCAACGAGATGGATGAAGGTCAGATGCAGGGGCTAGTTGAAGAACTTAGAAAACCAGGTGTTAAATACCAGTCCAATTCAAGCCAACACTTATTCACCCATTTATCAAGTGATAATGACCGAGCTGTTGAGCAAGAAAAACTTACTAAATTAAGAGAAAAAAGACTTAAAACTTGCAATAATGGTGCTTTAATACAGTATATTTTTAACGGTGGCAATTTTTATAGCTATATTAGTCAGATAAATGTTGCGGGTTATTCAGAAGAAGAGCTTAATGACTTCTATGAGAAAAGAGCTAAGCAGTATGATCAAGGCATGCCAATCTATGAAACCTCCTATAAAAATCTTTTCTCTAGGAAATCTTATACCCCTCCACGACCTAAAAAAATAGGTTTAACGGAGTCCAGAACCCTGCTTTCCTTATATATGAGCGAGGAAAAAAATAATGGCAAATCCTTGTTTCAACGGGTTGAACGTCGAGTGGGTTTATTTGAATATGAGAATAAATTTAAGTGGGTTGAAACGCCAACTTCTTTAAATAATTCAATTGGCCTTATTTGAATTAATACAGGACAGTATTTTTAAAGAGGATTAAAACTTGGACCTCTTTTAAAAATACTGCCCTGCCAGATTCTTTTATCCCCTCACCCGTTTGTGTTAGAATTCGCGCCTTTCATCTGTTCAGGTTTAATCATGGATAAAACTTACTCCCCGCAAACTATCGAGCAAGCATGCTATGAAAAATGGGAAAACCACCATTATTTTTCTCCGCGGGGAGCTGGTAAAAGTTATTGCATCATGTTACCCCCTCCTAATGTTACGGGTAGCTTGCATATGGGTCATGGCTTTCAACATACGTTAATGGATGCACTCATCCGCTATCAACGAATGCAAGGCGCAAAAACCTTATGGCAACCAGGTACTGATCATGCCGGCATATCAACGCAACTTGTCGTTGAACGGCAACTCGATAGTCAAGGTCTTTCTCGTAAAGACATGACCCGCGAACAATTTCTCGAACAAGTATGGGCTTGGAAAGAAGAGTCGGGAGCAACAATTACTCGCCAAATGCGTCGCATTGGCTCCTCGGTTGATTGGTCGCGTGAACGTTTTACAATGGATGAGGGTTTATCAGCCGCCGTGCAGAAAGTATTTGTACAGCTTTATGACGAAGGACTCATTTATCGAGGCACTCGGTTAGTTAACTGGGATCCTAAATTAGGTACGGCTGTTTCTGATTTGGAGGTTCTTGCCGAAGAAGAAGATGGCTTTTTGTGGCATCTTCGCTATCCTGTAGTTGGCTCAACTGAGTCAATTGTCATTGCAACAACAAGACCAGAAACCTTGCTAGGCGATGTTGCAGTGGCCGTGCATCCGGATGATCCTCGGTATCAACACTTAATCGGTAAGCAACTGCATCTGCCATTATGCGATAGAATTATACCCATTATTGCTGATGATTATGTGGATCAGGACTTTGGCAGTGGCTGTGTCAAAATAACACCGGCCCATGATTTTAATGATCATGAAATCGGTAAGCGCCATGATTTACCTTTAATTAATATTCTTTCAAAAAAAGCCACTCTCAATAAAAATGCTCCTACTGCCTATCAAGGAATGGATCGATTTGTTGCTCGAGCGCAGATTATCAATGATCTGGAACAAGCAGGCTTTTTAGTTAAAACTGAACCGCATAAATTAAAAGTTCCTCGTGGTGAAAAATCAGGGGTTATTATTGAGCCCCTACTTACCGATCAATGGTATGTAAAAACCAAACCTCTAGCCGAACCTGCGATTGAAGCAGTAAAAAAAGGGGAAATACGCTTTATCCCAGAAAATTGGACAAAAACTTACTACCAATGGATGGAAAATATTGAAGATTGGTGTATTTCCAGACAATTATGGTGGGGGCATCGGATTCCCGCCTGGTATGATAGCCAAGGTCATATCTATGTGGGTTACAGCGAGAATGATGTTCGTTTTAAGTACAAGCTCGAGGATTCAATAGTTTTAAAACAAGATGAAGACGTACTCGACACCTGGTTTTCATCAGCACTTTGGCCTTTTTCAACCCTGGGTTGGCCTGAACGCACAGCCGAGCTTGAACAATTTTACCCTACGTCGACTTTAGTGACAGGCTTTGACATCATCTTCTTTTGGGTTGCTCGCATGATTATGATGGGCTTAAAATTTACTGGCAAAATTCCTTTTCGCGATGTCGTTATAACAGGACTCATTCGCGACAGTGAGGGACAGAAAATGTCAAAATCAAAGGGAAATGTACTCGATCCCCTAGACCTAATCGATGGCATTGATCTGGAGAGTTTAGTCGCTAAACGCACTTCAAATCTTATGCTGCCTTCAGTGCGTGACAAAATTGCCAAAGCAACACGTAAAGAATTTCCTGAAGGTATCACTGCCTTTGGCACCGACGCATTGCGCTTTAGTTTTTGCTCCTTGGCGTCCACCGGACGCAATGTGCGTTTTGATTTAGGCCGTGTCGAAGGTTATCGCAATTTCTGTAATAAATTATGGAATGCTTCACGCTATGTTGTCTTAAATACAGACGAGGAGCAAATTGATTTTGGCGATGGCGCATTTCAATACAGCCCCGCTGATTTTTGGATTATGTCACGCTTACAAAATGCCATCGCTTCATGCCACCATTATTTTGAAAGCTATCGCTTTGATTTACTCGCAAATACACTTTATGAATTCGTCTGGCATGAATACTGTGATTGGTATTTAGAATTATCAAAACCTATTCTTTATGACACCCAGGTTCTACCTGCGATGAAGCGCGGCACACGCAGAACCCTTATTCATGTTCTTGATAATATTTTAAGATTATTGCATCCCCTTATGCCTTTTATTACTGAAGAAATATGGCAACGGACCAGCAAGCTCACTATTCAGAATGGCGAAAGCATAATGCTAAGCCCTTATCCTACTGTAAATGAAGAATGTATTAATCTGGAAATTGAAGAAGAGCTGGCATGGGTGAAAACAGTTATTCAAGCCATAAGAACAATTCGCAGTGAAATGACTATTTCTCCTGCCAAACAAATTCCTTTGATCTTGCGTAATTTTAACGAAACAATTAAAGATAGAGTGATTAAATACCAAGCAACCTTGAAATCATTATCTAAATTAAGTGATATACGTTTGATGGGTTCTCACGAAAATGCACCTGTTTCCGCTTCAGCTCTAATTGGTGAATTAGAATTATTAATTCCCATGGCTGAGCTTATCGATAAAGAGGCTGAATTGGCTCGCCTAGCCAAGGAACTTGCCAAGCTTGAAAAAGATATTTCGCTTGCTGAAAATAAATTATCTAATCCTCAATTTACGGATAATGCCCCTGCTGAGATTATCGCTAAAGAGCAGGAAAAACTTCTACAAGCTAAACACTCAAAGGATAAATTATTGCACCATAAAGATACCGTAGAGACACTCTAAAACAGCTAACCTTAGTTAGAATTGATAACGGAGGCCTGGCCTGAAAAATAGTAAAATTTATTCTTGCCAGGTTGTATTTGAAGTCTTAACTCCGTTGACAAATGCCGCAATTACAATATAAATTGTTTTATGTAAAGCTCCTAAAAATCAAACATCATGCCCGAGCGTTATAAAGACTTCCAAAGCCAAGTTCTTTAATAGCTTGGAGCTCTAAAATAATATGCATTGAATCCTATGAATCACGTCAATTATTCAGTTTTAATACCAGAATGAAAGAATAATTCAAGCGCCCTGATGCTAGAGCTACATACACATACAAATAATTAGCCCTATTTACCTATCTGGGCTAATTTTACTGATTTATCGTCCTCATTAACCCTTTCAAATGAGCAAATGTCATTTATTTAATAGAAGATCCCAGCTTAGGTCGTGTGGAATAAACTTGACTCTGTTTTTGCGACAAAATCTTTTTTCGACTCGAAGCTTCGGTAAATCCGCCCTAACTTAGAGCGAAATTTTCTTTATCATTGAAAACAATTATTCCTCCTGTACAATGCCACTCTTCAGTTGAGCAAACTTAAAGCAAGAGCAGTCCAAACCTTATGTTATATTATTTATACAATTTTTTGATTAAATGCCTTGATCTAATTAAAGATTTTGATTACCCATGTTATGATGTCATTGAGGATTTTGATGAAATTAGCTGGGGAAAACTCTACGAATTACATGCTCATATTCAAAATCACCTCAATGGTTCAACTCAGTTAGACAAGAACGCGCTGGAAAATCCAAAAGATTATTTAACGATGTATTCTGCTTTTGATGTCGATGAAAAACATCTCGATCAGTTATTAGAGTTAGTCAATCATCATTGGTCTTCAAAGCATTTTAATGAGACAGTGTTCTTTAATACAGAAATTATGAGTATTACTTATATAAGCGCACTTATCTCTGCAACTGCTTTTGGAAAAACCAACAATTTTATTACGGTTACCAAGTCGAACAAATGTGATGAATGGGATTTTAAATTAGCTGCGATTGTAGCGGCTTACCGAGGTCAAACAAAGATTCTTCAATTTTTAGGTATTAGTAATATTTTGTCTAAAATTGTGGATGACTACTCTAAAAGCTCAATCTTAGTCGCTGCTATCAAGGGTGAGCATCCAGAAATTTTTGCAATGCTATTAGAAGCTAACCCACCTGAAAGATTATTTTGGGAAGCCTATGTGTGGGCTGGTGAAAACAATGTCTGGAATACCAAACAGCATTCTCCCTATATAACTGCGATTAACCAAGGTACTGAAAAAAGCCTTCTCTGTGCCAAAATGATAGAAAACAGAGAGTCTGCGATTTGGGATAGGTTTCATATGGCGATTACAACCCATGATTTATCTGCCTTAAACCTGCTTTTCGATACTTTTAAAGATAAAAATGTTTTTTTCTTTCAAGTAATTCATGGAAGTCATCTGGGTGGATCCGTATTAAAGACACACAATACCTTGGTTTCTGCTTTAAGAATCAAAAATGTAGAGGCTTTTTCGCTCTTATTAAATTTACTAATATCTACATCTAATTCAGAGTTAATTATAAATACCTTAGGGGATCTGCTATCGCAGTTTAAATCAGAGCCAGTTGATGAAGTTCATAAACTGGCTTATGAGCAATGTTTGAGTCTCTTTAATAAATATATTGCGGCGCACAAAGGCACTATTAAACTGACTATCTCTGCTTGGACCAATTATGAAATTCTTAAGCAATGTTACTCCATAATTTCTTCTAACCAGATTAAGATTACAGAACTTATATTAATTGGAAGTTGCGATGGAGAAAGTCCCAATACTAATGATCCCCTAAGATTGATTTCAGCTTTACTAAAAAATACTTCACTCCTGCAATGCAATTTACATTTTCCTCCAACTTACCCGCGTTCCAAGTTCGAGCCTTGCAGAATACAACTGTTGGATTTATACGCTCTTATCCTTCAAAGGAATAACGAAATAGCTGCTTTCAAAAGTGCCATCTATCAAGATAATATTTACAATCGTTATGTTAAATCCATCAATAATTGCCTTGAACAAATTACTATTCATAAGGAAGCTTGCTTCCCGGATTTTGATTTGGAAAAAATTAGTTCTTTCGAAAATAAAAAAATGTACTCTCTAAAAGAGTGCGCCGGTTTTGCTCTATTTTCTAAGTCTATTAAGAAAGAAGGGACAGAAGAGGAAATTAAAAAAGAGGAAATAGTTAAAAATATACATGAGATGATTAGGGCTGACGATATTGATATCGTTCACGATCTAGCGGAGATTGCTAAGCAGGAAAAAAGAGCCGAAGAGCTCCCTAAACTAAGATGAGCCATTATTTATCATACGTTATGGAACTCGTTTAAAACTCAATAATTAATTCATGCTTATGCTATATAAAACAGGATAAGTACTCTGGAAGCACAATGAGTTTTTCTCCTTTTTACCTGTAACCTAATGGTTGAAAAATAAACAGTTGTTATAGTTATGCTCACATGTAATAATACTTAGGCAGTTAAATAATCATTAGAATATTGGCAAAATCAGTGGAATACTCATTTACACCCCCCCCCTATTTCGCAAAGAAAGAAATGAAAGCCCAGAAAAACCTTTCTCAGGAAAATTTAAATTAAGAATTTCACCTGAACTCCACCGTGAAGCCTACGTTGCAGCCAAACAATCTGGACAGAGTTTAAATTCTTGGGTTTGTGATGTTTTAAGACAAGCCCTTTAAGAGGATCGGGCCAGTGCTACTGAAACGTACGCTAAGGAAAAACTAATCTAGTTAAGATGGTTATTTGAACATTCAATTCTAATAAACCTGCCTGCGAGCGTGTGCCAACAAAATGGACATAGGGGTGTGACAAACATGGAATGAAAGGTACTCTTCGCTAAATTATCCTTGTATGCATAGTTGTAAATGTGCCTCTATATACTAAGTCTTACACTTTTTTAGACTTCTGACAAAACAAATTGAGTATTCTATTTTGTAGATGATCCCAGTTACGAAGAAAATAATAATACCTTAAATAACATGCATTGAATCCTATCTAATTGCGTCAATTTAAGGCATAATGTAATATCTATTTATTTTTTTAAGTGAGTTATGCTATACAAAAAAGAAAATCCTAATGTTGTAGAATTTAAATTTAAAGATGATGCTACGGTTGATGAATGTCTTGCCTGTTTTAATGACTCGTCAATAATCTCGTGCATGCTTGATTTCTCATCTTATATTCCCAACGATGATAAAATGCTGGCTCTAGTGCTTGCTCTTGAAGCTAATCCTCATATGGAAAAATTTCGTCTTATTAGTGGTAGTGATAATTTATCAAACTCCACGATTGAAATTATGACTAATGCGCTAGTAAAATTTAAACATCTTAAAGCACTTGTCGTTAAAGGATCCTTTTTTAATCATAATTCAGCAAAATCTTTTGCAGAGTTAATAATGAACTCGGATAAACTTGAAGCGCTCACCCTAAGTGAGAATGGCTATTATGCAGCACCATTCAGTGAAGAGAATATTGAACTGCTCTCTCAAGCGCTAAGTATTAATACTAGTTTGTGGCATATTGATTTCTCTGGCAATCGCAATCAACTATCCTTGGAAGCGGGGATAACTCTTTGTCAGGCTCTGTCAAATAACAAAAATCTTAGAAAAATAAATCTTAAAAATAATAATTTCCCCCTCAATGGTCAACATCTAATTCTGGATGTGCTTTATCAAAATGAAAACTTAAGCAGCATTAGCTTAGATAACCTAACTTTTACATCTTATCAATTTCAACTCACAATAAATGATAATTACTTAGATCACTATCTTCGTATGCTTCAAAAAAATCCAAACATCACCTCTGTGGATCTGGTTTTTAAATCCAATTCCAACACTAACTTAGAACCATTTTTTAAATCATTAATGCATTTAAAGCATCTTGAGAATTTAAGGCTCATCTCTTTTCCTAGTTCCTTAATTCCCTTGTTGGTTAAACTATTTGAACAAAACGACATCAAAAAACTGAGCTACTCAGGGATAATTGACTTGATTAATTTTTTTAGTTTTTCTGAGATGCTACAAAATTCCAAGTTAGAATCAATCTCATTAGATTTAGATGATAAGTATAAAAATAATATTAGTAACAGAATTTTTAAAGAACTTTTCAATTCTGGATTCAACAATTGTCTTCAATCCCTTAAACTCAGGTATAAACGAATTAGCCCAGAATCAGCTGAATCCATTGGCAAATTTCTGAATAGAACAACCTCATTGACCTCATTGGATCTTTCCTCCAATCCTATGAGTTACCAATCTTTAAGAATTATTATTGATTCTGTAAATAATAATCAAACACTGCGTGAATTAGATTTGAGCTATAATGGGTGCAGTTTTGATCGCTGTGATTTTATTTATATTTCAGGAAAACAACTTTATGGTCGTACATTCGATACTTCCGCTTATTCTCTCAAAGGTTCCAAACTCTATTACCATAAACCGTCTGAAACTGATAACCACGCTGAAACGGAACTTGAAATAGATTTAAACAAAGATCAATTAGCAGCACTAAAAAGAGTGAGTACATCTGAAATAGTTAATCTTTCTCAATCTCAATTAGATAAAATAACAGCCATCACCGGTCATGTTCACCATGCTCATAGAGAACTAGCATTTTTGGAGTCCCTAAAACTAAACACTCGATTAACCCAATTAAATTTAGTAGATAAGTCAAATTATGCGGAGTTTAAGCATCCCACATTCCAGATCAATCGCCTCCATGGCGCTGTTTGTGAAATATTGTTTGGCCCATCAAAGGGTCCAGATAATAACCTTTCTTACCAAAGCTATTGCAATCTAGAAAATTTAATGGACAGAAATTTAAATTCTCTCATCTTTTCCTGCTATCAAAAATTTCTGCTTTTAAAGTTATTAATAGTAGAAAAAAATCCCATTCCCTTGGATTTAGTGAATATTATTTTTAATCTATTAATTTTAAAAGCTGTGGGCTTTAGAGAAAAAGCTATATTTGAGGATCCGTCTCAATTAAATTCTATCCTAACTTTAAAGGCTAACAATAAAGTTCAACTCGAGGATAAACTAATTCAAACTAAGTGTATCCAAGCCCAACCCGAAAAAGATTTTGCAACAAAGCTAAACGATTTAACCTCTAGATTTTTAAATAATGTTGAAATTTCCAACCATATCAGAGCTTTTGATCAAGCACTTAAAGCTATTTTTCATGAAGGCAAAGGTGCAAAACAGCAAGATCTTCAAAAGTTAAACGCCTTTGCGCAGCAAGCTACTGAATTACTCGAGTCTGTAATTGATCTGCGTAAGAATAAAGATTTCCTGAAAAATATTAAAAAGGACTTGGATAGTTTCCAACAAAATCTGCCTCAAACCTCTAGTTTGAGCCAATTTTATGGAGTTTTAAATGCGGTCATGGCCGTGTTTTCAGCACTCGTTGAAACTTTATTATTACCGGTTCTAATACCATTAAGCTGTTGTCTCGAAAAACCCATTTACCGAGCCACAGGCTATTTTGCTGATAATTGCTATTGTATGTTTAATTCCCCCTTGAATCCACCCCTTAAAATCATTAACGAGCTAAGAGAATCATTACTTGATTCAACAATTTTAATTGAAAATACGGAGAATCTCGAACCCATTAGAGCAATTATTTAATTCTTTAAGTTAGACAATCCAATGCTAAAGCAAATTCGAGAATGAGTACTTGCAAAAATACGGTACATACATCTTTGCCTACAATAATATGCTATCCAATATTCTGTTTCAGACATAGGAACTTCAAATTTTTTTTTTCATTAAATTACATGAGTCCGGATCGAATCTATTGTGCTATTAAAAAAATTATTGCCAATATTTTTTATATAATGTACAATTATAAGTCAATCAAGTTATTAGGTACAAAATGAGCTATCTAAATCCTTTTCATGAAATTTATTATCAAGAAAGTAGCGAATTTATTCATGCAAATACGTTAAGAACAACTTTTAGCCAAAAGGTTTTAAATGCTTATTCTACTTTTTCAGGTACAAGATTTATTGGAATGGATAAAACCCATCACGTTGGTCTGTTTGATTATGCCACGATTTTCTTACCTTGGTTAGTTGATAAACTTACCATCTGGTGTGCTAATAATTCTGAAAATCCCGGTCTAAAAGGTGCTCTCGCAAAATTAGTTTTCATCCCAGCAGTCTTTTTTACCTTCATATCGAATGTGATACGCTATGTCAGTTCTGCGGTACTTACATTTCTTACCCTACCTATAATTTTTATTGTTTACCTGGTTGCAAATCTAATAAGTTATGGCGATAGAAAGAGAATTGATAATCTCAATTTAGAGTTAAAAAATGATGAATTTAAAGGAAAATTAAAAGAGTATATGGAGATTAAGGGCTTTGATTACGATGCTCTGAAACTTGATTATAGTTTTGATCCAAATACTAATTCATCCCATATTAATTTCCGTGATAATCCCTTTTCAATTAAGCCCGTCAGATGTGCTTGCTGTGAAGGCGCCCATATCTTGGCGCGAATACCAATTGATAGAGAAAATGTAGAACACGCTCAAGCTTTGCAGTCACTATTTGAATTAAATGTGGGAGGCATAGCTTTAGCTAGTAATAACCACAGTTTTTTCAAAAAGCCCGATGTTGATTTTAGTAAAGCTTTACAGGAAAGCGAGAATAGTCCCCTAAAGCCCTGGTAATAGGTCAATCCCCTGTTAGTTTGAATGTAAACTGATATGGGATTAAGAGGTAGCTGTGCAGATGGGGTACTACAGTTTTAAACAATTTTTAAAAATTTATAATTTTTTTATGAGTAATACAATCGATTACAATTTCGAAGAATGAAAAGCCCTATTAGATAAATCTTCATTTTGAATAACCTCTTCAATTTGGAATCTATTTAAAATAGTAAATGAGGCATAGGGTTCGATAGATGCATAGAATCTACCCGTTTCAACGCTAATAACGGGAATATTTTTAAAACTAATACTATAGTTTGTTCTTCGGTCATCCGGTTTGGATGGTGTACATTTTATATCAGGATTTTGGGTAGGAACTTCCAAAAGATAATAACGTCCAATATGTTTCATATTATTCAAATCAAAACCAAGTTTAGTTAGAAATTCTCTATCGTTTTCATTTGGTTCTATTTTGCCAAAGGGAATGTACAGTTAATGTTCTCTACTTGGTGCGATAAAATGATTCTAAATCAAAATTTCAATTAAAAAAGATTAAGCATTAACTTTGATTAACACAAAGATGTTGACTTAGCGAAATTATCTAATTCTCTGCCAGACAATCAACTGCTAAAAGCAAATTCAAGAATGAGTTCTTGCAAAAATACAGTACAAATGTATTAATTAATACGATTCTGGAAATCGTTGGCTTAATGGATTGAGTAGATTTCTCTTTGAGAATGAAGGAGCGTCAGGGAATGGACAATAATATGCTAGAAAAAATTCTTAACCAAGCCGGCGTTAGTCTTAACGGGTCTGAACCCCAGGACATAAAACTCCTCAATGACAAGGCCTTAGACCAAATCATGCGGAATGGCTCCCTTGGTTTGGGTGACACCTATATGGCAGGATGGTGGGATTGCGAGTGCCTGGATGAATTATCTTTCAGGCTTTGCCGCGCTGCCATAGATAAGAAGATTAATCTTCCTTGGCCACAAGCACTTAGGATTTGGGCGACCAGGCTAACTAACTTTCAAAATAAAACCAGAGCCCAGCATGTCGCTCGCAAACACTACAATCTTGATAATCATTTATTTGAATTAATGCTAGGCAAAACGATGGCCTACAGCTGTGGCTATTGGAAGAATGAAGAAGATTTAAACAGGGCTCAATTTGCAAAATACGAGTTAATTTGTAAAAAGCTAAAACTAACTTCGCAAGATAGATTATTAGATATAGGTTGTGGTTGGGGAGGCTTCGCAGCCTATGCTGCAGAAAATTATGGCTGTCGAGTGGCTGCTTTAAGTATCGCTTCAGAACAAATTGCCTATGCCAAAATGCGTTATCAGAATTTGTCCATTGATTTTTATGTTGCCGATTATCGTGATGTTAACGCTTATAATCCACAAGAGATTGAATTTACCAAGCAAGCAAGCATTGGCGCATTTGAACATATTGGTTACAAAAATCACCGTAATTTTCTGAAAATCATGGCCACGCAACTTAGCGCTGAAGGCTTATTTTTATTGCATACCATTGGCAGTAATGAGACTACCACAACCACTGATCCCTGGATTGATAAATACATCTTCCCCAATGGCAATGTTCCTTCAATGGTGCAATTAACCAAAGCAATGGAAAATCTCTTCCTTGTTGAAGATTGGCATAACTTTGGCGCAGATTATGACAAAACTTTATTAGCCTGGAATGCGAATTTCGAATCTAATTGGCCTTTACTAAAAGACCAATACGATCAGCATTTTTATCGCATGTGGCGCTATTATCTATTAATGTGTGCAGGTATGTTTAGGGCACGTTCGGCTCAACTTTGGCAAATTGTTCTGTCGAAATCCGGTCTAATTGGTGGCTATGAAAGCGTGCGCTAAACAATCATCTAAACTAAGTTAAGCCGAAAAGGTGAACTAACTGCAGCTCATTTTCTCCGGCTAACACTAGACCCTGGATTTTCCATTTACTCGACGAGCGATCCAAACGGCTAAAAGCAAGGTTGATAATACCCCTAGGCCAACACTATATCGATGCCAATTTGGACCAACTAAAGCAAGAGCATTAGCTGAATGCAGAATAGAAAAAGGAATGGCAAGTAAAACATCCATGATAGCCGAACCTGCAACCAAGCCACAGGCAATCCGAACACCGGTTTGATTGCGAGTTGATTTTTCTTCCTTCGAAAATTTTTGTTTAGCTAAGCGCCAGTGCACTGTTAAAGCAATCATTCCACCTAAAAATAAAGGAAATGATGAGGCTATAGGTAAATACATACCTATTGCAACACCAAGCACTGATAACTTTAAAAACCGTTCTATTTTACAAAAATGATTAATGAGAAGCAGCGCAAAAATAATAAGGGCGCCGATAAACATCATATTCCAAGGCAAGGTATTTCTAAATACGGCTTCGGTGATAGCAGCCATCAACGCCGCAGTTGGCGCAGGGAGGGATTGACTAATATCCATGCCTTCACGTGGCATAATTCCACCAATGCCATAAACATCAAATAATAATTGCATCACCGGAGGAATAACCAAGGCAGAAACCACTACGCCGATTAGTAACATTATTTGCTGGCGCCAGGGAGTTGCGCCAACCAATTGACCGACTTTTAAGTCTTGAGTGTTATCGTTGGCAATTGCGGCAATGCCCGTTACGACCGAACCAATAATAATGGTAATAGCTTCCGCTCCTTGAATTTGACTATCTGTTAGCGGTACTGAAAAACTCGACTTAAGAATAGTTAATAAAATCCAGGCCGCAAAAAGCATACCCGCAATAACCACAGAGCTTCCGGGACTTGCAGTGACTCCAACCATTCCAGAAAAATACCCAGTGATGACCGAAAATAAAAATCCAATCAATAAAACATAAACCACTGCACCGAATACAAAGGTCGGCCCATAATTTTCATTCAGCCCAACCATTTCTAGCGGAAAAATAAATTGAAAAAATAAAAATAAAATCGCCGCCATTAAAGCAATGCCAATTAAAATATAAGGCATTGGAATGTCCCTATCCGTTCGTGGCAATTGGATATCGCTACGGCTTTTAGAGATAAATGCGGTAAATGAGATACTGATTGATTTTGCCAGGGGCTTAACTAATTTAAGGAAGGTCCAAGTCCCGGCAAACAACATCGCACCAATGCCCAAATAGCGCATTTGGCTAGACCAAAGAAAATTTGCAGCTTGTTCAGGCGGATAAAGATTAAGAAACTCAGGATAAAACTGGCTTACAATTGGCATGGCAATTAGCCATGAAATAATTGCGCCCAGGAAAATACTAATTGCCATATCATGGCCCACTAAATAGCCTGCACCTATCATCGTCGCGGAAAAACCAACGCCAAAGCCAAAGAGTGAGCGCTTGGCTGCAAACCAAAAATTCCAATTAGAGGAAATAATTTTAAATCCGGCCTGCATGAGTTCTATAACGCCGCCAACCAGCCCGCCTAAAAAGATATCAGAAACACCAGCCTTTTCAGTAGAAGACTTCAACACTTCAGCAATTGCACGACCTTCCGGAAACTTTAAAGCCGGTTCATTAACCAAAACACGTCGTAAAGGTATGGAAAACAAAACACCTAAAATTCCACCACAAGCGGCGATAAAGAAATTAGTGAAATAATCAAAATGATGCCAGTACTGGATGATTATCATCGCCGGAATAGTGTAAACGATACCCCCAGCTACCGCCTCGCCGGCAGAGGCTGCGGTTTGTACAGCGTTGTTTTCAAGTATTGTTGCATCTTTAAAAAAGCGTAAGATACCCATTGAGATAATAGCAGCCGGAATTGATGCAGAGGTTAAAATCCCTAGCTTTAGAGCCAAATAAGCATTGGATAATGCTAAAAAAACAGTTAACACAATAGCAAGAATGACGCTACGAATAGTTAATTCAGCAATTTTTTTATCCGCTGAAATTAGCGGAGAGAAATCACTCATTAGATACTCCACCGAATCAATTTAAACCCCTTAAATCCTAAAATTACGCGTTCTTGCCGAGTGTTGATCCATTTTTTTAAATGTATTAAATATATTTTCCCGCAATCATAGTTTTGTGGCCTGCAACAGAACCAAAATAATAGCAAAGTAATGAGCTATCAGACAGGGACCACCTTATTAAATCCGCAGCAAGCCCAGGAGCAATTGACCCAGTTTCTTTTTCTAAACCCAAAGCTCTTGCAGCTTGATAAGTTACTCCAGCTAAAGCTTCAGCAACCGTGAGCTTAAAACGCAGGCAAGCCATATTTAACATTAACAACAAGGAGGTTGTTGGCGAACTGCCGGGATTTGCATCCGTGGCGATTGCAAGACCCACTCCTAGATCTCTGAATAGAGCAATGGGCGGCTTTCGCTCTTCATTAAGAAAGTAGTTAGCCCCTGGCAAAAGGACTGCTACAGTACCATTTAAAGCCATTGCCCTAGCTCCGTCTTCCTCTAGATATTCAAGGTGATCAGAAGAGAGCGCCCCTAAACCGGCGGCTAATTTGCTGGCACCTAAATTAGTTAATTGTTCCGCATGACATTTAATCTTTAGAGACAAATCTTGTGCTTTTAAGAAAATTTGTTCGGTTTGTTTTAAACTAAAACCAATTTCTTCACAAAAAACATCGACTGCATCAGCCAATCCTGATTCTGCGACTGCGGGAAGCATCTCAGCGCAAAGAAAATCAATATAAGCCTGGCTATTTTTTTCATATTCAGGCGGTAGAGTATGAGCGCCAAGAAAAGTGGTTTTAACTCTTAAGCCACTTAGTTCCCCTAATTGCCTTGCCACCCGCAAAAGCTTTAGTTCATTCGCTAAATCAAGGCCATAACCTGATTTGATTTCAACAGTAGTCACGCCTTCAGCACCTAAGGCTAAAATTCTTGGTAGCGATTGCTCTAGCAGCTCCTCTTCAGAAGCAGCTCGAGTAGCTCTTACAGTGGCTAAAATCCCACCTCCTGCTTGCGCAAGCTCTCTATATTTTTTTCCTTCGAGATAGAGTTTAAATTCATTAGCACGATTCCCCGCATAAACTAAATGGGTATGGCAATCAATTAAACCCGGCGTCACTAATTGACCCTGACAATTTTCGCGTACCTGCGCTTGTTGTAGATAATCAGCAGGTAGCTCAGCTTGATTCCCACACCAAATTATCTGAGCACCGCCGAGGGCAATAGCCTGATTTTTAAGCTCTCTACCCTCTTGATTAAGGGTTGTAACATTCTCTAGCAGATGATCGCAGTGAGGCATATCTAAACCCAATCCGGAACTTTATAAGGCGGATAAAGCCAAGCTTGCTGATGGCTTTTCTCATAAATATCCCATTCTTTAGAACGGTAGACTTCTGGCTCGACTTCTAATAATAACCAGGCTAAAAATTCAGCCACAGTTGCTGTAGAAACCAAACGCTTTTCCTGGTGTAGTTTTAAATAGAATTGACGTTGCTCTTCATCCATTTGCTTAGCCTGGCGCGCTAAGGTTTGCATTTCAGTATCAATAATTCCTGGCATTACATGAGCTATAAGCAAATCGGGATTTTCCATTTGCCAACAACGAGTGAGCATTGCTAAACCGGCTTTGCTTACGCAATAACCTGCCCAAGCTGCTATAGCAAAATAAGCAGCTCCTGAACCTATGTTTAAGATTCGACCCTGCTTAAGTTTGCTTAACAAGGCTTGGGTTAGAAATAATGGCGCATTAAGATTTGTGGCTAAAATTTGTTGCCAGGATGATTCATCAATTTTATCAACTGGGGTTATTGGTTCAAGTAAACCGGCATTGTTGATCAAGCCTTCAAGAGACTCTGTTCTAGCTAAATGGTTAAGAATCTGATCACGACCCTGGTGAGTTGACACATCAGCCTGGAGGTAAGTGATTAACGGTGAAAAGGCGGCTGTTTCAATAAGTAGACGCTCACGTCGGCCAATTATGAGTACTTTTCTTTTTTTTTCTGCTAAAGAGTGAGCTAAAGCGCGACCGATTCCAGATCCTCCCCCAGTTATCAAAAACATTGGAGCTCCCTATTGAGATGGGTTTATAAAAAACCCTAAATTAAACTGTCGCGATGATAGCAGACCTTAATCCAATTGACACGATTTTAGAGCAATTGAGTGCAAATAGATCCGCGCCGAGATATTATTCTTTTAGGTCATCGGAAAAGGTTTTTTATGCGCCCTAAACTGTTAACTTATAAAGCGACTAAGCCAAACTTGTGGCAAGGAAGAAAGGATAGTTTGCCAGGCGAGCGTTTTTTTCAACAAGTTAATTTATTGGATTTAAACAACGAAAATTTAAAACCAACTCAACAAGGTACAGTTTTTGTTGGCTTTTGTAGTGACGAGGGAATTCGACGCAATGAAGGACGCACCGGTGCCAAATTAGGACCTCATCATTTGCGTGAGCAACTGGCAAAACTTGCTAGTCATTCAGGTAAACAATATACGGACGTGGGCAATATTATCTCTGATGAAAATTTAGAATTTGCTCAGGATGAATTTGCTCAACTAATTAACCATTGTCATCGACTAGGTTATAAAACTTTAGCTTTTGGTGGCGGACACGAGATGGCTTGGGGACATTTTTGTGGCTTGAGTCAACTTTATCCAAAATTAGGAATTATTAATTTTGATTCACATTTTGATTTACGACCTGGAATTAATAATCTTTCCACCTCAGGCACTCCTTTTCGACAGATTGCAGATTATTGTTTAATGCATAATCGACCTTTCAATTATTGTTGCCTTGGCATCCAGTTAAGCTCCAACACAGAGAGCATTTTTGATAAAGCAAATAAACTTCAAGTTTCTTATCTAAGTGCAGAACAAATTAATCAGACCAATTTTGTCCAGCAAGCTGCTTTTTTAGATAATTTTATGACTCAATATGATTCTCTTTATTTAAGTATATGCCTCGATGTCTTTGCAGAGGCTTATGCACCCGGAGTTAGTGCGCCTCAAGCCTTGGGTTTAACTCCCTGGCAAGTACTGCCCCTGTTGAAATACATTCTGCAAACTGGCAAAGTGGTAAGTCTTGATGTGGCTGAGCTCTCTCCTCTTTTGGATGAAGAGCAAAAAACTGCGCGATTAGCTGCTAGTCTTCTAGCAGAGTTGTTAGATTATTTTTAATGAAGGAGTTAGCAATGAACAAATCCATGCTGTTTGCAGGATTAATTACAGTTTTAAGTACCGCAGCTTTTGCTGAGAGCACTAATCATTCCAACACAATCAAAGCAAAACCATTGAAAACCCAAGTTAAAAAAGGAGTGAAAGCTGTAAAATCATCCCCCAAGCTTGTGAAAGCTAAACAACAGAAGGTAGTAGTCAATTCTGCAAAAACGCAGGTGGCTAGCAAACCAATTTTACCCGCTTATGCTTTAACAGCCTCAGCTGCTCAAGCACCAACGTCTGCTTCACAGCCAACCACTACAACTAACCCCTCTTCAACCTCAGGCACGCAAGCCCCTAATTCTAATACAACAGCACCGGCTCCCGCTGCGGCAGTTAGATCGGCTCAACCCTTGGATTGTAATTATAAAATCCCCGCAGAAACTACTCGTATTGAGCAAACCATTGTGTCGAAATGGGCGGAAAAAGCAGCTGAGCAATCTTTTGATTTTGACTATAAATCAATTGATGAGCAAATTTTAAAATTAAAAGCCTGTTTCACCGATCAAGGCTGGCAAAGTTTTAATGATGCTTTGGAAAAATCAGGAAACTTGAATGCAATTAAAGCACAACAACTGACAGTAAACTCGATGGTTAATGGTGAAACTAAAGTTACAGAGCTTAAAGATAACCAATGGAAAATTACCATACCCATGCAGGTAGTTTATCAAAATGATAAAGAAAAGCTTACTCAACCGCTAATCGTTGATGTGATCGTTGGACGAAAGGTTTCAGGCGACCTGGGCATTATGCAAATGATAGCGGTTCCTCGCCAAACTAGACCTGCTGCAAAAACAAGTACAGAGTCTATGGGAAGTTAAGTGAGGCCGAATGCAAGATAAACTGCTGTTATTTTGCAAGATTGGGTGGATACCCAGGGTTGTCCGAGGTATCCATTTACTAGCGAAAAGAATTCTTATTAACTAGCTTCTGCAAGTGGAAGGACGGTATTGCTGTGCCAAGGTACCACCCTTACAACCCCACGTTAACTCACCGCCAGCTTGAAGTGTGGGAACTATAGTGAGGCTGCCGTTACCTGCAAGCTCAGTGTAGATAATGGTAATAACACCCCCAGAACCTATTTTAATCGACTTTACATTTGCAGTAGCAGCTGGGCTTTGATAACCGGTTTCAGCGGAGGAAGTGGGTAAGGTCTGATTCACCATGGTTGTTTCCGCCACAGCTAATTTGGCAGTTTCTGCCAGTGATAACCCTTCAGAAACTCGTGCTCTTACTGCATGATCGCGGTAAGCCGGTACTGCCAAGGTAAGTAAAATTCCTAAAACAGCAATTACAATCATTAATTCAATCAGGGTTAGTCCCTTTTGGTTCATATAATTCTCCTTGTATTAAAACAAAAGAACAGCAGTATGCCATAAATTTGAGCTTAGTTATAATGCTTTCCTTAACAAACTTAAGTATTGAGCTCCGCCTCATAAGAGGCAGAAACTCAAACTAATGAGCAAATTGGAGGGCTTCCATTTCTTTATCTTGTTTATTATGTCTTAATGCTGCGAATATTAAGATCGCCGCACATAAAAAGAGCATGGTGGCACTATAGGGTTCGAAAAAAACCAGAGGAAGTGCTATAACTGTGCAAATTGCTGCACTAAGAAGTTCTCTTTTAACGCGGGTGGATAAACTGCGGTTCTCAGAGAAAAAACCTTTACTTAGAGAACTATCATAGCCAAATTTCATGGTATTATTTGAGTTAATCACTTCATTAATGCGTGGGCTAGTAATCAAAACGTTTTCTAAATCCTTTTTAAACTGAGCAGCAAAAAGCTCTAATTTTTGAAAATCCTCTGAGTGGCTATTGGTTGGGGGGTTATCATAATGGTAGTAGGAAGATACACGATGAAAAGGCTTATGACTATAAGAAGGCCTGTCTGTAGGTGCCTTAAACGCCACATTGTTATCCAGATACCTAAGATCATATTCAGGATAATACTTATTAAGTTCCGATATAAATATTTTTGTTCCCTCATTAACGTCTGATTGTAGATAAATTATTACTTTACTCATTGAAAACCCCAATAGCCTATAAAAAAAGCATTATTATATCATTAAATAATTATTTATAAAGCTTAGTGTTTAATTATTTTAATATCTGTGTTATTTTTGATTCTAATTTAAATAAAAGTCTCTATGCATGAAATGACAGATGCATAAGCGGCTTGTATACTTTACCTCAACTTAAAAATAGGTTTGCCTATGTCTCGCCAACAACGCATCAATCTACTCATTAGTGAGGAATTAACTCCGAGCTTTTTGCTAGTGGAAAATGAGTCCTTTATGCACCATGTTCCTAAAGATGCTGAAACTCATTTTAAACTTACTATTGTTTCTGAAAAATTCAATGATTTAAGTAAGGTTGCTCGTCATCGATTAGTTAACAAGTTACTTATGGAGGAATTAAGTTTGGGCTTACACGCACTAAGTTTACATTTATTCACCGCTGAAGAATGGCAAACTGCCAACCAGAATACTGCCAAGTCGCCTGCTTGTCGCGATGGATTTCGCCATGGATAACAAAATTATGCAACAAATAATTAATTGGCAGACCGAGTGCATTCTGGAGCCTAAAACACGAGGCTTTCATTTAATTGATGAGGAAATAAAGCAATACTTGGCTGCGATGCCAGCTATTGAAAACGGCTTGATTCATTTTTTCTTGCAGCATACCTCAGCTTCCCTGGCGATTAGTGAAAACACCTGCGCTGATGTAGCCAAGGATTTGGAAACTTATTTCAGCAAAAATATACCTGATGATAATCGTCTCTATCGCCATACCTTAGAAGGTGTGGATGATATGCCCGCGCATATTAAAAATGTTTTGCTCGGAGTAAGCTTGACTATTCCGCTGAAAAATAAAACTATGGCACTTGGTCAATGGCAGGGCCTGTATTTATGCGAGCATCGCAATCAAGCGCCGGCTAGACGGCTTATTATTACCGCTCAGGGCGTTAGCTAATAAATCCTTGCCAAACTTGCGATGAATTGTTAGTCAGGTATTAAAATAATACTTTTAATCGCCTCGCTCCTGGCCCTATAATGCGACTTTTTTTTAGCCAATTGGCTCCTTGGGACTTTAAAATGAAAGCCTGGTCTTCCGAAAAAATTTCAGTACTCGCTTTGGTTTTGTTAATTAGCGGCGCCATTGATAGTATCCGTAATTTACCTGCCACGGCGCTATTTGGTTCCTCACTAATTTTCTTTTTCATTTTTTCAGCAATAATTTTTTTGATTCCAGTAGCTTTGGTGTCGGCTGAACTATCTTCAACTTGGCCTGAGGAAGAAGGCGGTGTTTATAGTTGGGTAAAGCATGCCTTTGGAGAATCTATCGCTTTTTTTACCATCTGGCTACAATGGATCAATACCATGGTTTGGTATCCAACTATCCTCTCTTTTATAGCGGGGACGATGGCCTATCTTATCAATCCAGCTTTAGCCCAAAATAAATATTACTTGATAAGCGTAATTTTGGTAGTGTTTTGGTCCTTAACCTTTCTAGGTCTTAAAGGTTTACGAGCGTCAGCTGCGTTTGCCAGCCTCTCTGCAATTCTAGGCATGATAGTACCAATGGCTTTTATCATTTTTCTAGCCATTATTTGGCTGATTCAAGGCCATCCAATTGCAATTGATTTGCATTGGCAACATTTAATACCTCACTGGAAAGACTCGCAATCTTGGGTATCATTAACAGCAATTATGACCTCCTTTCTCGGTATGGAATTAGCAGCCGTACATGTACGAAATATTGAAAATCCACAAAAAAATTATCCCCGCGCAATGTTTTTTTCGGTAATTTTGATTTTAACTACGATGATTTTGGGCTCTCTTGCCATTGCTTTTGTTTTACCTCAGGAGAAAATCAGTTTGGTTGATGGCGTAATGCAAGCATTTAATAATTTTTTCCAAGCTTATCACTTAACTTTTCTCATGCCAGTTATCGTCATTTTACTTTTACTTGGTAGTTTGGGGTCGATGGTAAACTGGATTATTTCGCCAGCAAAAGGGTTATTGCTTGCAGCGGATAATGGATTCTTACCTCATTGGTTATATCGCTTGAACCGTCATGGTATCGCCTCCCGAATTTTATTATTGCAAGCGACATTGGTGACCTTACTCTGTAGTGGTTTTTTGCTCCTACCCAGTATCAATGCGATTTATTGGTTATTCACCGCATTGAGCACGGAACTTTATATATTAATGTATGTGCTTATGTTTATTGCTGCCTGGAAGCTTAAGAAGAAGTTTTCAAATCTTCCTCGCCATTTTGTAATACCTGGCAAGCGTTTTGGCTATTATTTGACCTGTATGCTAGGACTTTTAGGCTGTACTTTAACCCTGATCGTTGGTTTTATTCCTCCTGAAAATACCATGGATATTGGTGGCGCAGACCACTTCCGCTTAATTTTTGCCTGTGGAATTTTTCTTATGATTCTTCCTGCGCTTTTACTCTATTTACGCAAAAAATCGAACGACAAGGCTCTTGATAAAATTAGCTTAACTGTTTTTTAATCGTGTAGAGAACTAGTGGATTATCCTCTGCATAGGCAGGTCTGCAGCTAAGCATCAACAGCTTAGTTAGCTATACTCTCATCGTATCGAAAGTAGCTAGAAGAGAGTTTGACTGTAAAACTGACAGTATTAGAAAATTTCCTTAATAATTTATGATTTTAATACAAGCTTTAAGATTTACTTAAGGTTTCAATGTTAAGGTACCTCCATAAAATCAGGAATTTATGTAAAAGGTGAATATCCATGAGTCAAATTGGTCAAGAGATAATAAAAACATTAGAACAAGTGCAATTACGAATCGACGACATGAATGCGCTTGTCAGCTCAGATTTTTTTGGTTTCTTACAGATACGCATTCATAATTTAAAGAATAAAGCAATTAACCATAATGAGCAGGATCTAATTCAGGCTGCTGAATTAGAATCAGAACTAAAAAATATTGAAGACCAGACTCTTCAGGCTTGTATTAATATTTTAAGAGGTGAGTCAACTTCTTTTGAAAAGACTTATTTTTTCGATGCTTCAGAAGCTAGACCAGCCATGCAAAGATTAGAAACCCTTTTGCAAAGTTTTAAAAACGAAATTACCGAGCGAAATTTACTATTTAAGCAACAGCTAATAAACTTACAACAGGACCTTGAAAAAAAAAATGAGGGAGATAGCCATAAAACCAGGCTTGATAATATTAATTCAATGATTAAAAAAATTGAAACGTCTCTTTCTAGCAGCTTGGTCACTCAAGCTGAGATCGAAAGGCTAACTTTTGAACCTAAAAAAAGAAGAATTAAGAAGTCTTCGCCGCAAAATCTCAGAACATCTAATCACAATTCACCTCGAAACTCTGATACTTGGGAATCATATTCTGATGAAAGTTCAGAAGCGTCAAGCAGCTCTCTTTCCCCTGATAAGATAGCTCAAAATTCTCTTAATTTTAAAGTCATTAATTGTATTACTCCTAAAACAAATCTTGCCACAATTGCAACTTCTCTTTACAAGGAAAAAGAATTAGCAGTTAAGAACTTACGATTGAAAATTTCATCGGAGCGACAATTATTTTTACAAGCCCACAAAAACATTAGTAATATTATAATTAAACCTGTTGAATTAATTGACCATTGTAAAGAGGATTTATTAATTATTCAGAATCGTAAGTTATTTATTATTTACGACAGCCAAGCATCACAGCTCGTTGCTGAAGTGACAATTTCTTTAAATCGTTTAGATTCAATTCCTAACCCTAACGCGGAAGTGGAACAATTATTCTCTGACGAACTTAGCAGAGCTATAGAGAAATTAAATAACTTAATTACTTTGAAAATTGAATTAAAAAATTCAATCATAGCTAGACAAGAAGAGCTTTTACCCGATTCAGATGGGATTTTAGATTTAAAGTTTCTCCAAAATAATCGTAAAGAGGCTTTACAGAAGTCCCTTTCCACCGCTTTAGAATCTATTTGTGAGATCCATCCACAAGCTAATGATCAAAAAATTCTGGATGCCACTAATCAACTAATAAATTTTATTGATGAAATTTTTAATAAATTAGTTGAGCAGGATTTACCAATTAAAAAAGAAAAAATTAGACTATTATACAACAAATTGCTTAACCATTTAGGCTTCAAAGAACAATGGTTATCAAGAACTGCTATCGATGCAATTCCCTTAACTAAAGAAGAACTCAAGAGCTTGATTGCAGATATTTTTGCCGAGATTCATTTTGGCGACGATAAGATTAAATTGAAGAAATCCTCTATTTATTTATTAAGTCTTAAATTTTATATTGACGCTTTTCCTATAACCAACCTAAAACAAATTATTGCTGAACAAAGCGAAAATATCGCTGAAACTATCAAGATAAATCTTGAAAAAGAAAAAAATCTCAACGATTTGGAGCAACTCAACAGCAAACAAAGAGAAAATTTGATTAATAAGAAAATTGAGTTAACTAATAATTTGGCTCAAAAAAAACAAGAGTTAGACAATTTAATCATTCTTTTTGCGGATAAACATCAGCAAAATGACTGTGTCTTATCTAGCCGCCTCTGTGTCAATGAATTAACTAAATTAACTACTGAACTTAATTTAATCGACTCAACACATAATGAAAAAATTAAAGTTTTGAATTTAATTAGTTCGCCTATGGATCGTTTAAATCAGCTTAATTTAGAACAAGAAGAAATGCTCAAATCATTAAAAATTCTGGAAAAACAACTTAATGAGCTAATTCCGACCTTTAATAATTGTAAAAAAACCTTATCAGAGGCTTATAATTTGGAAGTAGGCCAACTATTTTCTAGCGTCGAAAAAGCCCTATCTGAAGCTGAGGCACTTCTCACCGTAGCCTATAGTAAAAATATTATGGCCGATTATTTGGATCCAGACAAAGAGCGCTTGCTAAAAATCAAACAGCCTCATTTGAAACCATTATTATTCAATCTTGAAGAAAGCATAAAACCTATTTTAAATCGCATACAGATTTATGTTACTAAAGCAAAAGAAACCTTAATCAATAATAAAAACTCAGAATTTAAAAAAATAGAACAGACTGTAAACCTTCTCGTTTTACCCGAGCTAACTCCTGGCAATCCCTTTATAACCTGCTCAAGCCTGTGTAAACTTCGCGTCGAAAGCAACCTGGTTGAGGCTAAACTTGCCCTAGACCGTTTAAATAATTGTCACTCCAATCATTTAGAAACAACTATTGATAGTTATAATGAAACCTTAAGCGCTGTTAATAAGGAAATGCACGCCTTTAATCAAGATTATTTACCTAAAGCAGAATATATGGAAGGACGCTTAGGTTCTGAGGCTTATAAAACATCTGTTAGAGTCCTCGAGGCTTTAAAAAAAGAATATAATCGTATCCTTGACAAAAAAATTCTTAAGCTTAATTCAAAAAAACAGAAGCTGAATTTAGAAGCCCTTAAACAATTGTTTGATTCCAATCATCTCCACACCAAAGAATTAACCAGAATGAAAGCGCTCGATAGTCGATTATTTAAAATTTGGGCTATTAAATATGAATTTGAATCGATAAATATTAATTACATAAATGAAAATCTGGAATTTAATACTCTGTTATGTCAGTCTAAGATTAAGCAAATGAAGTCTAAGTTTTTGAATCTTTATGAAGCTAGTGTTAGCAAACTTCTGGATGATAATCCTGCGAATAAAGCTTTAATTGAGTTAGATAATAAACTAAAAAGCCATTCTAATTTTCTCTTTAATGATTTTACGGTGATTGAAAATTATGAGAATTTATTAGAATTAATCCACCCAAATTTATACGAGCTGAGCCTTAAAATTCGCAACGAAAAACCTGCGGTAGATTGTTGCACAAAAAAATGTTATCTAACCGCCCTTTTAAATTGTGTAGAAACTCATCTGCATAATGATAATATGGAACATTTTTCAGAGAGCAAACGGAATTCCTTTGAACAGTTTTTACGCCTTCATCTATTAAAACCTTTACAAGCCCTTAGGCACTGGGTGGGTTCATTTTTTAATAAAGAAAATTCCAAGCATCAATTCTTCATTACAGGTTATGCTACAAAAACGGAAGCGGCCCTGGTGAATGTTGGTAACGAAGCAGCAGAAATACTAATTACCGCCGCTGCGGTTGGTTAATTTAAAATAACTGCCGTAGAGAAAATTGCAATTAAAAACAGTTTGTAGCTAAATGCTATTTCTCTTGTATTAGACTATTGAGAATAGTTTAAATGATTTTATATTAACCAATTTGTTTTTATAGGTGCATTGATGTTTAAAAAATTAGAAATTGTTGAAAAATACAAAAATCTTCATTCACTTGAAAAAACTCCTCTTTTAATTGAGTATGAACACAGTCCAGAATCTTTAGATCAAGATGTGGCAAATTATCGCTTTCATATTAGCTTTACTAACGAGAAAACTGCCCAGGATTTTTTTAAGATTATGGGAAATCACCTTCCTTTAAGCCTCAAGTCTAATCGAGTAATTGTGGGTACCGATGAAGAAAGCGGCGTTATACCAGCACCGTCTGCTTGGCATTTTCAATGTCCTTTTATTAATTTTAAAGATGCGGACACTGCAGAGCAATTTTATTTTTTCATTAAAGAAAGAATTTCCTGGAAAGATAATACTAGTATCACTTGTTTTGAGAGACATAAGCCTGGTGGTGGAAAGATCGAAAATAACAATTTTTTCGTCTATTTTAGAGGCTTACTTCAGCCGGATTGCTCAATTGAACATAGAAAAAAAATCTTTGATGATTGTCTATTCGCTATATTATTATTAAATGCCAATTTACACTCTGATTTAGTATTTCATATTGGTTTGTTGTACCTTCAATGTAAATATACACAACCAGACCTTAGACAAAGTATTACAAATACTAGTCAATTTAGAGTACCTCAAGAACATTTCTCACAACCTTTTAAAAAAATATCTTGCAAAATCGAATATAGTTTTTTTTCAGAGCATGTTATTAAAGACGGTATCCGGTATGGAAGCAACCAATATAATATTCATCTTATTTGCTCAGACAAACAAGAGGCAGTTATATTAAAGAAAAATATGGATAAGGCTTTAACCAAATTTGGCGGCGTTTTAGAAAACAATGTAGTAACAATTGAACCTTCATTTGATGATCGTCCAAGAGTATGTTTTGAACTAAACAATAGGTTAATTGACTTTGTCCTAAAGTTTTGGGATTGTTATGAAGCTAAAACATTCGACTCCTTTGTAAATTTCAATTCTACTAAAGTTATTTTAGAAAATGATTGCATTAGATTGCCGGGATGGGAGCCGAACAATGTTAAAAAAATTAACACCAATTTAGCTAAAAATTCTATATTTGCTGAGAACGGCCGACAATCTACTAATCTTCCCCAAAATTTACCAAACAACAATACAGCCAGTACCGAAAATTTATCAATCGGCGAAATACTCTGTTGGTTGTGCGTACCTATTATAGGCTGGCTATATCTTTTATATCGCGCCTTAAATTCCTGTAGTTCTGTAGACACAGAACGCTCTATTCAAAATGGAATTTCAATATAAAAAAAACCTTAAGATTACAAATATTAACTAAATAGAGCTAATTTTAGCCTCACGAATTAAAGTTCGCGCTAAGGTTAAATCTTCCCAGGTGTTTATATCTTGTAAAGGTTCAATACAAGCCTGGTCCACTCTAATCTTATAACCTGCCCATAGCACACGCAATTGTTCTAAAGCCTCACAGGCTTCCAGTTCACAAACAGGCCAGGTTACGTAATCAAGTACAAAGGCTGCGCGGTAGGCGTATAAACCAATATGACGAAAAACCTGGGCTAGCGATTTCGGATCATCACGGTGTGCTGGGATTGCGCTTCTTGAAAAATAAAGGGCATTATTATGGCAATCTCGTACTAATTTCACCACATTCGGATTTTGTAAAAGCTCCATCTGTTCAATTGGCCAACATAAGGTAGCCACGGGATTTTGCGAGTGATAGAGACTCGCGGCAACTTGAACTATTAATTCCGGTGCAATCAAGGGTTCATCGCCTTGTACATTAACAATGATATCCTCAGCGGCAAATTGCTCTTTAGCAATTACTTCAGCAATTCTATCTGTTCCTGTTTGATGGCTCTCGGAAGTCATTATTACTTTAGCGCCAAAGTGGCTAGCGTGTTCAGCAATTTTCTCAGAATCAGTGGCGATGATAATTGATTTTGGTTTCGCTTTAAGCACTTGTTGATAAACTCGTTCCAATACGGTTGCGCCTTCCAATTCCAGCAATAATTTTCCCGGAAGTCTTGTTGAGTTAAAACGCGCCGGAATAATGACATGGAAATCAAAACTCATAACTTGTCCTTCTCATCAAGGGGAATTAAGCGCGCTTCCTTCTCCAACATAACCGGTATTTCATCGCGAATCGGGAAAGCTAATCGGTCAAAACGACAAATCAATTCCTTGTCTTTGACTAATAATTTACCCTTACAAAGCGGGCAAACGAGAATTTCAAGCAAACGTTTATCCACGAGCTGCTCCTTGAGTTATTTGATTGCGAATATAAAAAGGTAAGGCAGAGCTTGCACTAACGCCTTTAATAGTACCTGTTAAAACTAATCGAATCATCGCTTCAGCCTTCGGATAAATTAAATAATGCTCAGAAATTTTAGACCGTAACGCAGGATCCAACTGGGGTAAATAGGCTTCATAACCGACGCCAGCAATAATTAAAGGACTATCAGCCGCGGGCTCTAAGCCTATCTTTCCGGCTGGGGAAACTTGTTCATTGATTCCCCAATTATCTTTATTAAAGTATGTCCAATAAAGTTCCGACATACGCGCATCTATCACAGCTAATACACTGGGATTTTGCAATCCTTTGTAAGTTGTTAAAACTTCATTAGCAATCGTGGCTAGACTTGAAACAGGATATAAAGGCAAATCAGCAGCATAGGCTAAGCCCTTAGCTACGGAACAAGCGATTCGGAGACCGGTGAAGGAACCAGGTCCGCGACCATAGGCAATGCCATCCAAATGCTTTAAATTAACGCCCGCTTTCAATAAAACGCTTTCCACCATCGGTAAAAGCAATTGTGCATGACTGCGTTGGCAGCTCTGTGATTCAGAGCGCAATTCGCCGTTTATAATTAGTGCAACAGAAGCACAATCGGTAGATGTATCAATTGCTAAGAGGTTCATTCTTTAGTGCCAGGTTATCAATAAAAGTTAATACTTTTTTTTCATCGCGAGTTTTAGGTAAAGACGGCAAGCTCGCAAAAATTTGACGTCCATAGTCTCTTGAGGTTAAACGGGGATCAGCTATCATAAGCACCCCTCGGTCAGAAGCATCCCGAATCAATCGACCAACTCCTTGCTTTAAGGCTAAAACAGCATTGGGTAGAGATAATTCATCAAACCCCGACAAACCCAGTGATTTAAGATAGGACATTTTACCACGAACTACCGGATCAACGGGATTAGCAAAAGGAAGTTTATCAATAATTACACAGGATAAGGCTTCTCCCTTAACATCAACACCTTCCCAAAAGGTAGCAGTACCCAATAAAACCGCATTACCTAACTGGCGAAATCGCGCTAATAAAATAGGCTTTGCTTCTTCACCTTGAATAAGTAGCGGGTAGTTTAAGGTATTGGCCAGCAGTTGAGCAACTAATTTAAGAGCACGGTGGCTCGTAAAGAGAAAAAAACAGCGTCCGCCACAAGCTTTTATGATTGGCAACGCTTTTTCAACTAAACAGTCATAATAACGTGCATTTCTAGGATCAGGCAAGTCGCGCGGTAAATAGAGTAAGGCTTGTTGCTGATAATCAAAAGGACTTGCCAAACTTAATGTCTTTGCTGTTGTTAGACCTAGAGGCTTAATAAAACAATCAAAAGAGGAGGACATAGTTAACGTTGCAGAGGTAAATACAAATGCTGATTCTTGCTTGGCTAAAAATGAACTGAAGGATTCAGCAATATCCAAAGGTGTCGCATGAAAAATAAGGCTTTGTTTGAATTGTTCAACCCAGCGAATTTGCAATTTATCTTTTTCTTTAAAACTCAGACCTAATTCTCTTAATTCTTCCAAACGCTTTAAGCAGCGGCTGAGGTTGGGGTTTTCGTTAACTTCAGCAGCATAGAGGCAATTAAGTAATTCGTCCAGGAGGGATTCCAGCTCGGTCCAAGCTATGGTAAAGGCTTTTGATTGTAGCGCTTCATCCCAGGCGATTCGTTCTTCACGAGAAGAAAGGCCTAAGAACAAATGGTCAATAACTTTATCTGTTTTTATACTTAACTGTTTTAAAGGTTGATTTGCCAAGTCCAGAACAGGCCATTCACGTAATAGATCATCCATTAAATCGCGAAGTTGACGTGTAGAAAGACGTTTTCCATGAAAATTGACAGCGATTTCAGCTAATTGATGAGCCTCATCAAATACCACCATGTCTACGCCCGGCAATAATTCTCCAAAACCATCTTCTTTCAAACGTGAGTCGGCAAAAAATAAATGATGATTGATAACCACTAAATCCGCCTCTAATGCTCGTTTGCGCGCTTTGACTAAAAAACAGTGTTGATATTGCTCACACTCACCGCCCAGGCAATTATCAACGGTAGAGGTGACATAAGGCCAAACTGGGGAATCTTCACTAATTTCAGGTAACTCGACCCGCTCGCCTTCCATTAATTGCGGTAATTTTTCGCGAATATGTAAAATTTCATGAGCAGAATTTGGGCTAGCAAAACGTCCTTCTTCTGCGTAAAGTTTGATGCGATGACGGCAAAGGTAATTGGCTCGACCTTTAAGATTTTGCACACGAAGCGATAAGCCCAAAGCACGAGCAAGCATTGGTAAATCTTTTTGCACTAATTGATCTTGAAGTGTTTTTGTTGCTGTTGAAATAAGTGCTTTTTTACCGCTTAAAAGACAGGGAAGTAAATAAGCATAGGTTTTCCCCGTTCCAGTTCCAGCTTCGGCAACCAAGGTTGATTTTTCGACAATGGCTAAAGCAATGGCACTAGATAATTCAATTTGGCCTGGACGAGCGACAAAGCCAGGAATAGCTGTAGCTAATCGTCCTTTAGCGCTGAGAACACGTTGACAATGACCTACCACATCGTCAACGGGCTCAACTATTTCTGCCACTCTTTTTGCAGATACTGTAACTTATCGGGTACCTCTTCCCAAACTTTGGCATCTTCTGGCGCATCTTTTTTGGTGGTGATGTTTGGCCAAGTCTTTGAGAGTTCCGTATTGAGTTGCAAAAACTGCTGTTGTTCCGGAGATAAATCATCTTCTGACATAATTGCATTGACGGGACATTCAGGTTCACAGAGTGCACAATCAATACACTCGTCAGGATGAATTACTAAAAAATTAGGGCCTTCATAGAAGCAATCTACTGGGCAAACTTCAACACAGTCGGTGTATTTACATTTAATGCAACTTTCAGTAATAACAAAGGTCATCTTAGGCTCTATATTCATTAAAATATTAAATTATTAGAGCATAAATCGCGTTAAAATGTAAACGTTCGATCTAGGTGAATAACTTTAAACAAGAAGAAATCTGAAATTCTTTTGAATTTCATCGAGACTGAATTTATTTAGAAAAAGAGAAAAGCTCATCCATGCACTAAGTGCTGCCAGATCACGGAAAGGCGGCGGTAAATAAACAGGTAGTTCTAATAAACCGCGGTCACGTAATTCAGCAAGGAGCGGTAAATCATCGAGCACCATTTTACCGGTAAATAACAAAGGAATTGAATCAATATGCCGCTGACTGATAGCAAAGCGCATGTAATTATAAATTAGCAAAAAACCTTTAGCATAAGACAGATCCTTGGTAAAAGGCCCTCCTTCGGGCGTACTGCCACGAAAGATACGAACCGCATGATTATAGCTATCTTCTTCTGACAGATCACAGTCAATAAAATAGCGGTAGATATCTAAGAAATTAGCACCTTGTCTGACCATATCAAGGCCTATAACACGATTAGTAATTTTGCGAACTCGACCTGGATAGGAGGAAAAAGTTACCACCTCTGTGATAACTGCTAATCCTTCCTGAATAACACTTGAAGATGGTGAACCCTTTGATAAAAAGAAACAATAGGGCTGCATTGCTCCATTAAATGTTGTGCCCAAATGAACCCAGCCTTCATGAACTTCAAGATAGCGAATGTCACGATCGCTAAACATCGCATTTTGACTTAATTTGATATTATCAGCACCGGCTGCTGCATCTGCTACCATGCTATCGCTTACAGACACCGTCATCTTATTTGGATGCATGTGAAAAAAATGACTTAGACGTTCTTGTAAAATTTCTTGAGCTTGCTTGGGAGTATAACGTTTTAAATCTGCATCCGATTGTAATTGCACATCAAGTGCGGTTAACACATCAAATAAAAGAGTGCCCAGTTCTGATAAACGTGGTCCGCCAGGATAAAAGGCATCATCTGGGCTGCCATAGAGTTCCGTTGCCAATTTACTAAAGGTTGGCGTTCCGCGCACAGCCAGCATGCGCACGGCTTGCGAATATTCTTCACATTGCCGTTTGATTAGACGAGTTATTGGCGTATATTGACCCAGTTTATTTTGCGCATCGCGTAATATTAAACGAAATTCTTCCTGTTTTTGGTGAGCATCAAAAGGAAGCGGCCTTTTTTGATAATAGGCTTCGTCTACTGCGGGTTGACAATCTGCTTTATTAGCAAAAAAGTCTTTTTTTATAGAATCATCCCACTTGATGCTATCTAAAATCCGTATCTGGCTTTGTGCTTCAACAATACGTCTCGATAATTCCTGGATTATTACTAATTCACCCGTTTCTGACATCACTCACTAATCTCCCAAAGAACATCTCTCTTTTTCCCCTCCCAAGGAAGGCAAGAAGGGACCCGAAAGACGAGCGAGCAATTAAGCTCAAATCTCTCCTTTTTGTTCAATCGGGCTAGTTTTTAGATTCTAGCTAGCTTTTGTTTTCGCAGCCCTAGGTGGGGCAATATTTACCACCGGATCTTTAGTTTGCAGCGGCAAATCATAAAAATGACTAATATTGGCATTGGTTAATGGAGGAGGAACAACCACCCGTGAGCCATTTTTACTTTTCAAATAAAACTTGTCCCCATTAGAGTCAAATTGAGAACATGCTGTCATCAGCAAGATAGAGCTAAGTAAAAAACAAAATTTAATCACAAAAAATCCTCATTTATAGCAGTTTTAATGTATGCAGTACCTGTTCAATTGCTTCATGGTACTCAGTAGATAAAGTAGTCAAAGGTAATCGCAGTTCATTTGCGATTAAACCCATTTTATATAAAGCCCATTTGGCAGGAATAGGATTTGACTCAAAGAACATAGCTTGATGCAAAGGCATAAGTTGTTCATTTAAACGTAAACAGTCTGCATGATCCTCATCTAGGGCAGAATCACAAAATTTTGCCATTTGCCTTGCAGCAACATTTGCAGAAACTGAGATTACGCCCTTCGCTCCTGCAAGTAGCCATTGAGCCGCGCTTAAATCATCACCACTGTAAACATCGATCGCTCCATCACAAGCACGAAGAATTTGCTGTAAGCGAGTCATCTCAGCGGTAGCATCCTTGATACCGATGATGTTTGAAATTTTAGCAAGCCTTGATACGGTTTCAGGTAGGAGATCACATGCTGTTCGACTAGGAACATTATAAAGTATTATTGGCATAGCAACCGCAGCAGCAATTTGACTATAATGTTGAAAAAGACCCTCTTGCGTAGGTTTAATATAAGCAGGAGTCATTATTAAGGCCGCATGAGCTCCGCATTCCATCGCCTCAGCAGTTAAAACGATGCAATCTTTAGTTGCGTTCATAGCTGTGCCAGCTATTACCGGAATTCTTTCTCGCGCCTGTTCGACAACGGTTCTGATAACGAGTATTTTTTCCTGATGAGACAGAGTTCCACCTTCACCCGTCGTTCCTGCTGCTACAATGGCATGACTACCGGCATCAATGTGAAATTCGACTAATTCACGCAACCGTGGCAAATCAACTTTATCTTGGTCGAAAGGGGTAACCAGCGCGACAATGCTACCTCGAAACATAGAGCTCTCTTTTGCGAACAGGAATTTGTTAATAGTACTGTTGGATTAATAAGATCTCAAGTCAAAAAAGCAAACCCGCTTAACTAACCTAGTCCCTTATTGAAAATAAACTTGCCTCGAAGACTTTATTGACAATTTATAAAATTTTATGATTAATTATCAATCAAATTGTATTTTATATACTAAAATAGCAATTGAGAGAACAATAACAATAAGGAAGACAAAAATGAAAATTCTAATAGCGTCTATAGCTTTTGCGGGTTTAACCTCTTTAGGTCTGAGTTCTTGTACTTCTACTCAGGTTGGAACAGTTGCTGGAGCAGGAGTTGGTGCAGGTCTTGGTTATGCCGTATCGGGTGGCAGCCCCCTCGGGGCAGGTATAGGGGCTGGAGCCGGTGCTCTTGTAGGTAATCAAATAGGTCAAGATCAAGACCGATACAATTATTACAATAGACCTTATTATTACTACTAAAATTGACCGCTCTAATTCAAAACCCTGATTTTAAAAGCAATCAGGGTTTTTTTTGCCTGGATTTTTAATCAGCGGCCAATTAAATTAAATCGCTGCTATACTGGAGAAAACACTTACATAACACAGGGATAGTCACCATGAAATTGAAGAATAAAGTCGCTATTGTTACGGGCGCTGCAAGTGGCATTGGGAGAGGGATTGCAATGCTTTATGCCCGCGAAGGCGCAAAAGTGGCTATTGCTGATTTAAATCTTGATCAAGCCCAACAAGTCGCTGCTGAAATAAATTCAGAAAATGGCCAAGCTATGGCAGTAGCGATGAATGTTACTGAGGAAGTTCAAGTCAATCAAGCTATCGATGCAGTTGCTCAACATTTTGGCAAGATTGATATTTTAGTGTCTAATGCGGGCATTCAAATCATCAATCCTATAGTTGAACTCAAATTTTCAGATTGGAAAAAGATGCTGGCCATCCAACTCGATGGCGCCTTTTTAACCACAAAGGCCTGTTTAAAATATATGTATGCCGCAGGTAATGGAGGCAGCATTATTTATATGGGTTCGGTTCATTCTAAAGAGGCCTCAAAACTTAAAGCACCCTATGTGACTGCTAAACACGGCTTACTAGGATTGTGTAAGGTTGTAGCTAAAGAAGGGGCAGAATATGGCGTTCATGCGAATGTAATTTGTCCTGGATTTGTACGTACCCCACTTGTAGAAAAACAAATTCCTGAACAAGCTAAAGAATTGGGTCTAAGTGATGAAGATGTAGTTAAAAAAATTATGCTGAAAGACACAGTAGATGGTCAATTTACCACCATTGAGGATGTGGCGGAAACTGCTCTTTTTTTTGCAGCCTTTGGCTCCAATGCCCTGACTGGACAATCGTTGGTCGTAAGCCACGGTTGGTATATGGAATAAGGACTGGAGGAAAAAATGGATGAAAATGAGTTAGTAAAAAATGCCTTTGCAATGCCAATTGCCAACCCTTCATATCCACGAGGCCCTTATCTCTTTACCAATCGCGAGTATTTCATAATTACTTATGAAACGGATATTGATTTGCTCCGGGAAGTGGTCCCTAAGCCTTTGGAAGTAGTTGAGCCTTTAGTCAATTTCGAGGTGATTCGCATGCCTGATTCGACAGGCTTTGGCGATTATACCGAATCAGGTCAGGTGATTCCTGTTCGATTTAAGGGTAAATCCGGAAGTTACACGCATGCAATGTATCTTGATGATCAACCTCCGATTGCCGCTGGTCGTGAAATTTGGGGTTTTCCAAAGAAATTGGCACAACCTACCTTAAAAGTTGAAAAAGAGACTTTAATTGGTTTATTAGATTACGGTTCCTGTCGAGTTGCAACGGCAACAATGGGTTTTAAATATCAATGCCTTGATAAAAATGCTGTTGCTAAATTGATGTCTGGCGCAAACTACCTTTTAAAAATTATACCTCATGTTGATGGCAGCACTCGCATCTGCGAATTGGTTGAATACCATTTGGAAAACATCGTGGTTAAAGGAGCCTGGACAGGGCCTGCAAGCCTTGAGTTTGCCTTTCATGCTCTAGCTCCATTGGCTTTTTTGCCGGTGAAAAAAATAGTTAAAGCCGTTCATATTTTATCGGACCTAACACTCCCTTATGGTCGAGTTGTCCACGACTATCTTGCCTAAACTAAGATGGAGCAATGAAGACCAGACCGGTTTATGTTGCAGGTGGAATCAGAACACCCTTCGTCAAATTGATGACTAGCTACAAAGCGATTTCCACTCAAGAATTAATGACCGCTTCAAAGAGCCTGCGGCACTAGAGCTTGGCCGGATTGATGTGATGTCACAGGGAAAACAAACACAAATAAACGCCTATGTTGTAGCTAGCGACCCCCTTGATCCTATGGCAGAGATGCGCGTTGCGTTGCTTTGTTTCGTACCATTGCAATAGAATTTAACGCTATATTAGAGAACGCTCATGGAAAAGGGAGTTCAATCCAACAACCCGTTGCGATCCAGATAGAAATAATAAATGATGGTTTGTGAAACCTGTGATGCGCCTGTGGCATTATTAATATTTGCACCCGATGCGTATACACCGGTTGAACTCGAAAATTATGCAAGAATGATGTAGTTTCTAAAAAATGCTCATTATTTTTCTATGTATTTTAAACTGAGAAATTAAAGTTTTAATATTATGATTCTTAACTTGGATCCTCTAAATATCGCCATCAGTTTTTAATTTAACTTAATCTATATTCTTATCTCCACATGTTTCCCATGGCTTTTGCGGTACTCACTAATACCTTAAGACTGATGTTTGTATTAATCAGACTTATTCTCAAAACTGCGGAATCTCGAGCCAGCCGAGACTCTGCTCTTCGTGATCAATTAAGTCAAGCCTGGCCAAACCCCAGCCCGACTCCTGCTCTCTTTCCTTTTAAAATTTATGCTTATCAAGCTGAAAAATTCCAATCTAAATGACTTTCTTCAATTCCATACTCTAATTGATTAGTAGAACAACATCCAAAAAAAGAATAATTTCCTTTGGTTAAAGATTCAAAATTATTAGCCAATCTAGCTCCTAAATAAAGTTGTCCTACAATTGGAATTAAAAAAGCAAGGGGCAGCGAAATTTCGTCGAGAAAACGACAAGCATACAATAAAAAGTCCTGTTGATTTTCTTTTTGTTTTTCTTTCTGGGTCTTTATATTCTCTTCAGGAATAATAGGTAGAGAGCTCGTGTTTTTCCTCTGATGCTCTTCTTTAGACTCGTCTTTATCTTCTTTTGATTTATCCTCACAAGGATCGCTCAATAATTCATCAATTTTTTCTTCAATAAAACTAGCCAGACTTAATTTTATTTTTTCGATAAAATCGCTAAGTAACTCTGAATCTTGCTCTAATAGATGCTTACATTCTATTACCTCTTCTTCAGTGACTTCCTGATAAGGTTCTTTAGGCAATTGGATAATAAAAGAATATTGATTCCTAGCTGCTGTTAATAGGCAATGGTTTATGGTGGTAAATGATGTATATTTGGGATAATTCTTTTTAAATACTTCAACAAAAGTCTTTGATTGGCAAGCAAAAACTAGTGCAGCGCTTGAGGTTTGTTTGCGTAAAGAATCCAATAAGGCCCGTTCTTGTGAATTTTTAGCGCATAAAACCTGAGTTTTTGACACAAGTTTAAAAAATTCATTGTCACTAAGTATTTGCGTTTCTGAGGACATTTCCTGTTTTTTGTAAATTTGACATTCATTACCGTTACCATGAATAAGTTGAAATAACGCTGGAATTAAAAAATTTACTATCTCAGCTTTATCTAACTGATTTCTGAAATAATAAAACATCAATAAGGTTCCGCTTTTTTCGAGATTATATTTTTTTAAAACCTGAATAAAATTACCTGCAAGCAAAAGTCCTGAAATATATTCAGCATAAGCTTGAAGAGTTTGGTTTTTAAAAGGTCTAAGACAAACCAACGCATCGATATCACTATTTTGAGTACGTAGACTCCAGTGGCCTATGGCCGTAAAAAATCGATAAGATTCTACTGGAGCGCTATCCTCCGCCATTTCGTTTAATTTGGGAAATTCTTTGCTAAGTTCCCTTAAAATCGATTCAATCATTTCACCATCGGTGAATAATTCACCATGAGTTATCGCTTCATAATGAGAATGTAATGCTTTTGGCAATTTGTTTCTTGTCATTATGTCTTGAGTTACAAGATATTCATCCAAAGAAAAGCGATTTCTATTATCCCTGCTAGAGTCATACGCGCGAGAGCTAATGTAAAATGAATCATAGAGTTCAATCTCGATGATCGAAGTGTTTTTTAGTAAGTTTACATCAAAGTGTAATTTGTTTTCCTTCAGATTTAGTTTTTGAAGAGTATTATTTTTCTTTAGGGAGTCTATGAATTCCTCAATGCCACGTAATTCATTGTGTGAAAGATCTAGTTCAATAAGGGATTTGTTAGTCTCAAGCGCCTTTCCTAAAAAATCCGCGTGGTATATAGAATTACCACAAAGATCTAAACTAATAAGCGTTGTGTTATCCATTAGGGCCTTAAAAATAGCGTCAGCTCCCTCATAATTTAATCTCTCTCCACCTCCCCAACTACTTAAGCGTAAAGATTTTAAAGATTTATTTTTAACAATGAGTTCAGCAAATTGGTAGCCGTGCCCCACTCCCATATCACCGCAGAAAGAGAATGAATGAATTGTCGGATGATTAATTAATGCCTCTACAATACTATCTATAGTATCGTATGTATGAAAAAAGGAAATTTGGCCCAAGAACGTTTGTTTTGTTACCCTTTTGCCATATTGTTTATCTTCAATATTGCTTGGAAACTCAAAAAATCCAAGCTCTTGAATGCACTCACTCTTTTTTATGGCTAACAGGAGTGCTTGCAATTGTTCTGCACTGGGCACATAGCTATTTTCAAACCCTGTCTTAAGGTAAAACTCTACAGCGCTTATTTGATTGCTTTCTATTTTTTTTATAATTTCCTGGATATCATTATCTTTTGATAAATAGATTTTATTCGGCATGTGATTAATATCTTATATACATAATGCTATTGATAATAACATATGTATCTTTTTTAATCAAATGATGGGAAATACAACCATCAATTTGGAAATATAGGGGATAAGTCGGGGTACATGGGCAAATAGGTCACTTGCAGGTTTCAATGGCTTTGAAACCGTTGCCCCATATGGATCATAGGGTTTGTTTATCAAAATAATTTTTATATCTTGAAAATGCATACATTGAATTAGCTTTAAATTTGTTCTTATCTTTTTATATTAATATCAACTAATGGAATAATTAAACAAATTGATTTATTGGCTTCGATTATACCAGAAAGAACCCTTTTGGGGGTTCTTCCATTCGACCCTTTAAGCTAAGAGTAACTTTCATGCCAATGATTGTCGCGCCCCAAAATCAATTAGCCACCTCAGTCCAAACGCTTCCCGCGAGTGGCTGGTAGATTCAAAGTAAAAACACTCCCTTTATACAAACCTTCAGATTGAACTTGAAGTTCACCGCCTAATTCTTTGGCTAAAAAAGCACAATTATGTAAACCATATCCATGCCCTTCTTTTTTAGTGGTAAATCCGAAAGAGAAAATCTTATCAAAATCTTTTTTAACAATGCCAATTCCATTATCGATGATATTAATAAGAACACGCTGTTCTGAATTTACCTCCAATTTTATAATCAAATTTTTTTCTTCTTGATTGCCCATTGCCAAGGCATCAATGGCATTTTTAATTAAATTAATTATAATTTGCTGCACTTTTGACTTTATAGTTAAAAATGCACGCATAGGAGTGTACTGACGCTCTATACTGATATTTAGTTTGCGTATTGTATTGGCAAAAAGAAGCAGTATATCTTCAAGTATTGCTTCTAACTGAATAGGTTCATTCATATCAAAATACTGATTACCCGCAACATCTTGCTGCATAGCAATAATTTGATTGACATGAATTAAATTTTTATTAAGATAATTTAATTCTTCCTTGATTTTTATATTTTCACTTTTTAATTGTTCAATTAGCTTTCCAAAATAAGGAATAAAAAGTTTTCCACGTTCATCCTGATTAATATAGTGATCAAGACAATTCTTATTGTTTTCTAAAATAGCTAATAATTTAGGCAATTGATTTAAATGAGTTTTTTTACAATTTTCTGATAGGATTGTGACAGAAGTATTGATACTATTTAAAACATTACCTACATTATGCAAAACGCTAGTCGCTATTTCAGCGATACCCGCAGATCGTGATGTTTCAATTAGATTTCTTTTAGCTTTGTCTAAATTGATTAACATCATATTCAGATGTTTTTGCAACTGCCCTATTTCATCATTGGTAAGAATAGGTAACAAAGGATGTAAATTCTCATAATTGATGTTGGCCGCAAAATCACTAAGTTTGATAATAGGTTTTGAAATAATTCTCATAAGAAAAATACTAAGGCCTATAGTAATCAAAATAATTAAGCCATTCATAAATAACGTTAGATTTCTTAAGGCAACCGCTGATTCAATTGTTTTTTCTTTTTCCTCCTCCAAAATAGTTGATTCGTGCAGAAGTAATGTTCTTATA
>JACCWI010000026.1 GCA_013697725.1 Tatlockia sp.
ACCTAATCCCATAAATCCGCCGAAGGATAAAACAACATAGCGTGCTTGACCGCTCACTTTGTCTAATACAATTTCTTCAATTTCACCTAAATTTTCTAATTTTACTGATTTTACTTCTTTTCCTATCACATCCTCTGTTCTTACAATTGAATCAGAATGATTATCCATAATTATTCTCCAAAAGGTGTAAAATTGAAAATCCTGGAAGGCGAGCTATTCTTTTAGCTGCTTTTAAAAATTAGACTAATAATGAAGAATTAACAAGATCGATTCTATAACTAAAACTCATCATATTGATAAAAATCAAAATTACTAATCAATGAAATTATTAATGTTAAATAAATTGGTTATCTTGATAGTTAAGCAAAAACGCCGGTTGAAAGAGCATTTAAATGTTCACTCTCGGGGTTTAATATGCTAATGGCTGCAACGGCGGGCAAACTTAAATAATGTTCGGCTTCATCCCATTCTATTTCCGCTGGAAACAGCCTTAACATGGGTAAACATTTATTGAGGGAGGCACAAAAAGCAAGATTAGCAGGGTAGGGGCGAGCTTGATGACAGCCTAGAGCCATTACTTGCATGGCTTCTGAAATAGTTGCAATTCCGGGAAGGTAATTTATAGAATAAATAGCTGCTGTTTGAGCGATTGCAGGTAAAAAACCAGGGCTCGAGATAAAATGCACTCCAGCTTGATAGCACTGTTCGAGTTGTTGAGTGTTGATAATGTTTCCAGCGCCTACCTTTAATGTAGGAAAGTCATGGAGAATTTTTTTCAATAATTCAGGGTCACTGCTATTTAATTCAACTACGGAAAAACCAGCTTGAGTAATTTGTGCCAGTCTTTCAAGGAGAAGAGCGTCAACATCAAGAGTTACTATAATTAACTGGTTTCCAAACAATTTATCACTCATCATTATTCATTCACTAGCCATCTGCAATTCGTTTATGGTAGAAGAGTTGCAGCTAGTTGGCAAGTGTTAAATATTAAAACTTAAAGGGTGAGGGAGTGGTTTTGAAGGGTGTTGGACTTGAATAAGGAGCCGGTTTATTTTGCGGCTTGGGATGCTTGTTAGGGATAGAGGTGACATTGGGTTTATTAGCGGATACGCCAAGTCTTTCTAAAGTACTTAGTAAGCTATTCATTTTCGCCGGTAAAATAATTTCACCAGGTCTAATGGCCTGAGAAACAGCATTTTGCGCTGCTTGATTAGGCTGACCATTGATTAATAGAAAGCTGGACTTCAAACGGTTAATTGCTTCTGTTGTTGGATTATAACGCAATAAATTTAAAACCTGTTTGTAACTTTGCGTTAAAGACAGCTGTGGCTTAATCACGTTCTGATTTCTAGGTCCAGGTGTAGGGACTGGGTTTAATAAAGGTTCTTTAATCAGCTCAAGACCATTAGCCTCAGCGGTTTTAGCATCGTTATACTTATTATTTAAGTCTAAAATATTTTTTTGCAAGAATTCGCTACGAAGTAGTAATGCAGATTTCTTCTCTTCGAAAAAGGCGATTTCATTCACTCTCTGAAGTTTAATTTGTTCTTTGAGGATAGTTGTTTCTGGCTTTGAGTCCTCATAATTTCTTTGTGCTTCAACTTTTTCATCAACCGTTAGGCTGGAAAAGTCTTGACCGGGTTTTAAAAGATAGAATTTTCCACTTTGCTTGTCTTTATAGAGTTGAATTTGATTGGATACTATAAATTCAGCTTTTCTGTAGGAATCGGTGGGTTGACCTTTAGCGTCATAGAAGTTTTTTTCTGAATTGAGAACAGCCAGCATCGTTTTCATGCCTAAAGCTTGTACCTGAAGCCCATCGAGACGATTAATGGCTAAATTAGCTTGAAATTCATCTCCTCTAGAAAGGTGTTGCTGAATAGAGGCTAAAGTCTCTGTTATTCTTTTTTGTAAATGACCAAGAGCTTCTTGGGTAATTTCAATTTTTTCTCCAGGCTTCTGCAAGGTTTCTAACATCGCAGAATGGTCATCCAAACCTTCTAAATGAGAAGTTAGAATGTTGTGGCGCTCAATTATTTCAGCAAATAACTTTTCATGGTCTGCGATTTCTTGTTCAAGCAATTGAGCTTCTTCTAATTGTGCTTTTAATAACTCTTCAATTATTAGTGGAGTTAAGGCATGAGATACTATTAGCTGATTATAGAGATTGTCATTAGAGAAACCTAGATCGTCATCTTGATCAAGTCTTTGTTGAGCCTCTGCCTTCGCAAAGGCCAAGCTTTTCTCAATTTGATGTTGATAGGCTAAATTTAATTCTTTAACTGCTGCCTTTCTTTTTAAGAATTTAACTAATTTTAAATTAGCAAAAAAAAGATGTTTCAAGAGTTCAGCACGTATTGCATCTTGTCCTTGAGCTATTTTAAAGGCTAATATTAAAACTAACAAAACTTGCATCATTTTGCGTTCTTTTTCATCTAAAGGGGATTTTAAAAAAGAGCAGAGATCCTTGGCAGATTTTAAACCATACAGAGCAAGAGAGAAGCTGGTTAGTGCTTGATTAGAGTTAGATTTTAAAAGTTGTTTAAGTTCATTTTCGGTTATGACAATTTTTTTGCCCTTGGCCAGGAGTTCCAGACCATTACCCTGACTTTCAAGAAGTGAAATCTCATCATTTTTAAAAGGAGCTGAATGGTTGGAATTAATAGCGAAAGATGGGGTCTTGGGATTTATCGTCATAATTAAACTCACAACGTTATTAATAATTAAAATTATACACAAAGTAGATTGGCTATACAATGGCCAAACTGTCTGTAGATGAGGCTAGTGCCAACAGTGATTGACGTTAGACGAGGGTGATCCTGCTGGCCCGAAATTAACAGTTTTAATACCAGCACTATTTAAACCTAGTGTTTGACAAGCTTTATCATCCCTACCTTGAGAATCTCTGGGAATTGCTCGTAAACTAAATTCTTCAGGAGTTTGCTTTGTTATCACCAAATCATAAAAATTTTGTGCTGAACGGTTGCTAGATATTAGCTCGCTCTGAGAGCCGATGCCTAAGGTTGCGCCTTCGTAAGTCTGCTGTTGGGCATAATATTGTTCCATTTTTGCTGCTAAATCGAGAAGAGCGGTTTGACCATCGATGCGCCTGGCTCGAGTAAGCGATTCACGATAACCAGGATAAGCAAAGCAGGCAAAAAGCGCTACGATTACCATGACAAGCATTAATTCAAGCAGTGAAAATCCCTGGTTTTTCATAAAAATCCATTGTTTGCGAATTGAACAGGCGAATTATAAGAGAATTAATGATGGAATTACAAATTTAAAATCTTCTAAATACTGTTACTATAGTGCCAAAAATTGCTATTTTATGTTAACTTATGTGTTAAAAACAAACAGGATTAATTATTAATGACATCTTATTGTGGCTATATTGCTTTGGTCGGACGGCCTAATGTGGGAAAATCCACTCTGTTAAATAGAATATTGAAGCAAAAATTATCCATTACCTCTCGTAAACCGCAAACGACCCGCCATAGTATTTTGGGTATACAAACTCAAGGTGAGCACCAATTTGTCTATGTTGATACGCCGGGAATTCATCAAGGTTCAAAAAAAGCAATGAACCGAATGATGAATAAAACAGCGAGTTCGGTATTAAGTGATGTAGATTTAATCGTTTTTGTAGTGGATGGCACTCATTGGAATGAGGGCGATGATTATGTATTGGAATTAATTAAGCAAGCTAAGGTTCCTTGTGTGCTGGTTGTCAATAAGGTCGATAAAATTGTCGATAAAGATCTACTGCTCCCATGGATGGAAGATATTAATAAACGTCATGAATTTACCGCTATCGTGCCACTTTCTGCAAAAACTGGCGTGCAAGTGGATAATTTACAAGAATTAGTGCGAGACTATTTACCAGAAGGTCCTCATTTATTTGATGAAGATCAGTTCACCGATCGCTCCACTCGCTTTTTATGTGCAGAGCTACTGCGAGAGAAAATTTTCCGACTTTGCGGACAAGAATTGCCTTATTCCACTACTGTTGATATTGAATCGTTTAAAGATGAAGGCGAATTAGTGCGAATTCATGCTTTAATCCTGGTGGATAAAGACAGTCACAAGCGCATGATTATTGGTAATAAAGGAAAAAAATTAAAAGATATGGCAAGCAGCGCTCGTCTAGATATGGAAAAACTATTAAATAAAAAAGTATTTTTGCAATGTTGGTGTAAGGTTAAATCGGGCTGGTCTGATGATGAACGCGTATTAAAGCAATTAGGTTATGACCACTGAGTCCCTGGAAGCTTGGTTTTTACATAAAACGCCTTCAGGCGACAGTTCCACGCGTGTCAGTTTTTTTACTCGCGAAAAAGGGATTATTAATTGCCTTTATAAAGGGGGGCGAACACCAAAAAAACAGGCTCTTTTACAGCCTTTTTCATCGCTATGGCTGGCTTTGGATATTCGTAAAGATTGGTATTATCTCCGTCATGTTGAAGAGGTCGCATGCGCTACAAGGTTAAAAGGCTCCGCAGTTTTTGCGGGCTTATATGTCAATGAGTTACTCTACTATGCCCTTAGACCTATGGATTCTCAGCCCGAGCTTTTTGCCGTCTATTTACAGGCTATGCAGGGCTTGTCAATTTTCAATGAGCAACTTGCCATCGAGATAGTCTTAAGACGATTTGAAAGTGCTCTTTTACAAGCTTGTGGTTATTCTCTAGCTTTTAATTCTACTGTGCACCCTACTATGCCAATTAATCCACTGCTTTATTATCAATACATAGCCGGTGAAGGATTTAGACAGTCTGATCAAGGTTTTTCAGGTTCAGATCTGCTTGCTCTGGCGGAGGGGCGGTTGGACGAATTGTCCGTGCTGAAAACTGCCAAAACTATTATGCGTCAGGCAATAAATCATCTTTTAGGTGGAAAAGTATTAAAATCACGGTCTTTATATTTACCAAAAGATGCGTTGGCATGTAAATCGCTTATTAAATGAATCAACAGAATTTTTTAACATCTTGGTATAAGTATATTCAAACACTACCCTCCTATAAGAGTGAGGGGAAATTTAAAAATAATCTGTTTCTAATCGAGTTGGAGAGGTTTATAAAGGGTTGTTAAAATTTATCTTTAAAACACTTATACTTGTTCTATCTTCCTCACGCTTTGCGTGGTGGAAAGTCCGTAATGCCGTTGTTGTTTCTATTAACGGTAGAAATAGATAGTAAGATAATAAGGTGACTTCGAATGTTTAAAGAGATTTTACTGGGTGTAAATATTGACCACATTGCAACCGTTCGACAAGCTCGTGGTACGCGCTATCCTGATCCAGTTCAAGCGGCGATTGATGCAGAAGAAGCGGGAGCTGACGGTATTACTTTACATATGCGTGAAGATTTGCGTCACATCCAGGCACGTGATGTAAGGTTAATTAAAGCGGTGTTACAAACTCGCATGAATTTAGAATTGGCAGTTACCGAGTCCATGCTTGATTTTGCAGAAGAAATTAAGCCTGAGCATGCTTGCCTGGTTCCAGAAAAAAGAGAGGAACTAACAACAGAAGGTGGCTTGGATGTTGCAGGTAATTTTGAAACAGTGACAAACGCGGTTAAGCGATTGCAGAACCTGGGATCTGAAGTGTCTTTGTTTATTGATCCCGACAGACGACAGATTGAAGCGGCTGTTGAAACCGGTGCGACGGTCATTGAAATTCATACAGGCTGCTATGCTGATGCTAGCAACGTATCAGACCAGGAAAAGGAATTTACACGAATCAAAGAGGCGGCTGAATTTGCTGCATCTTTACATTTAATAGTGAACGCTGGTCATGGTTTAAATTATCACAATGTAAAAGCAGTTGCGGCAATAAAGGAAATAAATGAACTAAACATTGGCCATGCTATCATCGCTCGCGCGTTGTTCTGTGGTTTAAAAGAGGCGGTGAGGGACATGCGTCATCTTATGCTGGAAGCAAGACATTATGGCAAGCAATGACTCAATCGTAATCCGAATAACCGGCGACTCAGGCGACGGTGTACAACTTGTTGGAGAGCAATTAACTATTACGGCAGCAACCACTGGTCGTGAAGTAAGAACTCTTCCTGATTTTCCCGCTGAAATTAGAGCACCGGCAGGAACGGTTGCTGGTGTTTCTGGTTTTCAGTTAGCAATGGCTGAGCAAGCAATTTTTACGGCCGGTGAAGAGTTAGATGTGTTAGTCGCTCTAAATCCGGCTGCTTTAAAAAATTCTTTAGAACAGCTTGTTCAAGGTGGTTTACTAATCATCAATGAAAATAGTTTTACAGAAAAAGACTGGCAGAAAGCAGGGTTAAGTCCTGAATATTTAACCAAGATCGCAGAAAATTATCATCTAATATCATTCCCCCTAATTAGTCAGACTATCGAAGCAGTTGCAGCGCTGAATATAGGCCACGCTCTCGCTAAAAAATCTAAAAATTTCTATATCTTAGGTCTTGTTCTTTGGTTATTTGATTTAACCACAGATTATTGCCTTAATTTTATAAGAAAAAAATTTAAAGCTAATCCTGAAATTGCAAAAGCGAATGAACTGGCTTTACTCGCTGGTTATAACTATGCCATGACCCTGGAGTTAAGCCGAAAGCAATTTATGGTAGGACATGGGAGTCGTGAAAAGGGTGATTATCGGCAAATTACCGGAGTTGAGGCCGTTTCTTTGGCCCTGGCGACTCTTGCTACGGGCACGAAAACACCATTATTTGTTTCAGGCTACCCGATAACACCAGCCTCAGCAATTTTACAAGATAGCGCTAAATTAGCAGAATATGGCGTACAGTTATTGCAAGCAGAAGATGAAATAGCCGCCATTTGTGCCTGTATCGGTGCAGCTTATGGAGGTTGTTTAGCCTTGACGTGCACCTCCGGTCCGGGTTTCGATCTAAAAACAGAAAGCCTGGGATTAGCAGTGATGACCGAGTTGCCTCTGGTATTAGTGGATATACAGCGTGCTGGCGCTTCCACAGGTTTGCCTACAAAAACCAGTCAGAGTGATTTAAATCAGGCATTATATGGCCGCCATGGGGAAGCACCGATACCCGTTTTAGCGGCTAAATCTGCATCCGATTGCTTCTATACAATTATTGAGGCTTTTAGTATTGCCATAAAATACATGACGCCAGTAATTGTTATGCTTGATGCCTATCTTGCTAATGCAGCAGAACCCTGGAAAATCCCTGATCCAGAATCGATTGAACTTCCTGTCATTGATTTTAATCGATTCCCTAAGCCTTACCAGCGCGATGAGAACTTAGCCCGCAGTTGGAATATCCCTGGGAGCACCGGTTTTATTCATCAGATTGGTGGTCTGGAAAAGCAGGGTGAAGAAGGACGGGTGAGTTATGATGCTGATAATCATGAAAAGATGGTGAAATTACGCGCTGATAAAATTGCAGGAATTTCTCAAGACTATGCTGATTTACTTATTGAAGGTGATACGCAGGCTCAAACTTTATTAATTGGCTGGGGCAGCACTTATGGCTCTTTAAAATCCGCAGTTAATCAATGTCTTGAGCAAGGTATGTCTATTGCCTATCTGCATTTGCGCCATTTAAATCCCCTGCCCAGGGGATTGGATAAATTACTTGCCGGCTATGATAGGATTTTTGTGGCGGAATTAAATTCAGGGCATTTGTGTCAATTGTTGAGAGCGAATTATCTGGTAGATGCTAAGTCGATAAGTCAATGTAATGGCCAGCCTTTTTCTTCAAGCCATGTGGTGAATACATTAAAAGGTCAATCTGCCCTTAGTTCTTAGCGATTTTCGGATGGATGTATAAATCCCTCTTGGGAGTTAAAATGGACAAAAGCTATAAGCGAGAAGATTTTACCAATTCAACTGAAGTTCGTTGGTGCCCTGGGTGTGGCGATTATGCAATTTTAGCCGCCTTGCAACGTGTTTTACCTGAATTGGGTCTAGCACCAGAAAAACACGTTTTCGTTTCAGGAATTGGTTGTGCTGGGCGGTTGCCTTATTACATGAACACTTATGGTTTTCACACCATTCATGGTAGAGCTACTGCTGTTGCCACTGGGCTTAAGGCTATGCGCGATGATCTAACAGTTTGGGTAATTACCGGCGATGGCGATGCTTTAAGTATTGGCGCAAATCATCTAATTCACTGCTTAAGACGTAATGTTAATGTCAATATTTTATTATTAAATAATCAAGTATATGGCCTAACCAAGGGTCAATATTCTCCTACCTCTCAAAAAGGTCAAATTACTAAAACCTCACCGCAAGGGGTCGTAAATGAGCCAATAAATCCTTTGAAACTAGCTTTGGCAGCAGGAGCTAGTTTTGTTGCACGTGCCGTGGATAAAGATCCTAACCATTTAGGTGAAATCCTCAAAAAGGCTTACGAGCATCAAGGTTGTTCATTTGTGGAAATTTATCAGGATTGTAATATCTTCAACCATGGCGCTTTTGATGCCTTTGCAGTTAAGTCTAATCGTGGCGAGAAAACAGTAGTTCTTGAAGAAGGCCAACCGCTAACCTATGGTTCAGCAAAGGAATGGGCTTTGTGTTTGGACGATGCAAGTTTTCAAAGGATAGCCTCAAGTGAAGCTAATGAGTATCGCCATGATTCTTCCAATTATCTAGCCGCCATGCGCTTGGCAGGACTGCATTTTCCAGAGTTTCCAGTTCCTTTAGGAGTTTATTATCAAACAAAGCGAGAACAATTAAATCTTAGTCGGCCAGCCAATAAAACAATAAACGATTTAGCGTCGCTTTATCGAGCAAAAGCGAGTTGGCAACAAACCAGTTAGGAGATAAAATTAAATGCCAGTGAAATTCAATAAAACTATCCTCCTTTCATTATTATTATTAATTAATTACGATCCAGGTTTTGGCGCTCAGGTTGAGTCCGAGACCGAGCCCGCTCGATACATTGATATGGGTGAAGGTAGAAATATTTATTTAAAATGCCAAGGCAAAGGATCACCAACGGTTATTTTGGAATCTGGCTATCATAATAATTCAGATGTTTGGACTTTCTCATTAAATGATAAACAACCTATATTCCCGGAAATAGCTTCGTTTACTCGTGTTTGCGTTTATGATAGGCCAGGCACAATAGGGTGGACTGTGAATGCACTAGGCCGCAGTGACAATATTCAAATGCCGCGAAAGGTCGAAGATCTTGTGGAGGATCTTCATATGGTATTGCAAAAAGCTCAATTAAAAGAACCTTATATTCTAGTTGGACATTCTCTCGGTGGCCTATTAGTACGACTTTACGCCAGCAAATATCCGAAGGAAGTAGTGGGTTTGGTTTTGGTGGATAGCTATCCTGAAGGTTTAAGATCGTTAGTTGGATCAACTTGGCCTGATTATCTTAAAATTCTTAATTCGCCTATGCCAGGTATTAAAGATCCGGATCATTTTGAGCAAATTGATTTCAATGAAGCGACTACAGCCATGGAAAAAAGCGCTCAAAGTGCTCCATTGAAAACTTTACTTTTAACAGTTTTATCACGCGGGCTCCCTGTGGAGGTTCCTGTCGTGCCTAATCCTAATTTAAACAGCGAAGCCTTTGAAGAAGCTTGGCAGAAGGGTCAAAGTCAATTAGTTTTACTGGCTCCCCATGCTAAACAGGTGATTGCTACGAAAAGCCAGCATTATATTCAGTATTATGAGCCGGGATTAATTATTCAAGCGATTCAAGAGATGGTCAGTGAGGTACGCAAAAATAAACCAAATGATTAACCCTTTTTTTACCCCTCAAATTAATACATCATGGGCTAATATCCGCCGGTGTGCTCGAAAATAAGTAAGCGGTGATTGCTGTAATAAGTCTGCGAGTTTTTCCATATAGATACAGGCAAAACGGTCGACTTGGTGAGCAAAATAACTTTCTTCCGCACCAGCGCGGAATACTCGTCCCCATTTATCATTATAAAATTTTTGTTCTTCTTTTAAAAGTTTGGATATTTCTGCATCAATAGTTGAAATTTGTTTTTGCAAATCATGCAACTCTGTCTCATGCTTATGAGAATTCTCTTCAATATCTCCTGTTAAAAATTCTAAATATTTTTCTTCCAGAATTTTCTTAACATCCATAGAGGCAACAATTTTTTTCTCAACCAGGAGGGCTTTTTCCTGGGAGTCAATTTCTTGACCAAGCTCTTCAACAACAAGCGCTGTTCGCCAATTGCAGTCTTTTTTCAAGCGCACGATATCACCATAGATGTGATCGCCAATATATAGAATTTCATCACCATTAATTTCAAGATCTTCAGTGAATTTGGTAGCGCATCCCCCTTGGTAAACGCCGGGGGTTATTTTGCCTTGAAGATTGGTCATTGTGCCAGTTGTTGGGTCAACGGTTAAAAATTTCAATTTGTCGTAGAAAAAACGAGGCTTGTTAGCCAAAGTAATAACGTACTCAAATAAGGATTCCCAGGTATCGCCTTCACTTAGAAACGGGTTGATCGCATAATCTAATAAAAGTTTGGTATAAAAAAATTCGGAGTTGGTTAGAATAAAAATTTTTTTACCGTAACGAAGATAACGCTTTAACCCTTCTACGACTTCTGGTTCTTTAAGAACATAATTAGCTAAATCCTTAGTGATTTTTGATTTTAAATTGCCATCTGAATGAATTTGGTCAACGACGCTTAAAACATCTAAAGCAATTGAGGAATAGTTTGGAAGCTCATAAAGATTCTCATCTTTTAAATCCACAAGCTGACTATATAAAACACAAAAAGCAATTGAGAAAGAAGTATCAATTGCAAAATAATTAGGATCATTTAAATCTACATAAATAGAACGATAGATTTTCTTCTGTTCAGCAAAGTTGATTTGCTTAGTTCCATGAAAACTATGACGAATTGCGCCATAGCGACTGAGCTTTAAAATATTTCCATTTTTACTATCTAAAATTAATCCACGCACGGCGTCATCAAATTTAAATTTTAAGGATTTAATGAGTTCTGGATATTTTTTGTGTTCGACAAGTTGCTCAACAGCAAGCTTAAACACAAGTGATTCAAAATTTTTAGAGTTATAACGAATCAAGGTATGATCCATATCCAGACCAATCAATTTAATTTTTTTCATATTTAAAATACGATTAACAAAAACTTTTGAGTTCATCTTGATCCTTCAAACAAAGGGCAAAAAAAACCCGGCAGTATCACCGGGATTAAGCCAACAATCTTGCATTACCTTAGTCGCGGCCAGAAAATGCGCCTAACAAATTCAATAAGCTAATAAACAAGTTATAGATAGAAACAAAAAGTGAGACGGTCGCGGAGATATAATTTGTTTCACCACCATGAATAATTTCACTGGTTTGGAAAAGAATTAGTCCAGATGAAATCAGAACAAACGCGCCTGAAATTGCAAGCTGAAGTGCGGGAATTTGAAAAAAGATACCTGCAATCATAGCAAGTAAGGCAACCATAACGCCTACAAAAAGAAAGCCACCTAAGTAACTAAAATCTTTGCGAGTCGTTAAAGCGTAACCGGAGAGAGCAAAGAAAATTACACCAGTTCCACCGAGAGCCGTACCAATTAATTGAGGACCATTTGAAAAACTGGCTATGTAATAATTAAGAATTGGCCCTAGGGTGTAACCTAGAAAACCGGTGAAAGCAAAAACAGACAGAAGACCCAACGGGCTGTTTCTTAGTGCTTGGGTTAAAAACATAAGTCCGTAAACACCACCAATCATTAAAAAGGGATTTAAAGGTTTCACTGCATAGGCATAGGCCATATAAGCTGTGAAAGCACTGAATAAAAAAGTCATGCTAAGCAGTAGATAAGTATTACGAAGAACTTTGTTAGTCGCAAGTACTGATTCACTAGGTCTACTAAGGGTGGAAATGTCGTTTCTGTTCATGAAAAAACTCCAGTTTGTTTAATTACTAGTTTAGCATAATTGGGGTTAATTTGTTGACTTTTCAAGTTTATAGCGATGTTTTATCGCTAGCAAGCGCTATTTTTTAGCCTGAACCAGGCATCTAAGGTATAATACTAGTATAAGCATTATGTAATTCATACTAAATATCATTTTTCGGATTAAATTTATGCCTACAATTGCTGCCATACAAATGGTCTCTTCTTCCTCTGTTAAGGCCAATTTGGCCCAAGTCGAAAAATTTATAATTGAAGCTAAATCAAAGCAGGTGGAGTTAGTGGTATTACCTGAGAATTTTGCTTTTATGGGGCTTATTGAAACGGATAAATTGCAAATCGCAGAATTTTTTTCAGAAGGCGAGATTCAATCCAAGCTTTCTGAATTGGCAAAAAAATATGGATTATGGATAATCGCAGGTACCATGCCTTTACGCGGAGCTAGTAATAAAGTTCGAGCCTCTTGTCTGGTATTTGATAATCATGGTTTATTCGTGACTCGCTACGATAAAATACATCTTTTTGATGTTCAAGTTTCCGAACAAGAAAAATATTTGGAATCTGCAACAGTCGAGAGAGGCGAGGAACTAATCGTGGTTGACACACCTGTGGGTAAGGTTGGCTTATCGGTTTGCTATGATTTGCGATTTCCTGAATTATATCGGCAATTAGTGCACAAAGGCGCGGAGTTACTCACTGTGCCCTCCGCCTTTACTGCCTTGACAGGAAGGGTACATTGGGAAGTTTTGCTCAGAGCGCGTGCCATTGAAAACTTATGTTATGTAGTGGCCGCAAACCAGGGGGGGTTGCATGAAAATGGTCGCCAGACTTATGGTCATAGTATGATTATCGAACCTTGGGGAAAAATAATCGCTTGTGCTGAACAACAAATTGGTTTAATTACCGCGAAAATTGATTTGCGTAAATTGCAACAATTGCGCGCTGAATTCCCCACTAATGAGCATCATGTGCTCTTCAATGCAGTACCCGCTAGAAGGGATCTTTAGGAGAAAAAAATATGAGTCAGGCCTTTGCTATTGCCAAAGATTTACTGTTGACGCCAGCATCCCTTGATGAAACAGTGTTATCTAAATTGATAAATTCAATGATGAGCCGGCATGTTGATTATGCTGATCTCTATTTTCAAAGTTCGAGCCATGAGTTTTGGTATTTGGAAGATTCAGAAGTTAAAAGCGGCAGTTTTTCAATTGATCGCGGTGTGGGTGTAAGGGCTGTAAGTGGTGATAAAACTGGCTATGCTTATTGCGATGATATCTTATTGCCAGCAATGCAAAAAGCAGCCGAGGCTGCCGGCTCGATCGCCTTCACTAGCGCACAAACTATTCCAGCGATTCATATTGCTACTAATCCTGTCATCAGGTATTCACCTTTGAATCCAATTGAGAGTATGACTAAACTTGAAAAAATTGCCTTACTGGAAGCCATTGATAAGGAGGCCAGGAGTATTGATTCTCGGGTAATTCAAGTGAATGCTTCGCTAAGCGGCTGTTTCGAAGCCGTGATCGTTGCAGGGTTAAATGGTGAGATGAAAGCTGACATACGACCCCAGGTAAGTGTTCATGTTAATGTGATGGTTGAAGACAAAAATGGCCGCCGTGAATCAGGTCGCTCCGGTGGTGGAGGTCGGGTTGCCTATTCCTATTTCACAGAAAAAGATAAAGCTCTTGACTATGCGCGAGAGGCAGTGCGGGAAGCTTTGAATAATTTGGATGCAGAGGATGCACCCGCTGGAACTATGGAAGTCGTTGTGGGACCGGGTTGGCCTGGAGTACTTTTGCATGAAGCAATTGGTCATGGTTTAGAGGGTGATTTTAATCGCAAAGGCTTGTCTGCTTTTTCGGGACGTATTGGCCAACAAGTCGCAGCGAGGGGAGTTACTGTCGTGGACGATGGGACTTTACAAGACCGAAGAGGTTCTCTAACTATTGATGATGAGGGTACTCCTTCACAATGTACCACTCTTATTGAAGACGGAGTCTTGGTTAATTATATGCAAGATAAACTAAACGCAAAATTAATGAACATGGCGCCTACCGGAAATTGCCGCAGAGAATCTTATGCCCATGTTCCTATGCCTCGGATGACTAATACTTATATGCTTGCTGGTCAGCATTCACCAGAAGAAATTATTCGCTCCGTTAAGCGGGGTTTGTACGCAGTTAATTTCGGCGGTGGTCAAGTTGACATAACCTCCGGACAATTTGTCTTTTCGGCATCAGAAGCCTATCTGATTGAAAACGGTAAAATAACCAAACCGGTTAAAGGCGCTACTCTGATTGGTAATGGGCCTGAGATTATGAAAAAAATCTCAATGATAGGTAATGATCTTTCTATGGATAGCGGTATCGGGGTTTGTGGTAAAGACGGGCAATCTGTTCCGGTTGGTGTGGGTCAGCCAACGCTAAAGATTGATGCCATGACAATTGGTGGTACTCGTTAACCAGAGTCAAAGATAAGGGTCTAAATAATTTGTTAGACCCTTCTTATTTTTAATCCAAAGACTTATTGGCTAATTTTAACACTAAAGTTTTGATCTCAATTATTCTGTCTTCTGGAGTTGTGCTATCTAGTAAAAATCGCAAGCGGGTCGGGCCTTCCATTTGATAGCGTTTTGCATGGACCTGGATAAGCTTTATCAATTCTGCCGGATCAATTTCAGGTTTATCACTAAATTCAATTTTTCCATGCTGCTGAGCGGCATTAATTTTATTGATGCCTAATTTTGCGGCGATTAACTTAAGTTCAGTCACTAAGACTAAATGTTTTGCTTGCGGTGGCAGAAGGCCAAAGCGATCAATCATTTCAATTTGCAAGTCGCGCAGTTGTTCTTTCGATTTGGCATTGGCTATCCGTTTATACATAATTAAACGGGTATGAATATCACCAATGTAACTTTCAGGCAGCAACGCACTTAAACGTAAATCAATTTCTGGCCCTTGTCTTAATGGCGTTGCCAGTTCAGGGGTTTTTCCTGATTTTAAATCATTAACAGCTTGTTCCAGCATCTCCATAAAAAGATTAAAGCCAATGGCGTGCATATTGCCGCTTTGTTCCTCACCTAATAATTCACCTGCACCACGAATCTCTAAGTCATGAGTCGCCAAAGTAAAACCTGCCCCTAAATCTTCAAGAGATACAATTGCCTCCAGCCGTTTAATTGCATCGGAAGTTAATAATTTTTCATTGGGTGTGAGTAAATAGGCATAAGCTTGGTGGTGGGAGCGGCCAACTCTACCCCGGAGTTGATGAAGTTGAGCTAAACCAAATTTGTCGGCGCGATCGATGATAATCGTATTCGCTGTGGGTATGTCGATGCCTGTTTCGATGATGGTTGTGCAGACTAAAACGTTAAAACGATGATGGTAAAAATCGGACATAATTCGTTCTAACTCACGTTCACGCATTTGACCATGAGCATAGTGAATTTTAGCTTCAGGGACTAAGGTTTCTAATTCTTGACAGATTCGAGTAATCGTTTGTACATTGTTATGAAGAAAGAAAACCTGGCCGCCTCTTAAAATTTCTCGCAAAATGGCTTCCCTCAGTACAGGATCATTTCTCTCCTGCCAGAAGGTTTTAATGGCCAACCGTTTTGCCGGCGGGGTGGCAATTAGAGAAATATCACGTATGTTAGCCATCGCCATATTGAGCGTACGTGGAATCGGCGTGGCTGTCATGGAAAGGATTTCAATGTGCGTACGGAAGGTTTTCAACAGTTCTTTTTGTTTGACTCCAAAACGATGTTCCTCGTCAATAATCAGTAAGCCTAAGTTATGAAAATCAACTGCTTTGGAAAAAAGCTTGTGAGTGCCAATGATGATATCTACTTGACCGTTTTTGAGGGAATGAATGACTTTTTCAGTTTCTTTCGCACTGCGAAAACGAGATAGGTAATCTATATTAATTGGAAATTTGGCGAAACGATCACGAAAACTTTCATAATGTTGTCCGGCTAAAAGCGTGGTGGGTACAAGCACGCAAACTTGTTTATTATTTTGAACGGCTAAAAAAGCAGCCCGCATGGCAACTTCCGTCTTACCAAAGCCAACGTCACCGCAAATAAGTCGATCCATTGGGCGAGGCGCCTGCAAATCTTTAATAATTTCTTCAATAGCTCGCAATTGATCCGGAGTTTCTGTAAAAGGAAAACCACTTGCAAACTCTTGATACTCGCTGGGCTGAACTTCATAGGAATAGCCTGGTTTGGCTTCACGTTTTGCATAAACTTCAAGTAACTCGATGGCCACATCATGAATTTTTTCAGCCGCTTTTTTCTTTTCTTTTTGCCAAAGCTCACTGCCTAATTTATGTAAGGGAGCATGTTCGCTATCGACCCCTGTATAACGGCTAATAAAATGCAAAGAAGTAACAGGTACATAAATTTTATCATCACCGGCATAGGCTAAAATGAGAAATTCATTGGCTGTGCCGCCTGTTTCGATTGTTTTTAAACCCTGGTATCGTCCAACCCCGAATTGTAAATGAACGACCGGTGCTCCAAGTTGCAATTCAACCAGATCACGGATTATTAAATCTGGATCAATGGTTTTTTGATGAACTCGTCGTTGCGGTGTTGCCAGTTCACCAAATAGTTGTGATTCAACGATTAAAGATACACCTGCTTCAAGAAGTTCAGCACCATAGATTAGAGGGCCAGTGGTGATAGAAATGTTTGCCTGATCATTGATAAATTCCCGCCAGGAATTTTGTGTTTTCGCATGAAGTTCAGATTGCTTTAGTAAATCCAATAATACTTCACGACGTCCTGCAGACTCCACGATAATAAGAAAACGTTGTTGCGGTTTTGCCAGATAGTCTGCAAGTTTGCCAAGAGGCTGATGCAATTGCCGTTCTATAGGGAGAGCGGGAGCGGGAGCTACTTGAAAATTATAGGCTCCCTTTTTCTCAACCGCTTGATGAAAACAGCGTATTTGCTGAAAATGATTAGCCTGGGTTAGTAATTCTACCGGGGTTAAAAAGCAAAGATTAGGTTTAAGAAGAGGACGAGAGATATCATAGCTACGCTGTTCATAGCGCGTAGATAATTCTTGCCAGAATTGCTCTGCTTGTTCAGAAATGGATTCAATCAAGCAAACAGTGGCCTCTTTTGGCAGGTAATCAAAAAAAGTGGCGGTTTTCTCAAAAAACAAGGGAAGGTAATACTCAATACCTGCTGGAAACTGTCCTTCACTCACGGCTTCATAGACTGGGCATTGACTTGGGTTTCCGGAAAATTGTTCTCTAAATGCACGTCGAAAAAGAATAATTGATTGTTCATTTAAGGGAAATTCTCTTGCAGGTAACAGATGAATTTCGTTAATCTTCGTGATTGTTCGCTGCGTTTCGGGGTCAAATTGACGCAAACTTTCAATGTCGTTATCAAATAATTCAATACGGAAAGGAAGTTTAGAGCCCATCGGGTAAACGTCAATAATTGCACCGCGAATTGCAAATTCACCATGTTCCAATACTTTATTAACGCATCGATAGCCGGCTTGCTGAAGTTGCTGCCTAAACTGTTCTAAATCAAGACTTTGATTTTCTTTCAGCATTAGCGCATGGTGATGTAAAAATTGAGGCGGACATAGTCGGTGCATCAGCGTACTAACCGAGCTTATTACAATAGCATTGTCGCTTTGTTGCAATCGGCTTAAGGTTGCCAAACGTTCAGAGATTAAGTCTTGATGCGGTGAAAATTGATCGTAGGGTAAAGTTTCCCAATCAGGGAAAAATAATAATTCCTGCTTAATTTGTTCATCAGCAAGGAAGAAATTTAATTCCGCAGCTAACTGACCTGCAGTTAAGTTATCAGGGGTGATTAAGAGTTTAATTCCACGTGTCTCTTGGCAGTATTCAGCAAGCGCTAAGGATAGACTGCAACCATGAAGCTGTCCCCAAGTTTGTTTTGCTGCAATTTTTGGATGTTGAATTAGTTTCTTTGCCATAATCTAGATTATTTACTAAGCTGTTAAAGCGCAACAGTATACTATAGTAGACAAAATAAATCAGAGCAAAATTTTCCCAGTCATAACCAAATAGCTCATGAGATAAGAGGTTGCTAAGCCTGCCAATAATCCAAATAAATGGCCTTCCCAGGACACCCCTTTTTTTCCTGGAAAAATGCCATAGAAAATACCAGCAAAATAATAGACTGAAACAAGGCCAAGAATAACCGCAGTTGTTGTGCCCTGATGCACAATATCCATAACCAATAATCCCCAATATCCGGTTATCAATGAACTAGCTCCGACATGGATACCTGATTTTGCGAAACACCAAATTAAGAGTCCACTGATGAAGGCAATGAATAGAGTTGCCCATAAAAAATAGGTTAAGCCATTAATTAATAGAAAATTCGCCAAAACCGCTAAGGGAATAGAATTAAAGAAAAGATGATTAAAATTAGCATGTAAAATGGGCGCAAAAAAGATACCCGGCAGGCCAAAAAGATGTCTGGGAATTATACCGAAATAGAGCAACCGTTTTCCCAATAGCTGATTTAAAAAAAATACTAACCATGGGATAGCCAGAATAATCCCCAAGATTTTCAGGTTAGTTTGCGTCTGGCTGATTATTAAATTAAAACTTTCTAAAAGTTGCTCAATCATTTTTAAAATCTACTGTTTTCAGGTTCAGTTTTATCAATAACTTGACAAGATAAATTTCCTTTAGCCAAGCGTACTCTGATGATATCGCCTTCACTGACCTGAGTACTGTTAAACAGGATGGTTTTTTTATAAGTGGCAAGTGCATAGCCACGGTCTAAAGTGGCTAAAGGGCTTACCGCATGTAGAGTTGCCATTTGAAAGCTGAGTTTAAATTTCATTTTTTGAAATTTAGCTCGCATTGTTTGAGTCATTTGTTGTTTGATTATCTCTAATTTTCCCTTTGCTTGCTGCAATTCTACCATGGGGTTTTTAGCATTAAGGCTAGTAGACAGGCTATGCAATTTTTTTTGATTTTGATGTAAAAATCCCTGCATATTTAGATTAAGCTGGCGCTCAAGATGATCAAGATTTTGCCAATATTTGGAAATTAACTGCGAAGGTGATAAAAATTTCGCGATTTGATAGGATAATAAAAGCTGTTGATGTTGAATTAAGCGAGTTATCGATCGCGTTATCTGCTCTTCAAGCACTTTAAGTTTGCCTAGCAGGTCAATCTGGTTAGGGGTCACTGCTTCAGCGGCAGCGGTGGGTGTTGCAGCGCGCAAGTCAGCGACAAAATCGGCAATGGTGAAATCTGTCTCGTGTCCCACACCTGAAACAATTGGAATGGCGCTATTTGCAATAGTTATTGCCAATTGTTCATCATTAAAAGCCCATAAATCCTCAATACTGCCTCCGCCTCTAGCTAAAATGATTACCTCGGCCAGCTTTGCATCATTAGCTTTATTTAAGGCTTTAATTAGCTGCTGTGCTGCTTCTTTTCCTTGCACCTCACTGGGATATATTTTTACCTCAGCTAAAGGGTAACGACGATTTAACGTAGTTAAAATATCCCGAAGTGCAGCACCACTACTTGAGGTTACTACGCCTATACAGGAAGGGTAAACTGGTAAATTTCGTTTTCTTGTTGCATCAAATAATCCTAAGGCCTGAAGCTTAATTTTGAGTTGTTCGAACTGATAATACAGCTCGCCTAAGCCCGCCTCAGTTAAAGTTTGTACGATAAGTTGATAGTCACCTCTTGCTTCGTACAAACTCAATTTACCTTTGGCGATGACTTGTTGGCCGTCTTTTATTGCTTTCGTGTGAATATCATGCTGACTACGAAAATAGACACAGCGGATTTGAGCCGAAGGATCTTTTAAACTGAAGTAGAAATGACCCGATGAAGGTTTAGCCAGATTAGATAATTCGCCAATAACTAAAACTTCGCCTAGTTCAATCTCTAACCAGGAACGCACAAGGCGATTTAATTGTGACACAGTGACTGGATTTTGCTCTTTATTCATAAAGACAATCTTTTCTCTTTTTATAGAATAGAGTTTATAGCGTTTTTAAAATTATGATAGCTTAAAATTAAGGTTGAGCAAAATGCCAATCCATAAGTTTTGACAAGGCTTCCAGCATAATTTCACCGCGAATACTATTACCCTTTGCATTAACACGCGGGCTAAGAACCACTATTCCGGCTTTGCGAGGTGCAGCAGCAATGGTATATCCGGAAACACCGCTTTTAGCAGGCATGCCAGTTTTGACCATATGAGTCCCCGTTTCGTCATAAAGTCCACAAGTAGCCATGATGGCAAGCGTAATTTTACAAGTTTCTAAAGAAATAATTTGCTCACCGCTTCGAGGATCTTTACCGCCGTTAGCCAGGATAGTAGGTAAATATAGCATTTGCTCAAGCGTCGCCTCATAAGAGCAAAGGGCAAAATACAACTCGAGTGTTTCTCTAACTGCGGCTCCTAAATTCCCTCGGCTTTTTAGTAAATAAGCTAGTGAACGATTGCGATCACCGGTTCGTTTTTCTGAGGCAAAAACTAAGGGATTAATAGTTAAGCGTTGATTAAATAATTTCTGAGTCCAGCGCTCTAACCAGGCAAACTGAGCTTCACCTACGCCTGGAATATAGGAACAAAGAGCGATAGCGCCAGCATTAAGCATAGGGTTTGAGGGTTTGGGACCAAATTTGTCAAGACGGGTGATGGAGGCAAAATCGTCGCCAGAAGGTTCAACTTTTACCCATTCGAACAATTGTTCTGCTCCAAACTCTTCGAGTAAACCAATCAGAGGAATTAATTTAGCCGTGCTTTGTAAGGTCACAGGTTCCATGGCCATATTTGAATAAGAAAGCATTTCACCATCTAGCGGATAAACAGCGATAGCGGTTAGCTCATTGTCTATATTTGCTAATTCCGGTATATAATTGGCTGTTTGTCCTTCTTGATTAGATTCAGCTGCTGCTACAATCGTTTTGAGGCAATCAAGGGTGAGTTTAGTTGTCATAATAAGCCGTCATCGAAAGGGGGGGGGCATTATGCTAAATTTAGCACAACAAAACAACTAAATGGTGAATATCAGTAAGAGGGCGCTTTAGATAGAAGAATTTATGACAAGTTAGATAAAACCTCTTAATTCCCTTAATTTGCCAGCGATATCTTCAGCTTGCATCAAACTTTCTCCAATAAGAAAGGTATCAATGCCATGGGCTTGCAGGAGCTCAATATCTTGGCGAGAACTGATTCCGCTTTCGCTAATTAGAATTTTATCCTTTGGGAGTTGCTTCGCTAAAGAGAGGCTAATTTCTGTATTAGTGACAAAGGTATGTAAACTCCTATTATTTACTCCCATTAATGGAGTTGGCAAAACTAAGGCGCGTTGAAATTCCTCAAGACTATGACTTTCGACCAAAACAGCCATGCCTAATGCTTGAGCTAATTGACAAAAATCAACTAGTTGCTGATCATCAAGCAGGGCGACAATCAATAAAATACAATCGGCACCCAGTACCCGACTTTCATGAATTTGATAGCTATCAATAATAAAATCTTTCCGCAAGACAGGCAGTTGTGTTTGGTTTTTAGCTAAAGCCAGATAGGAAGGCTGACCTTGAAAAAACTCGATGTCAGTTAAAACGGAAAGGCAGCTTGCACCGTTTTGTTCATAGATTTTAGCAATCGTGGCAACATCAAAATCAGCACGAATGATGCCTTTAGAGGGCGACGCTTTTTTAATTTCCGCGATAATTGCCGGCTTTTGTTTTTTTAAGCCCTCGACAAAGTTTCTTAAAGGAGGAGCTTGAGATAAATCCCAACTACTTAAAGTTCGTTCTTTTTTTGCCTGTTCAACTTCCTGGCGTTTTCGTTCACCAATACGATTTAAAATACTAGTCATCTTTATTCGTCTTCATCTGAGTTAGATCTTTTAAGCGTTCAAAGCGGCGCAATGCTTCGCCACTGTCGATAGCTTCTTTGGCTAGTTCAAGCGCTTCACCATAATTATTCGTTAGACCTGCGCAATATAAAACTAGGGCACTATTTAAAAGCACAATATCGCGCGCCGCCCCTTTTTGGCCATTTAAAACCTCTATTGTAAGCTCAAGACTTTTTGCTGGAGAGTCGATTATAATGCCATTTAGACTTGAGTGGAAACAATCGAAATCTTTTGGGTTTAGATCCCAGAGCTTAAAATTGCCGTTGTAAACTTCCAAAATATCAGTACTGGCTGAGATAGACGCCTCATCAAGTCCATCACGAGAATTAATAACAAAAACTCGTTCTCGCCCTAGATTAACAAGAACTTCTGCTAAAGGCCTAAGCCATTTTTTAGTAAATACACCTAAAACTTGTCTTTTGACGTTGGCCGGATTTACTAGCGGACCTAGAAAATTAAACAAACTGCGAATTCCAAGTTGTTGTCTTGCATTTTTAGCATGATGCATGGCGGGATGAAAATGAGGTGCAAATAAAAAACTAAGATTGCAAGCCTCCATCGAACTTTTTAATTGTTGATCAGTTAAATGCAGTTCAAATCCAGCCTGCAATAACAAATCGGCGCTACCTGAATTGCTGGATGAAGAACGACCTCCATGTTTCGCGACCCGAGCACCAGCAGCTGCTGCTACAAAGGAAGAAACAGTTGAAACATTAAAGGTATTTTTACCATCACCTCCAGTACCGACGATATCGATGAGATTAGTACCTAAATCGATTTGATGAGCAAAATCCATCATCACGGACGCTGCCGTGGTAAGCTCCTGAACTGTTTCACCCTTCATTCGCATTAAAGCAAGAAAAGCCGCGATTTGTGCGTCAGTTAATTCACCTCTCATGCAAGGGTTCATGAATTCTTTCATTTGCTTAATGGTTAGAGCTTCACCCTTAAGTAATTGTTCTAATAAATTAGTGATTTTCATAGTTTAAAAATTGCTTAAGTAGTTGCGGGCCATGTTCAGTGAGAATTGCTTCGGGATGGAATTGTAGTCCAAAAAGCGGATACTGACGATGAGAGATAGCCATAATTGTTTCACCTGCCCAAGCATCAATTGCAAAGCAATCGGGCAAGGTTTCAGGAGCGATAGCTAAAGAATGATAGCGAGTTGCATTAAAAGGATTGGGTAGCTCATTAAAAAGTCCTTGTTTATGATGTCTGATTGCAGAAGTTTTACCATGAATAATTTCGGGTGCCTGGATAATGGAAGCACCAAACGAATAGGCAATGCATTGATGGCCTAAGCAAATGCCTAAAATAGGAAGGCGCTGATGAAAATGTTTAATTACTTCCAGTGAAATTCCGGCATCTTCGGGGCCTTTAGGACCGGGTGATATCACAAGATATTCGGGTGACAGTTGTTCTATTTCTGCTATCGAAATGCGGTCGTTTTCAAATGTGATTACCTTTTGACCAAGACAGAGAAAATATTGGACTAGATTATAAGTAAACGAATCATAGTTATCGATAAGGAGTACCATGTTATAAAGAAAATCCTTCGCCCAAATAAACTGCACGGACTTGCTGATTAGCAAGAATTAGCTCAGGGGTACCTTCACAAAGGATGCTGCCCTGATTGACAATATAAGCTCGTTCACAAATATCCAGTGTCTCACGCACATTGTGATCGGTAATCAGTACGCCAATATTTTTATCACAGAGATGAGAAATAATTTTTTTAATATCAAGAACTGAAATTGGGTCGACGCCGGCAAAGGGTTCGTCGAGCAAAATAAAAGCTGGTTCAATAGCTAAGGCACGTGCTATCTCTACCCGGCGGCGTTCTCCGCCAGATAAGCTCATTCCCAAATTCTTACGTAAATGGGAAATATGAAATTCTTGCATAAGCACTTCAAGTTTTGCTAAACGATCTTTAACGCTTAAATCTTTGCGTAATTGCAGAATCGATAGAATATTATCCTCAACCGACATTTTACGAAAAACCGAAGCTTCCTGAGGTAAATAACCAATCCCCATTCGTGCTCGTTGATGCATGGGCGCTTTGGTAACATCTTTACCATCGAGAATAATTTGACCTCGATCGCAAGATTGCAGACCAACAATCATATAAAAACAGGTGGTCTTACCCGCGCCATTAGGACCTAATAATCCTACACATTCACCACGACGGATTTTAATCGAAATATCATTAACGACCGTTCGGGATTTAAAGGATTTTTTGATATTTTGTGCTGACAGCTCACTCATGCTGTTTTTCCAGGGTGAATAATAATGGTGGTGCGTTTATTTCCATCCGATTTGGAAACTACATGTTGCTCCACTGTATCATAAATAATTTTAGGCGCACTAAAGGAATTGTCGCCTTGTATTACCCGAGCATTGCCAATGAGCTCGATTTGATGCTTATCCGGTAGATATTTAATTAAGTCAGCATAGGCATGAAGTGGCGGTTTATCCAATGCGACGAGTGTCCATAAATGAGCTTGCTCTTTTGGAGTTCCATTGGCCTGCGCTAATATTAATTTATTTTGTTTGTCCGCTTTGGTAATTGCTTTTGCAGCTCGTAAATGAGTCGTACCCTGATCCAACTCTACTTTACCAATATAATTTCCATGATGAGTTTGTTGATTCAAATCTGCTGTGTTAGCTGATAATTGAAGAGTTTTTTCGCGATCATCAGGCATGGCAAAACAGGGCCTGGAGTTTAGTCCAAGTGTAAATAGGCTGAGTAGGATAATAGATTTAAGCATGTTTAGGCTCAAAAGTTGCACGGGCTTGGTTTAACTGCACTCGTTTTTCCTCAAAAAAGGCTTTCATTCCCTTTGAATAGACAATTGATCCGGGTTGAAAAAAACTGACAGCTTCTTCAGTTTTGGCAATTTTAGTTTTCGAAAAATAATCCAGGCTTGCGGTTTTTATCGTACTTTCTTGGGTTTTATCGGTTTTAGCCTGATGAATTACCACATCACCTATAAAAGTGACTTGTTCACCACCATTGATTGCTTTAGCCTTTTTTGAACTTATTTCCCAAGCGGGTTGATCCTCTTGGCGCAGCGCCAGTTGCGGCAAGGTTAGGAAAAAGGTGTTGTGTTCAGGAACATGCTTTATTTCTGGTGATTTTAAAAAATGAACAAGCTGACCCGTTTCATTAAAACGTTTCACAACCATATTTGAAATAACCATATCAGCGGTTTGAGAGAGAACTAAAGCATCCAGTCGTTTAGGCGGTTTGGAATTGGCAAAATAAAAGCTTGAGCAGGCTAAAGCCACTAAGACACAAGATAACCATGCTGCTTGCTTTGCGAAATTCATGAGGATAAATACCTTGCCAGGGCTTGATCCTGTAAATTCTGTGCATTAAGAATAAGTTCACAAAGCTCGCGAACCGCGCCATTTCCACCGGATTGCTCAGTGCGCCAAAAGGCAAATTCCTTAACTTGACTCACTGCATTTGCGACTGCTACACCGAGGCCTACCTGGCGTATAATTGCTAAATCGGGTAAATCATCTCCAATGTAGGCAATTTTTTCATTAGGTAAATTTAGACGATTTTTTAACTCATCAAAAGCGGCACATTTATCGACTTGCCCCTTAAAATAATGGCTAATACCTAGTTGTTTCATGCGGTGGTCAATCACTGCATTTTGAGAGGTAGTAATTATAGCGACCTCGATTCCAGCGGCCATTAATAATTTTAACCCCATGCCATCTTGAACATTGAATTTTTTTAATTCATTACCAAAATTATCTATATAAAGGGAGCCATCTGTTAATACTCCGTCAACATCGCAAATTAGGCATCTTATGTTTTTTGCTTTTGCTAATAGCTCATTCATGACCATTTATAACCTCTAAAAATAATTAAATAACACCGGCGCGGAGCAGGTCGTGTAAGTGAATTACCGCTGTAGGTCTGGCTTGTTCATCAACAACAACTAATGAGGTAATACTATGCTTTTGCATAATGGCTAAGGCTTCAGCAGCAAGAAGACCTTTGCTAATAGTTTTAGAGCTGCGGCTCATAACAGAACTGATAGGTGTAGTATTGATATCGTAATTATGGGTAAGTGTTCTTCGTATATCCCCATCAGTGTAGACGCCTGCCAGTTTGCCTTGTGAATCAATAACACAGGTCATACCGAGTTTTTTGGCGGTGACTTCAATTAACGCCTCACTCACTGTGGCATGTTCACTGATTATCGGCAGCTCTTTATCTTGATGGCATAATTCATCAATACGAAGTAATAAACATCTGCCCAAACTACCGCCAGGATGAGAGAGAGCAAAGTCTTCTGCACTAAATCCTCGCGCTTGAAGAAGAGCAATTGCGAGTGCATCGCCCATAACTAGCGAGACGGTAGTGCTGGTAGTAGGTGCTAACCCAAGTGGACAGGCTTCTTGTTCAATACTTATATCAAGGTTGACGTTAGCAGCCTTAGCTAAAATGGATTCTTTATTACCAGTAAAAGTGATGAGAGGGATTTCAAGACGTTTTAATGAGGGAAGCAGAGTAACAATTTCATTAGTGAATCCCGAGTATGAGATAGCAAGAACAGAATCTTGACGGGTAATCATTCCCAAATCGCCATGGCTTGCTTCACCAGGATGCATAAAAAAAGAAGGTGTTCCTGTGCTGGAAAGGGTTGCAGCAATCTTGTTACCTATATGGCCTGACTTGCCCATCCCGGTTACAATGACGCGGCCTTTGCAGGCTAGTAAAATTTCACAGGCTGTCTCGAAATGGTGGTCAATACGTTGCGTTAGCGCAAAAATCGCTTGAGCTTCAGTTTCAATTACCGCAAGACCCAGTTTGCAAAAATCCACGTTCCCATTACCCTTGAAACAATTAAGCTCGAATTTTAACACAGTATTTTTTTTCTTAGTAGGGAGAATTATATCTGTTGGTAAATCAGTATAGTAAGGTATAATCAAAATTCTGTTCTTAAATTAACGGAATAACTCATGCAAGACAACTTGGTGCAAATTACCAATCTCAGTTTTATGCGCAACGAGCGGCATATTTTTGATAAGGTTGACCTGAATGTCCAGCGCGGGAAAATTACGGCGATTATGGGACCTAGTGGCAGTGGTAAAACAACTCTTTTGCGTTTAATTGGCGCTCAATTAGAACCCAAATCAGGCAAGATTCTTGTGAATGGTGCCAATGTTCATGAATTGTCACGTAAAGCTTTATATGTTGCTCGGCGTAAAATGGGTTTACTCTTTCAAAGTTCTGCCTTGTTTACCCATTTATCAGTTTTTGATAATGTCGCCTTTCCACTGCGTGAGCATACCAAATTAAATGACGAAATGTTAAGAGATATAGTCTTAATGAAACTAGAGGCTGTAGGTTTACGTGGCGCTGCCCAACTAATGCCCGAGGAATTATCTGGAGGCATGGCAAGGCGTGTTGCCCTGGCAAGAACAATTGCACTGGACCCCGAATTAATGATGTATGATGAGCCTTTTACGGGTCAGGATCCAATCTCGATGGGAGTTTTAGTTCGATTAATTAAGCGATTAAATGAACTATTAAAGACTACCACTATTATTGTTTCCCATGATGTTGAAGAAACTTGTTCAATCGCAGATTATGTGTATCTAATTGCTGCAGGACGTGTGATTGGTAAAGGAAGCCCTGCTGAATTAAAAAATTCCACAGAACCTCAAGTTAAACAATTCATGCATGGCGAAGCAGATGGCGCTGTACCTTTTCATTACCCTGCTCGTCCCTACACCGAGGAGTTGTTAAATGCTTAATAGGATAGTGCGCTTGGGTCAGCGCAGTATAAACTCTTTACAAACCATGGGAAATTCAGGTTTTTTTCTACTGAGTATCTTTTCCCGAACTCCTAATTTAATGAGACTTTGGCCTTCATTGCGCGATCAACTTTATTTCATCGGTGTTTTATCCTTTTTAATAATAATTGTTTCCGGACTTTTTATTGGCATGGTTATTGGATTACAAGGTTATAATACACTGCAAAAATTCGGTGCGAGCAGTCAGCTGGGTCAACTTTTAGCTTTAAGTGTTACAAGAGAGCTCGGGCCTGTTATCAGTGCTTTGCTTTTTGCTGGCCGCGCGGGTTCTGCACTCACGGCTGAAATTGGCTTGATGAAGGCCACCGAGCAATTGGCGAGTATGGATATGATGGGTGTTGATCCTTTAGAGCGAGTAATTTACCCACGCTTTCTAGCGGGGCTAATATCTTTGCCGATTTTAGCGCTAATTTTTTCCGCAGTTGCAATTTATGGCGGTTTTTTTGTTGGCGTACAGTGGTTGGGTGTGGATGATGGAACATTTTGGTCTAATATGCAGGCCGCTGTAAATTTTCGTGCTGATGTATTAAGTGGAATAATTAAAAGCGTCGTGTTTGCATTCGTTATTGTGTGGATAGCCGTATACCAGGGGTTTAGTTGTGTGGCTACCGCTGAAGGAATAAGCCAGGCTACTACGCGGACAGTTGTGTATGCCTCTCTTGCTGTATTGGGGCTTGATTTTCTTTTGACTGCATTGATGATTGGAGGTTGGTAAATGAATAACAGTACTAGACAACGAACTGTTGATCTGAGCGTAGGGGTATTTATGCTGCTAGGGTTATTTGCCTTATTTATCCTGGTGGTAAAGGTAAGTGGGATTTCTAATGTAATTGCAGCTAGAGGTTATCGAGTCACTGCTGAATTCACTGATATTGGTGCGCTAAGAGTACGTGCTCCGGTTACTGTCGCTGGCGTAAGGATCGGTGAGGTAACAGGTATTGAATTACAACCCGGTGAATTAAATGCCAAAGTGACCATGTTGCTCCGTAAAGATAAACCAATACCCTATGAAGATTCATCTGCGCGTATTTTAACTGAAGGATTAATTGGCTCAAATTATATTAGTATCGTTCCTGGCTTTGATGATGAAGAAAGCAAAGAGCATGCTTATTTGCGTGAAGGAGATGTTATACCTAAAACGCAGGAAGCAGTTATTCTTGAAAATTTAATCGGTCAACTTTTGTTTAATATCAAAAAATAGGTGAATTATGAAAGGATTAAAATTTGTTGTATTTATTGCCACTTGGACCCTATGTCAATTAGTATGGGCTCAATCTTCCCCTTTACCCATGCTAGAAAGCTCCTCTAATCAAATACTGGCCAAGCTAAAACAAAATAAAATAAGTTTAAAAAACAATTCGCAGATTATTTATGAAGCGGTTGAACGTCATTTACTGCCGAATGTCGATGTAGGTGGTATGTCTCGCTCAGTATTGGGTCGTAAAGCTTGGGGAGAAGCGTCTGCAGCGGAAAAAGAGCAGTTTTCCAAGGCCTTTACCCAATTAGTTATTCGTACCTATGCATCTCCCTTGGCTGAATACACTGATGAAACAGTTAAATTTATGCCAATTAGAGGCTCATTAGATAGTCGATTTATCCGCGTTAACTCGGTCATTATTCGTTCCAAGGGTAAGAACATTCCCTTAACTTACAGCCTGGTTTCTAATGGCTCGGAATGGAAAATTTACGACTTGAGTGTAGAGGGCGTTAGTTTGTTACAAAGCTTCCGTTCGCAATTTGCCGAAGCCTTGCAGAATTCAAGCATGCAAGACTTAATTAAACAAATGCGTCAACACCATGTTAAACGGACAAGCTAAGATGGATGTGAAAGTATTTATACCCTCTCAAGCCATGACTTTCGAAACAGTGCAAGCTGATTGCCAGCGCTTGCACCAATTCTGTCAGGATAATAAAGAGCCAATTTTAAATTTACAGTTAAGCGAAGTGCTTCAATGTGATAGCGCCGGGCTTGCTTTTTTGATTGAAGCAAAAAGGCTTTGTGCTCATCAGAATAAAACTTGCAACATCATTGGGCTACCACAGGTTGTTCAAGCTTTAGCTGAATTCTGCGGAGTAAATGAGATGCTGGATTTGGCAGTTTAAACCTATTTTTCATTAGTTAAGAGATTCATGAATGATTAGCAACGAAGAGTTAGAAAGTCAGCTTGGTAAGATGGATGAGGTGGAATTTGTTCAGGTTAGCGGTGATGGTTATCATTATCAATTAACCATCGTGTCAGATACCTTTCAGGGGAAATCGAGGGTTGCCAGACAGCAATGGGTCTATGCAAAACTGAAAGATTATATTACAAGCGGAAGTCTTCATGCTTTGACTATGAAAACTTTGACTAAAGAAGAATGGGGAAAGTCTAATGGATAAGTTAATTATAAACGGTGGTCAAGCGCTGAATGGCGAAGTAGTTATCTCAGGTGCAAAAAATGCTGCTCTACCTATCATGGCTGCGACCTTACTCGCAACAGATAATGTGACTATTTCCAATGTTCCTCATCTTAAAGACGTGACTACAATGATGGAACTTCTGGGGCAGCTTGGAGCGCAATTAACTGTCGATGAAAAAATGAACGTGCAAGTCGACGCGTCTCATGTGAACGAATACCTGGCGCCTTATGAGCTAGTTAAAACCATGCGAGCTTCCATTTTAGTACTTGGCCCTTTACTTACCCGTTTTGGCCAAGCTGATGTGTCTTTGCCTGGTGGCTGTGCGATTGGCACCCGACCCGTTGATCTACATCTTAAAGCCCTTAAAATGATGGGCGCTGAAATTTCGGTTAGTAATGGTTTTATCAAAGCGCGCTGTAAAAGAGGGCGCTTACAAGGTAAAACCCTTGTGTTTGATACTGTCACCGTAACAGGTACAGAAAATATTCTCATGGCTGCAGTACTCGCTGAAGGAAAAACGATTCTTAAAAATGCTGCCCGTGAGCCTGAGGTTGTTGATTTAGCCAATTTTCTTATTCATATGGGTGCGAAAATTTCTGGCGCAGGCACATCAACCATCGAAGTTACCGGTGTTGAAGCCTTGACTGGAGGTACGTATCCAGTTATGCCAGATCGCATTGAAGCAGGAACTTATCTCACAGCCGGCGCAATTACACGGGGCAAAGTGACTGTTCGTCGTGTTAAACCCGATAATTTATTATCTATGCTATGTAAATTTGAAGAAGCTGGTGCTGAATTAGCTATAGGCGAGGATTGGGTTACCTTAGATATGCATGGTTTACGTCCTCAAGCAGTTAATATCTCCACTGCGCCTTATCCAGCTTTTCCAACTGATATGCAAGCGCAATTTATGGCTTTAAATGCAGTTGCTGAAGGCTCATCCACTGTGATTGAAAATATTTTTGAAAACCGTTTTATGCACGTCCAGGAATTACAACGAATGGGCGCGCAAATTGGCTTAAATGGTAATACTGCGGTTATCAATGGTGTTGAAAAGTTGACAGGTGCTCCCGTTATGGCCACTGACTTGCGTGCTTCAGCAAGTTTAATTTTGGCAGGTTTAGCGGCAGTGGGGGAGACTAAGGTGGAACGAATCTATCATGTGGACCGCGGCTATGAGCGTATTGAAGAAAAATTATCAATCTTAGGGGCTGATATTAAGCGGGTATCCTTACGTGATAACGCGCGTTGAGTTAACAGCATATTTGCATGATCTATTAAGCTGTGCAGATTTCGAGGATTACGCGCCCAACGGCTTACAAATTGAAGGAGGGATGCAAATCCATCGAATTTGTACGGCCGTTACGGCTTCCATGGATGCAATCAATAAAGCAATTGCGTTTAAGTCTGACGCGTTGATTGTGCATCATGGTTATTTTTGGCGTGGAGAAGATCCAGTTTTAATTGGGATGAAACGAAAGCGTATAGCCGAATTGTTAAAATATAATATTAATTTGTTTGCCTATCATTTACCCCTGGATTGCCATGCCGAATTAGGCAATAACGCCTGTCTTGGGCGTTTGTTCAATTTAGAGTCCATTGAAACCCATAAAATTGCTAAAACCAGAGATCTTTTATGGTCAGGAACCTTAGCCGAAACTATAACCGCCAAGCAGTTTGCTGTGAAAATTCAAAAGATTTTAGGCCGTGAGGCTTTGCATCTATCAGGTTCTGAAAAACCTATTCAAAAGCTTGCCTGGTGTAGCGGCGCTGCTCAAGATTTAATTGAGCATGCCCATAAGCTGGGTGTAGATGGCTTTCTTAGCGGTGAAGTTTCCGAACGCACTTTCTATCAAGCGCAGGAGCTGGGAATCCATTATTTTTCCAGCGGGCACCATGCTACTGAGCGATATGGCGTCCAGGCTTTAGGCAAGCATTTGGCAGCAAAATATGGACTCGATTATCAATTTATTGATAGCACTAATCCCATTTGACTAGACATTATTTCCGAATACATTCCCCTAGTTGAAAATTTAAAATCAGCTAGCTTTTATTGAAAAGGTTGTTTTATGTTCAATTATGATGATTTATCTTTTGCTTTTAGCAAACCTCCCTCCACTGGCACTATTAAGGTTTTTCCTGAAGATTTTAAGGTCAATGAAATTCTCGGATTTGATCTAAGCGGAGAAGGCGAACACCTGTTTCTCAATGTAGAAAAAAAAGGACTTAATACTGAGGAATTAGTCAGAGCTTTGGCGCGAGCCTTGGATAAACCTGAAAAATCGATATCTTATGCAGGTTTAAAGGATAGGCATGCTTTAACTACCCAGTGGCTCTGTGTGCATTGCCTGGGTGAAAACCCTCCTAACATTGAAACGCTAGCCGGCGCAGGGTGGCGCGTAGTCAAGGCGGTACGTCATTTAAAGAAATTAAAAACAGGTGTGCTGGCAGCGAATGAATTTAAGTTGGTTTTGCGTGAGTTAACTCAAAAGACGGACATTGATAAACGTCTTTTAGACATTCAATCCCAAGGTGTGCCCAATTATTTTGGTACGCAACGTTTTGGTTTTAATGGACAAAACTTAATTAAAGCAGAAGCGATGCTTCTAGGCGGGAAAAAAGAAAAAAATCGCTTTTTACGCGGACTTTATTATTCTGCAGCCCGCTCATTTTTATTCAATCTTCTTCTAGCTGAGCGTGTCAAATTAGCGAATTGGAGCCATGCCTTAGATGGCGATGTGATGCAGCTTGCAGGTAATAATAGTGTATTTACAATAGCAACAGCGGATGAAGTTATTAATGAGAGATTAGCGAGCTTTGATATTTCTCCAGCCGCCGTTTTGTGGGGAAGAGGTGAGGAGCGAGCAAGTCTCGAAGCCTTAGCCTTGCAGGAGCGAATACTTCATCCTTTTAAAGAATGGTGTGCATCTCTTGAGCAGCATGGTTTAGAGCGTGCTTATCGTGCATTACGTTTGCATCCACAAGAGATGAATTGGCACTGGCAAGATGAACAGACTTTAGAATTATATTTCAAACTGGAGGCAGGTAGCTATGCGACTTCAGTTATTCGTGAACTAATAATTTTGGTAGAACATGAATAAGCTTAACCTAAATTGATATTATATTGATCAGCGTGATACTTTAATTGAGCTGATTGAGTGAAACTTGCGATTAAAATCTAATGTAGATACAATAACTATTTGTCTAAATGGTGCCTCTAATGAAAGAGAAAATTGAAGGAAGGTTGGATAATATTCCAGCGGAGCTATGGTTTGCTGCTTTTAGCGCTCAGAAAAGCAAATTCTCTTTTTTAGTGGCTCTTTCATTGGTTAACAAAGCTTTATCAGCTCTATTAGCAAAGCCCATAAAACAACTGAGGCAGCGTTTTGAGATAGATCAACTAGCGCTAGGTTGTAATCACAGTTTTATCCGTAATACTAACGGCCGTATTTATGGCTATGGATCACATGAGTTCGGCCAGTTAGGCATTGGGAAGAAGAAAGTTATTCAATATGATGTAAACCACCCTATTCGTCTTGCCAATTTAAATAATATAGAACAAATATTTGTAGGACCTCACAATAGTTTTTTCCTCAATACACACGGGCAGGTCTTTACTTGTGGGCTAAATAATTTGGGGCAGCTTGGTATAGAAAGTAATGTAAATTCAGATGAACCTGTACTAATCCCAACTTTAGATGATATTAAACAAATAAGCGCCGCTTTAGATTATACTCTTTTTCTTAATACAAAAGGTCAGGTGTATGCTTGTGGAAATAATGAAATCGGTCAACTTGGTATAGGGCATGAAAAAATTTCTTTAATTCGTCCAGAACTCATACCCTCACTACATAATATCAAACAAATTGCCACAGGTTTGAATCATAGTCTTTTTCTTGATAGCGAGGGCCAGGTGTTCTCTTGCGGAAATAATCACTATGGACAACTCGGAGTAGGAAATGAGAAACTGAAATTTCAACCTGCCATGGTATCTCAGCTTAAAAATATCAGGCAAATTGCTGCAAGTGATAATTTTAGCTGTTTTCTTGATAGCGAAGGGCAGGTCTTTTGTTGTGGAAAAAATGACATAACTTATTCACCAATACTTACCAAAATTGAAAATTTAAACGATATTAAACAAATTACTTGCGGATCTAGCCATTGCCTTTTTCTTGATACTAAAGGTCAAGTCTTTGGCTTTGGTTATAATGTTTACGGACAACTTGGAACTAAGGATTACATATCTTTCAACGCCCCTATCCAAATATTCCCAGAAAAAAAGATTGAGTTAATAGCTGCTAGGTCAACCCAAAGCCAATTCCTTGATAGCGAAGGCAAACTTTTTATGTGTGGGTGGGATGGACGTTCTCAGCTTAAATCTGGCTTTGCTCTCAATAAACCTGTGGAGATTACAAGCTTTAGAGAATTACACGGCTCGATATCTAATAAACGAGAGTTTTTCGCTAACCCGAAGGTTGGATTATTAAAGCAGAAGTCGGCTCCTTTGAAGAATAAAAATTCATTACCTCCCTCGAATGTACAAACTCTTCATCAAATAGTAACCACACTGATAGAAAATATAGAAGTTAAAAAATTGGGACGAGAATCCTGGTTTAATGGCAATATTGTTAGCAAATTAGCAAACTTATCTACTATTGCTAACTGGATTTCCCAGCAGAATGACCTTGATCCAGGCAGCCAACAAGTAATATTATCCTTGGTTAGAGATGTCTGTGCGATTAAACGAAATACCTGGGGTCTTTTTGGAACACATAGTTCGAGTGAACTAGCTACTTTGTTAGCTAAGCACAAATTACAGGCCTCCGACCAAATTTCCTTTAATTCTTCAGAACTTTCGCAATTGAATTCTAAGGAAACGGGTATAAAGTTGATGGAAAAATCGATAAATAGGATGCAAATGAATAGCGTCTCAGTTGCATTTTAAGCTCAGGTAAAATTCGTTAGAGTTATATTTTAGGTAAATTTAAAAAGTTAACTAGCAAATTTTTTAAGCTAAGTCTTTTTTTTCTGATTGCTATGTCTAAGCATTTTATTGTTATACATGGCAGTGTCCGCAAGGGTTATTAAATGTTCGATTTTAATGGGAGCACCTGCTTTTTCAAAAGCAATACCAATGCTCACTGAGATTTGTAGAGAATTAGATAGGGAAAAATTGGTGGCTTGCACGGCTTTTGCAATTTTATCGTAGAAAAAACTAGAGTTATTTTCCTTAACGAGCACAGCAAAACAAAACTCATCACCGCCAAAACGTGCAGCAATATCATCCACTCGAAATTCTTGCTTCATTTCAGAGCCAAAAATTTTTAAAACATGATTACCAAAAATATGACCGTGTATATCATTAATTTGTTTAAAGTTATCAATATCCGCAACGCCAATGCCTAACAATAAATTTTGTTGATTGTCCCTTTGTATCAAAGAGTTTACCTTTTTGAAAAAACCGCGGTAATTGTAGAGATCAGTTAAATCATCATGTTCTGATAGATAATCAATTTTTTGTTTTTGCTCTATTTCATGGGTCACATCTTTTTGAATGCCGATGTAATGAGTTACAATATTATTCGCATCTTTTATTGGTGACAAGCTTAGTTCATTCCAAAATAAAGTGCCGTCTTTTTTCACATTCTGAAGAATGACTCGACAATTTTTACGACCCATTAACGCTTTTCTAACCTCTACGATTCCTTTCTGAGACGATAAACCCGCCTGTAAAAAGCGACAATTGTGTCCCAAAATTTCTGATTGGCTATACTCTGTTATCTGTTCAAATGCCTTATTGACATAAACCAAGGGTTGTTCTGGAAGCCGCATATCCACAATAGTTACCCCATCATTAGCCGCATTTAAGGCTTGAATAGCTAAAGTAGCATTTAAATTTTGAGGTAAATTAACATCCTTGGTCATAAAAATTCCTTTTATTTCGTTCAGTATTTCATGAGTTCATACTTCGTTTCTAAACTATGTACTTGCTAGATTAAGCCTGAGTATGAAGTTTAGAGCTCTACTTTAACTAGAAACCCAATCAACGTTTAAGTTTCAATATAATCTTTACTCACATAAATTGAAAGTAAAAGAAGGGTAATGGTTTGAGTAATTTAGTCTAGCTTGCTAAACAATTAGTTCATCGCGGCCAATCCCTTTGAACTGTATTCCCATGATGCTATAGTTGATTTTTTGATCTAGCTAAATAATTTCTATGGTCTCAATCAAACGTTTTTTTTCATTACTTCGCCTCACCCAGTGGAAAAAAGCAGTCTTCGTGTTACTTGGCGTTTTTTATTCGCAATCGCTTGAAGCGTTGCCGTCGGCATTGTTAGCTGCTTTTGCTTTTTGCTTTATTTCAAGTGCGGTTTATATTTATAATGATATACAAGACAGGGATGATGATAGGCTTCATCCGCACAAATGTAGAAGACCTATTGCTGCTGATGAAATTTCACTAAATTCTGCTTTTATCATTTTAGCTTTACTGCTTATCCTGGGCTTTAGTCTTGCCTGGTCTATTTCAACGAATCTGGCAGTACTTTTAAGCTGTTATTTGTTAATTAATTTTGCATACAATCACTGGTTAAAAAATTTACCAGTGGCGGATGTTCTTTGTATTGCCAGTGGTTTTATGTTGCGTGTTTTGGCAGGAACTATTGGGATTGGCTTACCTATTTCGTGGTGGCTATCTCTAATGGCTATATTGATAAGCCTATTCATTGCTTTATGTAAAAGAAAATTAGAAAAGCGACTTGATTTAAGCGTTTCAACTCGAGCAGTGCTTAAAAAATACAGTTTGCAAACCTTGGCTCTAATGATTAACAGTGTTGCAATTGCCTGTTTTATTACCTACTTCTTCTATGTGATTTTCTCGCGCCACCAATCTTTTTATTTTTTACTAACGCTTCCCTTCAGTGCTTTTGGATTGTGGCGCTTTGCTTATTTATCGATGAATAACCGTATGAAAAATGATGATCCTGTATCTCTCTTTGCCAGCGATAATTTATCAAGTTTTAATTTACTGTGTTTTGCGAGTCTGACTTTGGTGGCCTTATTTAAATGAAATTTCAACATGCCCGGAAATACTCTAAGCAATTTGTAGTATCATTACCTTAGTTTAATAGGTTACTCGTCATTACTAGCAGGGCTGACTTTAAGGATTTCGTATAATTATGTTGAAAATTAGCTCATTATTTCAGAAGCTGTATAAAAAATTACCCGTTATAGTTTTTGACCTAAGTGCTATTCCGGTCGCTTGGTACTGCGCTTATTGGCTTCGCTATAATATGCAGCCCTTTGCCAGTAGTCAGAAACTTTCTTTCTCTCTTATGTCGCTGCTGATATTAATGTCTGTGCAACTCCTATCTTATTATTATTTCAAGGTCTATCGAGGTCTTTGGCGTTACTCATCTTTAAATGACGTTGGAAGAATTATCAAAGCAACTGTTACGGCCACTATAATTTCAATCCCACTCCTTTATTTAGCGACGATGCTACATTATATTCCTCGTTCTGTTTTTCCACTTTATACCCTTATTTTTATTACTATTCTTTGTTCAGCTAGACTTTTGCTGCGTATTTTATGGGAACAACATAGTAAAGAGCCTCAGCTAAGCGCCGTAAAACGGGTATTAATTATTGGCGCAGGGCAGGCCGGAGAAAGTTTAGTCCGTGATTTGAAGCGTACCCAATCCTATCTACCAGTAGGATTAATTGATGACAATAAGAATAAACGCGGGATGGAAGTTCATGGCGTGCAAGTATTAGGGACTACCGATGATCTACCTCAGCTTGCGTTGCAATATCGTATTGATCTTATCTTTATCGCAATACCCTCAATACGCTCAGCGTTAATGCGACGCATTGTTAACAACTGCGAAACCTGTAATATTGCTTTTCGAACCTTACCAAGCCTCTCTGCCTTGGCCGATGGTAGAGTTGAAGTGAATGCCTTGCGCGATGTGAATATTGAGGACTTGCTAGGACGAGATCAAGTCATTCTGCATTGGGATAAAATTGCAGCAACGATTAAAGATAAGCGCGTGGCCGTTACGGGTGGTGGCGGATCAATTGGTTCAGAACTTTGTCGTCAAATTATGACGCTTAAGCCAAAAAAATTATTAATTATTGAGAATTGTGAGTTTAATTTATACAAAATTGAAGAGGAATTAAAAGCTCAATTTCCTCAGATAGTCCTTGAGTTAGGGTTAATTTCGGTTACTGACAAAGTAGCGGTTAATTATCATTTCCATCATTTCTCACCCCAAATTGTTTTCCATGCAGCTGCCTATAAGCATGTTCCAATGCTTGAAAATCAAGTACGAGGAGCCGTGCAAAATAATATTCTAGGCACTCAATGTGTGGCTGAAGCAAGTGTTGCCTTTGGCGCTGAAAAATTTATTTTAATTTCCAGTGATAAAGCGGTAAATCCGACGAACGTCATGGGAACTTCAAAACGGGTTGCCGAAATTTATTGCCAAAATTTAGACCGAATTGTCGAAACACAATTTATAACCGTCCGTTTTGGAAACGTGCTTAATTCAGCCGGGTCTGTTGTGCCTTTATTTCAAAAGCAACTACAAGCCGGTGGGCCTATAACTGTTACGCACCCAGATATTGAGCGCTATTTTATGACTATTCCTGAAGCTTGTCAGTTAATTTTACAAGCAACGGCTAACGGATTAGGCGGTGAGATTTTTGTGTTGGACATGGGTGAACCCGTAAAAATCAGCTATCTTGCCGAACAAATGATTCGTTTAGCAGGCAAAGAGCCTGGCAAGGATGTCTTAATTGAATACATTGGCTTAAGACCGGGTGAAAAACTTTTTGAAGAACTTTTTCATAATTCAGAGCAACTAGCGCCTACTGAGCATGAAAAATTGTTTAAAGCGAAGTTTCGTCAAATCGATTGGAGCGAATTAACTCAAGCCATGCGTTTACTAGACTCCGCCTGTATTTTGCACAATGATCAGGAACTCTATTTACTATTAAAAAATTTAGTTCCCGAGTTTAGCCCAACTTTAGAGTTATTAAATTAAATTTCAAAGGATCTTCGAATGAAAATAATTGTAATTGGTTCCTCTGGTACGCTTGGTCGGGCTATTGTTAAAGAACTGGAATCTCGTCATGAGATTATCAAAGCGGGTTTTAATTCTGGTGATTTAAGAGTTGATATCCGCGATTCCAACTCTATTGAAGCTATGTTTATAAAGGTATCAGAGGTCGATGCCGTTATTTTAAGCACTGGCAAAGTGCATTTTGGTGATTTTCATCAAATGCAAGAAAAAGATTATTATTTAGGTATCCAAGATAAATTAATGGGACAGGTCAATGTGGTTTTAATCGGTAGAAATTATCTTAATGAAGGTGGCTCCTTTACTTTGACCAGCGGAATTTTAAGTGAAGATCCGATTCGTTTTGGTAGTTCTGCTTCTATGGTTAATGGCGCATTAAATTCTTTTGTTGTTGCGGCTGCTATAGAAATGCCAAAGAAGCAACGTATTAACTGTGTGAGTCCAACTGTAGTAACAGAATCTATGGATAATTATGGCTCCTATTTTAGAGGCTATAAATCCGTTAGTGTCAGCGAAGTCGCATTGGCTTATAGTAAAAGTGTTGAAGGTTTACAGACGGGAAAAGTATTTGAGGTTTTATAGTTTAAGATATTTTTTAATGTAGGCCTGATTCTTGAATAAGATCTCTAAACTTCCAGTTGGTCAGGTTTATGAGAAAGTATTCGGTATTAGTTATTGCAGGTATTATCTGGTTTAATCTCAGCAATCAAAGTTTTGCACAAGCCCTCTTAGCTGAAGAAGAGATCTCCAGCTTGGTTCGTTTTTTAATTTCTGACAATATCTTGGTTTCCAATTCGTCTGGCAAGCTTATACCCTTGAGTTTTTATATTGGCAATGAAGAGAACGCAGCTGCCTATTTCGGTGACTTTATTTGTAACAGAGCTAATAGTTGCACGATTACTAATAACTTGGCTCAAAATTCTTCTAATATTTTGGGTTCTAATTTACCACCCAATGAAATTATTGAAAGTGAAATTCTAGCATTAAAGGCTCAGAGAGAGCGCATCAATATAAAATACGGCAGTGATGTCTATCATTCAGCAACGTGGCAGATTGCTTTGGCCTTAGCTGCGGAAAATGGTTTTTTAGACAAGTCTCAGGCTAGAGTTCTAGTGGCCAATCAATTAGAGACAATAATTGATCCTGTAAATCGCGCCTATGGAAAAGCTTATCGCTATGGTGGCGAGACTCCAATTATTGATCCTCGGTTAGCCTTTAGCTTTCGCTGGCTCCCTACATCTGTACTTAATCCTGATCCTTTTTTTAAAGGTCGATATCATGATTATATTGTCCCTTTAAACCTCAATACATCTGTGGACTCTTATTTAATAACATGGTCTGACTATCTACCTTTAACAGGCAAAAACGCCTGGGCTCAGTTAATTGGACCGTTACAAGCAAACTATCTTTTAAATTCAGGTAAAATTGATTTAAATTCCCCAGCTTTGGTTAATGCAATAAATTCCCTTACAGCATTTTCATTAATGCAAGCAGGCATAGGGGCGTTTTACCACGCTCCGGCAGGAACAGTAATTTCTTCTGATGTCATTATATTGGAAGACAATTTTGCTGTCTTGGCAGGTTTACAGATCTTGAAAAATTGTTTAAACAATACTCTCCAAACACCTGAAATCAGAGAAGCCTTAGCTAAGATTAATGTTATGTTAAATGGAGGCTTAACTTTAAAGGGATTTAAAACCAAGGGCTTGCTGAGTTTTCTTTATAATGGTGCCTTTGATTGGGAACATAAAATTTTTTATACCTCTGGCTCAGCTCCTACGCCGTCATCAACCGATGACTGGCGACCCCACCATTCTAATTTTACCAGTGCAACAAAGATAACCACCAACCTCTGGGCTTTATCTGCTTTGGGGGTTGAAACGATTGATAATTGGTTTGGGGCGGGCAGTGCATTAACTCTCTGGCAAGTTATCCGTCAAAAAGGAGGCTATTTTGAACATGATCAGTTGTCTGGTTTTGGCTATAGTTTAAATAATAATAGCTCAATGAATGCTGAATTAATAATGACTACCGAAGGAACCGCGTCAGCCATTTCTGCGCTAAATTCCTTAGTTAATTTTTATGGGGATACCATTCAAAATTATAAGCTCCAAGCTAATTTAGATAGCCTACAACAGAATATCCTCCATCTACGTAATGACTTGTACCTTGAATCGAATTTTATTGAAGCGACTGATCGCTCTTTTTACATCAATCTTCCAACTGATCAAGAGCATGCCTTTTTACAGTCATCCAGACGCTTTGCAAGATCTTCGGATTGGTCTAGCAATACTTTACCCTCAACGAGTGCAAGTGCATGGATTTTGATGGCTCATTTTAATTTTAATCCTTTTCAATATAAAGGAAAATTAGAGGGTGAAAATTATCTAAGGCCGGAGACAGTAAATTTTTTAGCCACAGACGTCTTGCAAGTTGACGCAATAGCCAAACCTATGATAGTTCATTTTAGATCCAGTAATTTAAGCAGCGATGATGAATTAGCTATACGATATAATTTAAATGGTTCTAAAATAGACTGGCAAACCTTAGTGAATCCCAAGAAACGAGAAGGGTATTTCTTGTTACCAGAAGGAACGAAAGTACTGGATATTTCATTCGCGGGAACAAATGTTGTGAATACTTGTCATTTAATTCCTGCCAATCAACTATGCATTGAGTCTGATTGTAGGGAGGTAAAAACAATCAATATACAACGGAATACTGAGGGTCTAGGAACCTGTGAGCTTTCTTTCTAAATTTGTGGCACACTAGCTAAGCTATTGACTTTTCTACCATCTTGGTGAAATATCAAAAGGCTGGCTAATTTCAAAATCTCACAAGGAAATGTTATGAAAGTAAAAGCAAAAGTATTATCGGGTTTAATCTTAGGAACAGCAATCGCAGTTTCAGGTTGTGGTTTTAATTCCAATACCGCTTACAACCCACCGATTAATTACTCAACTCAACAAATGCAAATGGACGCTAAGATTTTGGGCGCCGTCATGGTAATTGATAAAAATGAAATTTCTGCTGCTTCTTTAGCGCAAAAAAAATCAATGAATCCAGCAGTGCGTGATTATGCTGCGTACCTTTACAACCAGCACAGCCAAAATTTACAAGCAGTACAAGCCTTAAGTCAACGTATAAATGTTGCTCCCGTTCAAGGCGAAGTTGCAAAACGTCTTCAAGCGCATGGCAGACACATGATGGCTACATTAAATCGTGTAAACCATGCTGCATTTGATAGAGTGTTTATTGCTCAGATGATTAAAGGTCATACAGCTGCCTTAAATTTACTAAATCAAAAATTAATACCTATGGCTCTTAATCCTTTAGTAAAAGCTCAATTAGAAATGACTCGCAATCATGTAAGTATGCATTTACAAAGAGCGATGGCTATTCAAAGTCAGCTCGGCCGCTAAATTTTATAACCAGGTTAAGAGAACTTGACCTGGTTTTTTATGTGCTAGTAGAGGTTAGTTATTAAATTTTCTTTAACTAATAGCTCATAACTAATTCTTGAGGTCTTAGATATTCTTAAGTCTATGACATGATACAATGCTATTAATTTAGTTTGATATTGTCATAAAAATGAGCAATTTTGATGTAATTATTATTGGTGCTGGTGCTGCTGGGTTAATGTGTGCAATTGAAGCTGCTGCTAGAGGACGAAAAGTTTTAATCCTTGAGAAAGCAAAGCGGGCTGGTAAAAAAATTTTAATGTCAGGCGGCGGGCGTTGTAACTTTACTAATCTTCACACTAGTTCTGAACAATTCATTTCTCACAATCCTCATTTTTGTAAATCCGCTTTGAGCCGTTATACTCAATGGGATTTCATTACTTTGGTTGAAAAGTATAAAATTGCTTATTTCGAAAAATCCTTAGGCCAATTGTTTTGCCAGGAAAAATCAAGTTTAATTGTTGATATGCTACTCAGCGAAGCCAATAAAAATCACGTCTCGATTCTATATAATCAAATTATTACCGCTGTAGAACAAACTAATCATGGTTTTAAGGTTCAGACTAATCAGCTTAGTTATAACTGTGAGTCTGTAGTTGTCGCCACCGGTGGTTTGTCAATACCCACTTTAGGCTCGAGCCCCTTTGGTTATCAGCTAGCTTCTCAATTCGGCTTAACTGTTTATCCAACCCGTGCTGGATTAGTGCCTTTTACTTTACATGATCATGACAAAAAACGCTTGGAAAGCCTGGCTGGTATTTCAGCAGAAAGTTCAGTGAGTTGTAATTCACAAGCTTTTCAGGAAAATAGTTTATTTACTCATCGGGGTTTAAGCGGACCGGCAATTTTACAAATTTCATCTTATTGGTTTCCTGGGGATACCGTTTCAATTGTTTTCTTCCCTCAAATTGATTTGTACGAGGAATTGCTTAAAGCACGACGTAATTCGGGTGGAAGTTGTTTGAAAACAATTTTGGCTAACTTTGCTGCTAAACGATTACTTAGCGTTTTCTATCAAAACGAGCAATTGGATAAACCGCTTAAACAACTTACCGACAAGCAGTTAGAACAAATTGCGGCTGTGTTGCAAAAATGGTTAATTAAACCGAATGCCACAGAAGGCTATAGAACCGCTGAAGTGACTCTGGGAGGTGTGGATTGCGATGAGCTTTCCTCTAAGACTTTTGCGGCTAATAAAGTGCCTGGTTTATTTTTTATCGGTGAAGTTATAGATGTTTCCGGGTGGTTGGGCGGTTTTAACTTTCAGTGGGCTTGGTCTTCAGGCTGGGCTGCTGGCCAGGCTGTTTAATAGTTAGGCTATGAATTAATAGTTTAGAACTTGAGTTCGTGGCAAGAACCCCTAATCGATTGCATTTCTATCTCTGGAAATTTGTGGCCAAACAAGTCAATAGAGAGTTAATTAAATGGATAAATATTAACCATCAAATTTTTAAATAATCTATTCAAATAATTAGCAGTTTATCCAAAAATGCAGCATAATTAGCGCCATGGATAATTGGAGCTAAAATGTATCAAAGAAGAGAAATTCAAGAAGATAATACTAAGTGGTTTAATTGGTATGAAAAGGCCATATGGGCAATGATCCTGGAGAGCGGAATGGATTTTGATTGCAATGGGGTTTTATCAGTCTTTTTGGCAATTAGAAAAACGCAGGATGAAGACGTCGATATAGGTGAAATTTTATATATACTTGATCAGTTTGTCCGTCGGCTTATGATCTTTGAGCCCCATCAAAACTCCATTGTTGAAGTGATTTTGGTCAGTGCACTCGTTGGATTCAAAGCCGCCTCTGATTTAGCAGTTTGGAACGTTGATTTTTTAACCCTCTTTAACGAATCGATTATCAAAACTTCTGAAGATCAAATGATTAGTTTTAATCGATTAATGTATTTAGAATTTCAGCATTTAAAAGCCTTAGACTATGTTATTGAATTTACTGAGAAATCAAAGATTCATGAGAGATTAGCTAAGATAATTGATTATCTGGATCTTGCCAGTATCCATACTCTTGAAGAAGGATTGAGTGATTTGAAAATTAATGTGCTCATTCAACGAGCTATTTTCATTAAGGCTAGTAAAACTCAACTTGGTTTTTTTAAGAAAGGCAGTACTGAATCATCAAGCGAGGACTATATACTTGCAAAAAACCCATCAATATTTGCTAATCAGCGCACATTAAGCCAAAGTTTCTGAATAAATCAAGTGCTTTATTTTAGGCTCGGAAAACGTGGTCTTTGCTTATTAACTATCTAAAGCTTCCTATTTCAATGTAGTTTTATTGAAAGATGGCTACCAATCGGCTTAAACAGCATGCCTCAATGGCTCTTTAAAACAACTCATAAACCTTAGTAAATGAAGCGATACTCAAGCTTTTGCTTTAGGCAATCACTCTAAAGCTCAAAATTACTGTTAAACTTATAATAAGATAATTTTTGTTATTTAAAGGTCAAGTTTACCCTTTTCACAGGAGATTTTTTAAATGAAACTAATCTTCATTGGCACTGGCTCGGCCTTTACTATAGGACAAAATAATTACAATTCAAACATGCTTTTGCTTGATGAGAAATTAGATAAAAAGCTTCTTATTGATTGTGGCTCAGATGCTAGACATGCTTTATTCGACTTGGGCTTTGGTCATCGAGATATTACCGATGTCTATGTAAGTCACCTTCATGCTGATCATTGTGGCGGGCTAGAGTGGCTGGGATTGACTAATAAATTTGATTCTCAAACCAGTAAAAAACCAAGTTTATATGCTAATAATTTGATCCTGGAACAACTTTGGACAGGCACGCTTTCCGGGGGCATGAATACATTGCAAGGAACCTTGGCTAAATTGGAGGACTTTTTTGAGGTAAATGAAATCCCTGAGAATGGTAGCTTTTTGTGGGATAACTGTACTTTTCAAACCATTCAAACGATTCATGTGGTAGCTGGCTTCACCTTCATGCCGAGTTACGGCCTAATTTTTAACATCAATGGCACACGAATTTTTATCACTACGGATACCCAATTCGCACCTACACAGTTAAATGATTTTTATAAAAATGTGGATATTATTTTTCAGGACTGTGAAACCTCTAATAATTGGAGCGGCGTGCATGCTCATTTTGATGAGCTAAAAACCCTGGATGAAGCAATAAAAAATAAGATGTGGCTATATCACTACAATCCAGGCGACTTACCTGATGCCAAGAAATTTGGTTTTTGTGGATTTGTACAACGCAAACAAAGTTTTGAATTTTAATACGCTTAGACAACTATGCCTATAAAAAGACCATTATGATATACTTCCTGTCTTTATATAATTGACCCATAGGCAATTCGCAATGCTTTCAAAAAATGATAATTCCTCTAATGCTATCTCTTATTTAAATGGACTTATAGATCCGCAGGCTATTGCTCTGGAATTTCCCGATCTTATACAAAAATTTATTGAAGGAAATCACAAAGGTCTAAATTTTGAAAAACTTAAGGGACATAATATCTATTCGGTGCGGGGGAGTCTCAAACGTCGATTATTGTATACTAGACAAATAATCAACGGCCAATCTCGTTTGATTCTTTTAGAAGTGGTTGAAAATCATTATCGCAATTCCCGTTTTCTAAAGAAGCCTAGTGTATTGAATCATTATTTAGAATTAAATGGTCAAGCGTTTTCGGATTTAATTGGGGCTGAGCATTTTGAAAAAACCGAAGCGCCCACACTCCTAATTCAGGATGAAAAGCAGCACAATAATTTTAATTACTATCCAGTGGAATATTTTAATCATAATTTTTTTAGCTTAGATCAAAGTCAGCAGCAAATCTTACAACACAAGGGGAAATTTTTGGTGGTGAGTGGACCTCCTGGTTCTGGTAAATCCTCTATAATTGTCTGCCTTTTTGTACAATGGTTTAAATCAATGAGGGGCAAACTTCTTTTGGTGACTCAAGAACAAGGCCTTGCCGATTTTTTTCAAGTTACAATCGATGCCCTCCCCAACACACAAGAAATCGATCGTGACCAAGTTCAAATAAAAAGCTATGCGCAACTTATTAAAGACCTTGATCCAGAAAGCAGAAAACGAACCTTCGTAGGTAAAGAGGATTGTATTAATTGGCTTGAAAATTATTATAAACGCTTTAAGAAAAATAATGCGATTATCAGCAAAGAAAAAATCTTAAGTGATGCTTTTGATGCTAATCCCCATAACCTATATAAAGAATTCAGAATTATTTCAGGTTGCGCAAATTTCAAAGACTATAAAGAGCGTGGTCAGAAGCAATCTTATTATACAGCGGAGAATGAAAAAAAATGGCTCTTTGACGCTTATCAAGATTACCAAGAGACTAATCGACGCAATAATAAAATTCATACACCTTTTTATCCGCTCAATTTAAGCAAGCAATATTCCCATATTGCGGTCGATGAAGGTCAAGATTTAAGTCCTTTAGAATTAAAAATTTTAACCGAACTCGCTGAGGAAAAAATATGCATCTGCGAGAATCATCAACAGAGTCTTTGTGATGCCAAATCAAAAATCCCTTTCTTAAACAGCCTTATGCATAGCTTCAATGAAAAAGATAACCACCATAAACTTCAACGCTCTTACCGCTGTAAAGAGGCGCCTCTTGTAGTCGTGAATACCTTATCGGAGCTAAAAGCCTGGGTTACCGGGGAAGGGCAGTTAGATATTAGCGCCTTTCCTTCAAATGATAAGGGCTTAGTCAGTTGGGTAGATAAAGAAGAACGGCTTAAGCAGATCATCAAACAATTCCTCAGTCAAGACTTTGCAATTGTGACATCAGAACATTATATAAAAGAGGTGAAAGCGTTAGTGGGATTAGATTATGAACATTTAGTATATTCAGTTAAACAGAGTAAAGGCTTAGAGTTCGAAAGCGTTCTCACTTATCGTATTTTAGAGCAGGAATTATTTTATGAAGCCGATAAATTAATAGCAAAAAAACCAGTAAATGTTAGCAAAAAATCTGAAAATCACGCAAAGCCCGGTCAGGGGAATGATAAATTTAGCCCCATATTTAGTGAGGCCTTTACCGCGTTTACCCGCGCTTTAGTAAATCTTTATATTTACCAGCCAATTAATCATCAGCTTCAACACCTAACTAAAGCCCTAAAAGCGGCAATAGGGAAAGAGCAGACAGAGATTGCCGCAGTCATTAATGAGGAACAAATCTTCAACCGGGTAAAAGAGTTATTAACTCGTGGTGATAAAATTAGAGCAGAAGCGCTATATAAAACTCTACAAACTAAAACACAAGACTTTGAAACTATCTTTCGTCTCTTTTATATTCCACCTATTAATCAAGAAATTGTTGAAATCAATTCCAAATCAATTACTCAACAAGTTTCTAGACAAACTTTAAATAAATCCAGTAAACCCACCGCAGTTCTAACTACTTCCCGACCTAAAAACACGAAGTTTGCTAAGTTGGTGGAACAAAAAGATAGAAAAACTAAAGAATATGAATTTATCAATAACTTGGTAGATGTTCCCACAATAAACAACTTGGAAATTTTTTTGAAGGTTAAAAAAGCCAAAGACTTTCTATTTAATTATCCTTTGCAAGATGGAGCTTGTGCTTATACCCAACTTTTTTATACATTAGAAGGACGAAAATCCCTATTTTATTTGATGGTTCTACCTGAATATCAGGATATATTTTCAGCCCTAACTAAAGATGCACTTTCACGTGCTCGAGTAGCTCCCTATTATCAAATCCATTTTAATAATCGATATCCTGATGCAGAATTACCTAAGGGATTAGCTCGTGAAAATAAAAAAGCCTTAGCGGACTACGTTAATTGTTCTCCTTTGTACTGGCTTGCAGAAAATTCGGAGACACAGAAAATATTTTATTATTTATTGGGTAGAAATTTAACAAAAATATCACACTCCATTGATCTTAATGCTTTATACCTGGCTCGCCCTTTGGAAGCCGGCAAGAATGCCCATCGTAGTCCTTTTCTATCGTTTTCCCTTACAAGGATAGGGCGAGAAATACTCAAGATGTTATTTGAAGCGAACCCCAATTTGGTAACTAATGTTAATTTTGAAATTCTTACAGTTGGGCTGATAGACGATGACCGCTCTAATCCCTTACTAAACCTCTTATTCTGTAATGACGGCCTTATCATTTTAAAAATCTTATTCGCTCATAATCCCAAGTTATCTGCCGCAATGACGCCAAAGATTTTGTTTGCCCCTCTCGAAGCACATTCCATGTTCCTTTATTTTGCCTGTAATCTACTAGGTGTAGAAATATTAAAAATTATATTTTCTAATAAACCTGAGTTAATGTCAGCAATGACGGCTGAGATTCTAGGTCAGCAAATTCGAGGTGGAGAATATCCTAACGCGTCAACTTTGTATTTTCTTTCAACTAGCCCAAGTGGCTTAGAAATAATAGAAATGTTGCAAAATGCAAACCCTAATCTTTACAAATCAATTAGTGCAGAAATACTGTTAGCACCACTTAACACGGATAGAATTGAATCTTCACTTTATTGGTTATCCAGCTCTTCGAAAGGTCTAGCCATACTAAAACAAATGTTACATTTAAATCCACAGCTCTCTAAAGCGATAACTATTGCAGATCTAACGCGCAAACGAGATTTTTCTAGTGGAGATTATGGTAATACCTGCGTGTTATCATTGCTAAGTATTAGTTCGGATGGTAATGAAATTTTAAATTTTTTGCTGAAAAATGCTTCTCCAGAGGTAGCTCAGTTTTTAAAACCCAAAATAAACGTCTCCAATGAAATTATGTCTCCTTACCCTGGTGTATTTTATCGGTCTCCCTCCTTAACGGATAACGCGCAGCCAGAATCTCAGGTGGAACTTAAATTTTAGGATTTTATTGCTATTATTATCTTTAATTGTTTGTAAGTGGGGGGTTATTAAATTCTTTTAATAATAAAAAAATGCATATTGCAGGACCTATGTGAAGTCGCTTAATATTGCAAAAATTTATTTTTAGCCTCTAGGAAAAGAATATGCCTAAAATAAAAGCTACAGAATCCATGCAAGGTATTTTTAATGAATTTGCAGATAAAATTGTAAATCCCAACTATTACCCAAACACAGCCATCGAAACCTTGAAATCAAGGATGACTGCTCTTTGTTGCTTGGGATCTGATGACTCCGATTTAGTAACCAAAGCCTCTACTTATATTAAGCGCACGTCTACCATGCAAGATAATGATCTTCATCAATTAAAGAGCTTCGCAGCCTCCATCAAAGAATGGCGTGAACTAGAAATTTGTAGCGTTTACAAAAACGACCTAGGTTCATTTGTAGAGTATAAATTAAGTGTTATAACTGCAAAAGGAAAAGAGCTTATTCATCGTCATGCGCTCTATAACGAGCAGGAAGGGAAATGTTATTTTGTTTCTCAGAGTTTACCTTTAGTCCGGGTAATTGGAGATCCTGTTTTACATCGGCCAGGTGAGCTGTTTCCAGCAAAGCCTTCAGCGCTTCAACTGGCTGAGCTTAATCGGCAGATTGAAGTAGCTAGAGCCATTTTAGTGGAAACGAGCGGTGCAGGAATAGCTGGTAATCAATGTGCAACCATTGAGTCTCCCTATAGATTTGCCATTGTAGGAGTTTTCAAGGAAAACCAAGCTCATGTCCAAGGGGTAGCCAAACGTTATCCAGGAGTTAGATTTCCAGATGCTGTGATTATGGTGAATCCTGTTATTGTTGATCGCAGTGAAAAAATGCAAAATTTTAAGCATGCTTGCTTAAGCGTTCCAAGTCCTAATCGCTGTGAGGTTCAAAGCCCTCAGGAACTCACTGTAAACTATTTAGATCCAAATCAGGATATGGCTCAAGTTTGCACTACGCTTACAGGAATTGATGCCGTAGCTTTATGGCATGAAATGAACCACATTATAGAGGGTAAAACTTACATCGATACAGCGCTCGCCACGTTGAAACCTATTGAATTGGCTAAATTTAGGAAAATAATCTTTGTTGAACTTTTACGTAGAAGTTTAGAAACCGTTATTCCAGATTTAACGGTTCCACCTTTCTACTTTACTATTGTTGTTAACAAAGAGGGACAAGCCCAGTTAGATGAAGCAATATTAAAAGAGGTTTTGCCTAAATTTACTAATGAAACGTTAATTGGTTTTTTGAAGCAAAGCCATTCAATAAGTTTGGAGGTGGAAGCAAAAGCTACAAAAAAGTCGATTGAGGCTGCGGTTAAATTGAGTTTGTTTTCCAAAAACCCGCGTCCTGAAGATATTTTAGAAGAGCTACCAATCCAAAAATCACGGTTATAGCAAGCGTTTTCCCTTCACCGTCATCGCCGCCACACTCCCGTCCCCGTATTACTCTCCGTCATCGACCCATTCTCCGTCATCCAGAGCGAAGCGAAAGATCTTCTTTGAAATGGCATGTTCTGTTGCCTTTCAAAGGTCAGGGCCACCGCAGTGAGATCCTTCGCTTCGCTCTGGATGACGGGGCGGGGTAGGCAACCCGTGGTCGTCGTACTTACGTCATCGTAATATTTCTGGGCATTGCCACAGTCTCCGTCATTGTCTCATTCTCCGTCATCCAGAGCGAAGCGAAAGATCTTCTTTGAAATGGCATGTTCTGTTGCCTTTCAAAGGTCAGTGCCACAGCAGTGAGATCCCTCGCCTCGCTCTGGAGGACGAGTCGGTGTTCGCAACCCATGGTCGTCGTACTTACGTCATCGTAATATTTCTGAGCATTGCCACAGTCTCCGTCATTGTCCCATTCTCCGTCGTCCAGAGCGAAGCGAAGGATCCTCTTTGAAACGGCATGTTCTGTTGCCTTTCAAAGGTCAGTGCCACAGCAGTGAGATCCCTCGCCTCGCTCTGGAGGACGAGTCGGGGTTCGCAACCCATGGTCGTCGTACTTAGGTCATTGTAATATTTCCGGGCGTTGCCACATTTTCCGTCATTCAGAGCGAAGCGAAGGAGACTGTCGGCTTAATATAATGATTGACTAAATGAGTAAAAATATGTACAATATATGTTCTTAAATTGCTAATTATTATCATAATCGAGTAAATTTCATGCAATACACTGTAGATAATTTTAATGGATTTAGCGCTTCTGCACTCGTATTTTCAATTATTGTGTTCAGCACCTGTTTGGTTGTCGCGTTCAACCATTATGTTGCAAAACATGTTTTTATTGCTCTAATTGATAGGTTATTTTCTAAAAATCATTCTGGACTTGGTAAAATTCTTATCAAAAATCGGCTTCCCCACCGAATTGCCTACCTTGCGCCTGCACTTCTAATTCATCAATTTAGCTATGTTTTTGATATCGATTACCCTACCTTTAAATTATTTCTTGCCAGTCTTGTAAAGCAGATATCTGAAATCTATATCATGTTTGATCTAGGTTTCATTTTGTTAGCAATCTTAAATTGTATAAATGATCGATATAATCAATACCCACTGGCCAAAATTAAACCGATTAAAAGTTATTTACAATTAATAAAAATAGCGGTTATTGTGTTCACTGTAATTTTGTTTGCCTCCATGATGATTGATAAACCGCCTATTTATTTTATCTCGGGATTTGGTGCTGCCACTGCTTTTCTTGCTCTCATATTTAAAGATTTAGTAATGGGTTTCGTTGCTTCCATTCAATTAACCGCTTATGACATGGTAAGAATTGGGGATTGGATTGAAATGCCCAATTTTGCAGCCGACGGTGAAGTGATTGAAATCTCATTAAATACAGTGAAGGTACAAAATTTTGATAAAACGATCGTTACTATCCCCAGTTATTCCTTGCTTACTTCTGGTTTGAAAAATTGGCGCGGTATGCATGAGGCCGGCGGTCGTCGAGTTAAGCGCAGTATCATGATTGATATTAATTCTATTAAACTAATTGATGATAATTTTATAACTAAAATGAATGACTTAATTGCTGAGCCAAAAATATCAACAAACTCCCAAACTAACCTGGGCTGTTTTCGACATTATTTGCAAAATTATTTGAGTCAACATAAATCGGTACATAAAAATCTAAAAATCTTAATTCGTCAGCTACAAGGCTCATCCACGGGTTTGCCACTTGAATTGTATTTTTTTACGAATGAAACAGATTCAATGAAATACGAAGCCATTCAATCTGAAATTATTGAACATGTTTACGCAATTATGTCGCGCTTTGATTTACGTGCCTTTCAATATGCAAATACTTGGGGATCTGAAAGCAATTAGTCCGTTACTTGTTTAAGATTCAATTATCAATGTAATAATTTAACAAATTGCATTTATTGCCCTCAAGCCGGGTCAGGAATATTCGCGCTAATCTCATGCGATATCTGCCAACATCCTCTCATGCCCAACTGCAATCCTCAACAGCTTTCATTAGCAAGTGATTATCATACTAAGGTTTATTTTTGATATTGATTGAAAGATAATTCCTTCCCTTTCTTTTTCAATCCGGATTTATACCGATAATATAATCGCCTAATTACTTTAAAATGTAGCAGCGGTTTGGAGCAAGGTAGTTTTCTCAACGCCTCTGAATAATTCCTATGCATAAAGAGATATAACGCATTAAGCAAAGCAACAAATAATGCTATACAGTGGCAGGTCAAAAGAGCCAAACCTAGTTGCGATAACAGCAACTTGCCCTATTCCAGATCAGCGAAACTTATTAAATGAAGAGCGAGGAGAATTGAATTGTTCAAACACTTACAAGGTATGTATCTTTCTTCTAATGTAGTGTCGCCAGACAGTGACGAAGCTTTAATAGTGGGTAAAGTGTTGGAGTTGAGAATACTTGCTGAAAAGGCTCAAGGGGGTAGCACAGTCTTGCTGCAGGCTGCATATCGCGGTGAGCTTAAGGTAGTCCAGTGGTTATTAAAGACGGGTGAGGCTGTAATTACAGAAAAAGATAATAACGGTGAGACCGCGTTACTAAAGGCTGCATCACAAGGCCATCTTGTATTGGTGCAGTGGCTTCTCCAAACAACCTGGTTACAAAAAGGCTGGGCTCTAATTACAGAAAAAGATAATAACGGTGAAACTGCGTTGCTAAAGGCTGCATCGCGAGGCTATCTTGAATTGGTGCAGTGGTTATTACAGACGGGTGGGGCAGACATTACTGAGAGGGATAATTCGGGTAATACTGCACTGCTTTGTGCGGCAAATGGCGGCCATCTTGAGGTGGTACAGTGGCTTCTCCAAACCACCTGGTTACAAAAAAGCTGGGCTCTAATCACAGAAAAAGATAATCATGGTAGGACAGCATTACTGAATGCAGCATCGCGTGGCCATCGTGATTTAGTGTGGTGGTTATTGCATAAAGGGGGGGCTGTAATTACCCAAAGGGATAGTTGTAATAAGACAGCATTGCACTGGGCAATATGGGGTGGCCATATTAATGTGGTGCAATTGTTGTTAGCACAAGGTGTGGATAAGACAGTACTGCAGGAGGCAGCAGAATGCGGTAGGATTGAGATAGTGCAATGGTTATTAATGGAAACTAATTATATTTTCTCTAAAGAGGAGATGGATTGCACTCGAGAAGTTCTTCGCAAGAGCAACAATTATAGCTTAGGCCTATGGTTAGATTTTTATATTTTTTTATCAGCTAATCCCTCGCTACCCCTGACACAGTGCTTGCCTCTTGCTTATATTTTTGGCTGGACCGGAAATGATAAAGCGCTTTTACTCGATAAAAGCCTAGTTTTGTTATTTTCTCTTTTTGAAGAACCCAAAAATAAAACCTTAGGTCAGATGCTTTATCAGCTGTTGCCATCACCCCTCCGATACCAAAACCATAAGAGGTTCTTAGGTTTGACGATATATCAGTTGTATGAGCATCAATTCAAGCCTTTAATAAGTAAAAAACAGCAAGAAATTATAAAAAGATTATTAGAAGAGACAAATAACACAAGAACCTTTGAATTGATGTCGCAGGGCACTAATTTAATTATAAATAGTGTTTCGGGATTGCAGCTTTTAAATACGACGTCAAATGACTCTGTTGATGGTCTGTGGTATCGGGAAGTGCGCCCCGTGCTAAATAAAACCCTTCAAGAACCTATTAAACAAGTGTTGGATGAGGACAATACCAACCATAATACTCCAAAAGATTTACTACAACTAGCCGCATCAGATTGTGCCACTATTGAGAAACCCAACAAAGAACAACAAATAGCTCAAAAAAATCAGATTTTAGTTGAGGGCTTTTACAGTGGAGAAGACATTGATATCTTAATTAAGGCCTTGCTTAAAAAGCAGCATCTTGTCATTGCAAAAGATTTTTCTGTATCTGTGAAGAAGGGTAAAGATCATCGCGTTGATGATTTGCGCACCTATGTTCTTCCGGCCACTTCAAAAAACGAAGGTCTTGGGCATCTAGAGCAACTTATCGGTTTTCTAGCAGCAGGGCAGGTTCAAGCATGTCAGATACTTATTCCCTACAAGGTGAGTATTCAAGCGCATTGGGTCAGTGTTTTTATCCATTACCAGGATAAACAATTTATCGTGACCGTTTACGATAGTCTAGCTAATAAATCGCTTGCTGCTGAGACAATTAATGAAATAGTTAAGTTTACAAAATCCAAGACTAAAGAGAAAATAGTAATTATCCCGCTTCAAAATCCCAAGCAAATACAGAATGGCAATGTGTACTGTGGCGGTTATACTGCTCACATTATTGCGGGTGCAGCCATAAATTCCCCTAAAAACCTAAGTGAAATCAATGAATTAACCTGCATCAAAAAATTTTACAAATCTACTAAAAAAGAGTCTGACTACAGGGAAATGGATGCGAAGATTGTGGCGACACAAAAACCCAAGGGCTACCAACGTTATGCCATAAAGGGAGATGGCCACCAAACACCTGAGATAAAGGCGCTAAGTGAGCTGCAGGAGAAAGAGGCCCATCATCGTTATGCAGAAGAATTAACCCGTCGTTTTAAAATGCTAAGTCAAGAGAATCTAACGCTGTTAGCTGAAAAATTGCACAATGAAATAACTATCTTTGTTCATAAATTAACAACGGAAAATAGTCACAAGGCAGCGATAGAGATTCTCTTCAATTACCGCAACTATTGCACTGAAGAATTAAAACTTTCGAATGATGAAAATCCCTTCGCCATTTTTTTTAAACAACAAGAAAACTTGCAATCTCTTGAAATAGACGAAGCTATAACTAGCCTGGATATTTTCATTAAAGAAAAGTTACTCACTCTTTGCCTGGAGCCATCCAAAAGCAGGCTATCAATTGAACCTTATCAACAGACGGTTGCTCCGAAAGACCTTATCAACAGTAATACCTTAGCTGAGCCAACAAAAGAAAAAGTAAATGAGGAACATCTAACTTTAACTGCTACTTGTGACTTGCCAGAACCTGTTAATTCGATAGAGAACACCAAAGTTATGTCACAAGTCAAGAGTGAAGACTGCCTACACAGTAAGCAGGAAATGGCTCAAATGTTGCGAAAGGCCGCAACGAATGGAGAACTTGACTCGGTGCAACAATTGTTGCAGGCAGGAGGAGCAGATATCTATGGGAAAGATAAAAGCGGTTATACACCTCTGCTGCTTTCAGCAAGTAGAGGACGTTGTGCCGTTGTGCATTGGTTGCTTGAAGAAGGTTGGGCAAAAATAACTGAAAAAGATAATTACAACAATACAGCACTTTTGTTGGCAGCAAGGTCTGGGAAACTTGAAATGGTGCAGCTGTTGTTGCGGCTAGGAGGAGCTGATATCTATGTTATGGTTAATGCCAACTATGGATCAGCCTTTGAATTAGCAGTCATGGAAGGTCATCTTGGCTTAGTGCAATGGTTAATCCAAGAGGGCTGGGAAAGAATTAACAGAATGGATGGCAAGGGTAATACACCACTATTGCTTGCAGCAAATTGGGGAAAACTTGAGCTTGCCCAATGGCTATTAAAAAAAGGTGGAGCGTCGATTACTGAAAAAAATTATTTCGATGACTGCACAGCTCTGCTAGGAGCAGCAAGATCAGGCGTACTTAAACTGGTAAAGTGGTTGCTGCGGGATGGTAAAGCTTCAATTACTGAAAGGGATTATTATGGTAGAACAGCACTGCTGTTAGCAGCAAAATATGGCAAGCTTTGGGTAGTAAAATGGGTGTTGCAAAAAGGGGGTGCTGCAATTACAGAGGTGGATAATGATGGCAATACAGCTCTGATGCTTGCGGCAGAGGATGGATGTAGCGAACTAGTGGAGTGGTTGCTGCGAGAAGGTCGGGCTACAATTACGAATAAGAATCGCGAGGGTAATACAGCTTTGCTAGTGGCAGCAAAGAATGGACATTGTGAATTGGTGCAGTTGTTGCTGCGAGAGGGTTGGCCTACAGTTACGGAGAAGAATCGCGAGGTTAATAAAGCTTTACTGCTCGCAGCAAAAGGAAACCACCTTGAGCTGGTGCAGTGGCTATTGATAATAAGTGACTTTGTATTCTCTAAAGAAGAGGTTGACCGTGTTCGAGGCTTTGCTCAAAGACATCTGAATCCTCATTGTGCGCTGAACTTATGGTTAGAGTTTTATAGTTTCTTACAAGGGAATCCCTCGCAAGCCTTGACCGAGTCTAAGTCTCTTCACCAGATTTTAGCTTTTAAAGGAAAGGAAAAAGAACTTTTACTTGATAAAACTTTGATCTTAGTTTTTTCTCTTTTCGAATCACCCCAGCATAAGGCTTTAGTGCTAGCGCTTTATCACTTATACGAGCAGGAGTTGCAACCCTTGCTCAGCAAAAGTCAGCGAGAATTAATAGAACATGCCTCTCTAGCGAAAGCCGATAATGAACAACAATTAACTAATTCGCAAGCCCTAGTTTTAGTGGTGGAGGACGACTTAAATGAATCTATTTACAGTGAATCAAAACAGAAAATTTTTAAAATTCCTCAGCTACTCAAGCTTGGCGAGGATGAAAAACACCTGCTAAAATTGGTTTTAAAACAAATACCAACCCCAGATTTATTTTCCTTTGCCCTATCTGAGGCTTTTAGTGATAAATATACTACTGACGACAGAAAAGTGCTCAGTCTTCAAGATGAAACACTCTTGCCAGAACAGTTTAGCGTAAGAATTAAAAAAGCCTTTGCTACCTTGTCGGATAAATCCTTATACAAAAGGGTCATGTTTGAGACTTGTATAATGATGTATAAGAAGGTATATGATTGCCAACCGAGTTTTTTACCGTCTTTTTTAGATAAGATAACGGTCGAATTACGTGGCGATACAAACTCAACTCTTTTCCAAAATAAATTGCACCACTGGCGTGAACACCCAAACCCCACCGCAGATAGGCTTGCCAGTCTATTCCAAAAGGCATTGGAAACTCATTTAGAACAAAAATACAAGTTATTGTTTGAATTCCCCAAGCTAGAGACCAAAGAGAATCCTTGCCATTCTAATATTTACGCACGAGAATCCATCAAGGAAAACGTGCTTAATTTATTTAAGAAGCGCGCGCCATCGGTTGTGCAATCTTGGCTTACTGAGAGAGGTCTAAAAGACTTAAAAAACCTTGATCCCTTGTTAGCGCTTAATGCTTTTTCATTCTCAAAGCGTCGAGAAGCCTTTGTCGAAAAACATCCTTGTGGTCCAGATGATAATAAAGTGCCAAGCTATTATCAAAAAGTGATTGAGCAATATGGATTTAACCAAATTGCATCAACTAAGTTTGCCTTTATTGTGGTGGCTCATTTTGTTCATACGCTGCCTTATTTTTTAGAGGCTCTCTCCTCGCTCGGTGAGGTTGCTGCAGTTATCTCTAAGCAGTCTAGCACTGTAAAAACTGTGCGAAAAAGTATTCTAGACATTTATAAAGATATTATTGTTTCCACTCTTGATAAAAAGAATTTGACAGAAAACCCAACAGCGGCCGAATCATTTTTTGGCAAGCTATTTGAAAACGAAAAATGGAAGGATTATCGTTTTATTATTCTTGACCACGGTGGCTATTTTGCCTCACGTATTAACGATATTCTTAAAAAATACAAAAATAAAATAGTAGGTGTGGTGGAGCATACTTGGAATGGTGAAGTACGCTATCAAGAGCAATTGAAGCATTATCATTCTATTCCATTCCCTGTTTTATCGGTTGCGCACTCAACCCTTAAAGGGTTGGAAAGTGAAGCGGTTGCCAATAGTATAGTCGATGCGCTAACTGGAAAAATATTTACTGGTGAAGGCGTCAGTCAAACGATATACACTTTAAAACAAATTCTTGTCATTGGTTATGGAAATATTGGCAAAGCAGTAGCAATTGCATTAAAAAACAGATTAGGGAATCGGTCGAAAGAAGTTATTTGTATTTGCGATATCTCAGATTATTCAATTAGGGAAGCCAAACGAGACTTTTCTAGGGTCACTCAAGACAAAACTGTCTATCTCAGAGAAGCAGATTTAATTATCACAGCCACCAGTACTAAAGTGTTAAGTAAAAAGGATTTTTTAAAATTAAAGGCGGGAGCTTTTATAGCTTGCGCAACCTCAAGTGATGATCAGTTTACTACAGAAGCTCTGAAAGACCATCTAAAACAGGAGGGGCCAACCAAACAAGTGCAATCCCTTTGTCCTAAATATAAACACAAACATAGCGAGAATTATTTTTACCTCATCGCCAATGGGGATTCTGTAAATTTCACGATTGGCTCAACCCCTCATCCTATTATTCATATTGTATTGACTTCGATAGTTTTGGATGCCTATCAATTAATCCAAAATAACTTAGTTTGGAATCTTAATCAAATCAATGTATATAACGGTTATGATCTATTGATTAAGAAAACTTATGAACAAGTTTTCGGCACTATTGATGCTAAAAACCATTCCTTGTCCAACCGTATTCAGGAGCAAAGTATTGCTTTAATTGAAAAAATGGATCAGTTAAAACCTCATAAAAATTACTTAAAGCTTTATGTTCCAGTGCCTTTAAAAATAACAAATCACAAGCATGGCGACTCAGATGCGCTAATTCCTTTGGTGTTTCAAAATGAAACCCTGCAAAACCTCTTATTTTGGAGTGCATATGGTTTGGGTAAAACTTTTTTATTACACTATTTTTTGCGGCTATGGCATCATAATTTAGAGCTACGGCAGCAATTGCCTTATGTTTTTTATATCAAACTGTCTGTATTCAAAGATGCGCTTTTTAAGCAATACAATTTTAACTCAACGGAATTGAAGGATTTAACCCAAGTACTTTTATTGCTTAAAGGGATCCAGGAAAGCCGTACAGTGAGCCCTAAAGTGATTATAGATTCCTCCAGTTGGTATGAGGAATTTGCATATGAGCTTGCAGAAAACTCACAGCGATTTGCCCTTTTTATAGACTGGGATATCGCATTGACAGAAATGAGTTCTTATAAGATTATCCGACAAATTATAGGCCAATTGTTAAAAGGACAGCCGCAATGCAGAATTGTGATGGCTACGAATACTCGTTTGCTAGTTAATCAATGTCTTGAAGTTCAATTACTGCCTTGGTCCTTAGAATTGCTAAAGCGCTCTCAGCTTGTCAATCCTCATTTGCTAATCTGGTTAGAGAGGTATTCGCTTCTTAAATCAGTGGTGCACAATTTAAAGATTCTTAAAAAACAATTTAAATTGATGTCGACGAATAAACAATTAACGCTTGATAACCTAAGTCTCATTCAACAAACCCAATTGCTGGAAGAAATTCAATGGACGCAATACGCTCAATCAAAACATGCTTTAGAAAATATACGGGATTCTCTCAATGATCTTTGGCAAAGGCTTTATAAAAAGCACCAAGATCATTTCAACGAAAAATCGCTATCAATCATTCGTAGTCATTTTGCTGATGAATTCAAATTTTCCAAACAATTAGCCTATACGATGATGGACAAGAGGGTTAGTTATTTAAGTCAAGAGGATTGTGAAGCTGTTTGGCAAGAGGTGAAGAAAGTAAAAAAATTGAAAGACGCTAAGCAGTTACTCAAGCATCAATCTCAAATGGAATGTGCGCTGCAAACCCTGCAACGAGCTGGTTTTTTATTCGTTGATTATAGAAATAATTGTGTTAACTATCAGTTCGGTAACGACTGGTTACCCTATTTTTATGCAGTTGGGTGGGTAGGTAAATACGGCAATAGTGAAAAGAAAAAAAATATCACGCAGCTTACTGTATCCATAGATTATGCTGAGGCAGTGCAGTCTTATGTCACTGGTCTACTTAGTCAAAAAAAGGCTGATTCAAAGCTTTTAGTTGAATTCACAACTGCAGATACAATATTGTCGTTACCCAAGTTAAAAACGGAACCTGATAAAAAAATTATCAAATTACCTAGGATTGATTTTTTCCATAATTCATCTGAGAAAGTAAACAAAGCGATGAGGTCTACTAGTAATTTTATTGCAAATAATGATGAAAACTTTAGCCAGGAATCCGATAATAAGACCAATAAAAATTCTAATAAAAAAACAAAACATGGTAGCCACAGGGAAATTCTATTTCAACCTACAAACAATAAAAAAGAAGAACAAAAATACAAATTGAATAAAAAAGATGAAAATTTAAATGCAATTTTAAAATAATCAATAGAGCTTTAATATTATCAGCTTAGTAAGTGTCGAGTTGCTAGCTCAAAAGCAATGCTAGCTAAATTTTTATTCTTAGCCTCGACCATAATGTCAAAACAATTTCTAAATGTCCCTGCCCAGGCATTGCATGCACTATTCCACATCAGCTCACTGTGTTGTCTGAGCTGACTTTTGTTGTAGCCCTGTGAAAGTAGATGATTGAGATCTGGTAGAACGTCAATTGGATGATTGATCAATATCTTTTCTGGCGAAACCGAATAATGAATAACGGGACGAACACCACGCCAACTATCCATAATGCGACGAACCCTATCGTCATTGACCTGGATGTATTCGCCTGTTTTAATCCAATGATGATGTATGTCTAGAACCAAGGCCAGATCTTTTTCAAGTGCTAAACTTGCATCAATACCCCAGGACATTTCATCATTCTCAATCGTAATGGAGTTTCTTGCTTCAGGTGATAATCGCTTTAAAATTAACTTGATGCCTTCAGGTCCCTGTTTACCAGAAATATGAACATTACATTTAAAATCCTGAAAGATTTTACCGTAGCCCATCCATCTTATTAGATTGGCATGATACTCAAATTCAGCAATACTACGCTCAACAATTTCTGACGTAGCACTTGCAAGAACAACGAATTGCCCTGGGTGCATACTAAGGCGTACATTCAATTGACGGGCTAATTCACCGGCGGCAAAATATTTCTTCTCAAGGAGATTTAAAACCTCTGATTGTTGCCAGAAATACTGCAATTTCGGATGAGTAAAACCAGGGAGTTGATCGCTACCAATTCTAACCATTCGTTGCTCAGGAACAAGGCTCCCTACGTATTCGATAAGATTGTAAACTGATTGGGTATTATGATTAATGATTTCCCATAATTTTTTTTCCGCTTCATCTACGCTCCGTGAGTCAAGCCATTTAATTGTGGTTATTTTTTCAGAATAATTTTGTTGAGTTTCTTTTAAGATTTTTTTACTTTGATTTTGATTTGAATCCATATATTTACATGGAAATCCCACTCGCTTATAAACCATTCTTTTGTAGATCCTATGAAATTTACAGTAAAGTTTTATGATTAAAAGTTTACACTTCTTGCCCAATCACTGTGACTAATGCTTATTTTTTTTAACACTGCTTTCTTGATGAATAGCTACTTTACCCGATTTTTCACTTTTCACTTTAACCATCGGCTTTTCAGTTGATGCCCTATATTTTTTTGTCCCTAACTTAGTATCCTTAGTCAATTTTTTTTCAACAGTTCCTGAGGTTTCACCTTGGGGCGTGTTCCAAGTCACTTTATCTCCTTTATTTAGGTCTGGCATAATTATCTCCCAAATTAGCTAATATTTATATTTTAGCACATTGCTAATTTTCAAAGCTCTGCTTTGCTTCAGTTGATTTACAGATTCGAAAGGTCTCGAATGATTTGTTACCAATAACTTTCAAAAAAATACTTTAAAACAAACAATTATTAAAAAGACCGCTAGAAGGATGGATTTAAACTTAATAGAAAAAGGCGAACAGATTTTTTTATTCTATCTGGATTTATACCGATAACATTTTTATTAAGTTGTTTTAAAATGTGCAGACAGTTTTCAGCATTTACCTTTAATTTGCTTGGATTTCGAAATATATGAAGGTAGTTGTTGAATTTTTTTATAAATAAAAAAAATTAAAAATCTTAAACAAAGAAATTAAAATGACACAGAGATGCGGGACGAAAGAGGCACACTTTCTCAATCTCCGCCTCGTTCAAGCATTAGCTAACATTGAAACTATTTAAATTAAGAACAAGGGGAAATTAATTGTTCAAACAATTATTGTGGCAAGACAGCAATGAAGCTTTATATATAAATAGGATGTTGGAGTTGCGGCTGCTTGCTGAGAAGGAGCAAGAGGGCGGTACAGTCTTGCTGCTAGCGGCATATCGCGGCGAGCTTGATCTAGTGCAGTGGTTATTAACTACAGGCAAGGCTTTAATTACTGAAAGGGATAACTTTGGCAATACAGCATTGCTCTGTGCAGCAAGTGGCGGACATCTTGAGTTAGTGCAGTGGCTTCTACACTCAACTTGGTTACAGAAAGGGTGGGCTTTAGTCACTGAAAAAAATAATCATGGTAAGACTGCATTACTCCAGGCAGCATCGTGTGGGCATTGGGCCTTGGTGAGGTGGCTATTGCATGATGGGGGAGCTGTTATTGTTGAGAGAGATAGTTGTGGTAAGTCGGCATTGAATTGGGCAATATGGAGTGGCTCTCTAGAAGTGGTAGCGTTGTTATTTGATCAACCAGGTGTAGATTTTATTGCTACACAGGATAATTTTGGTGATATTGCACTGTTTGAGGCAGCTGAGTACGGCAGGTTTGAGATAGTATATTGGTTATTGATGCATAGTAATATAATTTTCCCTAAAGAGGTATTCGACTATGCTCGAGAATGTGTCTATAAGAATTACAAACATAGCTTAGGCTTATGGTTGGATTTTTATATTTTTGTAGCAACTAAGCCCTTGCTACCCTTGTCAAATTGTCCGTCTTTAGCTCATATTTTAGCCTATACCGGAAATGATAAGGCGCTTTTACTCGATAAAAGTATAGACTTGCTATTTTCACTTTTTGAAGCTCCTAAGAATTTAACATTAGGTACGGTGCTATATCACTTATTGCCCTCGTTCCTGCTATATCAAAAGAATGCATTAGGCTTAGCGATTTATCAGTTGTATGAACACCAATTAAACCCTTTTTTCAATGCAAGCCAGCAAGAAATTATTAGGCAGACCCAATCAATCCCCTACCTACAAACAATTAGTTTAGTACAAGCGCAAGATAATAAAGAAGCTCCCATTATAAAAACTGTGTTGGAGTTAAGTAAACTTGCTGAGAAGACACAAGAGGGCAATACAATTCTGCTGCAGGCGGCATATTGCGGCGAGCTGGGGGTAGTGCAGTGGTTATTAAAGACAAAAGAGGCAGTCATTACCGAAAAAGATAATAAAGGTAGAACAGCATTGCTTAAGGCAGCATCACAAGGCCATCTTGAATTGGTGCGGTGGTTATTAAATTCGGGCAGGGCAGCAATCACTGAGAGGGATAATGAGGGTAATACAGCACTACTAAGTGCAGCAAGTGGTGGCCAACTTCAGGTAGTACAGTGGCTGCTTCACACAACATGGATACATAACAGTTGGGCTAAAATCACTGAAAAAGATAATCAGGGTATGACAGCATTGCTGCAAGCGGCAGCGTGCGGTCATTGTGAATTAGTGCGGTGGTTATTGCGTAGAGGAGGAGCTGAGCTTACCGAGAAGGATCATTGTGGTAAGACAGTATTACATTGGGCGATAAGAGGAGGTAGTCTTAGAGTAGTAAAGTTATTATTAGTTCAAAAAGAAGTGGATTTAATCGCTAGTAAAGACGTCCTTGGTACTCTAGCACTGCTGGATGCAGCAGAGTACGGCAGACTTGAGATTGTGCAATGGTTATTAACGGAAGCTTATTTTATTTTTCTAAAAAAAGATATTAATGATGCCCAAGAATCTGCCAATAAAAACAATCAGCAGAGCTTAAGATTATGGTTGGATTTTTATATTTTTGTAGTAAATAAGCCTGCACTACCGCTGACAGAGTGCATGCCTCTGGCTAATATTTTGGCGTATACTGGAAATGACAAAGCGCTTTTACTTGATAAAAGTTTAGACTTGCTATTTTCACTTTTCAAAGACCCTCGCAGTACAAGCTTAAATCAGCTGATATATTACTTGTTCCCATCGCTCCTTCAGTACCCGAGAAGGAGAGCCTTAGGTTTGACGATTTATCAATTGTATGAACATGATTTAAAACCAATACTTGTTAACAATCAGCAACAAATTATCGAGCGGGTAATGGGTGAGATAGACGCGCATAATACCGACCAAAGTTCTAAACAAATCTTCATAACAGCCCCTTTCAGTATTCCAAAGGTAAATAATGTACAACAATCGGATTTTGCTCTAAACCAGGAACTTCCAATAATTATTTCAAGTGCAGTTAAGGAAAAATCAAAAAACAAGGTAACAAAAGAAGTCATTTCTAAAGCACCTAAGCAGCCTTTAACTTTGAGGTTAAGGGGGAATAACTCACTTTTCTTAGCAGCTCGAAAGGATATGCTGGATGTAGTGCAGTGGTTGAAAATTGAAAGGGATAATGTTTTCACAAATGAGACAATTGATCTCGCTCTACAGATAAGTAGAGGTAGCGTGAAATTATGGTTGAATTTATATAAATATTTGGTTACAAATCCATCACCACCGTTAACAAAGTGCCAACCCTTAACCGAAATTGTAGCGTATAGAGGAAAAAATAAATTAGTGTTGGTTAATAAAACCCTCTTTTTACTAGTTACGCTTTTCGATAATCCCGCAAAAAAAGAATTAGTATTAACGCTTCATGAATTGCATAAGCAGGAATTACAAGAGCTGAAACTATGGCTTAGTGGATATAAGCTAGAAAGTAGAGCTAGGATATTAAGCTTAATAAATAAAGCCGATGATTCTAGCGAGGAACCACCAACGCAAAGTCACTTAACCCAAAAAACCAGAATTCAAAAAATTGAACCGAGACTTCCATTAAATTTGGCAATTGAACAACAAGAGATAATTCCCTCGGTTGAAGGCTATTACAGTGGGGAGGATATTGATCTTCTAATTAAAGCTTTGCTCAAGCAAAATCACTTTTTTCTGTCAAAAAATTATTGCCTGTCTGGTCAGATGAGGAAAGATTTACAAGTATTAAGAACCTATGTACTACCTGCAACCTCAAAAGAAGAGGGGTTTGGGCATTTAGAAACACTTATCGAGTCTATAATAGATTTCGAGACCTTATTAAATATAAAGATACTAGAATGCCAGGTGCTTATCCCCTATAAAGTCACGGGTTACGCGCACTGGGTTACTGTTCTTGTACACTATCTGAATTATCAATTTACTGTTACGGTTTACGATAGTATGGCTAGTGCTGTGACAGCTTCAAAGACGGTTAGTGAAGTGCGCCAGTGTATAAATTCCCTGACCAAGATTGAAGTAATACTGCTCCGGCAGAAGCTTAAAAAAATCCAATTTACCGATGTCTATTGTGGTGGTTATACCGCCCATGTAATTGCTGAAGCAGCCATGAATCCCCCTCCCACTCCTAGCGAGTTGAGCAGTTTAATCTGTATTGATGAATTTTTAACTACCCGTAACAACGACCGCATCGAAAGAGCCAAGGATGCCAAGATTGTAGCGACAGAAAAACCCAACGGCTACCGTGGTTATGCTCTTAAGGGAAATGGCCAAGCGTCACCTGAGAAAACAGCCAAAAGTGAGCAGAATGAAAAAGAGGTTCATCATCGTTGCATAGCAGAATTTACTCGCAGTTTTAATCAACTAAGTCAAACTAATCAAAATCATTTATTAGAAAAATTATTGAATGAAAGAAACCAGCTTGTTAAACAATTAGATGCAACGAAGGATAGCCATAAGGCGGCAATCGCTATTCTTTCATTCTACCGAAATTATTGTCGGGAAGAATTGAAAATAGCGGATGATGAAAATCCCTTTGCTATTTTCTTCAAATCTAAAATGGATTTTCAGTCCGTTGAAATCATCGAAGACTTAACTAGCCTGGATCGGTTGATTAAAGAAATACTACTTACCTTGAATGCCGATCTCCCAGAACTCTCCATCCAGGAGATGCCACTTGAAAAAGTTGATTCTGCTGGACAAGAGATCCAAGGCAACGACATCAACACTTCTGATAGCAGAGATCTATATTATCAGCGATTGTCAAAGGCCATGGCAGGAAGTGGTAAAGGGGTAAATGAAGTTTGGGAGTTTTTCAAGCACTTAGATGCGCTGGAGAGTGCTATTTTTTATCGTCCCCTCATTTTGGAAGTGCAAAAATTTATATGCCTTTATGAGAACAGACGTAATAACCGTTATGTAGCCTTGCAGGGTTTTCAGAAGGAGGACAAATTTTATTACTTTCTAACCCATTCCAAGAGCCTTAAAAAAGTTCCGACAATTAAAATTAAAGAAACCTGTAACCATATTTTACAAGCAAAGATTGAATCGGTGAATCCGCAACAGGATGATTATGTTTTAACTGATGTGATGCGCTGGTTTTTGCAGACCGCTTTTACACAAAGTACTAAGCCAAAACACTATAGTTCGCCACTGTTATATGCAGCAGCGAAGGGAAATCTTGAGGTGGTGCAGTGGCTAGTCCGAGTGGGAGGAGCCTCAATTACCGAGAAGGATGCTGATGGTAATACTGCATTGCTAATAGCTGCTTTGGAACGAAAGCTTGATGTGGTGAAGTGGATGTTATTGGAAATCAGGAACATTACTAATAAGAATGAAATTAGTTATTCAGCCCTGTTGAGCACGGCTTTGAAAGACAATCTCGTAGTCGTGCAGTATTTGCTTTTAGCAGGGGCAGCAGTTGATGAGATGGATATTAATGATTATAAATTAGCGCTTAAAGCAGCATCGCAAGGCAATCTTGAGGTCATGCGATGGTTATTACAAGGGGATATACCAGCAATAATTGAGAAAAAATATTATGGTAATACAGCACTACTGCGAGCAGCAAAAGAAGGCAACCTAAAGATGGTGAAATGGTTATTACTGGAAGGTGGAGCCGCAATTACCGAGAAAAATAAGTATGGTCATACAGCATTACTGCGAGCAACGTGGTGGGATAATCTTGAGGTGGTGCAGTGGTTGTTATCAATAGAAGGTGGCTTCTCAATCGCTGAAAAAACAAACCAGGGTGATACAGCGCTGCTGATTGCAGCCTCTGTAGCTAGCGTTGACATGGTTCAATGGTTACTACTGAAAGGTGGCGCAACAATTAATGAAACAGATAGTCAGGGCAGTACAGCTCTGTTGCTTGCAGCGGAAACAGGCAACCTTAGCGTGGTGCAGTGGTTATTACTTGAAAAAAGAGCCGTGATTACTGAGAAAGATATGGCTGGTAATACAGCACTACTGCGGGCAGTAATGAAGGGTAAGTTTAAAGTGGTCAAGTGGCTGTTACAAGAGGGTGGATCTAAGGTTACCGAGAAGAACAATAAGGGTAACACTGCATTGCTAATGGCAGCATTAGAAGGCCAGATCGAGATATTACAGTGGTTATTGTCTATAAAGGATGGATCCTCAATTTCTGAAAAAAATAGTGATGGTGATACAGCACTACTTATAGCAACAAGGGCAGGAAATTTTGAGTTAGTGCAATGGCTATTGAGGAAAGGCAAGGCAACGATTACAGACAGAGCTAGTTATGGTTATACGGCACTGTTGATTGCAGCAATGGCAGGCGATCTTGAGATGGTGCAGTGGTTGTTACAAGAAGGAGGGGCTTTAATTACTGAGAAGGATTATGCTGGACATACAGCCTTGTTGTTCGCAGCCGCATTGGGTAGGTTTGACCTCGTGCAGTGGATATTGAGAGATGGGAGAGCCAAAATCACTCAAAGGAGTGTTAAAGGTTGGACTATTCTGATGGCGGCCGCATTGGGAGGGAGCCTTGAGATGGTGCAGTGGCTGCTGTCATCGGAAGGAGGGGCTTCGATTAGAAAGAGAGATTATGAGGGAAAAACAACACTGATGTTTGCCGCATTGGGAGGCAGTCTTGACATGGTGCAGTGGCTGATACGTGAAAGAGGAGTTTCGATCAGGAAGAGGGACTATGATGGAAACACAGTACTGTTGATAGCGGCACGAGAAGATAAACTTGACATAGTACAGTGGTTGTTAAGCGAGGAAGGTGCCAAAATTACCCAGAGGGATAAAAATGGTAATACAGCCCTGTTATTGGCAGCAGGGAATGGCAGTCTTGGTGTTGTGCAATGGTTGCTTGAGGAGAAAAGGGCTGATATCACCGAGAAAAATGACGATGGTGATACCGCTTTATTGGTAGCAGCATTAAAGGGTAAGCTGGATCTAATGCAGTGGTTATTAAAAGAAGGCAGAGCACTAATCACCGAAACCAATAATCGTGGAAGCACAGTTTTGCTGCGAGCGGCATGGGGCGGCTCGCTTGAAGTGTTGCGGTGGGTTTTGATAGAAAGCGACTTAATTATCACTCAAGAGGCGATCGACCAAGCTCTTATCTTAGCTAGGGTGAGATGCATGAACAGTGTACGTCTGTGGTTAGATTTTTATAACTATTTATCTCTGGAACAATCATTACCTTTAACACAATGCATGCCTCTTAATGAAATTCTAACGTATTCAGGGAGCGATAAAGCGCTGTTGCTTGATCAAAGCCTGTCTTTATTATTTTCGTTTTTTGAATCACCACAGAAAAAAGCCCTTAGCCTGACGCTATATCAGTTGCACCAGCAGGAGCTTTTCCCCTTACTTTGTGAGAATCAGCTAAAAATTATTGAGCCTGTTATAGCTGAAATGAATAGGGTTCATGATTGTCACTACCGTTCGATGCAAGCCCCTATAATACAAACTTCTAATGTGCCATTTGTTAATAATGAATCACAATCTGCCTTAACGATTGACCCGGATATAACAAGCAATCTGAGCAATGAGCAACAATTATCAAAATTAATTTTAAAAATAATAACCACTGATGATTTGCTTGAATTTGCTGTAAAAGACGTTTTTGGTGACTGGGGCAGTTCACCAATGATTAGTTATAGTGAAAAAATAAAATTGCCCGGAAACCTTACCCAAAAACTAAGAGAGGCTAACAAGTCCTTATATGAAAATATTATGCTCAATACTACTGTGCTGATGTATAAATTAATGCACAACTGCGAGCCCAGCCTCTCCATCACCTTTATCAATAGATTGACGATAGATCTACGGGGAGATATCGATCCTTCTGTTTTTACTGTGGAATTAAATCATTGGCGTGAACATCCCACTCCTGCCTTAGATCAACAAGCAGGCCTATTTCAAACGGCACTGATCAATCTTTTAAAATCGAAACATCCTGATTATCAACTATTATTTGACTCAAGCACGCAGGAGTCCAAAGCGCACTCTAATAATATATTTATTAAAGCCAAGGAATCTATTGAAGAGAAAGTGCTGGATTTATTTATACAGCGCATTTCTTCTGTGCTGCATTCCTGGATTGCTGGACGCAATAAGAACGAATTAACTGAATTATCAATTGAACCAGTTCTAACACTTAGAGCTTTTTTATTCACCAAGCGAAGAGAAGCGTTTGTAAAACGGCATCCTTGTGGCTTTGAAGACAACAAAGTTCCCAACTATTATAAAAATGTAATTGAGCAATTTGAATTTAAAAGAAATACTCAGGGCAAAGTTGCATTTATTGTCGTGGCTCATTTTGTCCATACCCTACCTTATTTTTTAGAGGCATTAACCTCTCTAGGCGATGTGGTTGCACTGATTTCCAAGCAATCGGGCACGGTAAAAACTGTACGTAAATCTATTGTGGATATTTATAAAGATATCCTGGTGCCTCAACTTGATAAAAATAATTTAAAAATAGATTCCACTGAAGCCGAATTCTTTTTTAAAAAACTATTTGAACAGGAGCAATGGAAAAATCACCAGTTCATAATTCTTGACCATGGCGGCTACTTCGCTCCTCGAATTAACGATGTACTCAAAAACTACAGCAATAAAATTATTGGGGTTGTAGAGCACACCTGGAATGGTGAAGTACGTTATCAAGAGCAATTAGAATCCAGATCCCCTTTTCCTTTCCCCGTATTGTCTGTCGCACACTCCACTCTTAAAGGGTTAGAAAGCGAAGCCGTGGCCGATAGTATAGTTGATGCCCTAAGTGGAAAGGTATTTACTGGAGCAGGAATAAGTCAACCTATTAAGACCTTAAATCGAATCCTGATTATTGGCTATGGGCATATTGGCAAGTCAGTGGCAGTCGCTTTAAAAGCTAGACTAGGTGAGCGAGCTATGGAAATAATTGCCATTTGTGATCTATCCGATATAACCAGAAAAGAAGCGAAGCGAGAATTTTCCAAAATCACTAAGCATAAGGAAAAATACCTTAAAGAAGCAGATTTAATTATTACAGCCACAAGTACGCAGGCTTTAACCCAAAAGGATTTTTCAAAATTAAAGTCAGGTGCATTCATCGCTTGCGCCACCTCAAGTGATGATCAGATTACAGAAGATGCTTTGCAAGGTTACACTATTGAGGAAGGACAGACTAAGAAAATCCAAACACTCTGCCCTAAATACAAGCATGAACGTTCAGGGAAATACTTCTACCTCATTGCTAATGGGGATTCTGTGAATTTCACCATTGGTTCGACTCCTCACCCTATAATCCATATTGTATTAACCTCTATTCTGGTGGATGCTCATCAATTAATTAAAAATAGCTCCCTGTCCCTCTGGAATCTCAAACAAATTGAGCTCTTCAACGGAGAAGATGACCTAATTAAGAAAAACTATGAAGCAGTTTTTGGACGCTTATCAACGGAGGAGACGGGGTTAACTAATCGAATTCAGCAGCAAAGTATCGCTCTAATTGAAAAAATGGATAAATTAAAACAAAATAAAAATTACCTAAAAAATTATATTCCTGTACCTATAAAAATGGGGCATAACAAGCATGAAAATTCAGATGCATTAGTGCCTCTAGTCTTCAATAAAACCCTGCAAAATATTTTCCTTTATGGTTCAGGAAAAACATTTTTACTGCAATATTTCATGCGACTGTGGAGCAAAAACACTGGATTTCAAAAAGAAATTCCTTATCTTTTTTACATAAAACTTTCTTTCTTTAAGGACGATATTTTTAACCAATACCGTATTGATTCCACCGAGTTGATGGATTTAACCCAAATACTTCTGTTACTTAAAGGGGTTCAAGAGGGCCGTTTAATTAGCGCAAAAACTATTTCAAAGTCATCAAGTTGGTATGAATTATTTTCCTATGAGTTAGATAAACACCCCCAACGATTTTGTTTTTTTATTGATAATTCCGAAATTTCATTAAACCATAAGGCTTATAGAACCATTAGCCAGATTGTCGAAAAATTAATGAAAAAACAACCTCAATGCAAAGTAGTGATGGCTTCAAGCATGCCATCTATTGCTAATTTCTTTACAGATAAAACTTCAGAGATCGTAAAATTATTGCCTTGGTCGCCTGAATTGCTACAACGATTGTCTCCCCAAAACATCAATCTTGCGAAGTGGCTAGATAGCTATTGGCTTTTTAAAACTACCGTTCACAATTTAAAAGTAGTCAAAAAACAGTTCCAATTTATATCGAACAATAATCAATTGAAACCAGATACCATGTCATTTACGCAACAATCCCAAATGATAGAAGAACTCCAATGGAAGCTTCAGTCAAAACAAGGTCTACATCATCTACGTAAGTTTGTAAATGACACCTGGAATGAGTTTTATAAAAAGCCTCAAGATGAATTTAATGAAAAAACCCTCTCTAAAATTCGTGGTTATTTTCCTGATGAGTTCAATTTTTTAAAACTCTTAGCTCTTGCTATGACTGAAAAAAATGTCAGTGGTCTTAATAGAGTAGAGTGTGAAAAACTCTGGTTTAGCGCTACTGATCACAAAAAATTGAAAAAAACTAATCATCTGCTCAAAAACAAATTACAGACAGAACATTTGCTGCAAAATTTAGTGCGCGCAGGTTTTTTGTGTATAACGAATGATAATTTCATCGCTAGTTATCAGTTTAGTGAACCTGGATTAACCTACTTTTATGCTGTCTGGTGGGTAGAAAAATTTACTGATAAAGATACAAAAAAAGAGGCGACTAACCGAGTTTTGATCCAGATTAATGTTGAATTATTTAAGCAATATATAATTGGCATGCTTAGTCAAAAAAAAGAAGCGGCAAAACTACTTAAAGAATTTTCTATTTATCTCGAGAACGGTAATGTAACAAAGATATTAGCGGAGGATAAAGAAAATCCTCAGGATCTTAAAAACTATAATTCCATAGCGCAAAATCTTCAAACTTTATATTCTAAAAAAGTTATTAATTTAGGCAAGTTTCGTAAATCCAATAAAACAGCAGATAAAGAGATTAGATCTACAGACCAAGTAATTTTAACTAATGATAAAAGCTTTTACCTGGAATCTGATAACAAGCTTAAAAAAGATTTAAATAAAAAGACAAAACATGGTAATAATCCCAACATCTTATCTCAATCCTATAACAAGGCAAAAGAAAAGAAATTAGATAAAAATTATGGCAAAGAAGAGGAATTAAATTTAAGCTTTAAAATTTAAAATAGAATTCTGCTCAGTTTGGCCAGAGTTCATTTCGAGTGATTATCTACATTCTTAGGCATAGCGATTTTTTAATAATAGGCAAGGGGCCCTGGTAATCAACCCTTTGCATGATTCTTTTGCAAAGTTAAAACAACCATACTTCTATTGGCTGTGTCTACTTCTCCACATTGATAGTTTGTTTTAATTACACTCAATCAGTTATATGAGACTCCAACCTTGTAATCTTGTGGTACTTGGTGAGCAATGCGTGTAAAATATGTCCATTTCTTGGTGCTAATTTTATGAGAACCTATGCAAACTAAACTAAATACCGAAATCTTTAATTTTCTATTAACCCAAAAATCAGTAACTCAAGAAACGCCTTATGATTTGATTGAAAAGGTTATTCAGGATTCAATTCAATATGTTAAAGCCAATAGAATCAATGCGAGAATTGCCAATGTTGCTTTGAATATCTCTGGCAAACTAACTCTAGCTCAAGTTTATGTCGAAAGACAAAATGGATTTGTACCAACAAAAGAACAGCAATATGGCACAACTCCTACATCTTATAATGTGCAAATCCGCTTTCCTTTTGGCATGGAAACCAAGCTCAACCATCAAAACCTGGTACTTCCCAGTGGAGATTTTAATAAAATCCTAAATCCTTATTTGACCCGAATAAAGGTAGCCGACGATGTACAACGTGACTACCAAGCGAACGATCTTATCTTGGGCCAAGGAGTTAAAAAGACATTAAATCAACACGAACTGATTTTGGAATGTGAACCTAATGGACAACGTCTACATTTTAAAATAAGTGAAGAGGTGGGCGTCGGATATGACAAATCATTTAAGGAACACACTTATTTATCTGACTACAATATGCGTCTAAAAATTGCAGGGGTATACCCGCTATTTTATTCCAGCGCAACTAAAGAGCGTCAAGGCTTATTATTTTTGCATAATTACAAAGGCTACACTGAAAATCAAAATAGAGATGATCTTTATGAATCAAAAAATGATGGTCAAGTCCAAACTCGTTTGCTGAATTATCAGAATTATCTAGCGCAAATGAATAAAGAAATTTTAGTTTCTGATGCAGGACAATATTGGAATAAATGCGCTGGTCAAAAACTTGAAACTGGCTATCTTTTTAATCTAACAATAGTCAATGGCACTACCTTATTTACCGACTCAGGATTGCCGGTAACACGCTTAAGAGATTACCAACTCGAACTTTTTTCTAACTGCCAAGCCTTTATTAACGAAGCTGCGGCAATAAATTCTGGGAAATCTGGTACAGGTCTTTCAGGTAAAATAAACATGGGAGTAGGTGCTGGGAAAACCTTTTTTACCTTCACGCTTCTTCAATACTTAAAACAACAATTGCAAAAAAAACCAAGGGATATAATGCCCTCTTATTGTCTGGCTCCTGATGAATCAGTAGCTGAAGTGACTAAAAACTCAATCAATCGTCAAGGCTTGATGACTGGTTTGACAGCCTCAGCAATAATAGGTCACATGCCTGATTCCAAGTTCATGGCTTTTTATGAAACCCTGTCAAAAAAAGCGGCTCTGGAAGCAGAACAAATAGATAATTACCTCAATGCGGGTTTACATGCCGAAATTTTGAAGTTTTGTGATGCTAAAAATTTACATCCCCTGAAATTACTCAATTTAATTTACGTTCATAAAAATAACCAGCTTGAAGATTTCAAAGACAGCATCGACGTAAAGCGCTTGCTTTTATTAGTCGAAGGGCAAAAAACTATAAAAAACAAATCTGGAATGCTAGGCGTTACCGCTCTTAGAAATTTATACGAACAATTTGAAACCTTAAGGGCAGGGATTGCAGCTAATTTAGAAAAGAATAGGAACTCTGGCCTTTTTCATGATGCTAAAATAGAAGCTGGGGAGCCTCCGAATCCAGTTATCAATTATAATCAAGAAGTTCAGTTACCGGATTCAATGCAAGGCAAATATAGCAAGATCAATATTACATTAATAACTGAAGACCAACTTTTGTATCTTTTGAACACGAGGCACAAGCACCTTCTTCGAGCTGTAAGAGATGAGCTGGTTCGGATTTCCTGTTTGAAAAATTATGAAGCCGCAATTTTATTGGCTAATTCAGGTGGGCTAGGTAACAGTTTTTCTGAACAGGAAATAAAAGAACAAATTGCTCGCTTTTTACCGGATGCGATTGTGCAATTAAAAGATCTAAGCCTTAAAAAGAATTTAACTGCATCAGAACAGTATCGATTTTATATATATTTGGGGGGCGTCTTTAGCACGATTCCCGAATCAATCAATCTTAAAGATGAGTTAAGATCGCAGGGCCATAACGTAGACGAATTTGAAAACAAACTATATATACAAAGTTTAAAAGAAAACCTCGAGTTAGTTAATTTTATTTATAACAGTTTAAAAACAAAATTAAATAACCTGTCTACCATTGAAAGCTTTAAAGCAGAAGAGAGTTTGAAAAAATTCAATCTCACGCCGGACACAAGGCTTGTTGATGCCGCCAATCAATTGGCGGGTCTTGCATCAATGCAATTAACCGGAACTTGCGTCAATGATGATGCTAAATTTTTGTCAACCCATATTTCTGTTTTTACTCCGGAAGGCATGGCGAAATATTTTGAGCATTTAGCCACTCTTGAACAAAAGTCAAAAGTATATTTCACTGAACATCATGGCATTTATATCCTTAAAACCAAGGGGAAAATTTCCAAAATAGATATTCAATCGAGGATGGAACAGTTTCTTAAAGCAGTTATGATTGCTGATGAAATTCATAAAGAGGAATTTAAATGTTTATTTGATGCTGATAATTCCATCTATCAGCGGATTAGCAAGGTTACCAAACTCTATTTAGGGATGGAATTTAAAGAAATTCTGCCTCATCGAATTGGGATGAGTGGCACAATGAATGAAGTAGCCGAACAAGGTTTTGGTTCTAACACCATTTATAGTCTGTCAACCCCGAAAATGATGCAACAGGGATTGATGAAAAAAGTGAGTATTGATAGCCAGACTACCGTTTTCACCTCCAGTACAGAAGAATTAGCCCAGCAGGTAGTAATAGATTATTTTTGCCAAATTTCAAGCTTATCTTTAGTCAATGTGCTTGGCCGGGAAGATAGTATAGTGGATCTTTTTGCGCTTTCAAAAGGGCTTATTTTTTCAAAAACAGAAAATCCAGATCTAAATCAAGCGATTGTTTATTATTTTAATTTGCTAATAAAAAATGATTTGCAAAAAAATGAAACTTTATTGCAGTCCGAATTATTTAAAATAATTAATCAAAAGCGTGCTGAACGATGCCAATTCCTACAAAATAAATTGGATGGAAAAATTGAGTTAACAGCGGATGAACTTAGTCAGATACGCCTTTATAATCGTAGCAACAAAGAAATAGTTATTGAAAGAAATCGCATAAAAAATGGAGGCCAACAACAATTAAGAGAGAAAGAACTTAATTCCAAAGTCTTACAAGAAATACAAAAAGAATTTCTGCAATCTAATATTTTTGCACTGTATATGGAATATATTTTATCTAAAAGTTCTGCTCCCAAAGAATTATCCGACCTAATTGGCCTTCAAAATAATTTGTTTGAAAAAAGACAGCTTCTCATCAATATTCCGTTTATAAAAGACGACGATGCTTTAAAAAACTATATTAACTTAATGGAAACTATTGATACTAAATCCATCACTCAAGCAGATATAAGCCATTTTGTTAAAGAGCGGGTTAAAGACAAGGATATTCAAAATTTCTTTATTCAAAGTTTACTAGCTTATAAAAACAACCATCGCGCCTTTGCGAATTCATTAGTCGACTACGCTTCCAAAGTCGAATATCGGGCTTTTATCGCGACTGATCGTGACCATTTTGAATCTGGAAAAACTATGACGATGTTAGGAAGTGCAAGTGAGCGCACAGGTTATTCGCACGAACCTGTTGGTATAATTGTTGATATACCGCCAAATTATTCTATTTTTAATAGTATTAAGACCTTGCTTTCCAATCTGTCGTCGAAGGTTCTTAAACAAGAGGAGCTAAGTTTATTTATCCACACCTTAGAAACTCTGGTTAAGAATAGCTTCTCTTATGATGAAAAAAATCAGGCTGGTGGAAGAGCGTTAAGAACACCTTATGGCCATGTTAAATATATTGAATACCTAAGTGATTTAAACCAATTTGTAGCCTGCAATGAACATCATTCAGCCATGAAAGCATTAAAGTTAGAAACCCATTTCCAGGATATATTCACCATGGATGAATTAAAGACCCAAGAAGAACGTGAATCTATTACCTTTAACCGGGAAAGTGTTTCGCTTTTAGGACAGAAATTTGCATCGATTAATCAATTTTATAAAGCGGTTTGTATACGTTTTGAAAAAAAATTCTTAGATTCCCAAACCCGCTTTCTCTATGAGCAATTTATCGAAGAGCGTTTACCTTTGTTGTGGTCAATAAGAAATCAGCCTGAATTAGCGCTTAGTTATTTTAATGAGCCAGATGAGATAAAATTTGATCAGCTTAGAACCGAAATGTTAGAGCCTATTATTGAGAATCAAGGGCAGGCAGATTTAAGTTTAAAAAAATCACTGGAATTAACCAAAATTCCTTTAAAACTTAATAATAATTTTGTAATCGAGAGTGAGCAGTTTTACCGTTTATTAAACAAATTAAGACTACAGACAGATTTACTAATTGCAAAAGGAAATATTGAACTGGAAGGCTATGATTCAAAGTATAAAAAAGTCGGTCAGTCAGCGACTATTCTAAATGATAAATTGCGAACTGCTGCTGCAACTTTTTACGAAGGAAAAAAGACCTATAGTTCAAAATTAATCTTTAAAAGAGATTGTCAACAGGCTATAAAAGAAGCGGAGCTTGAATTTGGCAGACATCGCGGGTGGGGTTCAATAAATTGGATCTTTAGGGCAATCTTGGGACTATTGGCAGCTTTACCTTTGGGTATTCCTGCAGCAATTGTAGGATGTACCACCAAACACGGCTATTTGGGTACTTTTTTTAGTGAACCCCCTACTGAATCAGCAGAAGTGTTGGAAGACTTCAAAACTGAATTTGGAAAAGAATATATTTAAGTAAAATTTCTTTTATTATTTGAAAAGTTTGTTGGCCCTAAAATTTGTTTTACAACTTAGTTAACATGCGCTTAAGCTTATTATTTATTAATTAATAATAGGAAATTGTATGGTTATTTACGAAGTGAATCTGGCGATTGAAGAGGAAATATATCCACAATTTAAATTATGGTTAAAAGGACATATTGGAGAGATGCTGCAATTTCCTGGATTTATGCAAGCGACTATTTTAAAGCCAGAAAATGAGGATTTAAATGGAAAAAAGAAGTTAACCGTTCACTACCAATTAAAGAATAGAATGGCTTTAGAAATTTATTTTGAAAAATTCGCAGCTATTATGAGGGAACAGGGAACTAAACTTTTTAATTGCAAATTCTCTTCTGAGAGAAGAATTTTTGAGATAGAAGAGACAATTTCAAAATAATACCTTATTGTCAATTTTAAGTTAGCTTGATGATTAAGATTATCTTATCAAGAGGGATTGTCTCATGAGAGATATAGAAAAAAACCTAATTAATTTGTATGGTGAAAAAGGAAGGGAATGGCTTGCTAACCTTCCTCAAGTAATTTCCCAGATTGAAAAAGATTATGGCTTGCGTAATTTAAAACCTTATAAAAACTTAAGTTATAATTATCTATTATCTGGTTTCAAAGGTTTAAAGCCTGTCGTCTTAAAACTTGCTTTTGACAGTAAAAGCTTAAACAGAGAAGCCCATGCTCTCAAAGCTTTTGCAGGTTTTGGGGTGGTAACTATGTTAATAGAAGAAGAGGGAATGCTGCTGCTTTAACAAGCTAGACCTGGAGGTTCTTTGCAACAGTTTTTTCCTGAAAAAGATAACGATGCTATTAATATTGTTTGTGCCTGTTTAAAAAGACTTCATCAAGCACCTTTACCTAAAGAGCAGCAGTTTCCTCATATCAATGATTGGCTCAAAGCTCTGGATCAAGAGCTGGATATACCCATTTCTTACTTAAATAAAGCAAGAAAACTACGTAATGAGTTAATTATAAGCTCCGCTCCCGATATTCTACTGCATGGAGATTTGCATCATGACAATATTTTGCAACATGATAACAACTGGCTAGTAATTGATCCTAAAGGTGTGATTGGGGAACCTGCTTATGAAATAGCATCCTGTATTCGAAATCCAATACCCCAATTACTTGAACATTACGATGTATTCAATTTAATCCGCCATCGCATCAACAATTTCGCTGAATTACTTGAGCTATCAGAACAACGTATTATTGATTGGTGCTATGTGCAAGCCGTACTTGCATGGGCCTGGGCTTTAGAAGATGGTTCAGATGCCTTTTATTTTAAAAAATTAACAGAACTTTTAGTAGGTACATATAATATTTTATTAGAAATTCTAAAAATTTAGTTTTGGCTTAATAGCACATCTTTTGAAGATGTACAAAATTGAGATAGCTCTATTTCACAAGCAAGAATTAAATTTTTAATATTATTTTTTATATTTTTTCTACGATGATTACGAGATAGCTTTGCATTATTAGAGAAATATCTTTCATTTATCTCATAAGACGCATTAAGAAAATTATTAATGGCATTATCATCATAAAAAGGCATAGGCTGATGAACCCCATCGAAATAGGCACAAACCTTTAAAGGGCATATTTCAATAATTTGGTTAAATTTTTTGTCAAAAGTTAATAATGATGGAAAAAAATAACGAGTTTTTTTGTTGAATTTAATGGTGAGAGTTTCTTCTAATTGCCGGATATGAAAGAAATCCCATGCCATATTTCGTATGTCACGAAGTATATTTAAATTGTTATTTTGTATCTTACCAAAAAATTTTAATTTAGTCCCCTGCTTAAAAAATTCATAAGCAATAATAAGTTCGCGCACAAATATAGTTGTCAATTCTTTATCCATAAAATCTAGAATCTTATCCATCTTTTGAGCCAATGTTAACTTAGGGCGATTAAAATGAATAATCGCAATCTTCATAATAATGCAATAATAACACTCAACTCTAAAAGTGAGACCTTTTCTTACATTGTCATCAATTCCATGTATTATTGTTGCCAAATTTTGTTGAGTTTTAATATTAAGATGCTCATCAGACAAATAAGATCTTATTTGTTTATTAGCACGCAAATGTTCTAGATCAAGAGTTCTTAAAATTTCGTAGCATTTATATCTAGAGAAAATTTTATCAAAATCTGTAAAATAATTGTGTTTTAATAAATTTTCTTGCAAATAAGGCATGGGATCAACATTTACATCCTCTCGAGAAAGAAACTCAAAAACCTCTGCAAAGTCAGCAGGTATTTTTTTACTGGTTTGATAAATGTAAGGTTCAAGATAACTTAATGCTTGGGTATCTAAAGAAACTGAATAATCAATAGCAAAAGTAGCACCTCCATTTCCCTCATGCATTTCTTTTAATGTTTTTTGATCCAGAACCCAAATTTTATTCGTCTTAAATAGGCTACGGACTACTCCTGTTGCAGAGAAATTTTGATTTATAGATAAAGCGGGCGTGGCGCCATGGGTGGAAGCAAATATAAATTTACAATTTTTTAATAATGCTTGGTTTTCTATGAATATCTTTACGGATTCTTCTAGGGTTTTTGCTGTACATACCAATATAGCAGCTTCGCGCATCATTTCCTGCATTAATAAATCCATGTGATTCCCTATTTACTAAAGTATTTATTAACGCGCTTTATCTTAAAATAGTTTCTATAATTGAGAAACATGTCTATAGCTAGTCCTAGTAATAATTAATTTGGCTATACCAAAATTGAAAAACAGTACAAAAACTTTAAAATTAAATTCATAACCATTGATTCCATTGGCGTCCCAGGGCGGATTCGAACCGCCGACCTGCCCCTTAGGAGGGGGCTGCGCTATCCAGCTGTGCCACCGGGACTTTGCAAAACCTTGCAAGTCTACCGTCAACTTTGTGAAATAACAACTTTAGCTCCGAGTCTACATATCAACATAATTGGGGCCGCCTCCGCCTTCAGGGGCTTTCCAGACTATATTTTGACGTGGATCTTTGATATCACAGCTTTTGCAGTGAATGCAGTTTTGAGCGTTAATTTGTAATCTAGGGCCTTGCTCTTCATTAACAATTTCATAGACTCCCGCTGGGCAATAACGAGTTTCTGGTGATGCATATTTTTCATAATTAACTCGGATTGCAAGTAAAGAATTACGAAGTTTTAAATGACAGGGCTGGTTTTCGTCATGAAAGGTATTGGATAGATAAACTGATGAGAGTCGATCAAAGGTTAAAATGTTATCAGGATTAGGATATATAATTTCTTTCGCTTTAGTAGCCGGATTTAAAGTAGAGTAGTCTGCATGATTTTTTAAAGTCCAGGGTGAATGACCACGGCTTAAATAAGTTTCAAAGGCGGCATTTGCTAATCCAAACCACAAACCATAGCGGAAGCCAGGACGAATGTTTCTTACTTGGTGTAATTCTTCATTAAGCCAGGAATTTTTTACCTTTTCAGGATAGGCTTTAAGTTCTTTTTCAGTGTTGGGTTCGTTTTTTAAAAAATCAAAACAAGCTTCAGCTGCTAGAATGCCTGATTGCATCGAAGTATGAATTCCTTTAATTTTAGCGACATTAAGAAAACCCGCGGCGTCACCAATTAACGCTCCTCCTGGAAAACTAAGTTTAGGCATAGATTGCCAGCCGCCTTCATTAAGCGCGCGAGCACCATAGCTAATACGTTCAGCGCCCTTGAGCAAATCAGAAATATAAGGATGCAATTTAAATCGTTGAGATTCAGCGAAAGGGTTAAGCCAAGGATTTTTATAATCTAAACCCACTACAAAACCCAGTGCAACGCGATTTGAGGTTAGATGATAAATAAATGAACCGCCATAGGTATCATTGGTTAAAGGCCAACCTATCGTGTGAACCACTTTACCCAGTTGATGTTTTTCAGGCTGAACTTGCCAAATTTCCTTTAAGCCAAGTCCATAGGTTTGAGGTTGACTGTTATCGCGTAGATGAAAGCGTTGCATTAAGGTCTGGCTTAGTTCTCCTCTGCAACCTTCAGCGAATAAAGTCTGTCTTGCAAGTAGGTGCATGCCTTGTTGATAGTTTTGGGTTTTTTCTCCCTTTTTATCAATACCTACTTCGCCAGTTGCGACGCCAATAACTTCATTATTAGTATTATAAAGAACTTTTGCAGCTGCAAAACCAGGATAGATTTCACAGCCCAATTTTTCGGCTTCAGCAGCTAAAAAGCGGCATAATTCACCTAAACTAATAATAAAATTTCCTTCATTTTTCATCGATTTCGGAGTGGGGAGACGGTAAGCTTTATGGCTTGTTAAATAATAAAAATTATCTTCAGTGACAGCGGTGTTTAGAGGAGCTTCATGCCAATTTTTTGGTAATAAATCTTGCAAACTGCGTGGTTCAAGTACTGCTCCTGAAAGGATGTGGCTGCCAACCTGAGCCCCTTTTTCAAGGACACAAACCTTTAATTCTTTAGCTTCCTTTGTAGCCAATTGCTTAAGTTTAATTGCTGCTGACAAACCCGCGGGGCCTGCACCGACAATGATAACATCAAATTCCATTGTTTCATGTTCCATGCTGACTCCCTAAAGGAAAAAACAAAATCATCGCCTTTCTCCTCATTAAGATCAAGGATTTAACTCTATTGTGATTTATTCTAGTGGAAAATTACAATCAAATGGCGTATAAAAAGAAGTTTAACTTAAGCAATGATTTTAATTTAAGCAGCTGATGGAAGGAATGAGCATGATACGAAGAATGCACTTAATTTTGCTAGGGTGCTTTTTATCTTTTAATGCATTTACTCACAACGATTCGCCAATTATGATGATATCCGATGCTGAGGTTTTGGATAACCGTTGGTCAGTTCTTGCAAGTTTAGGCTATTCAGGGTATCAACAAATCCGTAGTTCAGGCAGCCAAACTGGGCTTGCAAGGCTTGCTCTAGGCGCTGAATTGTTGACTACTAATAAAGCTAATTTTGGCTTGGAATTAGGTTTACAAACGGGTTACCGCCTACATTTGGATATTCCTCCCAGTACATTCCCCTTAGGTGGCAGTTTGTTAAATGCCTCAATAATGCCAATGGTAGATTTTTTAGTTACAGCGCAAGCAAATCCAATCAGTGAATCTTTGCTTTTCACTCAATTCAAAGGTGGAATTGCATATCGACATTGGAGAATGCATAGCTCGTATTTTGATAATAAATCAGAGATTTCTGGTGAATTACAAGCAGGTTTTGGCTATCCCTTAACTGAAATTTCCAATTTAAATTTACTTTATCAAGGTGTTTTTGGAGGAAATCCCAAGTTGCGTTTGAGTCCTTTCCCCTATGCAGCCTTTATTACCAATCTACCTATTCAGCACGGTTTATTAGTAGGCCTTTCTATCATTGTCTGATTACATTTTTTTATTTATCCCGCTTAACACAAGTGATATCTAGCCTGGTTGTTGCAATCAGGACTTTTCATGAATTAGCTTGTTTTTGGATAACACACATCCCGCTACTTAATTTTAAAATTAGCCTAACTCTTACAAAGGTATATACTTAGGTAACCTTAATAAGAGATTAAAAAATATGAAAATTTTATCAGCGATTTTTCTTTTCTTTTTCATAGGGTTAACTTACGCAAGCCCAATGAACATCAAGGTTGATAAAAACCTTAATCAATTTCAGATAAATTTGAACTCTAATCCCACTACGGGATTTCAATGGGAGCTAATTAACTTTGATAAAAGTTTTTTACAATTATCTTCCAGTCAATATATTCCTTCAAAAACTCAATTAATGGGGGCTGTCGGGACTATGCAATTTAATTTTAAACTGATTACTGGGAAAATTTATCCTACAAAGACAAGTATGTTGTTTAAATACAAGCGTCCTTGGGAAGCTAAGGGTGGAACCCTGAAGACTGTAGTGGTTAATTTTAAATAAGATCAAGAAAAAATAGGCAACAAGGTTGCCTATTTTAGCATTATTAAAGCAGCTAATTGAACTATCCATCAATTATTGATTTTGTAAACCAAGGTATTTAGTGACAATTCTTCTTAACTGGATTAACAAACTTAGGCCATTTCAACTTCTTCGGCTTGAGGACCTTTCTGGCCATCAGCTGCCTTAAATAGTACATCTGCACCTTCCGTCAGGGTTTTGAAACCACTGCCTTGAATAGCGCTGAAGTGAACAAAGTAATCTTTGCCGTTGCTTTCAATAAAACCAAAGCCTTTGCTTTCGTTGAACCATTTAACTTTACCACGTATTTTCTCTGACATTTCTATTCCTAATAATTTAAATTTTTCTTTGCAGCGACTCTTTTAAATCAAAGCAATTTAAAAATTGAAGCTACATTTCTATGTATACCATTTTATTCAATGAAATTTAAGCATTTATGTAATCTAAGCGAAGTTTTATTGAAATTTGGTATTTTAAAAGTTAATTTATTTACTAATTGATTATTATTAGCTCAATTATTCTAATAATGGGATTTAAAAAATTCTAATGCTATAAGATTAGACTATCAATGAAAATCAATTTTGGTGCTAGCCCCGTGGCTAGTCATCGTTTTTTCTGGGATAATGTCCTCACTTATTACAGAAGGAGCTAGTTATGCGGAATTTTCTCTCAATTTTTTTAATCGTTTTGTTTAGCTTTGGGATGGTTGTTAATGAAGCCTCTGCAAAGCGTTTTGGTGGTGGTAGAAGTTTTGGGGTGCAACGTTCAAAATCTAGTCTTTTCTCTTCACCGGCGGCCTCAAGTTCAAAAGCTTGGACTCAACGCTCCGCAAAGACTAGAAATTGGGGCGGTATGTTAGGTGGTTTATTAATCGGTGGTTTACTGGCAAGCCTGTTTATGGGGCATGGCTTGGGTACAGGTCTGCTTTCATGGTTAATTTTAGGTTCTGTAGTTTTCTTTTTAGTCAATTTTTTCCGTCGAAAAATGCAGCCTGGTTTGCAAACCGCACAGCCTAACCAATTTAGACAAGCATCAATAAATAATTTTGCTGAAAAATTTTATAGTAGAGGTGGGGTAAATTCTAATCAGGCTTATCCTGAAAATTTTGTTCCCGAGTCATTTTTACGTGATGCAAAGGTAAAATATATACGACTACAAGCGGCTTATGATCAAAAAAATCTGTCAGATTTACAGGAATTCACTACGCCTGAAGTCTATGCAGAGATCAAAATGCAATTGGATGAACGAGGTACTGAGCTAAATAAAACTGAAGTTTTAAGTTTGGAGGCTCAATTGCTAGATGTTTCCAGGCAAACGGATTCTGTAATAGCCAGTGTGCGCTTTACAGGAACGATTAAAGAAAATAATCAACCCCAAGCTCAGTTAGATGAAATTTGGCATTTTCGTCAATTTCATAATAATGGCCCCTGGGTTGTAGGCGGACTTCAACAAGATGTTTATCAACCTGAATAACTTTGTAGTCTAGCAAAATACATTAGTGTACCGCGGCGTCGAGCCGCGGTACATTTATGCATTGTTAAAGCAATAACACTGAGTATTACTCATGAATATTCTCATTTTAATTCTTAAACTGTATCAAAAACATTGTTTTAGGAATTAAGCTTTTTTAAATCAACATAGCGTTAAATAGCCACAAGTGCTAATATTGCCAATTTTGTGGTCTTTGAAATCAAGAGGTTGGTGATGAGATATTTGTTTTTTCTAAGTACATTATTTATAGTTGCCTGCTCACCACAAAATGAGCATTATTACCAAACACACCCTCAAGCTTTGCAAGAAGCATTAAAAAATTGTCCTGATAGAAAGCCCTCCCAAATGAGCTGTGAACAATTAAAAGCGCTTGCTGTTAAAACAAACGAGTTAGCTTATCAACTGCAAGCTAGTCCTCAACTTTTTGGGAAGAAAATTTTGGCTTTACAAGAATCTATTGCTGCGCAAAAAAATGAATTAGCAGCTCATTCTTCTCAACCCGAGCTGAAAGCAAGCTTAGAGAATAATAAGCAGTTGTTGACTCAATATTTAGCCATTGCACGCTGGCTTGAATCACCAGAGAGTTAAACATGAGAATTTTAGTAAGCAATGATGATGGTGTGCATGCGCCGGGTATAGAGGCCTTAGCCAACGAAATGTTAAATCTTGGTGAAGTAGTAGTTGTTGCTCCCGATAGAAACCGCAGTGGATCAAGTAATTCTTTGTCTTTATCTGTACCTTTGCGAATTAGAACCACTGATAATGGTTATTTTAGCGTTGATGGCACACCGACTGACTGTGTTCATTTAGCATTGACCGGTTTTATGGAGCCTATGGCAGATATTGTTGTCTCAGGTTTCAATGAAGGGGCTAATCTTGGCGATGATATTCTTTACTCAGGGACTGTTGCTGCAGCAATGGAAGGTCGGCATTTAGGATTGCCCGCTATTGCATTTTCTGTGGTGGGCGAAAGTATCAAGCACTATGATACTGCGGCAATCATTGCTAGAGAACTCGTATTGAAAATGCGCTTAAATATCTTTCCTCCCCAAACTATTCTTAATGTTAATATCCCGGATTTACCAATTAATGAAATTCAGGGTATTGAAGTTACACGTCTGGGAACAAGACATGGCGCAGAAGCAATTGTTAAAACAAATGATCCCCGTGGTAGAGCAATCTATTGGATAGGTCCACCTGGAATGCAAGCAGATGGCGGTCCAGGTACCGATTTTCATGCAATAAGCCAAAATTGTGTGTCGGTAACCCCTCTGCAGGTAGATATGACTCACTATAAGGTTTTTGATCAACTAGCCCATTGGGTTAAAGAAATTAATTGGGATTTGAATATACGCTCTTAGATAGATCAAGAGGCTTTTATCCTTCCGTAATATTTAAAAACCCCTTAGAGGGTTATTCGATTTTGTGAGCTAAATATGTACAAAATGTGCGTATTACTAATAATAATTTGTCTTGCTGGTTGCGAAACCCGAACAAGCTTAGCACCTGTAGTTGAATTAAAGTGGCGGCCCAATAATACACGGCAAATAACTCACGTAGTACTTCGAGGTGAAACACTTTACGCCATTGCCTTCCGCTATGATCTTGATTATCGGCAACTTGCTGCCTTAAATCATTTACAGAACCCCTTTGCTTTAAGAATAGGACAATTGTTAAAAGTTAAATTAGCTTCATATTCTAGTTTACCGAGATCTAAGCCTTATAAAAACCTAAGGACAACTAGGCTTCCACTAGTAAAACAGACAGCCCACTATTATCGCCGTGAAAAATTTGCACCAATTGTCCAATTAAATTCCGAGAAATGGCTTTGGCCAATTAATGGTTCTGTTAATACCGGTTTTCTTCCGCAACAAGGTAAAAAAGGCATAGATATTGCTGGTAAAAAAGGAGAAATGATACATGCAACATCTGGCGGAGTGGTAGCCTACGCTGGAAGTGGCTTAGCAGGTTATGGGAATCTAATTATTATTAAGCATAACAACCATCTTTTAACGGCTTATGGTAATAATTCGCGTAATCTTGTTAAAGAAGGCCAAAAAGTTAAAGCTGGACAAAATATTGCCGAGATAGGGGTTATAGATAGACGTTTTTGGGGCGTACATTTTGAAATTAGAAAAGATGGTCTACCCATAAACCCGCTTCATTATTTAGCGAAAAAATAGCAAACCTAAATGGAAGAATTAATTTGTAGAGGCCATTTTGCAGTAAAGAGGTGTTTTTTCTTTAATAGATATAAACACAAAAGGTGAAATGATGCAGCCAGACGATGAATTAAAAAAAGAAGATGAAATTCCTGAGGAAAATGAAGAATGGGAAGCGTCTCCTAAAGATGAAGAGCTTGTGGAAGAAGACGGTGAGGTTGAAGAAGAGCCTAATTTCAGTGATGAAACAGCTTTTCCAACCTATCAACGTGGCCGGCAGGCAGCCAAGATAATGGATGCTACTCAAATCTATCTGAGTGAAATTGGATTTTCTCCTTTGCTCTCAGCAGAGGAAGAAGTCTACTATGCTCGATTAGCACTCAAAGGTGATGGGGCTGCGCGCAAAAAGATGATTGAATCCAATCTGCGCTTAGTAGTTAAGATTTCTAGACGCTATCTTAACCGCGGTCTTCCTCTCCTAGATTTGATCGAAGAAGGAAACCTGGGCTTAATGAAATCCGTTGAGAAATTTGATCCTGATAGAGGGTTTAGATTTTCAACCTATGCGACTTGGTGGATTAGGCAAACGATTGAACGAGCGATAATGAATCAAACTCGAACCATTCGCTTACCTATTCACGTAGTTAAAGAGCTCAATGTATATTTACGCGCAGCAAGGCAATTAACCCAAAAACTTGATCATGAACCCTCTCCCGAAGAAATTGCTGAAATGGTCGATAAGCCAATAGAGGATGTTCAGAAGTTACTCGGTTTAAATGATAAAGTTGCCTCAATGGATACGCCGATTGGTTATGATGAGTCTAAATCGTTACTTGATACAATTGCCGATGAGAATAGCGTCAATCCGGCAGAGTTATTAACGGACGAAAATCTGCGCAATCATATAGAAACCTTGCTAGATAAGTTAACTGAAAATCAACAGCAAGTTATTGCCCGGCGCTTTGGTTTGCGTGGCTTTGAAAAAGCAACGCTTGAGGATGTGGGTAAAGAAATTGATTTGACTCGTGAACGAGTAAGACAAATTCAAGTCGAAGCCTTGAAAACACTTAGAGGCCTTCTAGAGCGTGTTGGTCTCACTCAAGAAGATTTATTTTAAAATTTCGCTAATAATTCCAACATAGTTGTTCGGTAAAAACCGAACAACTATCCTTAGCTGATTAAGGCTCTTTGAATCGTATCGGTAAATCTTGCCAGCAAACGGAATAATCTTTCTGTTTAGTCGGATGTGTGAGTGCTTTTTCACTGATTCGCCAAGGTGCGCAAGTTTCAAACATAAAAGCCAAGGTATCTTCATAACGTTCGGGCTTAAGTTCGGCTGAAACTGCTTTTTGAACGCTTGGAGTATCCGGCCCATGAGCCGTCATGCAGTTATGAATACTCACCCCACCCGCTGAGAAGCCTTCTGTTTTTGCATCATAATCACCATAGACCAATCCCATTAATTCTGACAATAAATTACGGTGGAAATAGGGCGGTCGAAAGCTATGTTCTGCAACCATCCATCGAGGAGGAAAAATTACAAAATCAAGGTTTGCAACACCAATAGTTTCACTTTCAGAGGTTAAGACTGTAAATATTGAAGGATCAGGATGATCAAAGCTGACAGTCCCTAAGGGATTGAAAAGCGAAAGATCATAGCAATAAGGTGCATAATTCCCATGCCAGGCAACCACATTAAGTGGCGAATGGTTTGATTTAGCGGACCAAAGACGGTTTTGATATTTACAAATAAGAGTAACGGATTCATTATTCAGCTTATAAGAAGCCTGCGGATAAAGAAAATGACGAGGATTCGCTAGCGCATTTGCACCCATAAAACCCAACTGCGGCAAGCTAAAGGGCGTGCCTAAATTTTCGCAGAGATAGCCACAAGCCAAGGGACATTCAAAGCTCACGCGAAATTTTACGCCGCGTGGTATAACAGCAATCTTGCCCGGCTCAATTATGAGTAATCCAAATTCAGTATGAAGAGTTATCTTTCCTAAATAAGGAACAAGTAACATCTCTCCGTCATTATTACTAAAATAGCGAGTGGTCATAGATGAATTACATTGATAGATGTAGGTAGTACAGTGCTTGTTGCCAGCAAAATGAAATAAGCCATCAACAAAATCTTGGCTATGCTCAGGCGCTGGCAAAGGTGACCACCGAAAAGGATTGGGTGCTTGCTCTTGTGCATAACTTAGATAGTTAAACGATGAATAAGGCTGATAATCTTCATGAACCGCCGAGGGCAGAATGCGATAAAGCCAGCTATGTAAATTAAGATGCCTTGGTCGTGTGAAGGCTGAGCCGCTAAGTTGCTCGGCATAAAGGCCTCTTTCACAAAGCTGTGGTGAATTTTGGTTTTTTGGTAAAGTATTGGGGATAGCTTCGCTTTGATGGTGGTTTCCAAATCCTGCTAGATACACTGACTTTCCTTAATCCTAAGGTAAAGATTAAGTCTAGCTTGAAAAACTTAAAAAAGTCGAGACACCGTCGTTCTTTTTAACTCGCTGGCGAGGTATAATCAGGCTTTTCGTTTCCCGATTGGAGATCTTAATGGCCGGACATAGTAAATGGGCTAATATTCGTTTTCGTAAAGGAGTGCAGGATGCCAAGCGCGGTAAAATATTTACTAAATTAATCCGTGAAATTTCAGTATCTGCACGCATGGGTGGTGGTGATGAATCCACCAACTCAAGGTTAAGAGACGCGGTGAGCAAAGCCCTTAAAGCCAATATGAAACGCGACACTATTGATAACGCGATTAAACGCGGCGCTGGCGGTCTTGATGGCGCAAACATGCTTGAAATGCGCTATGAAGGCTATGGCCCTGGCGGCGTTGCGATCTTGGTAGACTGTTTATCGGATAATAAAAATCGCACCGTTTCTGAAATTAGACATGCGTTTACAAAACACGGTGGAAATCTTGGAACTGATGGCTCTGTTGCTTATCTTTTCTCTAAGCTTGGCGAAATTTTATTAGCGCCTGCACAAGCTGAGGAAAGGGCAATGGAATTAGCAATCGATGCCGGAGCCGAGGATGTAATTATTGAAGAGGGACAGATTGAAGTTATTACAGCCGATGATAACTACCATACGGTCCTAGCTGCTATTCAGGAAGGCGGATATGAAGTTGAACAATCCGGCCTTACTATGCGTGCTCAGACGATGGTGCCTATTGATAAAGAATCGGCTGAAAGCTTGATAAAATTAATTGACATGCTGGAAGATTTAGATGATGTTCAGGAAGTCCATTCTAACGCTGAATATCCTGAGTCATTTTTTGAAGAGCATTAGGGTTAATCGATATGAAGACAATTAGTTCCGGGTAAGCTGAATCATTATATTAGTTTACCCTCAGATCAATTCGGAAGGATTTGCAAATGAGCATCATTTTAGGAATTGATCCCGGTTCTCGTATTACTGGCTATGGTCTAATCAAAGAAGAAAATCGAACCATACACTATATAGATAGTGGTTGCATTCGAACCTCAGAAAGTGAATTAAGCGGTCGCTTATTGCAAATTTTTAACGGAATTTGTCAGCTTATGGAAAATTTCGCGCCGGATGAAGTGGCTATTGAACAAGTTTTTATGCATCAAAATCCAAATTCTGCTCTTAAATTAGGTCATGCGAGAGGTGCTGCAATGGTTGCTGCCGCTTCATGCCGAGCCAGGGTTAATGAATATTCAGCACGTCAAGTCAAACAATCAGTTGTCGGTTATGGCGCTGCCAATAAAGAACAGGTAAATCATATGGTAGTTGCCTTACTTATGCTTAATAAACCGCCACAGAGCGATGCAGCGGATGCCTTGGCTATTGCAATTTGTCATAGTCATATGCGTCATGGTTTAGCCGCCTTACAATTAGGGAAAACAGGAACAACAACAGGGTTAAGGAGACGTCGATGATTGGCTGGTTGCGTGGACAAATAGCGGATAAGCATCATTTAGGAAAATTAGTTATTGATGTTAATGGGGTTGGCTATGATGTAGAAACTTCATTGCAAACCTTTTTTCAACTTGAGTCACAGCAAGGGCTCATTGATTTGCACATCCATACAGTAGTGCGTGAAGATGCCTTAATTTTGTATGGATTTTTAGACAAACGCGAACGTGCTCTATTTAGAGCCTTGATAAAAGTGAATGGCGTAGGTCCTAAAATGGCAATTACTATACTTTCATCGATTAGTCCTGCTGAATTTATCCAATGCATAACACAGCAAAATACTAGCCATTTGGTTAAATTACCGGGTATAGGTAAGAAAACCGCTGAGCGTTTGGTGATTGAGCTTAAGGACTCTATGAAACAATTTTTCTCCTCCAATTCCGAACAACCTTTGCTAAAACAGACCCTCCTGATTCGAGAACAAGACGAAGCAATAAGCGCCCTGGAAGCCCTGGGTTATAAACAGCAGGAAGCAGCTAAAGTAGTCATGAAAATTGATGATGGGTCTAAAAGTTGCGAACAATTAATTCGCCAGGCGCTGCAATTATTGGCGGGAAGATAGCTGGGTTCTAAGCAAACACAGCATTCACTGCAACCAAACTAAAGCATTTCCTTCGTAAGTTTTAAATTTGATACGCAACCTGGCTCAGATTTTTTTTTGTTTTCTGCGAAAAATACTCTAATTTCTAGTCATAGATGATTTCCTTGGTTTAATGACACAAAATAACGCCTCGGAAATGTCAAATAAAGTTTGACATTTAAAGTGCATTATTATACCATAATTTTGTGACATTATTGAGCGCTTAAATAGAGCTCTGTATTAATACTTAGGAGTTAATTATGAACAAATTAAAATATGCAACACTAGCCACATTATTTGCAGCTGGTATTGCAAACGCTTCAACGCCTTGTGATGGTTTTAAAATTGAAGTTCAGAATAACTTACCTTTTGATATGGCTATTCATAAAATCCATTTGGATGGGGCTGAAATTCAACCTGGTACAATCCATCAACTTAATCAAAAATCAGAAGAAACCTTTACTGTGAATAAATCAGTAGATAATGGTGTAATGAAAGGTGAGATAATTTTAAACACAATCAGCCTTCCTTCCAAAAAGGTTCATATTAGCTTTAACTTAGTAAACAGTGGTGACACCTGCGTGGCTACAGATGTTAGCAATGAAGTTGATTTAACACTTACAAAAAGTTTTCCAGAAGGTAAAATTCATTACGAAATAAGCCAATAATTTTTATCAGGAGAGCCGTTTGGCTCTCCGCTTTTTCTATTCAGCTAGAAACAAATACTGGGAAAGAGTAAGGCGTGAAGCTCATAAATTGATTTACGGATTGCCGCCTGGCCATCAATCAGTGACTTTGTGCATGGTATTGATAAGGCCTTAATAACGAAATGGTAAAAAACTCGTATTAGAGTTGAAAGATTAATATGACAAAACTACAAAGATACTAGCAAAGACCCATTCGTAATAGAGAAGAATTAACTTCATATAGGGAGGTAACAGGATCCTATTAGTAGATAACATGGAGATTTCCTTCAATTCAAGTAGATAGCTGACCAATAAGGCATGTCTTTTAATTTTTTGAATAATTTCACCTCGAGTAGTTCAAGCTAATTTATCTTTTATATTATTCAAATAAGACTCTAACGTACGTGGAGAAATTTGCATAAGTACAGCTGTCACTACTGCGGTCCCCAATAAGACTATAGGTTGGATGATTTTTATAGCGCTTCAGCGGGAATAGTAGGCAACTCTTTATTTGCGCTTCTGGCCATGAATTTAGGCTGGCGAAACGACTTATTATGCATTGCAGGTCTTGGGATTCTTTGCTTAATAATGCTTATAGGATTAAAGAAGGTAACTCCACTTAAGCTATATCACTTTTCTCTTCAGCAAATCATTACTAAACAAGCACTTTTTGCTGGTTGGCATCTAGGCTTATTAAATAGCCCCGTGTTTATTCTAGGATCTTTATTTGGCTTATTACAGCATTTTTAAATTGAAAGAAATTTAACATTTATATGTTAGGGTTTGTTTTCACTTGTGGATTAATAATTTTAGGAATTTTTTACAGAAATGTATCTTATAATTCACCGTAAAAAATACGGTAAATTATAGGGTAAATTTAAACGATAATATGAGACCTTTATTTAACCTTTAATTTAATAGGAAAGAAAAAACCACCTCGATTCCTCATAATGAAAAACTAACAATTGTCTTTAACTCAGATGTAGGAGTAGACGATGCCTTAGCTCATTTGTTGATATTATCGCAAACTAAATCTAATCCCGATATCACTATTCCAGGTGTAGTGGCAACGGTCGGCAATGCTATTTTAGGACAAACCGCGTTGAATGTACGGCGCATACTGGAATTAGTTGAACAAAAAAATATTAAAGTCTACCGTGGCGCTTTGACCCCTCTAGGACTTGAAAAAAATGTCACAGAAGTTGATCAAGCAATAAATAAAACCCATTTTTATGGTCGTGATGGTTTAGCTGATCAGCCACCACAAAGTTGGCCTGCTGCTATATTGTACATCGCCGTATCTAATCTGCCAGAGAGCTCAGAGTTACCGTGACAAACAGATTCTACATGCTGATTGCGGCTTAGAAGCTATCATTTCTAGTCCCTGGGAATTAGCAGTTGGTGGTTTAAGCCATATTTTTGGGTTTAATGTAGCCCGTAGCCTAGTGGATACGGCAGTTAGTTTGCTATCCACTGATCATGAAGTTGGAGAACAAAAATGTTACATCTAAATTTAGAAAAAGAGAAAGAACAAAATTATCCCACTGTACGTGCGATTTTAAGTTATTTTTACGGGGATGAATTTAATAAGGCAGAAATTGAGGCGGTGAGCGGAGGCTTGTTGAGCTTTGGTTTTATGGTGACCTTGGTTAATGACCAAGCATTTTTCTTTAAAATTGAGAGAGAGGATCCGCCTTTAACATCGATCATAAAATCTAGGCAAAAAGCGGTTTACGCCTTTATGGGCTTTATGCATGATAAACATGCTTTGGATTCAAACTATCCAAATTCAGCAAAATGTATCGCCACATTAAATGGAGAGGAGTCACCTGTATTGCCTATTCAAGTGGGCGATGTCTTGATTCCTTCCGATCTTGTAAATCATCAAATTAGTCTTGTTACTAAGTTAATAGGTAAAGATTTTTCAATGAAAGAAGCTGGTTTAAATCAAAAAAATCCTGCAAATCCCTTTAATTTAACCAATTATCCAAAAGAAGTTCCGCTTGCTATGGTCGATTGCATTATTGATGTCCAAAAGGCGGGAGAGGACTTTTGTCAACTTTATCCTGACTATTTAGCCGATTTAAACGGGCAGGGGATGCGTGCTACGCCAAGGCATTTTCTTGAAGTCATGAAGGATTTAAATACAGTTAAGCAACTTTCTTTGCCTGAATTGCAAAAAACAATTGATCAGCTTATTCACCAAATGAGTCAATATTTTGATGAGAATCTTCAATTAGTTGAGGGTTTAACCTTAGAAAATCAACAAAGCAATATTCAATGTATACAAAATTTATTTGCTGAGCAGCTCTTAAAAAAGGGATATAAGGAATTTAGTAAGGAAACTTTTGGACCCTCTCTGCGAAAAGCAAAATTATCAGGTATTTTAGATGAGAAATTAACTAAAATTGGTAATTACATACACCAACTGACCGAGGCGCATACTCTATGCCTATGGCTTAGTAATGAAACTTTTGACTCAATCTACCAACAAATCTTAGATTTTAACAATGACTACACAAAAGTGTATGGTTTAAAAAAGGCGAAGATTGTTACGCATGATGCTCATGTAATGAATTTTATGTTGAATGAAAATGCGGAAGGCAAAAAAGCCACGCAAATAGATATGGTGGGGTCCTTATGCTCAGGGCAACGGATTTATGATTTATGTACCAACCTTAGGAATGCATGTCTACCATCAAATCCTACGATAGTTGACCTTGAAGTGGCCAAAATTATGATCGAACAATACGATAATAGGGAGCGTTTAACCGATCAAGAAATTGAAAGTATTTATACTTTATTTAAAGCGGTAGAAATTGGCAACGCACCACATGGTCTAGCTGCTCTGCTTGGACGAGCCGCCAAAATTCATAATTTAGGCAACAGCGATTATGATAGTGAAATTATTCCACAATTCCCCATGGATGCTAAGAAAAAAGTAATCGATTTAGATACGCTTCGCATAGCCCAAAATAATTTTGTACCTCTTGTAACCCAAGCGAGAGAAAAGACTTGTGATGCGCTGAATTTAAGAACTTCTACTAAAACATTACCCGTTCAAATTCTTTCTAGACAAGGCTTTTTTGCTCCTTCGCCGCATCAACAACGAATTTTAGCTACAGTAGAAATCAGTTTAGTTGAACCCAAGTTTTCTTGAGAAATTGGGGCTAATAGTTACATGACTTAAGAAGAAAATTATAGATGACGCCTTTATTCAACTTGACTCAGAGCATGCTAAAAGAGATTCTCTTGTAATATGCTCCAAATAAAGTCTGGCTGATGCTCAAGATAAGTATAAGAATGTAATTGGCGATTTTCCGATCTGATTTTTTAGATTTTAGCGTCAGGGCGTAATTTCCGGAGCGCTAGGCCTATGTCGTCGCTTGGGGATTATCTGAAAGTGATGGAACTGTTTACGGACTAATATCTGTACGTGAGTCACAAAACATGATGAAAATATTAATTGTGCTCGACTGGTGCAAGTGCCACCAAACGGCATAGAAGTTTATAACGGTTTAGCTCTAACTTAACAAACAGTTGTGATACCTGCGTCGCTACAGATGCTAGCAATGAAGTTGATTTAACACCCAGAAAGAGGTTTCCAGAAGGTAAAATTCATTACGAAATAAGCCAATAATTTGTATCAGGAGAGCCTTTTGGCTCTCCAACTTTTTCTGCTAGATAACTTAAATTGTTTCTCTTTCTAAATTTTCTAAATTATTAAAACTCAAGTTATCAAATGCCATTGTTTTAACAGTATAATTTCTGGTAGTGGGTAAGCACTGGGGGTAATTTTTAGCAATAAAGTCTATTATTTTTTCTCTAATTTCATTTTTCAATTCATTTGCCTCAGAAGCATTGCGTGCACTTGCTAAAATTTTTATTTCCATTACTTGCTCTTTTAAATCACTAACGTTCAGCTTACCCACGTCTTTGTCCCAAAAAGAGGAGGAATTTAAAACGACATTTAACTGATGACGAACCTTAGATACTGGCAAGGTAAAATCCACATAAAGTGTAACTTTAGCGATGAGATTTGAGTTTTGTTTAGATGACCAATTTTCAAATGATTTTTCCAAAAAATAATTAGTAGGTACAATTAAGCGTCGCCAGTCCCATAACTTTATGACAACCGATCTGAAATTAATTTCCTCAATAACACCTTGTTCATTATCAATTACTACAACGTCCCCTATTTTAATAGGTTGTGTCAGGGCAATTTCTAAACCGGAAAAAATTGAGCCTAATGAACGCTGTGCTGTAAAGGTAGCAATTAAACCTAATAATCCAGCCGTAGTTAGAACACTGGCTCCTAAAGCACGGACATTATCAAACAGTGTTAATATTGCCCCAATAGTAATTGCGATAAGTACTGAATAGGCAACCCGCTTGAGAATAAGTGTTTTGGTAACAATCTTTCGACCATCAATAGTGCCAGAAAGATCTTCGTAATGTTGATTTAAGAGCTTTTCTGAAATATCTACGAGTTTAAAAACTAGAGAACTGATACAAATAATAATCAAGATTGAAGTAACTTTATTAAAAATATGGGATGAATCCCCCGGTAAATTTAATTGTTGAACTAAAAGATTAAATAAACTTAAAAACGAAAGGGCTTTTAACATTCTGGAAAAAAAAGGTATAAAAATTGCAAAACGGGAGTGGTTTAGAAATATAGAAGAATTAGATAAAGCCAATTTAAGGGTGTTAATGATCCTTGAAATTAACCAATAACTACCAAGCGTCATAACACACCAATAGCAGTAATATTCTATTAAATTAATTTTAATAGGATTTGAAAAAATAGTAGTAAAATAGAAACCATAATTAATAAAAAACAGGTGAAAAATAGAAAAAGTTAGCATAAAGAATAAGGGGATAAATCCCGCTTTTGTTGATCCTGTTAAGATTGTTTTATTTTGGTTTAAAAGAGTGGATTTAGAATTCATTTAAGAGACTCCGGTGCAAATTTTAGAATATTTATAGAGGTATTATACAGATATTTTAGATCTTTAACTTCTCAAGAACTAATCGCTCCTGTTTTTTAATCTTGTTGAATTTATCAATATTTTCAATAGCGGTATAAATATTTATAATACGTTTAACTTGAATTTTTAGTTTGGTTAAAATTGTTATTTTTCTTTTCAAAAAAATATCGTCTTTTTCCAGAAGATTAAACGCTCTTTTAGTTTTATCCACTTCATTTTCACGAATATAATTTTTATAATTGTTATAAATAAAAGAAAGGCCAAAATAGAGAGTGAGGCTGATTGCTAGAGCAAACTCAATCATACGTGAACTGGGATTTCTTAATAGTTTTTCTAAATGAGTGAGACCTAATTCCTTGGCTAAATTAGGACCGCCAGCGAGAAAAACAAACATTGAGGCAAATCCCCCCAATAAAGTAGGAAAAAATCCGGCAAGCAACGAGAGATAATTTTGATGCAGCCAGGTACTCCGATTAGGTATGGCTACTGATTTAGTGGCTGGGTTGGATAATAAACCTATAAATGATTCAGATCGTGCCAGCATTTCTATATCGCTACTAGATCTTCCTGAATCGTTTAGTGGATCGGATCCTATAAAACTTAGCTCAATGGAATCCTCTAGTTTGGATACAATTTTTATCAAGCGTTCACTGTAAAATTGATAAATTTCATCTTCATTGATAATCTCCGTTTTTAACAAAATAGCTTCTTTAATTTGTGAAAACCAGGATGAAAAATCAATATTATTTTCAAAGGAAAAAAAGGATTTTTCGAGTGATTTATTGGAAGAAATGGGTAATAAAAAAGATTTATCAGTTAAGTAATATAATGAATTATTTAAATGCTTTATCAATGAACCAAGCGATTCATTTTCTTTGCTTATAATAAGCTTTATAACCTTTAATTGAAGATTATGAATTCTTTGATTTTGCAAAGCCGATTTTGAACTCTGAGTAGTTAATTTAAAGCTCAAAAAACCAACAATGAAACTTGCAAAAAAAGAAATTGAGGTGATTAGCATGAGGGTTTTATAAGAGTCCAAATGAAGACCCATAAAACCTGAAAATCCCATCCAAGCGCCAAAAATTGAAGTAATTACCGTATTTAAAACTAAAGCGACATTTCCTGACTTTTCAATGCGATTAGAAGAAACGGAAATTAATTGCTGTTGATTAAGTAAGCCCAAATGCAATAAATTAGCTAATTGAGCTTTGTTCAATTGTTTTTTTAGATGTTCATTTCCAAGACGTAGATGGGATAATAAGAGATTTAATTCGACTAAGTTCAAATCTTCCAATTTAATAGTTGCTGTCATAAATACCTGATAATAAAAAGGGGGTAATGGATGGTGCAGATCTAAATAAACCTCTTAATACCATTGGGGTACAATCAAGCATGAATTGAATCTCTCAATGAAGCTAAAAGTTCATGTATAGACCGAGTAAAATCTTTTTGTTTAATACCATCACTTAACATATTTTCTTCTTCAGCAATCTGCTTCAATACAATTTCATCAAGCCAATTTTCCAGAGATTTAATTTTTTCTAAAGCGCTTAAGCTATTGTCATTATTAAGCTCCTCAGGGCTTTGAAAAAATTTAGTGGGATTAGCAATTTTTTCCAGATTATTCATTTTTATTTATCCTTAAATGTCATTAAGCTCTTAACTAAGATAAGCATCTCACATGAATATGTCAAGTTTTTTTGTTCTTTTCTGTCACAGAAAATTTGACAATAGATGCTTTATCAGCTTAAATAGAGCTCTAATTTAGTATGAGGTAAACTATGGGTCGAGCGATATTTGGGTTAATACTGGCAGCTATTTTGAGCAGCTCTGCGAATGCAAAATCGCCTTGTGATGCATTTAAAATAAAGTTGAAAAACAATCTCGCGGAAGATCTAACGTTTACAACTATCAATCTACATGGTGCTAAAATTTTACCTAATAATACTAAAAAATTAATAGCTACCTGTGAGCAGTCTTTTCTAGTGAATAAAAGCACTCCTGACCTTCCTATACAGGGTGAGTTTATTTTGGAGTCACTCAGCTTTCCTGTAAAAAAAATTAAAATAATGTTTAATTTAAAAAGTATTGCTAATAAATGCATCTATCGAGATAACTCATCTATTAACAATGATTATATTATTCAACATGTCAAAAATAGGGAATTTGCTAAATATTCAATAAATAGGAAATAAAAAGTAAATATTTAAATGGTATTAGTTTTTGAGGACCTCAGGGTTTGAAATGGGGAAATAAACTCGCACAATAAGCCCTGAGCCTTCTAACGGTGAATCGAGTTCAACGCGACCGCCGTGTAAATCGGTGATTTGGCGCACAATAGCTAATCCTAAGCCACTGCCAGTGCTCTTATTTCCTAGAACCCGGAAAAAGCGCTCAAAAACCCTTGATTGCAATTCCAGGGGGATACCCGGACCGTTATCTTTTACTTCAAGAATTAAATTTTGTTTTTTCCTAAATACATGCACCGAAACTTTGCCATGATCTTTGGAATAACGAATAGCATTATCAACTAGATTTCTAATTAAAATACTTAGTGCTGTTAGATTTCCTGCAAAATTTGGTGGATTCTCATCGTGTTCAAACTCAAGCTCAATTTGCTTTTCAACTGCACTTGGCGCTAACATCGCCAAAACTTCGCGAGTGATTTTTACCAGGTTTACATCATCAATATCATTAAGACCAGCGGCCTCAGGTACTAATTTGCTCATTGTGAGAAGTTGTTGAACGATGTGAGTGCTGCGATTTACACTGGCAATCAATTTGTGCAAAGCCAAATTCTTTTCATCAATATTGTTAGTATTAAGAGCAACTTGAGCCTGCGCTTTAAGTGCTGCAAGAGGAGTTCTTAATTCATGGGCTGCATCAGCTGCAAAGCGTTTTTCTCGTTCGAAACCCTCTTGTAAGCGATAAAATAATTTATTTAATTCATCGATAACGGGTTTTATCTCTTCAGGAACTTCTTCTAAATCAACGGGTTCTAAATGAGTAGGGGCACGATTTGCCACTTCTTGGGCCACGCGATCCAAGCTATCCAGACCTCGACCAATAATAATCCAGATAAGCAAGCCAGATAAGGGAAAGGTAAGCAACATGATATAAAGATCATCTTGAGCAATACGATGGCCAAGTTCATTTCGCGTGTCATAACGCTCGGCGAGAACAGTTCTGACTCCCGCTTTTTCATTATAGGTGGTAAAAACACGCCACTTTTGTCGACCTAACATTTTATCACTAAAACCATCAACCTCAGCAGTTAGAGGAATTTTGGGCGCCGTAGGTGAATGCAACAATAGTTTCCCCCCATTGGTCCAAACCTGAAAATTGAACTTCTCAAGATAAGATTTGGGCGGTTGATCATTTAAAAAGCGGCGTTTATAAAAATGATCTATTTTCTGAGGGATAAATTCCAAAGCATCTTGAATTTGAGTAAGAGGCCGTTGATGCAAATCATCCCCTAATAGGGCTTGATAGGATAAAGCTGAGATAGCCATAAGTGTATCAAGGTGTTCTTGAATGTCTTTTTGATCAAGGTAATAATTACCTATGGCGGTAAGAGTGGTGGTAATTGTAATTGCTAACAGTAAATTAATTAGCAAAAATTTACGAATTGAAGATTTCACGATACTTAATTACTCTCGTTTTTTTCGACCATATAGCCAACTCCACGAATGGTTCGAATAAAATTAGCATTGAGTTTTTTGCGGAGGTTGTGGATATGCACTTCCAATGCATTAGAATCAACATCCTCATCCCAACCGTAGATACTTTGCATAAGCTGTTCTCGCGATAAAACTTGTCCTGAATTTTCAAGCAATTTTTGCAATAAGGCAAATTCGCGGCGAGGAACATTTACTATGACCTCATCGACATAAACCGAATGGGCTGCGGGATCTAAAGTTACGTTTCGGTATTGCAATACCGTATCGGCTCGTCCTTGGGAACGTCGAACCAAAGCACGTACTCGAGCGCTCAATTCATTCATATCAAAAGGTTTGGTCATGTAATCGTCAGCGCCGCTATCAAGACCTTTAATTCGATCCTCAACAGTCTCACGCGCAGTAAGAATAATAACTGGTGTTGAATTGCCGTCATGGCGTATTGATTGTAGAAAGGCAAGGCCGGACAGTTTAGGGAGACCTAAATCTAAAATTATTAACTCAAAAGATTCTGATTTGACTGCAGCGCGGGCTGTTTCACCATCTTTTAACCAATCGACAATGTACCCAAACTGAGTGAGGCCTGCTTTAACAGCATCACCGAGTAGCTCATCATCTTCAACCAGTAGCAATCGCATTGCTGCTCCTAAAGTTTTAGGCAATTCTAAAGAGAATCCCCTGAGGGTTGACGTTCTACATCCTTGTCAATTAAGTGTCGAGTTAAATAAAGTGCTTGCATAAAAACAAAAAGCAAAGTGAACCCAGCACCTCCAAACAATTTAAAATTAACCCAGATATCAGTACTATAATAGTAGGCTACATACAGGTTAACCGTTCCCATTAACACAAAAAACAAAGCCCAGGCAAAATTTAAGCGAAACCAAATTTTGCGCGGTAAATTTATGTTTCCTTCCATCATTTTCTGAATTAAAGTTTTTTTTGAAAATAAAGGCGAACCCAGGAATACCAAAGCGGTTAGCCAATATATACCTGTTGGCTTCCATTTAATAAACCAAGGGTTATGGAAAAATAAGGTTGCACCACCTAAAACAAAGAGCAAACCAAAGCTAATTAGATGCATTTTCTCAAACCGTTTATGCTTAAGGCGATAAAAAATGACTTGAAATAGTGAAGCCGCGATAGCTACCGCTGTAGCTGTGTAAATTCCAAACAGTTTATAACTGAGAAAGAAAATAAAAATGGGAAAAAAATCAAAAAGGAATTTCATAGAGTTTTTTAAATGTTAATTATTCCTTAAGTATATCATAGGATCTCTAACTAGTTTACAAAACCTGGCCAATTGTACCTGGGTCTCTGAATTAATCATCTTAAATTAAATCTCCTGCTGAACAACTTAACCGATTATTAGCTGCTGGCCAGGAGTTAACCGGTTATGCTGCAAACCAGGGTTAAGTTGAATCAGTTTTTTTAGATCAGTGAAATTCTTGTTGGCAATGCTATTTAACGTATCGCCGGGTTTGGTTATATAAAGTCCTTCTATAATAATAGTTCTCCAAATAATCAATTGTGTTCCAGTCATCAAAACACCATTAATATCAATATTATTCCACTTGGCAAGGTCTATTTTGGTTAGATTATACTTTTTCTCTAAAGTCTTATAACTGTCGCCCGGCTGAACGATATGTATCACCTTATAGGTTTCAAAGCTTTTAGGCCTATCTTTGATAATAGCAGCAGTTGGACATAGGGGTTGAGATGGCTGCAAATTTTTAGAGCTAGGGATTAGTAAATTTTGTCCATCGATTAATTGTTGCGAAGTTAACTGATTAAGTTCCCTAATGAGCCTTGTCGTTGTGAAATACTTCTGAGCGATGGATTCAATACTCTCACCCTTTGATACTCGATGCTGAGCCCAGCTGACTCGCTTCTCAGTGGGTAATGAGGCTAAATTACGATTAAAATCAATTACTTTAGATTTAGGAATTAATAATTTAAAAGGTTGATTAGGTGCAGTTGTCCAGCGATTATACCCAGGATTCAGTTTGATCAAGTCCTTATAAGAAATGCCAGCAAGTTTTGCTGCATTAGCGAGGTCAATTTGGCTGCCAACATTAATTTCTTCAAAATAAGCTGCATGAGGAATGTCGGGTAAATTAACTTGATAATGAACAGGATTATTAATAATCTCTGCAAGTGCCAACAATCGAGGAACGTAGACCTTGGTTTCATTCGGTAAATGTAGAGTCCAAAAATAATCGTGATTAGCCGCTTTTACAGCACGGGAAACCGCACCTTCGCCAGCATCATAGGAAGCAATCGCTAAAAGCCAGTTGCCTTTGAAATATCGGCTAAGGAAAGTTAGGTAGTTGAGTGCAGCAGCTGTAGAGGAAGGGATACTACGCCTGGCATCGAACCACCAGTCTTGTTTTAAGCCCCAATGAGTCCCTGTTCCGGGCATGAATTGCCACAATCCAGCAGCACCTACTGATGAATAGGCGAAGGGATCAAAAGCACTTTCAATCATGGGTAAAAGTGCCAGTTCTCCCGGCAGTCCGCGTTTTTTAACTTCTGTAACTATATGATATATATATGGCCTTGCTTGAATTAACCGCTGAAAATATCCAGGATGAGCGAGGAACCACCGTAATTGAGCCTGAACCTCAGGTTGATTTATATTATGATCTAAAGAGAATTGACCTCGTAATACATCCCAAATATTAGGTGCCAGCTGAGAGTGAAGGTTATTTGAAAATAAGAAAAAGCCAAGAAGCAAAAAAAAGCCTGCATAGGGTTTAAATTTCAACGTAAAAGCCTGTTTTTTACTCAATGGTCCAACAGTTTACTAAATAATAGTGTGGCTATACATACTACGAAGCAAGTTTTATAAAGTCCAACAATTGCTTTCACTAAATTGAGTTAACTATATTAATTAAAATTATCTTTTTCTGCCCTGATCAATTTGAAAACTGCTAAAGAATCAGTAGATTTAGAACCCTTAAGTTTTGCAAAAGCTTTTACTCCTGCAGTTTCTGTACGAAAAAAAGGATTAATTTCTTTTTCTACAGCGATACTTGATGGCAGGGAACAGGTATTAGACTTTGCTAATAAGAGTTGAGCATAGTTATATATAGTTAAATTGTCAGGTTCAACGGTTGCAGCAAAACGTAAATTTTTCAAAGTATATTCATGCGCCGCGAATACTTGGGTATTTTCTGGTAAATTTTTTAATTTCTGCAGAGAATCATGAAGTTCTTCAATAGTGCCGTCAAAAACTCGCCCACAGCCTGCAGAAAACAAAGTATCACCACAAAATAACCAACCTTGATTTGGCTCGTAGTAACTAATATGCGATGCAGTATGTCCGGGGGTGTTGATTATTTTAAATTGGTAAGAATCAATTTTTAGATAATCTGGTTCTTTAAGACTATGGTCTACCTCAGGGATACGCTTATCATAGGGACCATAAACAGGAAGCTTGGGGTTAAGATTAATAAGTTCTGAAACTCCACCCATGTGATCGTTGTGATGGTGAGTTAAAAGGATAGCTTGGAGGCTTAATTTTTCTTTGTCGAGAAAACGAATCACTGGCTCGGCTTGCCCGGGATCTATGCACAGAACTTGTTTATTTTCTTCGTTAATAATCATCCAAATATAATTATCGTAAAAAGCCGACAGAGGTTGGATTTTCATAACTAATACTCCTTTTAATCACAGTTTAGCTCATTTACCAAAAAGGTAGACTTACCGGGATTAAATACAGTAGTTAAGTGTTTAAGGCCAAGCTTAAGCTCTTCACAGAGCACATAAGGGGGATTGATGATCCAGAGTCCACATCCTGTCATACCTTCTTGACCTGAATTTAAATTAAATTCTATGCGTAGATTAGATTTCGCACCAATAGCTTGCATATTGCGCAATAATTGCTCGTGATAATAGTTGTCAACGAGCGGATACCATAGGCAAAAAACGCCGGTTGAGAAGCGCTGATATGCAGCCTTGATTGCTTTTGGTATGAGCTTGTACTCCGTTTTTATTTCAAAACTAGGATCAATAAATATTAGGCCGCGACGCTCAGGTGGAGGAAGTAAAGAACCCAGACTTGCTACCCCATCACTATGGCTGCAAAAGACTCGTTTACCAGCATGGTGTAATGATTCTAAATGCTCAAACTCACGAGGATGTAATTCACAACAATAGATTCTGTCTTGCTCACGCAGTAAATTAATCGCTAAACAAGGTGATCCTGGATAGTACCGTAATTTTTTTGAGGTATTTAGATCACCAATGATTTCAATGTAGGGCGAGAATAGAGTTGGCAATTTATCTTTTTGTTTCCAAAGAAGTTCAATTCCCTCACCGTATTCCTTAGTTTTGCTAGCCTGTTGATCAAATAAATCATAACCTCCTCGTCCAGAATGGGTTTCCAGATAAAAAAGCGGCTTTTCTTTTTCAGTCATATATTTTAATAAACGACTCAAGGTTAGATGTTTAACAACATCAGCAAAACCGCCAGCATGATAACCGTGTTGATAGCTAAGCATCGTTTAAAACTCAATAATTTTTGGAAAGAGAGTATAGCCTTATCTACCTATTAATCACAATAATTCTTAATAGTGGCATTATTAGTTGAAATTTGTTTTAAAAAATCAAGGATTTTCTCATTCTGGCTGAAACTCAAATTGTAATCTAAAATTCATTATAAATAGCTAGCTGGAAATTTAATGAAATCTGAAATTATTTTTAGCGCTTTGATTTTAACTTTATTCATAACTAGCGTAAAAGCTGATAATTCCTTGCAAGTTGACGAATGCATCGTTGAAGGAAGCCATGTACAGTTAATGGGAATGCTATTAAGTGAAAACCCGCCTAAAAATACGCTTATAAAAAATAAATTGTTCGGATCTTGGGTACTTAATACTGATAAAGCCTATTGCGGGGAGGGTTATAATGAAAAAACTAAAACTCTTTCTCGTCTTGAAGAAGGATGTTCACGTTTTCAATTAAAACTAAGCTTAAATCAATATTTCAACCACAGAGACCTGCTTGGGAAAAGTGTGATAGTTAGAGGAACAATAATTATTGCTAAAACTGAACAAATCTATCCAGGCATGCTAATCGATGTAAGCAATATTGAGCTTGAGTCTGAGCAATAATTAGCATGGAACTAGCTTTAGCCCAGATCAGCTCAAATAAATCTGAAACTAATTAATTGAAACAACTTTGTGTATCAATGCCCACTTGCCCAAAAGCAGTTTTAACGAGAGCCAAGTCAATATTCAAATCTTTTGCTGCTCTAAGAACTCCACAAGCCCCAGATTTAAAACCGGTTGTTGGTGTCCAATATTTAACATTAGCAAGAGCCATGGCTTGATAGGTCTGTTTAATTCCCAGTTTTTGAGAAAGAAGGTAGAAAGCCTTGTTAAAGATACCACTTGCCGTATGGACAATATAATTTTGACGTTCTTGAGGATCGTCAATTTGATAGGCATTATTCACTAATTGACTGTAAGTGATAGTACATGTTGCTTTATTACGTTTGGCTAAGAGTTTATCTAAACAATCAGCAGAATTTTCATCAGCAGAAGGTTGATCCATATAACGTATAGCTGTACCAAACTGCCCCCGCATTACCGTTTCACCAATTCCCCAAGTTATTTTATTTGGAGTAAGATGGGCTTTATTGTAGAGTGCGGGCGAGGTTTCTAAGAGATAGGCTCGTGCCGCTTGACCTGCCATATCGGATAAGGATTCATTAAGTGCTCCCGATTGATTATGATATTCAAGATCGGAGTGTTGCTGAGTGAAACCGTGAGTAACTTCGTGGCCGGCTATATCTAATGAAACCAGCGGATACAATTCCTTTCCATCACCGAATGACATAGTAACACCATCCCAGAAGGCGTTATCAAAGTCTTCGCCAAAATGCACGCGCATAATAAGCTTCATAGGTTTACCACTTATATATTGAAGTGCATTAAGCCCATACCAATTTTTATACATATCAACAATAGTGTGACCAAAAAAATAGGCATCATTTGCTGGTGAAAATGCACCGTTAATATTTTCTTCTAGATTTTTACCGCAATTATATTGAAAGGCTGTTTTTTGTTCTGAATCCCAATCCCATTTTGACTCAAGATGAACTAACCTGACTTTTGAGCTTTCCATCACGCAATTAGTACCTTCTTGTTGAACATCCAGAGAAGGCAGCTCATCTTGACCATACCAGTATTCATGCACTTTTTCATTACCACCCGGACCTGTATCAAGGTAATATTTAAGATTAGACCATTGCTCAATTATCATGCTATTTTGTGCATTGATAATAAAGTTTGGCCAAGCAGGTTTGCCTTTTTTATTGGTCGTTTTAAAGGAGACTAGATAGAAAAGCCCGGGTTGCGAGTCTTTCTCTTGATCAATCCTAATTTGTAATTGACTTAAATCAGCGGTTGTTGCTGCTTTGGGATTGAGTTTAAAATAAGCATCTTTAGCCAGATTCAGTGCATCTTTACTGGAAATAGTTGGTTTGACCTCCATTTGAATTTCTTCAAGTATTTGGCCATTAACCTGAGAATTTGCTTTGGCAGTTAAGCTAGGTTTGGAGTTTTTGATAACCATGACTTGCGCCCCAATTACCGGAATACCTTTATAAAGTTGTTGATAACGAACTATCTTATCCTGACCTTCAAGGGTTTGATTGATTGCTAGAAGGGTGTTTGTTTCTGTAGCTTTAGACGTTGCTAAGGCTGTTGGGCTTTGCAAATTATCAATGAATTTAAATTTAGATAGCTTAGTCAACGGTGCTTGATAGAGACTCACTGAATTAAAGGCTAGAGTATAGGGAGAAATAATTATTAGAACGAAGAAGAGGCGCTTGCCCATTTATAAAACTCACATCTAAAATTTTGCAAATCTTGCCATAGCTGCTATTGATATACAAGAAATAAGACTTACAATTTCTATTATTTGAATTAAAAATAACTGAGTCAACGCTCTTCTTTTACAAAGATCAATATACCAGCCCCAACCAAGAAAAAAGGAATTAATACGGTCATACCAATCCGCTGACTTTGCGAATTAACTGTTACAATTCCTACTAATAAAGGCCCTAAAAAACTTGTGATTTTGCCTGATAGAGAATAAAGACCGTACATGCGTACAATTTCATCTTTAGCAGATAAGCGTGAGAGAAAAGTTCGGCTCGCCGATTGAATCGGTCCCACAAAAATTCCAAGAATCGGTGCAATTAGCCAAAAAAGGTTGACCGCTTCTAAATTAAGCAAGAGGCAGTAGTTAAATAATAAGCCAGATAAAGAAATAAGAATTGTTTTTTTGGAACCAAGCCAATCATCTAACCAAGCAAATAGGAATGAGCCTAAGCCTGCGGTTATGTTAATGATAATGCCAAAAAGGATTACTTGAGTGACCGTTAAATGAAAGGTTCCAGCTGCATAAATGCCTCCCAAAGCAAATACAGTATTAAGGCCATCCATATAAATAGTGCGTGCGATTAGAAATAGCAAAAGATTTTTTCTTTCGGGGAGCTGCTTTATAGTTAGAGCTAATTCACGAAGGCCTTTTTTAATGGCTTCTTTTGTTTTTAAAGTTTTAAATTCAGTGGATTTTGTGAGAAAAAGCGGAAGACTAAATAGAGCTAGCCACGCAGCGACCAGAAAAGCGACAGAGCGCACGTTGGCCGAGTTATCCTTTCCTGGTCCAAAGCTAAAAGGCCCCTCAATGAATAGATAAAGAGCAATTATTAAACATAAGATACCCCCTAAATAACCTAGGCCCCAGGCCCAACCTGAAATCCGTCCTATATAACCCGAGGGAGCAATTCGAGGTAGATAAGCGTTATAAAATACAGTTGCAATTTCTAAAGTGCAGTTAGAAATGAGAATACAGCTTAGGGTAAAAACAATCGAGTTGGTATTGGGATAAGCGAACCATAAGCAAGCAGTAGCAATAATTGCAGTATAAGTTAGGCCAATTAACCAGCGTTTGAGATGACCGCCGTAATCTCCAATTGCGCCCAAAATTGGACTTAGAAAGGCGATAATTAAGGCTGAGATTGAATTGGTATATCCCCATAAAGCCGTTCCTTCAATACTTGATGAGGCAATGGATTGTGAAAAATAGGTTGCAAAAACAAAAGTTAAAATGACCACAAAATAAGGTGAGCTGGCAAAATCATAAAGTGACCAGGCTACTATTAATTTTTCATGGGAGTACTTAATACTCATTATTATCACTGTCTTCCATTTCAAACCGTCAAATTTACCAGAGCCTTCTACGATTTCCAAACTAAACTTAAATTAAGCATTTTATTAAAAGGATGACTAGATGACTAATCCTCAACAAGGCAAAGAAGTGCAATCAGGTGACCAATTTGGATTGATTGGTTATTGGATTAATCGAGATCAAACTCATCCAATTCGTCTAATTTATGAATCCGACCCGGAAGCCTTGGTGCCAATCATTACAGAGAAGCTGGTTTTTATTTATTTTGGCAAAACCAAGCCTTCTCCGCTCGAGATTAGTGCAATAATTGCAGAGAATTTTCATCATGAGTTTTGAATTGGTGAGTTCTAGAGCAACCAGGCTTGGAGCTTTATTTTTATAAGATTTTAAATACTGTACACAGGATTATCCACAGATTTTGTGGATAAGATCTCATTATTATAAATCTCTAAATAATGCTGAAAGTTAGTGCTGGCGGGACTTATTGAAGAAATGGTAGACAAATAGATAATTTTAATCAGATCTTATACAAGAAGTTATCCACAGAAGGTATAGGGCGGAAGAACTTTCAAACCTCGTTATCATAACAAAGAAAAAATGAAAAAACAGTCTTGACTTTGAATATTTTAAATATATTTTATTTGTCTTGATTTAGTGGTGAGAATAGAGTCTGGAAATACGCTTTGACAATAGACAACTCCGAACGTTATATTGGTTTTTCAAAAATTTAAACAGGAAAATAGATAATCAATAATAACTAAGGAGATTTATGAACAAATATATTTTGCTAGGTTTGGCAACTTTAATTACCACAGTAGATGGATTAGCAAGCCAACCAATAATCGCACCTCAACCTACAACTTGTATTTCCGCCACTTTTACTTCCCCTTCAGATCCTTGGTGGGTTGAAACGTCACTAAAGTTAACTAACAATTGTGGGCAGACTGTAGATCTTCAAAACTCAACCCTTAGTTTTTTAAACAAGTCTAATTTGAATACCTCTTTTTGGCTTAGTAACTATGCACCCCTTTCATACCCCAGTAATAATCTAGAAATTAGATCACAACCACAGTCTGATGGCAGTTATTTAGCTTCCTTATCACTACAATTTCCAAATAAACCAGACGTGGTCAGTACTTTGGCAAAAGGCGCCTCATTTACCATTGTGTATGGACAATCTAAAGCAGATTATATTGCCGATTCAGTTAAAGTGTATTTAGGAGCAACTCCTGCTACCGGTACTATTAACTTAAGCAACGCAACGGGGAAACCTTCTAATGTTTCACAAAATTATGCTTTAGTAGATTTAAGTCTCAATGGACAAAAAATAAGTCAAGTACAACTTCCCTGGGGTGCTCAACAACAAGTGACCGGTTTGGCGGTGGGGAATTATGCTCTTTCGCCGCTAAATGTTACTGACAGCGTTGGCGCTATATATTCAGGTACGGCTAATCCTTCTTCTGTACCAGTTACAAGTGGAGGTTCTGTTTTTTCAGTAGTAACCTATAAAGCGATTCAGCCAAGTGGAGCGATTAAGTTAAGTGCAACGACTTTACCAACGGAGTTAGCAGGGTATACAGGAATTCCTACTGTGACCTTAAAATCTGCGAATAATGGTTCAGTGAATGCGAGCTTGCAATGGAGTTCTTCAATTGTAGTTTCCAGCTTAGTTAACGCTATCAGCTATAGTTTATCAACTCCAGTTATTACCTATAATGGTTATAATTGCTCGCCTATCTTTAATCCAAACGTTGCCACAGCTGCAATTACGCCGCCTACCGTAAATTTGAGTTACAGCTGTACTCAGATAGCTCAGGATAATGTTAGCGTTAGCGTATCAGGAGTCCCTACTACTACAACTTCGGTGAATGTGACCTTTACCCCTACAGGAAATTTATCGCCGGTAGTGCAAAAGATTACTCTTAGTAATGGTTCTGGTTCGGCTGTGGTTAAGTTAATTGATGGGACAATTTATACAGTAACTGCTGATGAAATAAGTGGTTATGTGGCTAATTATGAACCACAACCTCTAACTGCATCTGCCGCTGCGGTGGAGACAATAACTTATAAAAAAAATAGCAGTGGTGGGGGACGAATCATTGGTTATCTGCCTGGTTGGAAAACAGCACCGTCGGCAACAGCCATTGCAAATGCGGGCTATACGCATATTTTAGTTGCTTTCGCAGTCTTTAATACCGCAAAGCCTGGAGAAATTACACCTGCCTTCGATACAGTTAATGCCTCTTATGTTAAAGCACTTCAAAATGCAGGCGTGAAAGTAATTCTCTCGCTTGGTGGTGCATCTAGCTCAATTCCTAATACAACGGTTAATTTTCACCAAGTTTTAGCTTTAGCGTCTTCTCCAACTAATTTTATACAGACGTTTACAGCATCCTTGGAAAATGTAATCAGCCAATATGGTTTTGATGGCTTTGATATAGATATAGAGAGTGGCCTAAATGGTGGCGGAAGTTTTGCTAGTCCAACAGGGGATATCGCTGTACTTGCAAATATCATAAATACTTTGCATAGCAAACATCCCAATATGCTTATAACTCTGGCTCCTCAGATTGCTAACATCGCTGCTACAGCCGGCTTTGATGGAGTATGGGGTAATTATGCATCGTTAATCATGCAAACTTATCAATCACTAAGTTGGGTTGGTATTCAAGTTTATAACTCTGGCTGCGCCTATGGTATTGACTTAGTTTGCTATGATCCAAATATAACTTCAACGCCTGATGCTGCGGTAGCCTATGCGACCGATTTATTAGCCAATTGGCCTGCACAAACTAGCAGCGGCCAAAGAACAGGATTTCAGCCTTATCAAAGCTATCTAAGACCGGATCAAGTGGTTTTAGGATACCCTGCGCCTAATGTATCAGGTCAAAGTGATGGCTTGCCAGCAGCAGTTACAGGGACTATTAAACGTGCCATTCAATGCTTACGTACTGGTATCGCTAGCTCAAACAGTTGTGGAAGCTATATTCCTCCGAAAGCCTACCCGGGTATTGGAGGTGTCTTTGAATGGGAAATTACCTATGATCAAAATAATAACTTCAACTTCGCAACTTCTTTGAAAAATTGCGTGATAAATGGCAATTGTAACTAGACCTTTAATCTAAGCCCTGACTTCAGGGCTTAGATTTATTATTTTTTAGCAGAATAGATATCTTAGTCGACATTGGCGTAGATTAATAAAACAACCATCAGAAAGGTAATGTTCTAAGCTTAATTACATCGACAAGAGGTTGAAATTTTTCCATCCTTGCATCGCTGATAACCCGAGGTTTTATCACATTGTCCAGTTACACCGCCATGACCTGAGCAACAGCCTTTCGCATTAGTGTTGCTGGAATTTCTAGTTTTTGATTGAGTTGTCGTTTTTTTTACTGCTGCTTTTACTTTGGGACAAGTGCAAGATGGTGAAGCTGTGCCGTCTTTACAAATTTTCACACCCTTCATTTTATCACAAGAAGCAACGCCGCCATGGTCAGTACAGCATGCGGCAAAAGTAGCGCTTGCGGGAATAATGAATAAAAAAACGGCTAGATATAAACTTTTAATGTAATCATTTTTAGTGCTTATCTGGGTTTTCATGTGGATCTCCTTATCCTGTTGACTATTATAATATAGAACATAAATTTATAACTTGTTCGATAAGTCTACTTATACAAACGAAAAGTATCGTTTGCACAAGTTATATAATCCAAACCCTGTTTGTATTGAGTGCAATACCAATAGGTTCCCGGCAGAGTTTTCATCTCATAACTAAAGTAAGTTTCGCCAGATGAGCGTGCGCCATAGAAAGCAATGACCTCATCATAATCTCTATAATGGTTAATCTGGTAGCGCTTAAAATCAAAGTCTGAAAAACTATGACATTGATCGTCTATTTTTGCCTTCCATACCCAAGCCTCGGGGCAAGCGTTATCGCACGTAAAGTTATTAACATTGATGTCTCTCGGTTTAAGTTTGATCTCTCCGGCGGGACAGTCGGTATTATCAAAGATATTCAAGTCCATAATGAGCTGTTTGTCGGGATAAAAAAAGATGGGCCAGGTGGAGGGATGAATGGGTGGTGCAAAAAGGGTCAAAACTAGAGGGATAATTTTTTTATGAGAAATTAAATTCATTAGTAATTTCTGCTAAGGATACGAAGTCTGTATTTTAGTAAATTTTTATTTGTTTTACTAAATTATTTAATTAATACGTAATTTAATAAAATTTCATCAAATCCTGAGCACAATTAATCAAATTAAATGTGCTATTTGGAAAAAAATTTTACTATATTTTCATAGTAGGAACTGGTGAACTTAAAGAGAGTTCTAATTCATTATCGATGTTTTTGAAGAAAATATTTTTTATAAAATCCCAGATTTGGTTTAAAACACTATAATTTTCATCGGTAGATACAGCTTTAAAGATCTTATTGGAAATTTCGCTGTCTCCGACTTGATTATAAGTAATTTTATTAAGATAAATTGAATTCTTAGAAACTCTCAATTCAGTATCTACTATACAAACTAGTTCAATGCCATTTGAAGTAAATGTTTGCATAGGCATTTTAATTTTTAAAATAACTGAAACAGGATCTTTCTCATTATTAGATTCTATAACTTCAGCACTTAGATAATTTTTATCTTGATCATTATCAGAAGAAATTACAATTTTTGATTTCTCATATATTAAACCTTCAATAAGTACATTGAGGCCGTAAAAGATTCCAACTCTACATTGTAACATTAGATTAATTACTTGGTTTTGTAATTCATCATCTACACCCCTGGATTTAAGAGCTTCTTTAATAGCAGGGAGTGTACATTTTCCAGGTCCAATTAACTCGGGAAAAATTGAATAAGAGTTTCCCCTGCTTGCTTCATCCAGTGCTTTATTGTCAAAAAAATTGCTAGGAATTTTCTCACGAAGTGCGTTTTCACCTCTATATTTACTGTAAAACTGGGGGGAATCTAAGCTAATACTATTAGTGCTTGAATCTAAAAACTTTAAAGAGTCTTGTATACTGCTTTTAAAACTTTGCAGTTCTCTCTTGAAAAAAGAGCAGTGCTTGTGCTTTGACATTAGTTAACCCTCGTTCGATAATCTATTTCGCTATCTCAATTATAGACTTAAGATTATTAAGAGAATATTAATTGATCTGATTTTTTTAAGGTTTACAGGGCGATTTCAACAAAGTTTAAAAATTTGCCAAGGAAGAAAATTCATTAAACGTAGCCTTGCTCATTATTTAAAAGTGATGGGTTTTAAACTTTGATGAAATCACCCTGTAAGGTTTAAGGAGTAAAACAAAGCTAAGTTACGGAACTTGAAAAACAAACTTATTTTAGGTTCTTTACAAGCCAGGATTAAGTCATTATCTTCAATCTAATAATAAAAATGAGATTTTATGCAATATAGATTGGCTTTTGTGGATATTGAAACTACAGGTTTGCACGTCACTCAAGATAAGATTACTGAAATTGCGGTGATGATTGTGACTGAAAAAGGGATTGAAAAAAGCTGGTCGAGTTTAATTAATCCGCTTCGAACTATTCCTCAAGCCATTACCAGCCTTACTGGCCTTTCGAATGCTTCAGTGGCTGAGGCACCTTTTTTTCATACTATTGCTGAAGAGTTGGCTTTATTGTTAAAAGACTGTGTGTTAGTGGCCCATAACGCGCGCTTTGATTATGGGTTTTTAAAAAATGCCTTTAAAGCAGTTAATCATCCCTTTCAATTGTCGGTTCTTTGTACAATAAAACTTTTTAGATCCTTATATCCTCAGCTTAAAAAATACAATTTAACTGCACTTGCCTCTACTTTTTCGCTGCCGATGGAAAAGGCTCATCGCGCGCGAGGCGATGTTCAAATTTTATATAATTTATTTTGTCAGGCTCTAGCTGACTTTTCCACGGACACTATTTTTTCTCTAGCGAAAACAATCTGCAAAACGCCTTCAATACCTTCTAGCTTAAAAACAGCTATCCATACTTTGCCGGATTCACCAGGTGTCTATCTTTTTTATGGAGCGCATTCAGACTTGCCACTCTATATTGGTAAAAGTATTCACCTACGTCAACGTGTACTTTCACATTTTCAAGCGGATTTTACCCATGCGAAGGAGTTTGCTATGGCTCAGCAAGTGGAAAGGATTGAATTTGTTCCCACAGCAGGGGAACTTTCGGCTCTGCTGTTAGAGTCTGCTTTAATAAAAGAAAAAATGCCAGTTTACAATCGCCGCTTGCGGCGAAAAAAAATGGTGGTAGGGTTTAAGGTAAAAGAAGTCAATGGTTACCTTCACATATTCAGGGTAAGAGATCGAGTAGAGGATGAAGTCGGCTCAGACTTATTGGGCGCTTTTAGTAGCTTAACAGCTGCCAAACGTAACTTATTATCGCTTTGTAAAATGTATGAACTTTGTCCGCGATGTTGTGGTTTGGAGTCAGGGAAGGGCGCTTGTTTTTCCTATCAATTAAAGCGCTGCCATGGCGCTTGTCTTGGCGAGGAATCAGCTGATTTATATAACGCTAGAGTAACTGAGGCTTTGTCGCAATTTCGAGAAGAAAATTGGCCTTTCGATGGAGCAATAGCTATTAAGGAAGAAGATGGAACCAATCAATTAAGTCACTATCTAGTCTTTAATCAGTGGCGGCAACTCGGCGTTGCCCAAGATAAAAACTCTATATCTGCTGTGCTAAAACAAGCAATGCCGAGCAGTGAATTTGATACCTATAAAATTTTACTAAGTTTTCTTAAAAATAAGGAACCTGATTTACATCTTGTTGCTTTAGATGAAATGTATTAATTACTCGGCTAAAAAAGAAATTTTTCCATTACGTTCCATAATTATTTTTTTTAAGTTTTTAGTGGAATCCAAACCGAGGCTACATCTTAATTCTTGATAAATATCTTCTTTAGTCAGGCAACAAGAATTAAGATTATCTTTATTCCATTCATCGTCTTCAAACAGAACGAGTTTTTCGCCCTTAAGGAATTTACTGGGAATAAAAGAACGATTAGAAAAGGAGCCCATTTTTTTATGAAATAAAGTTATAATTAGGCAGTTTATTAAACAAGGTATAAAGGAGTCCTTATTAATTATGGCCTCTCCTAATAAGGCTCCAAGCAGTATAAAAACTACTAAATCATAAGCAGCAAGTTGGCTAAAAAGTCGGGTATTTGATATACGAAAAAGAAAAAGGGAATAAAACATTACCAAAATTGTTCGTAAATAAAAATCAAAATGGATGAACTCTTTGATAGAATTGTAATCTAAAGTCATTTCAAATCCGGATATCTTTTGTAAGTCATAGTGTATTTTTTTTAGCAATAAAAAGCAAAAATTTAAACCTCATTGCAATCATTGGATTAAACAACTTGCGCTCTCTTCACACTCCAGGATATCTACTTTAGTATTGCTAACTAGCTTACAAAAAAATAAAAAATCATCTAGCAGTACCTCTAAACTAAACGGTTTTAAAAATTGTTTTTCTAAGGAATTAGAGCCACAAAACCATCTTGAGCCTGAGAAGGTTGGAACTTCATCATATTCAATGCCATTTATAAGTACTGAGTTAATCTCTTTTTTGCGCGTAGCCAAAACATTTTTTAGCCTAAGTTTTTTACAAACCCAGGTAAGATCACGTTGAGCAGCACCCACTTCTTTGAGCCAACAGTCTTTCACTACGCTCCAATTCCCTTTATCAAATTGAGTTTCTTTATACAGTCTCAGGCATTTGCGATAAGCAGAAATTAATTGTAAAGAAACGTTATTATCAATCGTTAATTCTCCATTTTTTTCAAAGCAAATTCCTTTGCGTTGCAAGCTAAAATTGAAAACTGTCATAATTAGATGGTGTTCATTATTGGTAGAACGTCGAGCCGAATTATTCTCCATTTTCTCAAAGGATTTTAAGAAGTTAGTAAGAGCTGAATTAATTCGAATTGGTATTTCAGTAATTGATTTTTCAATTCGATTGGCATAATAGAGATGAACGATTTTGAAGGCATCTTGGTAATAGAGTAGACCATCCGGGTTTTGCAGTAGAGAGAAACTGAATTCATAACTAAGATTTCGATTCTTTTTATATTGGGTTTTATATTCTAAAATACGATTAAAGTTATCTTTAGTAACTAAGCCAGGATCAAAATCCAGTTTAACTAAATCTGCTCCACCACAGTTAAGTTGTGCCCATTGCAGCTCTTGTTCTTCTTTATATCTATCAGGAATTAAAGGCATAATTTCGTTCTTCATTTCATCGTGATAGAGCATATGCATCAACTGAAAGGGTGAAACTTTATAGAATATTGTTCCATCGAGGGTTGTGACTTGGCCTTTTTGAAAGAAAGCAGCTGGACTGCGATTCACTAATATTTTTAGATACGCTAGCTTTGCTTCTGCGACGCATACTAATTGCAATTGTGGATCGATAAAATCCTTAAAAAAACTTAGGTTCGTTTTGGAGGTGTTCATAAGATCTAGGCTATTTTTGAAGGTTAGATAATTTACAATGATTGGTAATAGATCCGAGACTAGCTTATGGAAGGGGAAGGGATTTTTTATTGTGGTTTCCGTCATAGTACACCTGAAAAAATTAAGGACTTTAACTAGAGTATCTAGCTTAATGGCTATTTAATTAAGCCTGTTTTTTTAGGGTAATTATAACAACAATCTCAAAGTTAAGAATTTCTATTTTTAAGCTGTACTTTAGTTTTTTGTTCCAATCAAAGAAATAATCTAGGTTCAATCTGATCAAAAAGTCTATTGAATTGACATATTTGAATTGTTTTCCGCAGTATGCTAATTTTAACGCCTTAATTAAGAAGGGAGATCTTATGAGCTGGCTGTTTGAATCTTCACAAGAAAAAAAATTTATAGTTGCCTTGAAGAGAATTGAAGACGAAGCTTTTTTTGGGAGCGGGCATCTTTCTCGTGATGTTACTTTTAAAAAGCACCAGAGTGTTTTAAAGGGAAAATATTTTTTAGAAGCTATCCGAGAGCTGATGGGCTCTCAAATCTTGACTGACTATCAATTTTGGGATGGTTTTTTGCAAGCGGCAACGAATACCCTGGATAATCCCTCCATTAGCAATTCCAAAAATCTATATTCCTATTTAGATAGCTTAAAAGTTAACTGGGATGAAAAAAAACCTTTAAATAAAGTTCTGCCAGGCTTAAAAGCTACGGTGAGTGCGGGGGGTTTATTTGCTGGAGCTGGAGGATTTGTATTAGGTTCCATCTATTTTAAATGGGTTGTATTATTTAGCCTTGGTTTAGCTTTGGGACCATGGGGCGCAACTGCCTTAGCTGTTGGCTTAATTATATTGAACTTGGCTATTGCTTCTTACTCAGGCTATCAACTCTATAAAAATATAAGAGTCTGTAGCGGCCACTGCCTAAAGGACATCAGTGAATTTGTTGAGCACGTTGCCAACGATGCACAGCAAAGTATTCGTGAGGAAACTCAGGAAAATTACTCAGCCTCTGATTCTAACACTTATTATTCAAATTCAATGTAATCAGTTTTTGAGCAACTAATTTTCCCCTTGAGGAATAACTTAGTTGACTTTAAAGATGTAAATTTTAAATCTTTCAGATGTCTAAAATGGAAGATAAGCTGCAAAGTTAACCTCAATCAATTTAAAATCGAATTGCACCTCTTGGTTTGGTGAATGCTTCAGATTATAAAGAACTTGAGATTAAATTATTTATTTAACTTAGATAAGGGATCCTATGATTAAAAGGAAATTGACCCATTTAATGCCAGCAATGATTATAATGGGAGTGTTTGGAGAAGCCAATTCGGCTATTATATATGTTAATGCGAGATCTCAAGGCGGAAATGGTATGAGCTGGGATCATGCATTTAATAACTTGGATTCAGCCTTAAACTCCGCAAAAGTGCAAAATACCTTTACGCAAATATGGGTTGCAAAAGGCACTTACAAACCCACAGTATTAGATTCCGAGGGTTATGATGGCTCGGAAAATAATCGAATTACGTTTAAATTGCCTAATAATGTCGGAATTTATGGCGGTTTTTCGGGTAATGAAACGTTATTATCGCAAAGAAAACCGGGTAAAAACCCTACCATCCTAAGTGGTGATATTAATGGTAATGATTTTAATATTCCCCATTCCTATCTAAATAAAAGTGATAATGCTTGGCATATTTTAACTGCAGATGGAGTCACAGGGGTAATTCTCGATGGACTCATTGTTCAAAACGGCTATGCAGCAGGCCCTGATTCAGGAACGTTCCTGTCTAAGACCCTACCTAATAACAAAGTTCTTAGCGTTGATTATGCACATAATGCAGGCGCTGGTCTATTCGCAAGACATGGCGCAAAAGTTACCCTAAATAATATGCAATTTAATAACAATGTTGCCGATAGCTCCCGAGCGACTATGTTTACAACCAATCCTGCGGCACCTGTATTAGCAGGCGGCGGTGCAATTGCGGCAATTGATCCTAAAACTATAGTTACTATTCATGACTCTGTTTTTACTAACAATAGCGCTTACAGTCCGGCACCATTTGCTGGGGCAAATGGCGGTGCTTTAAATGCATTGCTTAATGCAAGTTTTATAGTATCGGGCTCACAATTTATTGGTAATTTAGCCGATAGAGCAGGAGGAGCTATTCATCTAAAAAATAGCGCTGATACCTTTATTGATTCGACCATATTTACCTCTAATCGAATAGTTGGACTTATTGTGGGTGATGAACGTGGCGGCGCAATTGCAGCTTATGATAATAGCCTTAAAGTCACAAATAGTACTTTTAACACGAATTACGCTTTTTCCTCGCCTTCTGGCGCTGGCGGAGCAATTTTTTATCAAGTGCCAACGGATTCAAGCGGTACTCCGAAACTTGAGATTAATAATTCAACGTTTACAGGTAATTTGGGATCCTCTTTTGGAGGAGGTGCTCTTTTTATTTTTGGTTCAAAAGTTAAACCTAATGTAAACGCTAAAATTCTCAACTCTGTGTTTACTAATAATATATCAGGCATTGGCGGCGCAATTTATGCGGATTCACTGCCCACTTCGGTACAAAATTGTAGTTTTAACGCAAATAAGGCCTGGTATGTAGGGGGAGCTATTTTGGGTTCGAATTTTGCGGATGCAATTCATGATGTCATTGCATTAAATGCCCGTTCTCTTCTAGACATTTCTAACTCAGTGTTTAGTGAAAATTACATTATAGGCACGCCTGCTGATAAACATGCTCCAGTTTTTATTTATGATAAATATGCCCAACACCTTACAGCTAATTCTACACTGATTCCTGCAAGCGTTTCTTTCATAAGTCCTGGAGGCGGAGCGGTTGCTTCTGAGTTCGGAGGTAATGTTAATATTGCTAATTCGGCTTTTAATGGGAACGTTACAGTCTATGGAAATGGGGGGGCACTTTTAGTTGGAGGAACACAAGGGCGTGCTGGAACAACTAAATTTGCAATGAACCAAGGTTTTATGAATATTAATCTTTCCTCTTGCCATGGAAATATTAATCCCTACGGATATATTAATCATTCCGCTACAATAGATCCTTATAAATTGGGCTCCAACTCAAATGGTGTTCAATTCGTAACAGATGGTAGCTGTTCGCTAGATTCTGAATTTAAAATGAGCGCGTTGGGTATTAAAGAAAAAATTAAAGCTCTGGATAAATTGAGAGAGCAAAGCATCAAAGAAAGCGCACAAAATACTCTAAAATAGCCTATCCTACCCATTATTATCTGCATGATTTGTTATTAAATCTTGCAGATAAAATTGTTCTAACTGTCGATTGGTCAATAATTATAAATTAGACTTTGATTCAAAAACGGAACGTAGATTAATGGATAATTCCGGGGAACTGGGTGGCGGCTGGAAGTAATGAAAGGGATTATAACTTTTATTAATCTTAACCTCCTGATTTTCAAGTTCTTGATTAATTTTTATCCCAAATTGTTCATCTGTCAAATTTAAACCGGTTAAAGCATTGGCTAAACAAAGACTTGCTTGACTAAGGTCTAGATCAATTCGGTTATGCTGCATAACCAAGGCCTGAAAACGGTTATTAAGTCGGCTGAATTCTTGGGGGATATAATCAAAGGGTTCAACATTTTCTATGTGGGTTTTAATTGATTTGTAGAGATCGAATATTTTATTAACTTCAGTTTTTAACGATAAATAATTGATGGCTGCTTTTTCTAATCGTTTGCTAAGGATATCAGCTTCATAGTCATAGCTTTGCTGCCAAGCTTTTGCAAAGTAGTATCTAAATAAAAGCTCAAAAAAACTATTTCTCAAACTGAATATTTGACTATAAAGAGAATCAGGATTTAAGCAGTCTGTAAAATCTTGATTTTGGTAAACTAATAATAAATTTAGAGCCACTGAAATATTTATATCAACTGCGGCCAATTTACCTGATTGTAAATCTTCTGCAATGGGCTCGAGAGTTCTTTTAATTAGGTTTATGTAAAGCTCAACTTTCATTAGGTTTTCAATTAGATAAATTTAGTGAATTATAAATAAAATTCTTGAGCTGAGTAAGTTGATTTACAAAATAACTTGATTTTAACTAATGAATGCATAGACTAAGTTCATTAATCCCCCAAATTAATTAAATTATTCAATTTAATCAATAAATTTATTTAAAACCTAGGGAACATCAGAGTTGCAATTAATCCTTGATAATTTTATTTAACCAATTAATCATGTTCTTAATGTTGCCATAATGTTATTTTTATATACTTTATTAAACTGACTAAAAAAGCAAAGAAATGACAAAATCCGTTGAGCGTGAACAAAAAGCGATTAAGATTGCAGAAGCTCATTCTAGCTTAGGTGGGTTCATTTTTGGCATCTTAATAGAACTAATTGCTGTATCAAAAAAAGCTTTTGAAGTTGTAGGCTTGGCATTTTTTATGTTGAACTGGGTTAATGAAGCCTTTACTCTCACCTGGCAGTCAATTGCATTCAAATGGTCACATAGCAAAAATTTGCATAAAACCGGTAGCTTATTAGTTGAGTGGATAAAATTTATTTTTTCAAGCTTTATGGTATTTGGCAGTGCACTGCTAGTTGGTACAGCTCAAGTGGCTTCACTAGGCATTATGCTAATACTCAGCCCATTTATTTGCCTGATTAAGGCTATTTATTATTTAATCAGGACCATTACTGTTGATAACCAACAAGAAGCTGAAGTTCATTTTAGTGATTTTAAAAAAAATATCATTGCCGGAATAATTTCAGGCCTTCTTGGAATTTGTATCGCGACACTGATTTATGTCCCTGCTTTGCCTCTTGCCGCTGCAGTTTGTTTGGCAACTTTTATTTGTTTAATTGTAGTGCCGCCTATCGTTCTGGGCTTAGGTTCCCAACTTTTGTCCCTTGGAAAATCTTGGTTAAATAGCCTCAATAAGCTATGGCGAAAAAAACAAGGTCTTCAAGGACCGGGTTATCTCTATGATTTTAAATCAGGTGAGGATCTGGATAACCAAAAACTTGAAACCCATATCATCTATGTTGATAAATTAGAGAAAGATGGATTTGGTCATAAATTCCTGAGTTATCGAATTAAAGATGCCCAAGGTTTTGTGTGCAAAGGCACTTTTAAACAAGAACTGTTACCTCAAGATGGGGTCTGGCCTAAGTACCCAGGTGATAACGAGTTAAAAAAATTAAGACCACATTTTGATTTATTTGCCACTTCATTATTACAGGCTATAAGACAACCTGAGACTGACGTTCCTTTGATAAAAAGACCCGTGGTTAATTTTAAACCTCAACTTAATTCTCATAGCGGTGTAAAAATTGCCTCGGCTACGCCAAAGATTTTAGCTTTGAGCAAAGATTTAGCGAATTATCATGCTAAAGAAGACCATTATCATGCTCACTTAAGCATTAAGGCTAAATTGTCGGTTAATGAATTAATTTTAGATGCAAATCGTCAAATTGAGCGTTTAAAGAGTCATTCAGGTTCTTTTTTCCAGGAATCCAAACGTCAACAAAAAATAGAAGCCTTAGAAATACTGATAAGAGTTATTTCTCAATGGAATAATTTATATCAAAACAAAAGAGCCCGCTATGGTAATTATAATTCAATTATTTTAGACAGCGAAACTGAGATTTCGCGGGTACTTAACCCTCATCTTGATGAGAATAGCGTTGCTAATCGTGAAATTATTATCAAACGAATTGAACAATACGTTTTGGTGAACTTTCCAGATGCTTATCAATCTTTCTTCCGAGAGCAAGGTTCAGTGGCCACTACTTTTCAGCAAGGCTTTGATTTGATGAGACGAATGAAAACACAAAATGAATTAGATGAGGAAAAATATGCTATCGAAGCAGAATTAACGATTTTAAAAAACAAATTTCTTGGATTTAGAGGCCATTTTACAAATGATGAGCAACAAATCAAATATCAAAATTCCGTTCAATTACTTTTTGACTTATTCTCAGGTTTGAAAACCAATGTTGTTGAAAAAATCAATAGTAATGTTGAATTGAAATTTTCGCAAAAAGCAAATGGAGCCCGCTGGAAACTTTCTCAGCGAATAATTGATTTTAAAGATAGCGAGAATCTGTTCTTTGAAGAAAAAGGGTTCTTTGGTGACGAATTGGATCATTCAGATCTTAGGCCTATAAATTATTATTGAATTTAAATTAATTGAGTGGTTGTGCTTAGCCATCACTCAGATATACTAAATTTAATTCAACCCTGAGGAATCTTAATGAATTGGAACGAATTTAAGCAGCTAATTGATTTAATTTCCGCAATTTATTTTGCCAAAGACAAGCCTCAGCATGATGTTAAATGGCAAGAATTCGAGTCCATAGTTGACAAGCTCTGTGAATTTAATCAATACAAATTAGGTTCAGAAACACCAGGGGTTGATGGCCAGTCGGATCCGAATAGGGCGAAGAAATTGTATGCTAAGTGCATCCAATATAATTATTATTTTACCCACCCTTGTAATGAGTTTTTAGCTGCTATAGGGCATGTAGTGAATAACCTCTTTGGTACCTCTCATGGCTGGGAAAAAAATACATACACCACGAAAAAAAATAGGACTCAGATTGAAAAACCAAAAACTTTAGAGCCTGAATTAACTGAAAATTCAGTGCAGCAGCCCGTTATTACACTGTCTAACGTGAAATTTTGTTTTTTTAAAGTTAAATCTGAGTCAAGCGGTGCGCAAAACACCAATTCACCCCAAAGTTTATTAGATCAAGGCTTATAATGAAAAGAAAGGTATGTGAGAAGCAAGCAATCCAGCTTCTGCAGCGAAAAGACAATCAATGACAACTAAAGGTAGATATTTTTAGCCTCGGTCTTAGAATGGGAAATAACAGTCTGGAATAGAATCTTTGATCAATTGAGCGAATTTATTGAAGATATCGATGAAATGTATGATTATTATCAATTCGGAAAACGCTTAACTCTACCAAAAGAGGCGCCAGTCAAAAAAGACCTGGTGCTACTGAGTTAGCAGAAAAATTAACCTCTGAAATTGAATTTTTTAACTTAGTTTAATATATCGACAATTCGATCCTATATCTAGCTTTAACAAACCGACACTCGCTTTAACTCACTTCATTTTCAATTTAATAAATCGTCTGCAATCCCTTTAGGCAAGCAGTCTTAAACAGCAAAGTGTTTTATTTTTGATTTAACTCTCAATTGATGGTAAAATTGTTCGCATAAGCTGTAAAACTATTATTCAGTCAGATTCTATATAGGAGCTTTTATGAGTAAATCTAAAACAGAAAAGGAAAATTCCTCAATGGATCTAGAAAATTCTTCAGCCGAGTCTAATAAAACTAAAACTAAAACTAAAACGATAGCGGTGATAGGAGGTGGCTATTATGGATGTCATACTGCCCTTCAGCTAGCTAAAGCAGGTCATAAAGTAAAAATTATAGAATCTAAACCTAAAATATTTGCAGGTATATCTGGAAAATTTGCTGCCAGAATACATGGAGGCTCTCATTATCCTCAAGATTATGAAACGAGAATTGCTTGTCGACTGGGTTTAGCAGAGTTTGTTGAAGTTTATGGGGATCTAGTAGTTCACTTAAGCCATGCTCATTATGTTTTGGGTAGTAAAGATGCAGATAATCTACCTCCCAAGGTTAGCGTAGAAGCTTTCAAAGCAGTGGGTGAAGAATGCAATGGTTATAAGCTCATTAACCCCGATGACTTTGGTTACACCAATACACTAGTTAGCATGGAAGTAGACGAACCCTGTGCTTATATAGGTGAAAGGCTACGGAATACGTTTATTCGTTTATTAGAAGAGGCAGGCGTTGAGATTTGTTATAATTTAGAAGTTAGAAGCATAAGAAAACAAGATGAAAAAATGCTGATTAATAACCTGGATCAATTTGATCATGTGGTAAACACAACCAGCTTTAAAGCGTTCCAACCTAATTTAAAATTACCTTTTGACTTCAGTTATCGTTATCAACCTTGCGTTGTTTTGATTTATGAAGACCAGGAAATTACTGATAAATATTTTTCTTACACTATTATGGATGGCCGCTTTGGCTGCTTAATGCCTCGAGCAGATGGTTCTGAAAAACCTGGTGACAAAAAAAAATACTATTATTACCACGCAAAAGGAACCATTATCAGCACTGAGGATAGCTTTGATAAAGCCAAGCAAAGCTTTTCCAAGGTCAATGATGAGTTTGTTGAAAAGAATATGAGACCTGAATTTGAAAGTGAAATGGATCGATTTTTTAAAGGTTTTTCATCGCGATTTAAATATTGCGGCTGGGAGGGGGAAATTTTGGCTAAAGCGAATACAGAGACAGAATTCCGCAATGCCCTAACTTTTAAAGATAACCAGGATATAATTCAAGTTTTTCCTGGAAAAATTAATAATATTTTTGCGGTTGGCAGGGAAGTTGAAGCTCTTATTACCAATCAAAATATTCTTAGACTAGATAGATTTGCTTATGTAGAAAATGGTGCACTGGATATAGGAATAAAAAAAGGTTTGTTAAAAGAAGCAAATCGTGATTGTTCAAATTCTTGTTCGCTACAGCCTTACAGCCATTTATTAAGACAATCTAAACCGATACCGATATATAAAAATTTAAATTTTAGTTGTACTTTTTTTGATGCTAAGGAAGAACCTCCCTATGATGCATCACTCCAATCTACTACGCCATCGGAAGAATATCTAATAGAAACTTTTGATTTATAGCTATTTAGTGTTTTTGAATAACACTAAATTGTTTAAGGATAGCGAATTGTATAACTTACACTCCTGAGGATCCAAGATTTTCTAGTCTATTATACAGAAACGGAATGAGCATAAGATGTCTACAATAAATGAGCAGCTTCACGGAATAAATCTTGATATTTTAGCCCAATTACCTTATTGCATTTTTTGGAAAGATCGAGAGGGTGTTTTTTTAGGCTGCAATGAAATATTCGCTAAATCAATGGGGTACCCATCTCCGAAAGATATTATAGGTAAAACCGACTACGACCTTTCCGTATCCTTTGAAATTATTAATAATTATCGTTCTGATGACCAAAAAATTATTGAATCTAATCAAGCAAAAATTAATTTAGAAGAAGATCAAATCTTGCCCGATGGTAGAAAAATTGTATTGTTAACCTCAAAAGTTCCTTTGCTAAATAACGACGGTGAGATAGTTGGTATTTTAGGGAGTTACATAGATATCACCGAGCGAAAAAAAAGGGAACAAACTCTTAAAGATGATAAGAAAAAAGCCGAAGATGAAAATAAAACTAAAACTAAATTTATTGCTGATATTTTAGAGCAATTACCTTCTTATATCTTTTGGAAAGATAAAAATTGTGTCTATTTAGGCTGCAATGAACTCTTTGCTAAATCTGCAGGACTTAGTTCTTCTAAAGAAATCATTGGAAAAACTGACTTTGATCTAGTGTGGAAAGAGCAGGGCGCTTTCTACCGAGCCGATGATCTGGACGTAATAGATAATCAAATTCCTAAACTTAACATTGAAGAACCACAAACAAATAGTGAAGGTCAACGAATTGACTTATTAACTTCCAAAGTGCCTCTTTTTGATGATCAGGGAGAGGTGGTGGGAATTTTAGGCATCTATGTTGATATTACAGCACGTAAGGAAATGGAAGAGGATTTACGTCAGGCCAAGGTTGCCGCCGAAGTCGCAAACCGCGCAAAGTCTGATTTCATCGCTAATATGAGCCATGACATTCGTACTCCTTTAACTGGAATCATTGGCATGACCCAGGAAATATTTAACGTCGTTGATGACATTCGGCCCGTTTTAGAACAAGTTGATAGTTCGGACAAATCTCAAGCTCAAGATCAATATTTACCTTTATTGAAGCAAGTGGTTAATACCATTCAAGAAGATAGTCAGCTTTTAATGGGTGCAACAGATGAATTACTCGAACTTTGTAATGAAATTTTAGAAACTATGAGTTTAGAGTCAGGCCATCGTCTAGCCGAGGCAGAATCTTTTAATCTGCATGAATTAATCAGACATAATATCGCATTATTACAACCTGTTGCCTTTCACCGAAAATTATCATTATCTTTAGAAATTGACCAGTCAGTTCCAGTCTATTTTACCGGCTTGCGGCGCTACCTGGACCGCAGCCTACTCAATCTTTTATCCAATGCCTTAAAATTCACTGAAAAAGGATTTGTAAAGATTAAACTACAATTGTTGGGTGAGGCTGATGCAATTTACAATACGGGTGATGAGATTAACCTTGAAATTTCAGTGGAAGACAGTGGGATAGGTATACCCCAGGATAAATTTGAAACAATTTTTGAACATTTTTCCCGCCTGACTCCTTCCTATCAAGGCCTATATAAAGGAGCTGGCTTAGGCCTTTATACCGTTAAGCGTTACATTGAAGGTATGCATGCCACAATTGCGGTCGAATCTGAGCTTGGTCTTGGTACCCGCTTTATTATTAATTTACCCCTGACTGTATCTGATCATTCTGATCGAGAACGCATGCCATTACGTACTGAAATGAATAATTTACATCCTGGTTCGAGTTCGGGTGAAGTGAAGATTCACCCAGGCGCTTCAATTTTAGTAGTCGAAGATAATTTGCTAGCTGCTAAAACAGTACAAACCTATTTAAACCGTTTAAATTGCGTTTGTCATCACGCTGAAAATGCGACGCAGGCTTTATCTATGGTACAAACTAATGATTATAATTTAATTTTAATGGATATTGGTTTAGGAACTGGCATGGATGGAATCGAAACCACTAGACAGATTCGTGCCTTAAAAAATCCAAAAACTGTTGAGGTACCAATTATTGCACTCACAGGTCATGCGAATGATCGCATAAAAAAAATGGATTCTATAGCGGCGGGTATGCAAGAAGTTTTATCAAAACCCTTACAGCAATCTAAGTTAGAAAGCCTTTTGCAACACTATGTGTTTAAACAAAAACAAGAAATACCAATGCCTGATTCTGAAATTCTAAGCTCAGATCTTATTGATCAACAACAAATTATCAATTGGGAGGCTTGTCTTGCGCAAGTGAATAATGATGAAAAGTTGTTCAAAGAGCTGATTGAAATCATCGGTATTGATCTTAAAATGAGCCAAAAAACGTTGGCTAAAGCTTTAGAGATTCATGATAATGACAGTCTGCGTAATGAATTACATCGAGTTCGCGGTGGCATCTGTTACCTTACCTTGCCTCAACTTGATAAAACATTAGCTGATTTTCATGAAGCAGTAAAAACAAATCCGCAGGATCATGTTAAAATGGAACTTTGCTATATGCAATTACAAGAAGCAATGCAAGCCTTTTGGCGAGCTGTTGAATTAAAAAGTTATGAACCTTAATTTATCTCTTAACTTAGGTTTAAGCCTTTGTAATATCGCAAATCAAAAGCCTATAAATAGTTTTAGTCATTAAGTCCTGGATATTAAATTTTCCATATTACGCTTTAGAAGCCAAGATTAACTGAGTAAGGCATACCTCTTTCTTCTGTTAAATTACGAAGAACTAATTGAATTGCCAAAAACGAAAAGCTTCTACCCGTTAAAAAACGTCTTAATGTTGATTTAGCCCGTTCATTCTGTTTGCCCTGAAAATTTTCGAATTTTTTTCTAGCTTCTTGCAGAGCCCGTAAAGATTCATCTTCAATTGATGACAAAGCTTGGTTGATAATCTTTTCGGTGATTCCTTTCTGCTCCAGTGCGTTTTTTATAAAGGAATCTCCTTTATGGCTAAAACGCTGCGTTAAATTTGTAGCTATGCGCAGATCATTTATTAATTTTAATTTTTTTAAATGAGCCATAGATTGGTCAATCTGAGATTCTAAATTAATTTGTCCTTTAAAATCATCAACAAGCTGTGCTCTTAATTGTTTTTCGCTGAAACTGCGTTCAGACAAATATTGAATAGCCGCATCAATTATAAAATCCATGTTGTACTACCTCCAAACATAAGTGAGTAAACAAATAACATTGACTTAAGATCATCTCTGATCTTTATAGCTTTATCTCCGTGAACTTCATCTGCTGGGGATTATATTGGATTGTTTATAGAAAAAGCATTAGGTCATAATAGTATAAAGACCTAAGAAATCTCTTGTTTGCTCTTCTGCCTCAATTTAGCATGTGATAATAGGAAAATATTAAGATACAATGAAAACTAAGCAAATTAACCATCCTTTTGTGTACAACTTAGCAACATGATGTTATTATTTATACCTCTCTTGGTTTTGCCTAGATGACAATTTAATTAAAACTCAACAGGGAAGAGCGGTATTAGAATAAAGCGTCTCATGAGAATTCAAAAGCACGCACTCTCTACCTCATTAGAACAGTTAAAGGTTTAAGCCTGGCTGATCTTGCAATAATAGATTTGAGAAAAATCCCCAAATTAACCTAGAAATTTTATTCTTTTTTTTGAATTGATTGCTTAAAAACAAATCTTACGCCTTTTTAGCGAAGATATATTTAATCTAATACCTGAGGTATTAGAAAAGGAACCTAGATGAATTTTGAAGAATTAAACCTAGCACAACCCTTAATCCAGGCTGTTCATGAACAAGGCTATGAGAATCCTACCCCTATTCAGCAGAAAGCTATTCCAATAATTTTAAGAGGTACAGATTTATTAGCTTCAGCCCAAACTGGTACTGGTAAAACAGGGGCTTTTGTTTTGCCACTTTTACAGCGATTAATGGATAAAAGGGCAAAATCCAATCATGCATTTGTTTTAATTCTCACCCCAACTCGTGAGTTAGCAGCCCAAGTCCAAGCCAACGTGATGCAATATAGTAAATATCTCAAACTTCGATCGGCTGTAGTTTACGGCGGTGTTAAAATTAATCCTCAAATGATGATCTTGCGTTCAGGAGTTGAAATTTTAGTGGCGACACCTGGTCGTTTACTCGATCTCTATAATCAAAAAGCAATTAACTTTGATCAAATTGAAACTTTGGTTTTAGATGAAGCTGATAGAATGTTAGATATGGGCTTTATTCATGATATCAAACGAATTATCTCTCTCCTGCCTCGAACTCGACAAAGTTTATTATTTTCTGCTACATTTTCCGATGAAATTCGCCGATTATCGCAGCAATTTCTTACTAATCCACTTGAAGTTTCAGTTGCTCCCCCTAATGAAACCGCAGCGCAGGTGACCCAAATTGTACATCCGGTCGACAAGGTTCGCAAAACTGCCTTGCTTTGCCATTTAATACATAAAGATAACTGGCAACAGGCATTGGTATTCTCACGCACTAAACATGGCGCAAACAAATTAGTTAAGGGTTTACTCTCAGCAAATGTTTCTGCTTTAGCAATTCATGGCAATAAAAGTCAATCACAACGCCTCAAAGCACTGAGTGATTTCAAAGCAGGTAAGGTACAAATTTTAGTAGCAACTGACATTGCAGCACGGGGAATTGATATCAAACAATTACCTTTGGTGGTAAATTTTGATTTACCCCAGGTCCCTCATGATTATGTGCATCGCATTGGTCGCACAGGTCGAGCAGGAGAGGCTGGTCTAGCTATATCTTTAGTTTCAGCTGACGAAGCTCGACAATTACATGATATTGAAAAAGTCATTAATACCCGTTTAAAACGGGTAGAAATCGATGATTTTGAACCGGATCACCAAGTACCCGTTAGTCAGAATCAAAGCAAGCCCTCATCAAACCCAGGTCGACGAAAAAGAAATTGAAATAGATAAGTTAAACCATTTCTTAGATCCTGTTAAGCTACAAATATCAAATTACCGTGATTTATTCGCGGTAATTTATCCCCTATCTCTTATCACCCCAAACCCACTTTCTGGCCTTGTCTCCGAGTATCTGTAAATTGACCTGCTTAGGGTAATGAAATTAATAAACATTACAGTACCTACGTACTCGTCTTGTCCAAGGTACCCAGTCTTTAAGGTCTGATTAGAATTTAACTTGAGCAAAGATATCCTTGTTGACTAAGTCTCAAGTCTTGTTTGCTCTCTTAAAACCATGCTAGCCTCGCCAAGCTTACTATTGACAAGGACTAAGACGATGTTAAGTTTTTTTAAAGCGCAAGAAACCATAGCGACTGAGCTCACTGGAGAAATTATTAATCTAAGCAATATAATCTCTTTTTTAACTGACTTTTTAAAAAGCCATCCTCAATATTCTTTAGATGAAGAGTTGCAATCATTAAATACTGACCTCTTTACAAGCAATGCAATTTTAAATTCTCAAAGCGCAATAAAGATGCAGAAAAAGTTATTATTGCAACAAATTACAGTCATTAGAAAAAAAATTGCTAACTTTTTTAAAATCCTGTTAGAGGCTGTTCAATTTCAATCCCCAGCTTTAGAAATTAATCTCGAATTATTAAATACAAAATTTTTAAATTCCAACCCGGATTTTCTGGATGCCAGTGAAATTTTAATAGGTTTACTTGATGATAAGCTTAAAGAGAATGGTCATATCTTAAAACATGAATTAATAAAAAACAGAAATGAAATAGAGCGCCTGGCACAATTGTTTCTAGGCAAGCCATCTATTGGCCTATCTCATAATGAGCTCTTGGAGTCCATGATTGAAAATTTTGCCAATAAAGCAACAAGTGGAATTATAAATGCAGAATTAAATTTAGATCTTTGCAAGCGGTATCAACAAGCACTTGAAAATTTTAATGAAGCAAATTACGGAATGCTTAATAATTTAGTTAGCTTACAAAAATTTATTATCGATGGGTTTTACCGCATATCCAGCCCAAACTGGCAATGAGATAGTTAAGCGACTTTAAGTGCCAATATTTTGTCCATATCGAACAGCATATCCTGTTCTTCGATATCCTGAGTAAAGTCATATTCCCCATGCAAATTGACGTAATGCCAGATTAAAGTCGACCCATTGCGAATAATGGTTAATAGGGCCTTCCTGCTTTCCTCATCCTCTAACAAGGTTAATTTTTGCGAAAGATATAGCTCATTCCATAATACAATTGCATTCTGGATTAAGCGCTGGCAGCCAACAACCATTTCCTGTTCCTCTTTACTGCTGTATTGAATCTCCTGGTTGTTACCAAACAAAATAGCTTTTGAAAATTTATTCGATAGCTCAATACGATTTAACTGTTTTTCAACAGCCTGCCGTAATTCCACATCATCAATATACCGAAGAATAAACAGACTTTTAATAATCCGTCCAAATTCCTTGATGGAACAGTACAATGGATGTTGTTTAGAATATGAACTAAGGCGCTTGAACAGTTGTGATGCCGTTGTGGCTTTAAGTTTAATCGTAACCATCAAACGCAAAATATCATCCCAATGTGTTTTAATTAAATCAGTGTCGATATAGCGATGCGGGAGTATTTTATATCCTTTGGTTTCATAGGTGCTTCTAGAGTTAAAACTGTATAGGGTGGCTTTCTTCAGACCTTTAATTCTGGGTGCAAAATAAATCCCCAGCATGTTCAATATTCCAAAAATTGCTTCAGAATAACCATGTGTATCAGTGGAATGGATTGTGCTCTTAATCGAAAGATTATGTAATAACCCATCAGCGACATAGGCTGCTTCTCGTTCAGAGCTACTGATGGACGTAGTATAAAACAGGCGATTCAGCTCATCAATAAAGCTGTAAAGTGAAGATCCTGAACCGCTTCCAAAGTATTTGAATGATTTATTGGCATTCAATGACTCAACAACTACGCTGACTTTTCGCCCATCGCTTGATGTATGTAATTCACCAGGATTTTTTTGATAGATGCTGGCTAAAGATAGTTTGCCGAGCAGATCAAGAATGCATTGATTGGCTGCGTTAATGTTATCAAGACTCATGTGCCAGTTTACAAAGTTTTCCAGCGCATCTTCCGTAATCCCTTTGGAGACATTGGCCATCTTGCTGATGCCAATGTTGCATCCCATTCCTAAAATCGCCGCATAAAATATAGATTTTTTGGGCAAGATCTTCTTGTCTTTAACGCTGTGATGGCGAAAGCAATCAAGGTAACCAGTTAATCGCTGAATATCACTCAATATTTTCAGTACCGATGTGTATTTCTGATCAGCAAATAGAGAAGATACAGACTGCGTATTTATTTTTTCGACTTTAGGAGTTGCCAGTACCATTCGTCTTTTTGGATCAAATTTGATGTGAGGATTTTTGTCTGCCTTTATACGGCGATTGGTTTTATGATAGGCCCCATGAAGCTTTTTTTGAAGGGTTGCCATTAATTGATCAATATCTGCAAAATCGAGTAGTCCCCCTTCTTCCAATAACCGATTTCTGTTAGCTTGCCAATGTTCTTTGGGATGTAAATAATTTTCCAGTGACAGATAGCGATAGGCTGGTTTCAGACTGATAACACCCGCTTTTAAAGCATCGGCCGTGTAAAAATACAGCAGCACCTTATAAAGAGAGACCCTGAATTTACCTTCATTAGAATAAAGTACCGCCTGCTCCTTTTCAGATAAAAAACCAACTGGCGCCTCTTTCCCCACATTCCCTATTTTAGCCTGATAATGTTTAATGGCTACCAAAATGGCAGGAATATCCTGATTTCTCGGGATATCAAATGCAATATTGCGCAAAATGTCAGCCACCCTGTTCTGTAATTTAAGGGACAAATCCTCCAGTATCTGATAATAGTTTTGTGCGTTCATCTCATCGAGTGCTTGTTTTGTACATTCATCCAGTTTTGGTTCCGGTGGATAGGTTTCCAGGTACTGATGATAGCCCTCCAATAGCTGCCTGATTTGCTGAATCTTCTCCGAATCGCTTAACACAGGGGAAGTTGCCAGCTTTTCAATTTTTTTCAGTTGAGCCTTATAGGATATTCTTGCATCTGATAGTAATTGCAGGGTTTCCTTTTGTTGGTCTTTCTGTTTAAAGATCTGTTCCTTTTCATTTTTCACAGCAGCGTTTTGTGTTGCCTTCGCACAGTTCAGTAAAATATCAGCAAAAATATCCTGTCTTAATTGATATTGATGAACCAGAAAACAGATTATATGGAGATAGCGTTTATCAGGCTGAAGCTGATTAATCTGAAACAGACTGGCCTTGCGAACCCAGGTTGCATAATGCTTGATTGTGTCATTGTGCAAATTTAGTCCGTCCAGCAAGGGAACAATATTATTGTATAGGATTTGTATTAGTTGATAATCTTGGGTACTTTCCTTGATTTCCTTTGGTTTTCTTGAGTGACTGATGGTTTTAAGTCTGGCAATTGTTGAAGAATCGGCATCATCCATTTTAAGAAGAGCATCCAGGTTTATTTTGTGATCATCGGATAATTGATCCTCAATCATATGAATCAGATGTTTATCATAATCACTGATTATTTCTGTGATACTCAGGGCAAATCGATTATAGCGAGGGATCTCAATACGCCTGGCTTTCAGAAGATCGAATACATCCTGTAAAATCTGTTTTGGTGGGTAACGACGGGCAACGCGATCATGGATGCTTTCCCTGAATAATGTTTTTGACTCTTCATCAAAGGGTTTTATCGCTAGATATTCCCGAATTATCTGTTTGTGGTAATTAAACGTCCGCTGATTATATTTTGTAAGTTGCACCTCATTCCTGTCAAAGCCATATTGGTGGCATATGACCTTGAGATCAGATTCATAAAACTGTCTTGGCTGGTAGAATCGCGCTCCTGCCAAGCAATACCCAAACAATAAAATAAATCCAGCTTTATTGGTGATACTGTCCACGCTTTTCAGCCAGACTGCTACTTCTGCTGGTAAACAAAAATATTTGTTTTGTTCATCCTGGGAAAAGTTTGGCGGAGCATTGAAAATAGTTTGTTCTGCCGGGGTTAGTATTTCAAGCTTTGCCATTAAGGTACATCCAGGACTCAAATTTCATACTTTTAACGCTCGTTTTATTAAGCGCGAAACTATATCATATATGTACGTTGTAAACGATGGATAACATGATGGTGTTATGTATGAAAAATACCTTAATACAAAAACAAGTAAAAATTGGATGATATCAGAATGATTTATGGATATGTTCGAGTGAGTACTCAAGATCAAAGTGTTGAAAGTCAGAAAAATAGTATTAGCCGTTATTGTATTGAACAAAAGCTCATGGTTGATGAATGGATTGAACTAGAAATGTCTTCGCGCAAGTCAACAGCCATGCGCCGAATCGATGAATTGCTAGATAAGTTATTACCTGATGATGTAGTTATTGCTTCTGAATTATCAAGGCTTGGTCGGTCAATCAAAGAAACACTAAATACTATAGAAACAATTGTTCACGATAAATTATCTAGACTGATACTTATCAAGCAAAATCTGGATTTAAACCCCAACGCTAAAAATAATGTGGCGAACAAAGTACTCATCACCATTTTTTCAATGCTTGCCGAATTAGAACGAGATTTTATTTCTGAGCGAACAAAGGAAGGGTTGCGCGCACGAGTCGCCAAAGGCATTAAGCTTGGTAAGCCCAAAGGGGTAATACAAGCATCAATGTATGATAGAGATAAAGAAAAAATTTTTCATCTTTATGAATTAGGTGTACCCCTCCAAAAAATTATTGCAACACATTTGGGTTATGGCAAATACTTGTCGCTCAAAGCGTTTATTAACAAATTAAAGAATGTGTTATGAGTAAAATAATTCAACAAAGGCTAGAATTCAAACAGGTTATTCTTCATGAGAACCAAGCAGTACAATACCGGAGTTATTAGGTGAATAAAAATCAAATTTCAAAAATATGTGAAGCTTTTGAGCTGGGTAATGTGCTCGATGATCCAACTCCAGTAATCGGCGGTTTAATACATCGTATGTGGAGAATTAATACTAACTGCGGTTCCTTTGCTATTAAAGAATTAGACTCAGCTATTATGCAACGTCCTGGCATTTATGAAATCTATATTCAATCAGAAAAAATTGCGGCTAGTTTAAAGAGCAAACAAATCCCTGCAGTCACCGCTATAATTAATAATAATACACCTCTATATGAAACTGACGGAATAGTAGTAATGGTATTTCCTTGGGTTGAAGGGAAAACATTAGCGCTTCACCAAGTAACTCCAGATCATGCGAAAAAAATAGGCGCAACCGTAGCGGCAATTCATGCAGCAAATATAAAACCGTTCGATTTACCTATACCTGAAACAAACTATATTTCTGCAGAACGATGGCATGATCTTGTAGATAAGGCTTTCAATAGTAAATTGGCCTGGGCGGCTGATGCTAATACTAATTTACCTCGTTTGATATTTTGGAGCGATACTTATCAAAAAGCCAAACAGCGGCTGAACAAACATTTAATTATAAGTCACACAGATATGGACCCAAAAAATGTGCTTTGGTATGACGATACTTTACCCGTTTTAATTGATTGGGAAGGCGCAGGATTGGCTAATCCAACAGCAGAAATTATAAACGTTGCTATAGGGTGGTCTGGGGAAACTGAGCTACTGTTTAGAGAAAATATTTTTTCAGCCGTTATTGAAGGATATTGCAAGGGTGGAGGGCGCATGTTTAAAAGCCATATGCGTGATGGTTTTTATGGGCTTATTGGTGGTTATCTAGCCTGGCTAGAATTTAATATGAGTCGCTCTTTAGAATTATCAAAGTATAATGTTGATGCTCGGAACGTAGGTATTGAGGAAACAAAGTTGACACTAAAAAAGCTAAAATTTTTAGACGAAAATATAGATCGTTTTATGAGTTATCTAATTGCTGATAGAAAATGCATGCCTACGAGATAAAGATTAACGGACCACTCAGACAAAAGTTGCTACAACTAAATTTGAACTGGGATTTATAAATGGTTGGAAGTTTTCCGGTTTACGCATAGAACCCTAACACACTAAAGGGCGCAATATGAATAAAGCTATACACCTAAAACCTAATTTACAAGCCGCTACTATTAATGATTATCCAGCAGTACAAAATTTGGCTAGATTTTATGTTTATGATAGAACTCAATACATGGGATGGGAATGCCCCGAAAATGGACTTTTTGAATGTATAGATTTTAAACACTATTTCGAAGAACCTGATGAACATGCATTTCTGGTGAGAGTTAATAATGAGTTAGCTGGTTTTGTTTTGTTAGATAAAATGAAACTAATTGAAAAGGTAGATTGGAATATGGGAGAATTTTTCATATTGGCTAAATTTCAATCTAATGGTATGGGAAGCCAAGTTGCTAGAGAGATTTTTTATCGCTTTCCAGGAAAATGGTCAGTTGCAGCAATGCCTGAAAACTTAGGTGCAATCAAATTTTGGCGAAAAATAATAAATGAAGTTTCGCAAGGCCATTTTACTGAGGTGTTTAAAACAGTAGAAGAGCTTATAACTCCAGAAAATCCTGAACCATACGCAATGATCGTCTTTAGCTTTTCTACACCCTCTGTTGGGGAAAAATCGTGAATCATGAGAAATTTTATTCAAAAGCATTTTTTTACGACATCGCTTTTCGATTTAAAGACGTTCAAATTGAAAATCAAATGCTAATTAATGCATATCAAGAGATTAATCTAAAATTACCTAACTCTTTTCTTGATATAGCTGCTGGTCCCGCAACTAATGCTGTCGCGATGAGCAAACGAGGTATTCAGTCAACTGCGATCGATTTTTCAAAAGAAATGGTTATTTATGGTCTGGAAAAAGCGTTAGAACATAACGTTGTATTAACTTATCTGCAAGCCGATATGCGTGACTTCAAGCTTTTGCAGACAGTAGATTTAGCTGCGATATTTATGGCAAGCACAGGGTATCTTTTAACAAATGAGGATATGGTTAAGCACCTTATAACGGTTGGAAGCAATTTGAATTCAAATGGAATTTATGTGCTAGAGATGCTACACCCTAGAGATGTATTTTCTGTTGGAAAATCTACGTCAACTACTTGGGAAGAATTAGATGGGGATGTTAAGGTCTTAGTCCAGTGGGGAGATGAGGATGATATTTATGACCCAATTACACAGACAAAAGTTGTGACGGCTCACTTAAAATATCAAACACCTAATGAGTCTGGTGAGATTGTTGATAAATGCAAACAAAGAGAATATACATTTCAAGAAATGAAAGCCCTTATAGAGTTATCAGGGATATTTACTTTGAAAAAGGTTCTTGGCAGTTGGGATATTAATATTCCATTTTCAAATGATGCTGATTCGTGGCGAATGATTCTCATTTTACAGAAAAAAACGTAAAAAATGGGGGTTTTAAATTGCATATTGTGTAGCAATATTTGATTGTTTTTTAATCATTGCCAGTTTGGGCTGGATATGCGGGAAAACCCATCGATGCCCTTATTGAATCCATGTCTTATTATTCTACTCAATTTGAAAAGAGACTTAGCCAAACAAGTCTGAGGGAAGAAATCCCGACTAAATTAATGGCAAAAATAAATGATAAATTACAAGTTTATGCTGACTACTGGCAAGTTCTAATAAATTCGGATTTAACACATAATGAAGCGCTGGAGATTTTAAACTATTTTATTGATTGTGCGTTACAGTCTAAAGTTATCGATGAGCTCACTCACCCTATAAAAAATTTAGATGATTTGGCAATCTTCCTAATGAAGGTTACTAAATTGACTAAACCCACCGAAGAAGAAATGCTAAGATTTCTCAGCGGAAAAATGGGTTCCTCTGTCTTTGATTTAATTGGAGCTCATTTTAAAAATGAGCAAAGCCCTGCAGGACGTGAGAACTCTATTGTGGCAGCTATTATTTCTCAGCTCGTACAAACAAACACAGAGCTTGAAGCCTTTATATTGAAATCAATTGAACCTTTATTGAACACAATGATAAATACAGCAGATAGCGCTCTCATTAAAGCAGATTTTTCTACTGCAGTGATTCAATTATTTACAAGCTCTAATTATCCTGATGCAATTCAACGAATCGTGTATGAATTCTCATTAGAAAACCCAGACCAATGGCTTGCCTATTTATCAACTCGCATTATCAATCCTGTTATTTCCAAGTTGATAGTTCAACATAATGATACAGATTTACTAATGTCACAACTTTTAAAAACAATAATGTTTGCGCTGCAAGGACTTCATGCTAGCAACTTCAAATTAGATTCTTATCGCCAAAATATTGCTAATGATATTATTTTTGAACTGGTATTTAATGGTGTCTTGCAAAAAAGATTAAATGAAAATAAACCGTCTCAAATACAACAGCAAGAGTTAAAAATTGCCAGCACTAATTTTGATATGACTCCTACCCTGGTAAAAAATATAAAGCGTCTAAATGCACAATATGACTACTTAAGATTTGAGATCTCATTAATTTCAATGGCTCAGCAGATACAACTAAAGAGCAAGACGGTGCTTTGGGACAAATATAAAGAGGTATATACCCTGGCAACATTTGAACAAAAAGTTAAATTATTTAATCAGTGTTTGACTGAAATAAAAGAATTGCTATCTGAACGGATTGAGATCAAAGAATCTAAAATTAAAATTTTAGAAGAGATTGATGAATGCAAAACTTGGTTGCTTTTTTTATGCCATTGCACAATTAACCTGGATCATCATAAAACCCCCAAGCAATTTTTCCTGAATCTTTATGAAGAAATTGAGTCTAATCTTGAAGGGTTAATCCGAACGGCATTATTTGAGCTTGAGACGAACACCCAGAAAGGAGGGGGTAGCCTTATCAAATTCAATGAATTACATTATAGTCTTCTAAAAGAAAAAATGTCTTTGTCGATTTATAAAAGTGTAAATCAAGAGATAATTTTAAAAGATTTGATTAAAAAAACTTGTAGAGCTATCTTGGAAAAATTTGAAGATACTCAAATTGTCTCGCTAATAGAAATTGATGACAAGCATATTCCACTATGGAGAGAGCTGAATGAGGGATTTAAAAAATTTATTGAAGTTCACTGGGAGCTGAATCTAACTGAATACAAATTTAACTGTAATTTTTGGGCTAACAATTGTCAATCTATTGAAAATACCGAGAGTCATACAAATTTAAATAAAAGTACTTTTATATAATTAAATCTTTAATTATTAGGTTTTCTGATGAGGGAAATGCAGATAAATTACTTTTAATATTATTTAATCTGGCGCATTGAATGAAGGGTTTCAGCTGAAACAATATCACAATATCCTTCATCGGGATAAAACACGATACTTAGAGCGGCAGTTTCAAGATTTCGCATCAGCTTGTTTTTCATGTCCTCAAAGCTAATTTCCAGACCGCCATAATCGCTTGATTGACGAGTTAACACGTCAATAACAAGACTATCTAGCGCATCTTTGGAAAGTAATTTATAGTTAATTTCTATCATGCTGGACTAAAATTATTGTCAAGCGTTTTGGAAATCCATTTTTTATCCAAAGGCGGCTGATAATTGATACAAGCATTAATTAAATCTGAAGCATTCTGTTCAACAAGAATCATCTTGCGGTGAGCTGTTTTTATAAATCCCTGCTTAGCTGCCGTGTTTAAAAATTCTAAAAGATAATCATAATATCCGCCACCATTCAAAATTCCACAGGGTTTTTTATGATAGCCGAGCTGAGCTAAGGTAAGCACTTCAAAAAACTCCTCAAGAGAACCTAAGCCGCCAGGCATTAGAATGAATCCGTCTGCTAGCTCAGACATTAATCTTTTACGTTCATGCATAGAATTTACAATATGTAATTGTGTTAATCCATCATGAGCAACCTCTACATCTACCAGGGATTGAGGAATTACCCCAATAACCTGCGAGCCTTTCTCTAACATATGATTAGCTATAATGCCCATTAGACCTACTTTTGCTCCGCCGTAAACCATACCTAAATTAGCTATTGACATTCTCTCGGCCAACTCTTTAGCCATTTCGCTGTATAAACCTGAGTTACCCAGGTTAGAGCCACAAAAAACAGCAAAATTTTTAATTCTCATGGTTTCTTCAACTTGATAAAGATTGTTATCTTAGCTTTTTTTGTATCTAAGCGTTAGCTTATTTTACGTGAAGGAGCTTCTTAAGTTGAACCTTAAAGATGATAGGCAATCCATGAAGAGAGACATAGATAGTGAAGTCTACAAAATGCATTATGTTTTATATTAAGCGGTATTGCTCATATTGAGCATCTAAGAGCTGTTCAATACGCGTTTCTACATTAAAGCACTTGAAATTAAAATAATAACCCGCATATAGAGTTCATCACTACTCTTGATGAGTAGTTTGTTTATTAAATCTATTTGCTATTGGAGGATTTTAAAATGGCGGTAAAGCAACAAACTATGGGATTTCAAACGGAAGTTAAACAGATGTTGCATCTGGTTATTCATTCCTTATATTCAAATAAAGAAATCTTTTTAAGAGAGTTAATCTCAAATGCATCAGACGCTTTAGATAAACTTCGCTTTTTAGCCTTAGCCGATGCGGCACTATATGAGAAAGATTCCAATCTTCATATCACAATCGAATTTAATGAAAAATTAAAAACCTTGACCATTAAAGATAATGGAATTGGACTAAGTTGGGATGAAGCAGTGGTTAATTTAGGGACTATTGCCAAATCAGGGACTAAAGAATTTATTAGTCATATGACCGGCGAAACCGCCAAAGATTCTCATTTAATTGGTCAATTTGGTGTTGGTTTTTATTCTTCTTTTATCGTTGCTGATAAAGTTACTCTTAAATCCAGGCGCGCTGGGCTCGATGAAAATCAAGGGATTGTTTGGGAATCTAACGGTGATGGTGAGTTTACCATTGCTCAAGAAAACCGGGCGGAACGTGGTACGGAAGTTACTTTGCATCTTAAAAAAGAGTGTGAAGAATACCTTAGCGATTGGCGTCTTCGACAAATTATCAGCAAATACTCCGACCATATTTGCTGGCCTATTGAAATGAAAAAATCCGATACCGAAGATAAAAAAAGCGAAGAGTTCGAGACGGTTAATAAAGCAACTGCACTGTGGACCTTACAAAAATCTGAAATTTCTGACGAAGAATATAAAGAACTGTATAAGCACATATCGCACGATTATCAGGATCCTTTAATTTGGTCTCATAACCACGTTGAAGGCAAACAGGATTACATCTCTTTACTTTATATTCCAGGCCATGCTCCTTTTAATCTAGGCCAGCAAGAAATTAAACACGGCCTAAAGCTTTATGTTAAACGTGTGTTTATTATGGATGATGCCGTACAATTTCTGCCCCGTTATTTACGCTTTGTCAAAGGAATAGTTGATGCCAGTGATTTGCCTTTAAATGTTTCTCGTGAAATTTTACAAGATAACAAACAAGTTGAAGCCATCAAAACCGCTTGTACTAAACGCATTTTATCGATGCTGGAGAAACTCAGTAAAGATGATGAGGCGTATCAACGCTTCTGGTCTGAATTTGGCTTAGTGCTTAAAGAGGGTCCAGTAGAAGATATAGTCAATAAAGAAATAATTGCTAAACTGTTACGTTTTACTAGTTCAACCAATGAGTCAGAAAAGCAAACAGTTTCATTTAGTGATTATGTTGGGCGCATGAAAGAAGGCCAGGATAAAATTTATTACATTACGGCCTCAAGCTATAATGCCGCAAAAAATAGTCCTCATCTTGAAATTTTCAAAAAAAATGGCATTGAGGTGTTGTTGTTGAGTGATCAAATTGATGAGTGGCTTGTTAGTTATTTAAGTGAATTTGATGGTAAAAAATTACAGTCCATCAGTAAAGGTAAAATTGATCTTCCTAATGTAGAAGAAACCCAAACCAAGGAAGATGAAAAAGCCTTGGAACCGATGCTAAAGCAAATCAAAGAAGTGCTTGGTGATAAAGTTAAAGAGGTTCAATTTACTAATCGTTTAACTAGCTCACCGGCTTGTGTCGTTGCAGCAGAAGATGATATGGGTATGGAAATGCAGCGTATTTTACAAGCAGCAGGCCAACCAGTACCTACGGTTAAACCTATTTTTGAAATTAATCCTGAGCATGCCTTGGTAAAGCGTTTACATAATATTGCTGATGATAGCCAGTTTTCTGAATGGGTAGTGGTGTTGTTTGAACAAGCTGTTTTAGCTGAAGGTGGCCAATTGGATAATCCTGCTGATTTTGTTAATCGGGTGAATAAGTTGTTGTTAGAAGCTTAAAAAAATTCAATTACCCCACATATTTTAGCGCTATGTGGGGTAATTTCAATTATTACGGGGCATATCCTGTGCTTGATTCCACTTGAGTCCTATCAGTCAATTCAGTCATTTCAATTTTATTTTTATTGTTAGTTTTTGAAGGAAGATGACTAGCAGTTCGGAATTCAAAAAAAGCCTGTCCCGGAGTAGGTTGAACTGTCATATCTGATTGTAGCTCTTTAACTGGCCTAAATTGTTCTGAAAAATTGTTTTTGTTAGTTGTATTTTCAATTTTAACGAGCTCTTTAAAATAGTCATAGAAACAAGCAATAGCTACAGGAACGAGAGAAGCAAGTAAACCAATACCAGCTCCAGCTAAAGGACCAATTACAGTTCCTATTCCCGGAAGCAAAATGCCAATTAAAGCGCCTATCAGGGCTCCCAGAGCAGTTCCACTGCTAATGGTATATAGTGCACCTTTACCTAACTCTCCATTAACCAATAGATTAATTCCTGTAACTAAGCCTCCTACACTGAATGTTATTCCCATACAGATTAAAGCAAACCCAGGGATTGAGAATGCTGCAATAAGAGCCGTAATCTTACCTGTTAAAGCTAAAATAGCCATGAGTACAGGCGCTACGAAAATTCCTATTATCATTGTTTTAATAAAATCATTAAACATACCTATCCTTTTGCTAATGTTATTTTTTAGAGTGGCTTATTTAGATTAGTAAATTAACTAAAAATTCCAGAAGTTAATGAATTATCAGTGTTGTTATGCTCTGTAATAGGGCTCAACTCAATGTTTCTATCATCATTTCTGTTCTGATTAGCATTTGTTTGATCAAAATAAGCAGTTTTCTCGGGGTTAGGTTGAACAGGTTTCCATAAACGCTGTTGTGGCTCCGTTATCGAAACGTCGGCAAGAGTCGTCTCTTTTACATCATCATTATGATTTGGTTTTTTTAAAATATGGTAGCATAATCCAATTGCGACAATAGGAAGAGAAACAAGAAAACCCAAACCGGCTCCAGCCAACGGGCCTATTAAAGTACCTACACCAGGCATTAGAATACCGATTGTTGCGCCAATTAAAACTCCAAGAATGACTGCGGAGCTAATTGTTAATAAAGAACCTTTTCCTAGCTCACCTTGATATAATAATTGTATACCCTTAGCCAAACCTACGGCGCAAGTACCATAGCCCACGATGAAAAACGCTAACCCCCCTCCAGATATTGCAGCTATCATTGCCATAAATTTACCGGTGGCAATGAAAATACCCATAATTGTGATACAAAATGCCATAATACCGGCTAATTTTAGTAACGATTTATTTTCGCTTTCTACTGCCATTGTTTTGCTCCTGGTCGGGTTAGTTCGCTCATTTTAATATATAATTCTTAAGGATTTATTAATTGTTTCTCTATGAGTTCAACTAGACAGGGCGATTTCATCAAAGTTTAAAATCCCATCACTTTTAAATAATGAGCAAGGCTACGTTTAATGAATTTTCTTCCTTGGCAAATTTTTAAATTTTGATGAAATCGCCCTGTCAATTATTTTGCACAGGTTATTGTTAGTTATTGTTCTCAAGCTAGCCTTTATCTCGCGCGAAGCGAGAGTTCCAGAATTGGCTTTCGCTTCGCTCGGTCCAAAACCATGCAATTAAGAATTATAAATTATTGGCTTGAACTCAAGACATTCTGCAATTCAATAGTTTTATCATCAGTTCTTTGCGAATTAGAGCCTACCTTATCAAAATAAGCATTTTTATCAGGTTTAGGCTGAGCTGTTGGATAAAAGCGTTGTTTTGGCTTATCATTAGCAACCTCAGAAAAGCCAGTTTCTTTTTCTTCTCCAGTTTGAGTTTGCACCGGATCTTTAAAATATTCGTAACAAAAAGCAAGGGCTACCGGAATTAAAGCAGCTACCAAACCAATTCCTGCTCCTGCTAAAGGTCCAATCAAAGTTCCAATACCAGGAACCAGAATACCAACCATCGCACCTATCAAAACACCGAGAATAATTCCGCTGCTAATTGTACTTGCCGAGCCATTGCTCAACTCACCCTTGCTTAAAAATTGAATGCCTGCATAAAAGCCAATAGCGCTCATAGCTATACCCGCACACATAAAAGCTATCCCGCCTGCCGATATCGTTGTTGCCAGTATAACGAATTTACCGGTAGCAGCTAGAATAGCCATGATGGTTAAAGGGATTCCCACCAAAGCATAAAGAGGTTTTAAATCGCTTTCTACTGCCATATTTTGGTTCTCCTGTTCTTTAAATTAGCACTTGATCGCTATATTGTACCTTAATTCGTCTAAAAATTGGTTAATAAATTATTTACTATTATCTAGCCAAAAAAAATCCCCGCGTGGCGAGGATACTAAGAGCTTTGTTTAATTTTCACAAAGATGATATTGAAACCAATTATTCGTCAGTTAAACGAAAATATTTAGTTCCAAAGTAGCGTTGTAATTTTTTTCTGATTGTGCCGCGGCTTATTCCGAGCATTCTTGCCGCTTGTAGTTGATTGCCACGTCTTTTTTCCATAACGGCTTGTAAAAGTGGTGGTTCAACCTCAGAAAGAATCATGTCATATAGGTCATCAATGGATTTGCCTTTATTGTCCGCAAGAAAACGGGTTACTAATCCGTAAACTAAATCTTGTAGACCTGGATCCTGCTTGATGGTTTGTGTGGGGATTTGTGTATCAATGACATTCATCGTAACTTCCTTATTCTAGTTAAATCAAACTATTCCAATACTTTCATCATCTTAACGAAAGCTGAATTAATTCTACATGAAGGATAAATGATAATCTACAATTTATTGGATAAAATCAGCAGCTTAGTGAATAAATGAGCATTTACTAAAATTGCTCTGAATAAGTTTTAAAGATTTAAGCGAAAAGTGATTAATTGGTGTGGAGCAATTCAGCTTGTATAAGCTCAGCAATTGAACAGTCAGCCTGTTCGGCTGAAAGCAAATATTTGATGTTTTTAAGACGTTTTCGCATTCGTGTGCTGTGCTCATCATCCGTTAATAATGCAACCAAAGCACGAGTTAGCTCAATGGGATTGCAGTCATATTGCAGCAGTTCAGGTACCACCATCTCATTTTGCAGAAGGTTACATAAGCCTAAATATTTAACTTTAATTAGTTTCATAGCAAGAATAAAATTGAGTAATGAGGATTTATAGATAATACACATCGGCACTTCAAGTAGGGCGCATTCAAGTGAAGCTGTGCCTGAGGCAACGACTGCACAATCGCTACAGGCCACTACCTCAGTTGCTTTACCCAAAATAAAAGAAATATTAACCTTGGAGTTGGCAAAATAATTTTGAATTAATAAAGGGTCTAAAGTGCCGGCAATTGGAATAACAAAATGCATATTTGCTAGCTGCTTATGGAGTTTCTCTGCAACTGCGACTAATATGGGCAGGTGTTTTTCGATTTCATTAATGCGGCTGCCCGGAAGCATGGCCACTAGCTGTTTATCCAGGGGAAGGTTTAAAATTTTACGTGCACTAGCTGTATTGTCATAATGATTAATTTTTTCAACAAGGGGGTGACCAACAAAGGAAACCGGAACCTTAGCGTTCTCATAAATAGTTTTTTCAAAAGGAAGTATCACGGCCATTCTATCAATGCAGCTACGAATTAGATTAATTCGCTTGGCCTTCCAAGCCCAAATTTGAGGGCTTATATAATAAAGAGTGCGGATTCCCATTTTTTTGGCAACTTTGGCAAGCCGCAAATTGAATCCGGGATAATCCACTAATATTAATAAATCAGGTTTAGTTTGCTCTAAATGAGCTTTGATGGCATAAAAAGCTTTACGAAGGACGCTAAGATGTCGAACTACTGCGGTCAGGCCAGTAACGCCGTAAGAGGCAAGATCGGAGATGAGCAGGACACCTGCATTTTGCATATGTCTGCCGCCAATGCCGCTAAATTCAAAGTTTTTATTTTCAGCTTTAAGTTGGCGAACAAAGGAGGCTGCATGAAAATCACCTGATTCTTCGCCGGCAACAACGACAATTCGTTTATGCTTGTGCATATCTATTAATAAGATTTAAATCAATTAAATTAGTGATTTTGGCCGCTGTAGACAGAGCTTCTTTTCCTTCTTCTCCGGTTACTAAGGGCGTAGTATTATTTTCAATGCAGTGTAAAAAAGCTTTAATTTCCTCAAGTAAAGCATCACCTTTTTCGAAAACTGATTGATGGCGGGTTATTTCAGGAATACCGGGAAACATTTCACCTTCACCTTTTTGAAAAACAGCAAATTCTTTATTCTGATAATCAATAGATATATAAGAGTTAGGCTGGAAAATGCGAGTTTTTCGTTCAGATTTAAAGCTCACGCGACTTGCAGTGACATTAGCAACACAATGATTGGCAAAGGTAATTCGTGCATTGGCAATATCAATGGATTTCGTTAAAACTGGTGTACCTTGAGCGTCAATGTGGGTTATAGGGCTATTGACAATAGTGTGAATTAAATCGATATCATGGATCATTAAATCAAGGATTACATTCACCTCCGTTCCGCGCGGATTAAAAGGCGCAAGACGATGGGATTCAATAAATAAAGGATGTTCAAGGTATTCATCCAAAGCCAGGCGAGCTGAATTAAAACGTTCTAAATGTCCGACCTGAAGCTTTAGATTTTGCATTTTAGCAATAGCAATTAATTCTTCAGCTTGCTGCACGGTTTCAGTGATGGGCTTCTCAATCAATACATGGATGCCTTGCTGCAGACAATCTTTGGCAATTTCATAATGCTTGTTTGTAGTCGCCGCAATACTAACGGCATCAACTTTGCCAAACAACTCTTTATAATCAGAATAAGCCGGAACCTTAAGCGCTTTGGAAACTGCTTCACATGCCTCTTTATTGATGTCGCAAACTGCTAATAAATTAGCGTTAGCTAAGCTTTGGTATTTCTCTGCGTGAAAACGCCCAAGGTAACCAACTCCGATAACTGCACATTTTAGAATAGACATGAAGAAAAAATCGCCAGAAAATTTGTGGCTATGATCTCATTTTATTAATGATAAATCAATTTTAAATCGGTATTATCGCCGCTATCAAAATAATAATAAAAGTAAAAAGGAGTTTAAATTTATGGATATCTTTATCGCAGGAGTCGATGAAGTAGGGCGTGGGCCTTTGGCAGGCGCCGTTGTAGCGGCCGCCGTAATTCTTAGAAGCCCTATTGAGGGAGTAAAAGATTCAAAAAAATTAACTGCTGCAAGACGTCTTGTCTTAGCTGAAATCATTAAAAATGAAGCTCTTTGCTTTTCTTATGGACGAGCAGAAGTAGAGGAGATTGATAAATTAAATATCCATCATGCTACGCTCTTAGCTATGAAAAGAGCAATTGAAGCTTTAGGCATTCAACCGCATCAAATATTAATCGATGGAATGCATTGCCCCAAGGTATCTATTCCTTGTCTGGCAATTATAAAAGGGGATAACTTACATAATGAAATTGGAGCTGCATCAATTTTGGCAAAAGTTTTGCGTGACAAAGAAATGGAACATCTGGATTTAATCTATCCCGGCTATGGCTTCGCCGCTCATAAGGGATACCCAACGGTGGAGCATCGTCTGGCACTGCAACGCTTAGGGCCTTGTGCAATTCATCGCAAAAGCTATGCGCCTGTTGCTGCTTGCTTTAACAACTCAGCGATAGCTTAAATTATTAAACAATATTCGATGTGAGCTTATGGACATTAAAATACCAAAACCGGCTAAAAAAGTGACCATTGCCGTACCACCATAGCTTACAAGAGGCAAGGGAATACCTACCACCGGCAAAATTCCCATCACCATACCTATGTTAACAAAGGCAGAAAGGAAAAAGGTCATAGCGAGACTTGCTGCCAATAAACGCGTATAACTCGTTTGTGCATGTCTGGCTATATAGAGACCTCTTAAAGAAATTAAAATAATGAGGGCAATTAAGATAGAACTTCCAACAAAACCAAATTCTTCACCACTTACAGCAAATATAAAGTCAGTTGCATGTTCGGGTAAAAAATTCAGATGTGATTGGCTCCCTTCTAACCAACCTTTGCCAAATGCCCCCCCGGAGCCGATCGCAATTTTAGACTGGATAATATGGTAGCCCGAACCTAGCGGATCCTGCTCGGGATTAAGTAAGGTAAAAATTCTTTGTTTTTGATAATCGTGCATAAGATGCCAAAGTAGAGGGGCGGCTAGAGAAAGTATAGCTGTGATAGTTAAAAGAATGCGTGCGCGAATTCCAGCCATGAATATTACAGCCAAGCCCGAAGCCACCACCATAATTGCAGTTCCCAAGTCAGGTTGTTTAGCAATTAGGCAGGCAGGGATGAAGATCATTAAAGCTGCGATGGCTAATGATTTAAGATCAATAGGAAAATGTTTTCGGTCAAAGTACCAAGCCGCCATCATGGGAATTGCTAATTTCATAATTTCTGAGGGCTGAAAACGAAAAATACCCAGATCGAGCCATCGTTGCGCACCCTTACCAATTTTCCCCATTAACATGACAGCTATCAGCAAAATTAAACCAATACAGTAAATCCAGGGTGTCCAAATCTTATATTTGTGAGGTGGAATAACCGCAAATATCATCATGATAGACATAGCAAAGAACAGCCTCATGGATTGGCGTAATACCATGTTTAAGTTTTGATTTGAAGCACTATACAAAATTAACATGCCAAAAGCGACCAGGATTAGTAGCAATCCAAACAAGGGCAAATCAATATGGATAGACTTAACCGTAAATCGATAAACGGGACGTGCGGTATGCGAATTCATTTTGCTTCACTTTTTTTAAGTTCAAAATAGGTATCCATTACTTTACGGGCTACATTGGATGCTGTTAAATCATTTTCAACCATTACAGCGATTGCAATTTCAGGAGCCTCAACGGGAGCAAAGGCAATAATCAATGAATGGTCACGTAAAAACTCGGGTATTTCTTCGTAACGAATTTTTCGTGCTTTTTCATAATGTTTCCCGCCAAAGACTTGAGCTGTTCCTGTTTTGGCGGCCACAGAATAAGGAGCAGTCCGGCCAAAACGATAGCCCGTACCTTCATTTGAAATAATTACTTCTCGCATCGCTTCAGCAATAATTGTCCAGTGATTTTCATCTTTTAAATGCATAGGGTATTCTTCAAGTGCTTGATATTCATGACTTTTGCCACTATCACCTTGCTCTGTATACTTTAAAAAATGCGGTCGAAATCGTTTGCCTTTTTTACTAAGAGAAGCTGTGGCATTAGCTAATTGCAGTGGAGAAACAAGCATATAGCCTTGGCCAATCGATGTTATAATGGTGTCACCAGGATACCAGGGTAGGCCTTTGGTCTGCCTTTTCCAAAGTTTATTAGGTAGAAGTCCCGCCGCTTCTTCATTAAGATCAACATGGGTAGGTTGACCAAAACCAAATTGGCTAAGCATATCTTCGATGGCAGCAATGCCCATTTTATGACCTAAATTATAGAAATAGGTGTCACAAGACACGGTGATTGCTCTTTTGAGATTAATAAAGCCATGCCCCGATTTTTTCCAGTCTCTATAGGGGTGACTAACACCGGGTAATCTAAACCAGCCTGGATCATAAATACTGAATTTTGTATCCACTACACCTTTTTCAAGGCCTGCAAGACCCATAAAAGGCTTGATAGTTGATGCCGGGGGATATAAACCTCTTACTGCGCGATTATAAAGTGGGCGTTCAGGCGCTGTAGCTAAAATTTTATAATCGTTTGAACTAATTCCATTAACGAAAACATTGGGATCAAAACTAGGTGAACTGACCATCGCTAAAATCTCACCCCCCTGAGTATTTATCGCAACAACTGCACCGCGTTTATCCTTCATCGCTAAATATGCAGCATGTTGTAAGCGGCTGTCCACGGTAAGGTATAGTTTTTTTCCAGATACTGGATTTTGTTTGTTGATTATCCTGATTGTTCTACCGCTTACATCGATTTCTGCCTGTTGATAGCCTACTTCACCATGCAAAACATCTTCATAAAATTTTTCAATGCCCGATTTGCCGATAAAATTAGTCGCTCGGTAGTTAGAGGGGTCAACTTGACGTAGTTCCTGAACATTTATACGGCCTACATAGCCTAAAAAATGGGCTGTCTCTTCGCCTAATGGATAGTAGCGCATTAGTCTCGCCTTAATGCTAACACCAGGGAAGTGATATTGGTAAGAAGCAAAATTTGCAACTTCTTCTTGGGTTAATTTGAGTTTAAAAGGTATAGGTACAAAACTACGATTTTGTTTGCGTGCCCGGTTGAAATTTTCAATATCACCTTCGGTGATTGAAGGTATTAAGGTTTGCAGCTTTTTTAGCGTTTGTTGAATATCTTTAACATGTTCAGGAATTATTTCTAAAACATAAACGGGAATATTATCTGCTATAACAATACCTGATCGATCAAGAATAATACCTCGTGGTGGCGCAATAGGAATAATGCTCATTTGATTTTTAAAGGATAAAGTGGTGTACCTTTTAAATTGTGAAATCTGTAAATAACCTAACCGCAAAATAAGAACAGATGATAAAAATATCACTAATACAACCAGTAAATTCAAGCGAGAAAGATGAATTCTCGAGCCTGCTTGATCATTGTTTATGGAATAATTATATCTCATTAGACTTAGTAATAATTAGTTGTAAAATGGCACTCATCTTAGCTTAAAACCTTACTTATGATAAGGATGATTGTTGATTATGGACCAAGAGCGATAGAGAGCTTCTAATAATATTATTCGAACTAAAGGATGCGGGAGCGTTAGCTCTGACAAGGACCAACGTTCATCCGATCGAGCAAGCACGGTTGCTGCTAAACCTTCAGGCCCACCAATTAAAAAACATAAATGAGAGCTAATTTGTTGCAGTTGTTCAACTCGAACAGCTAGTTTTTCAGAACTGAAAGCATCACCACTAAGATCTAAAGCAATTATTCGAGCGCCATTAGGAATAGCTGCAGACATTTGCAGAGCTTCTTTTTCAAGGATACGAGTTAAATCGGTTGATTTTCCACGCTTGTTTAGGGGAATTTCTATCAAATTAACGGTGGCATACTCTTTTAAACGCTTGGAAAATTCCAAAACCCCTTCACTAATCCAGGCTGGCATTTTATTAGCGCAGCTGATTAGGGTAATTTTAAACATAGATCCCCAAAAATCTAGCCTTCTAATGTTTTTATGAAACGGGCTTGTTAGTTAGATCGAAATTTAATAAGTAAACTGTCTTAACTTGCAGACAGTTCTTGCCAAAGTCCTTCGAGATTATAGAAACCTCGGCTTTCAGGCTGCAAGATATGCAAAACGAAGTCACCGAAATCAAGTAAAACCCAATCCCCTCCTTCAAGACCTGTAAGGCTAAGGGCGTTTAACCCTATGGCTTTCATTTCTTTCGCAACGGTCTCCGCTATGGCCTTAACATGGCGCGATGAGCGACCGCTACAGATAATCATGTAATCGGTAACAGAAGTGTGTCCTCTGACATTAATAACTACAACATCAATTGCTTGAATATCTTCAAGAGATTTTTGCAGTTGCTTTAAATAGGTTTGCTGCTCAGACATAAATTTCTAATAGATCTCATTCAAAAAGGGGAGGATAATAACAGTTATTATTTAAACTCACAAAGAATTCATCAAACCAGGTTTTACTTTATGGTAATCTGGTTTTAGCTACGTTATTTATTTATGCAATTCTCTAATTATTAAAAACCGTTGACCTTTGTTTGCCAAAAGCCGCTTTATAATAATGTTTAAAATAAAGCAAAGAATGGTTGCGGCGACTAAAATAGAGAAAAGCACAGAAAAAGAATGAGCATAATGAGTTTTTAGTTCAATAATTGTCATATTCGTTGAATCAACAGCCGTTAACGTTGCCAATTTACCGGATAGATAGCCGCCAATTCCTAAGGAAACAAAGAATATTCCCATCATCGTGCTTACCTTATTTCGACTTGCAAGAACAGTGATAGCTGAAAGGCCTACTGGCGATAACAAAAGCTCTGCAATCGATATCATCAAATACGCAGGGATAAAATAAAGCGGCAGTATGAGCGCTGAAGTACCCTTGGAGATAAAATTAATCAAAATTATTAATAAATAAGCCAGACACATAAATAACATAGATATAATGAATTTTTTTCCTGTACGTACGCCACATTGCGCTATCGATAATTTCTTTTTGTTTCTGGTCAGCAGAAAACCAAAAATAAGCATGCCTATGCTCTGCACGCCAACATAATAAGGCGCGGGAAAATTAACTCCAAAAACTTCGGGTTCGACAACTCTTGATATAAATAAAGTTAAGGACATAAACATTTGAAAATAAAAGGCCCAAAACATTACAGAAATAACGCAGAGTAAACCTATTACGATATTCTGTCGTGCTTGTTCGGGAGATTCTTGTTTAATAGAAAATATTAAATAGGCCAAGCACAATAAAACAACCACACTAAAGGCTGCATTGGCAAACACGGGATAATGTAAAATATAAAAAGACGCCAATCCTAATATAAATATGAGAGCTACGGCTTTAAGCAAATTAACAAATTGAAATTTATAAGGATGGTAATCAGCAATCTTATAATGATAAGCCCCAAATGCAAAAACGGAAAAGGCGATAATCATTCCTATAGCAGCACTAATAAAAGAAACTGCCCAACCAAAATGAGTAGAGAGTATAGAGGGTAAGGTTGTACCCAAAATAATACCCATTGTAATTCCCATATAAAAAATTGTAAAACCTCTTTCCCTTTTTGCCGAACCCGGAGGGTACTCATTGCCTAGCAATGAGGAAATATTTGGCTTTAATAAACCCGTACCCACAGCAACACCAGCCAATGCGATAGCAAGGCTGTTATCGTTAGTCAACCAGGTTAGTGCCAGGTAACTGAGAAACAGGATGGCTGCACCGCTTAAAATCGTTCTTTTCTGACCTAGTAAATGATCAGCAATCCAACCCCCAATAACTGGTGAAAGATAGGTTAAAGCAGTGAAAGAACCAACCAAAGCGTAAACACGTTTATCAGGCCATTTGAAATGAAGAGCAAGATATAAAGCAAGTAATGATTGCACGACATAAAAGCCGTAGCGTTCCCACATTTCAGTTGCAAAAAAAACACGTAGGGAAGGGGGATGAGAATAGGGTTTATTTTGATCTAAATGCACAATAATAAGCCAAATTGAAAAAGATTTACTGCATAGAATATCATAATGAAGTTAAATTAAACAGAGCAACTCATTAAATCCTATTTTTTTGCTACTTTGAATCACTGGTGTATGATTAGCAGATTGTCTTTAAGCAGGGAGCGATAATGACAAATCTTAATAAACCAAAACTTATTAAAGCCAGACATGGCACGCATTTGGAAGCAAAAAATTGGTTATGCGAAGCTGCAATACGCATGCTTTCTAATAATCTTGATCCTGAAGTAGCAGAAAATCCAGAATCCCTGATTGTTTATGGTGGTTTAGGACGTGCTGCACGCAATTGGCCTTCTTTTTTTAAAATTGTCGACGTACTTAAACAGCTTGACGCTGATCAAACCTTGCTCATCCAATCGGGAAAACCTGTTGCTGTCTTTACTACCCATGAAGATGCGCCACGAGTATTAATAGCCAATTCAAACTTAGTGCCCAATTGGGCAACTTGGGAACATTTCAATGAGCTCGATAAAAAAGGGCTTATGATGTACGGCCAGATGACTGCTGGGAGCTGGATTTATATAGGTTCACAAGGAATAATTCAAGGCACTTATGAAACAATCAATGCTTGTGCGGCTCAGCATTTTGCGAATGATCTTTCAGGACGCTGGATACTTACAGCTGGGTTAGGGGGTATGGGCGGCGCTCAACCGCTTGCAGCAACAATGGCAGGGGCGAGTCTCTTGGCTATTGAATGTGATCCTGAACGTATAGAAAAGCGGATGAAAACTCATTATCTTGATAAATTTACGCAAGACCTCGATGAAGCGCTAAAATGGATAAAGGAGTCCTGCAAACAAAAGCAAGCAGTCTCCGTTGCTCTTTTAGGAAATGCCGCTGAAATTTACCCGGAACTAGTTAAGCGAAATATTTGGCCAGATATTGTCACTGATCAAACTAGCGCACATGATCCACTAAATGGGTATTTACCTGCGGGCTGGTCATTAGAAAAAGCTAAAAAAATGCGAGAAACAGCACCACAAAAAGTGGTTGCTGCGGCAAAAGCATCCATTGCAGAGCAAGTCAAAGCAATGCTTGTTATGCAAGGACAGGGCAGCATTGTCTTTGATTATGGAAACAATCTTCGCCAGATGGCTTACGAAGCAGGTGTAAAGGAGGCTTTTTTAATACCAGGTTTTATACCAACTTATATTCGGCCACTCTTTTGTCAAGGTATTGGCCCTTTCCGTTGGGTAGCTTTATCAGGTGATCCGGAAGATATCTATGCCACAGATCGCAAAGTAAAAAGTTTGATGAAGCATGATAAACAGCTTATTCGTTGGTTAGATTTGGCTGCTGAAAAAATAGCTTTCCAAGGGCTTCCCGCTCGTATTTGTTGGGTGGGTTTAAAAGATCGGGTGCGATTGGGCTTGGCATTTAATGAAATGGTAAAAACTAAGGAAGTAAAAGCTCCCCTAGTTATCGGGCGCGATCATCTCGATTCGGGCTCAGTTGCCAGCCCTAACCGCGAGACGGAAGCAATGCTTGATGGCTCTGACGCGGTATCGGATTGGCCTTTTCTCAATGCTTTATTAAATTGTGCATCAGGTGCAACCTGGGTCAGCATTCATCATGGTGGTGGAGTTGGCATGGGGTTTTCACAACATGCCGGAATGGTCATTGTTGCCGATGGAACTGATAAAGCAGCTTTACGCATTCGTCGAGTGCTGCATAACGATCCGGGCACAGGGGTGATGCGTCACGCTGACGCGGGTTATGCCTTAGCCAGAGAATGTGCAGAAGAAAATGATTTATGGCTGCCAATGGAAGAAATTGGGGGTTTAAAAAATGATTAATCGATTTACAATTATTCCAGGCCAACTGCAATTAGAATCCATCGAATCTATTCTTAGAGAGCACAAAAAATGTCAATTGGATAAGTCTGCCTATGAAAAAATTGAATCTTCAAACCGCACTGTCCAGCAAGCAATTACTAATGGAAAAATTATCTATGGAATAAATACTGGCTTCGGATCATTAGCCAATCAAGTTATTGCTGCCAATAACCTGAAACAACTGCAACGTAATTTAATTTTGTCCCATGCCTGTGGTACTGGTGAGCTTTTATCAGATGAGCTTGTATCATTAGTATTATTATTAAAAATAAATTGTCTTGCTCAAGGTTTTTCAGGAGTCAGCACTAAGCTAATTGAAACGTTGGTTATATTTTTTAATAAAGGTATTTATCCTTGCATCCCCATAAAAGGCTCCGTTGGTGCCTCAGGGGATCTTAGTCCTTTAGCTCATTTAGCTCTGCCCTTGATTGGAGAAGGTGAGGTACACTATCAAGGAAAAATTTTAAGTGGTAAAGAAGCACTGGCAAAGGCTAAATTAAAACCTTTAGAGCTTGCTCCAAAAGAAGGCCTAGCCTTAATCAATGGCTTACAAGTCTCAGCGGCACTTTGTATACAAGCTTATTTCAAAACTCTAGTGCTTTTCGAAACAGCAATTATAGTTGCCTGTTTATCAGTGGAAGCTGCTCGTGCTAGCGATACCTCTTTTGATGATCGCATTCATCTTGCGCGTGGATATCAGGCACAACGAGATGTTGCTAGATATTTCAGAAGTTTGCTAAAAGGCGGGACAATTCGCAATAAAACCAGTGAATTTACAAGAGTCCAAGATCCTTATTCACTAAGGTGCCAACCCCAGATTATGGGAGCTATACTTCATCAATTACGTTTTATTGGTGAAACTTTGCAAATTGAAACCAATTCAATTAGCGATAATCCTTTAGTCTTTACAGAGCAAGATGAAATTTTATCAGGCGGTAATTTTCATGGGGAAATAATTGCTATGGCGGCTGATAATTTAGCTTTAGCAATTGCGGAAATTGGTGCAAGCGCTGAGCGCCTGATTGCATTATTAATGGATAAGAATTTTAGCGGATTACCTGCTTTTTTAGTTCAGGAAAGCGGTTTAAATTCAGGGTTTATGAATTTCCATACAACCGCAGCGGCTTGTGCAAGCGATAATAAAGCACTCGCACATCCTCACTCAGTGGATTCCATCCCCACCTCAGCAAATCAGGAAGACCATGTCTCCATGTCAACTAATGCTGCCCGGCGATTATTTGCCATGATTGATAATAGCGCTACAATTCTCACGATTGAATTAATTGCAGCGTGTCAGGGTTTGGAGTTTCATCACCCTTTAACCACTTCCCCTCAGTTGATTAGAATTTATAATAAAGTTCGTCAATATGTTAAACCTTATCAAAATGACCGTTATTTAGCACCTGAGCTTGCTCTTATTAAGCAGAAGATTTTAATCGGTGATTTTACTTTTAAGGCCCTAAACGATTAATTAATATTAAGGAAAAAAATGTCCAAGGTCTTATTTATAACAGGTGGCAGCCGGGGGATTGGCAGAGCTATTGCTTTAAAATTTGCAGCTGAGAAAGCCTGTATTGTCATTGCTGCAAAAACTGATAAACCGCACCCCAAGCTTGAAGGAACAATTTACAGTGTTGCCAAAGAGATTGAACAATTGGGTGGGCAAGCTTTGCCTTTAATGGTGGACGTACGCAATGAAGAGCAGATTAATGAGGCAATGGCCAAAACCATTAAAAATTTTGGAAAATTAGATATTTTGATAAATAATGCCTCAGCTATCAGTCTATCCAATACTGAATCGACTCCAATGAAACGCTATGATTTGATGCAAGCCGTGAATACCCGCGCTACCTTTGCATGTTCACAGGCAGCAATCCCTCATTTACGTCAATCAGCGAACCCTCATATTTTAACTCTATCTCCGCCTCTTAATCTCAACCCGGATTGGTTTGCTTCCTGCCTTGCTTACACCCTATCTAAATTTGGCATGTCAATGTGCACGCTAGGATTAGCTGCCGAATTAAAAGCAGATGGAATTGCTGTAAACTCACTCTGGCCACGAACTACGATTGCAACTGCCGCGATTCGCAATAATTTCCCTGATGCAATTTACAAAGCTTCGAGAAAACCCGAAATTGTCGCTGATGCCGCACATTGGATTTTGAATCAACCTTCAAGTCAGGTAACTGGTAATTTTTTTATTGATGAGAAAGTATTATCAAAGGCTGGCATTGTTGATTTTTCCAGGTATGCTATCGACCCTTCTATTGAACCTCATATTGATTTATTTTTATGAAAATTGAAATTTTTACCGATGGTGCCTGTAAAGGCAACCCAGGCCCAGGGGGGTGGGGCGCTTTATTAAGATACAATGGCCACGAAAAAAAACTCTATGGTGGAGAGACCCATACAACTAACAATAGAATGGAATTAACTGCCGCAATCAAAGCCTTGCTAGCCCTAAAAAAACCTGCGGAAGTGGAGCTCCATACCGATTCACAATATTTACGCTTGGGGATGACTGAGTGGATGCCGCAATGGAAAAAAAAGGGTTGGCGAAACTCTAAAAAAGAACCGGTTAAAAATGCTGATCTTTGGGAGATGCTTGACGAGTTAGCCAAAATTCATAAAATAAACTGGCACTGGGTTAGAGGGCATGCTGGTCATCCTGAAAATGAACTTGCAGATGCATTGGCAAACAAAGCGATAGAAGAACTCTTAAAAACTTAAAGCTGGAGCTAGCGATGCGTCAAATTGTTTTGGATACGGAAACGACGGGAATCGGCCATGAATCAGGCCATAGAATCATTGAAATTGGCTGTATAGAATTATTTGAACGAAAATTAACAAAACGAAGCTTCCACACCTACTTAAATCCCGAGCGGAAAGTTGATGAAGGTGCATTCCGCGTGCATGGGATTAGTTCAGAGTTTTTAGCAGATAAACCTTTATTTAAGGATGTTGCTTCTAAATTTATGGAATTTATCAAAGGTGCAGAATTAATCATCCATAATGCAGCCTTTGACGTGGGTTTTCTGAACGCAGAACTAAAGCTCATTAAATCAAAGAGTCTTATCCATGATCTTAGCCGCGTTTGCGATACTCTAGCACTCGCGCGTGATAAACATCCAGGTCAACGTAATAGTCTTGATGCTCTATGTAAACGTTATGAAATTGATAACTCAAACCGTACATTGCATGGTGCCTTGCTTGATGCTCAAATTTTAGCCTCAGTCTATTTGGCTATGACTGGCGGCCAAGCTAACTTGTTTGATGACGACATTGAAATTATTCGCAATGCAAAAAAGCAAGCTAATCGTAATGAAAAATCGTTAGTATCAAATGCTCCCATACTTTTAGCAACTCAGCATGAACTTGAAAAACATGAGGAATTTATTCAGTTTTTATTAGAAAAATCAGGAATAAATTATTGGGTCACTGAGTAAAAGTTGGAAATGTACAAAAATTGTCCTATAGTTAGACACAAGAAGACTAACTAATGGATAAATCATGGATGCCAAAAAAGTCAGCAAATCAGGATCCTTAGCGCTATTAGGAATGGGATTATTCCTAGCCGGTGCCAATCAATCAGCATCAGCACAAAATTGGGATGGCTCAAAACCCATGCTTGTTGTTGCTACTAACTCCTTTGTTTTCAATCCCCGAACGTTAACCTGGAAAGCCATGTCAGATGGTAAAGTGGTAAGGTCAGGCAAAGCAATAGGTGGTAACAAATACTGCCACGATATTGGCCGTTCCTGCAGAACTCCATCTGGAACTTATTCTGTTCTCTCTAAAGGTGGCTCTGATTGCCGTTCAAGCCGATATCCCGTTGGCAAGGGTGGAGCTAAAATGCCTTATTGCATGTTTTTCTCAAAGAATTATGCCGTACATGGTTCCTATGAAATGCCTAATTATAATGCTAGTCATGGCTGCGTAAGGGTTAAGCCTGATGCTGCTCGATGGCTAAATCACAATTTTCTAGAAATAGGTTCACCGGTTATCATAAAATCCTATTAAAATAAAATATCCCAATCAATCAGCAAAGATTGGGATATTTCATAAAACTATTCATCATCACCCATACTAAATGAAGACCCACAGCCACAGGTGGTTTTCGCATTGGGGTTACGAATAACAAATTGCGCACCTTGTATATTTTCAACATAATCAATTTCAGCATTGCTTAGGTATTGAAAACTCATGGAGTCAACTAATAACTTAACAGTAGGACCGTCTGTCGAACAATTTTGCTCAACAATAGTGTCATCTTCTTGAATTTGTTCATCAAAGGTAAAGCCATATTGAAAACCTGAACAACCCCCCCCAGTAACAAAAACGCGTAAATTCAGTTTAGGATTATCCTCTTCAGCAATTAGAGCAGCCACTTTATTGGCGGCGCTTACTGAAAAATAGACTCCTGAGGAAGAAGAAGCATCAACTGCGCTCATAAAAACTCCAAAAAAGTTAATTAATTGAACTGCCTTTAATTAATTATACATAGCTAAAGGGACGTTAGCGAATAAGTTGTTCAATTGTTGCGCCACCGAGGCAACGATTTTTTTCATAAAATACTATATATTGTCCTGGCGTTATGGCGCGCTGGAAATTTGAGAACATTACATAGTGCTGACCTTGATTTTCCGGAGAGATAACACAGGCCTGTTCCGGTTGGCGATATCGTGTTTTAGCATAGCAGGTTAAGGGAAAGTTATCTTCATAATCGCCAAGCCAATGAATTTTACCGCAAATTAAGCCTTGGGAGTAAAGCATTGGGTGAGTATTGCCTTGAGCAACAATAAGCTTGTTAGAGCTCAGCTCCTTATCAACAACATACCAGGGTTCTTCACTCGCCGCCTGACGCCCACCAATTCCAAGTCCCTGACGTTGGCCATGAGTATAATACATTAGGCCTTCATGTCGACCTAAATGCTCACCGGTACTACTGACAATCTCACCAGGTTTAGCAAGAATATATTCTTTTAAAAACGCTTTAAACCGTCTCTCGCCGATAAAACAGATGCCAGTAGAATCTTTCTTATTATGAGTGATTAGCCCTAGTTGTTTAGCAAAGTCCCTGATTTGAGTTTTAAGATAATTTCCAATCGGAAATAAAGTCTTTGCAAAGGCTCCAGGCTCAACAGCATGTAAAAAATAAGTCTGATCTTTGTCTCTATCTTTTGCTTTCAGTAATTGCCCATCCTGAACCTTCGCATAATGACCAGTTGCAATAAAATCAGCACCTAATGTTATGGCATATTTTAAGAAAGCATTAAATTTAATTTCTTTATTGCAAAGGACATCCGGATTTGGTGTTCGTCCTTTTTCATACTCCTCAAGAAAATGAGCAAAAACCCGATCCCAATATTCTTTTGAAAAATTAATTGTATGCAAAGGTATTCGCAATTGATTACAAACTGCTTGAGCATCAGCAAGATCCGCTGCAGCAGCACAATAATCCTCGGAGTCATCTTGTTCCCAATTTTTCATGAACAAGCCTTCAACCTCATAGCCCTCTTCACGAAGAAGCCAGGCTGCCACTGAGGAATCAACGCCGCCAGACATACCGACAATAACTTTATTTTTCATAGTTCAACAAATATGTATAAAAAAAATTCTATTTTACGGTATAATAAATTATTTTAATACTAATCCTAAAAGGATTTAGTAAATCTTTAAGTGAAATTATGTTAGTTAATTTAAAAATAATTGCAGAACAAGATGCGCAACAATCGCAAGATATTGAAATATCAGGTAGGCTTCCAGGACATTTACATTCGCCTTGTGTTGTCCACTGCTTATTTCAGGCAAAGGCATATAAAGATTACTATCTGCTAACTTTACGAAGCGATGCGGCTCTGACAATTACTTGCCAACGTTGCCTCACCGAGTTTTCTCATCAATATAGTAATACTACTGAGCTTGCTATTTGTGACTCTGATGAGACAGCAGAACGAATGATGAATCACTATGATTGCATTGTTTCTGATTATCGAATTGATTTAGGGGAGATAATTACTGATGAATTATATCTTTATTCTCCTGAATTTCACCTTGATATAGACCAATGTAACGATGAAATTGCTAAATATATTAACCAGTAAAAAGAATAAATCATAAATCACTTGGATTACTGACAAAAAATCGGTAATATTTCGCCCAGCAATTGCAAATTGTTTAGGAGTAATAACAATGGCTGTACAACAAAATAAAAAATCACGTTCAAGACGTGATATGCGTCGTTCACATGATGCTTTAACTCAACCGACATTATCCGTAGATGCAACGACAGGTGAAACCCATCGTCGGCACCATATTACAGAAGACGGTTACTACCGGGGTAGAAAAATACTTGATACGGGTAACGTTTACGAAGAACAAGAGTAATTCGCTTGAAAAATATCACCATTGCGATTGATGCGATGGGCGGGGATCACGGACTCCATGTCGTGATTCCTGCTTGTTTACGTGCTGCAAGACACAACCCCGATTTGAAGTTGTTGTTGGTTGGTGATCAGAATCAGGTAAACACGCATCTTACAAAATTAGGCGTCGCTGATAATAAACAGTTTTCTGTTGTTCATGCATCGGAAATTGTTGCTATGGACGAATTGCCTTCTCATGCAATGCGTAATAAAAAAGATTCTTCCATGCGGGTGGCAATCAATCTTGTCAAAGAAGGGCGAGCACAAGCTTGTGTTAGTGCGGGTAACACCGGCGCTCTCATGGCTACTGCACGCTTTGTTCTAAAAACCCTTCCCGGAATTGATCGTCCAGCAATTATTTCAGAGTTACCAACACTTCAGGGTCGAACGCGAGTTGTTGATCTTGGGGCTAATGTTGATTCTTGCGCTGAACATCTTTTCCAATTTGCGGTAATGGGCTCTGCATTAATTCAAGCAGTAGACAAGAAAGAAAAACCCAAAATAGCTTTGTTGAATATTGGTGTTGAAGAAATCAAAGGAAATGATCAAGTTAAACGAACCGCTCACATGCTCGCTGAATGTAGTCTGTTAAATTATGTTGGCTATGTAGAAGGTGATCACTTTTATTCAGGCCAAGTTGATTTAGTAGTCTGTGATGGCTTTGTGGGAAATGTGGCATTAAAGGCTAGTGAAGGTCTTGCCAAATTGATGCTTGTCGGCTTAAAAGAATCATTTTCCCGCAATTTTTTTGCAAAAATTGCGGGTTTAGTTGCTTTGCCCGCATTAAAACATTTAAAGAAGCGAATCGACCCGTCGCGCTATAATGGTGCAAGTTTATTAGGCTTGAACGGCATCGTGGTTAAAAGTCATGGTGGAGCCGGCGAATTGGCATTTCAATTTGCTATCGAAGAAGCAATGTTAGAAGTAAAAAATAATGTAGTTGATCTGGTACGGAATCAAATAAATGATTTTATCAACCAAGGTTTGTTACTATGAGAAATGCTGTTATTAATGGTACTGGTAGTTATTTACCTGACCGCCTAATCACAAATTACGATTTAGAATCGCAATTGGACACCACGCATGAGTGGATCTTGTCCAGAACTGGCATTGCTAGCAGGCATATCGCTGCAGATCATGAAACAACATCCTTTATGGCTTGTCAGGCAGCTATTAAAGCAATGGCAACTTCCGATATTAATAGTGAAGAATTAGATTTAATCTTAGTCGCCACCTGTACACCTAATCATTTTTTTCCAAGCATGGCCTGTCATGTTCAAGAAGCACTTAAAATAAGTCGACCTATACCGGCCTTTGACGTTAGCGCTGCATGCAGCGGCTTCGTTTATGCAATGGACATTGCAAAACAATATATTAATTCAGGTTCTGCCAAGCATGTTTTAGTAATTGGCAGCGAATCCATGTCGCGTGCCCTCGATTGGACTGACCGTTCCACCTGTGTATTATTTGGTGATGGTGCTGGTGCTGTAGTTTTAAGTGCCAGTGATAAACCTGGCATTCTGGCAAGTACCCTACATGCTATGCATGATAAAGATTCTTTTTTGAGCTATCCCAATCTGGCAACAGAGCCCCAAAAAGCATTTATTGGCATGGCTGGAAATGAAGTATTTAAGTTAGCCGTTAATATAATGGGTGATGTTGTTGATGAAGTGCTTGCACTTTGCCATTTACAAAAATCTGATATTGATTGGCTCATACCCCATCAAGCAAACATTCGAATTATTCAGGCTATCGCCAAAAAATTAGATTTACCCATGTCACGGGTCATTGTAACTATAGAGCAACAGGGTAACACCTCTGCAGCCTCTATACCTTTAGCATTAGATTTTTCAATCCGCGAAAAGCGCATAAAACGCGGAGATAGGCTGCTCATAGAATCCTTTGGTGGAGGAATGACTTGGGGAGCTATAGTTATTAATTATTAGCTGGTATTTGAATTATTAGCTTAATTATCAAATGCTCAGTATTTTACTTAAATAGTTTTGAGAAGATTCTATTCTCCGAATAATAGCTAAATCTAGCCTACTGGATTCTGAGGTGGGATGTTTGGGAGCTTAACGAAATGACAAATTTAGCTTATGTTTTTCCTGGTCAAGGATCTCAATTTGTAGGGATGTTAGCCGGATTGGCTGAGCAATATCCTTTAATTAAGGATCATTTCTCTCAGGTTTCTGAGCGGATCGGTTATGATCTTTGGCAATTAGTTCAAGAAGGCCCTGAAGCTAAACTTAATCAAACTGAACATACGCAGGTAGCTATGCTCACTGCGGATGTGTCTATTTATTATCTTTTAAAAAAATTAGGTCTTGGCTCGGCGAAAATGATGGCCGGACATAGCCTTGGTGAATATGCTGCTTTAGTTTCTGCTAATGCACTTAGTCTGGTTGATGCGGCTAGCTTAGTGGCAAAACGAGGCGAACTAATGCAAAAATCTGTACCACTTGGACAGGGTGCTATGGCTGCAATTGTGGGTTTGAATGATGAATTAGTTGAAACTATTTGTCTACAAGCAAGCAATGAACAATTTTTGGTAAGCCCGGCAAATTATAATGCACTGGGTCAAATCGTAGTTGCAGGTCATACCACTGCTGTCGAAAAGGCTGTGCAGCTCGCGCTTGCAGCAGAAGCAAGACTTGCTAAAATGATACCGGTTAGTGTTCCCTGTCATTGTCCATTATTAAAAGATGCTGCAGAAGCTTTTGCAGAAGAGCTGGCACTGATTAATTTCAAAACACCGAGCACAGTAGTAATTTCAAATGTTGATCTCAGTAATTATAAATCTCCGGCGCAAATTCGTTTGCTTTTGAAGGAACAATTATTTCTACCCGTACGTTGGGTTGAAACAATTCAACTCATGAAAAAAAATCAAATAGACTATGTGGTAGAATGTGGCCCAGGAAAAGTACTGGCAGGTTTGATAAAACGTATTGAACGGGATTTAAATACCACTAGTGTGAATGACGCTGCAAGCCTCGAGCAAGCTTTAGCGCAGATGAGTTTAGAAGCTCTCGTGTAATAAGGGTTAACCATGACAAATTTACAAGGTAAAATTACATTAGTTACTGGCGCAAGCCGCGGCATTGGTAAAGCTATTGCCTTGAATTTTGCGAAAAAAGGAGCCTATGTAATTGGTTCTGCAACTACAGCTGAAGGCGCTGAGGCTATCTCCAAGCTATTTAACGATGAAGGGGTTGAAGGGGAAGGAGTTGTACTGAATATAACATCTCGAGAAGATATTGAAAATTTGATGACCTCACTCTCTGATCAAAATAAAGTACCTTCTATTTTAGTGAATAATGCAGGCATTACCTGCGATAACCTATTACTTAGAATGGATGACGAAGAATGGTATAAAGTCATCGAAACTAATTTAAATGCTATATTTAGATTATCCAAGGCTTGCATTAAACCCATGTTTCGCGCACGTTGGGGACGCATCATTTCTGTTGGCTCTGTTGTAGGCTCTAGTGGTAATTCTGGCCAAACTAATTATACCGCGGCAAAAGCTGGCATCATTGGTTTCAGTAAATCCCTGGCACAGGAAATTGCCAGCCGAGGCATTACTGTAAATGTAGTTGCTCCTGGATTTATTGATACAGATATGACAAGCTCCTTACCTGATATGGTAAAGGAAGAAATGTTAAAACGAATACCTATGAGACGTCTGGGCAGTGTTGAGGATATTGCAGAAACGGTTGCCTTTTTGGCTTCTGATAGTGCAAATTATATTACAGGTGAGACCATTCATGTGAATGGTGGCATGTATATGGATTAATTGGGCTTGCGTTCTTTGAATAATTGAATAAACTAGCCTGCATGAGTTTTTTAACTAAGAGGAAATACAAGTTATGAGTACAGTAGAAGACCGAGTTCGCAAAATTGTTGTCGAACAATTGGGTGTTAAAGAGGACGAGTTGAAAAATGATGCATCCTTTGTTGATGACTTGGGTGCTGACTCCCTGGATACTGTTGAATTAGTAATGGCTTTAGAAGAAGAGTTTGAAACTGAAATTCCTGATGAAAAAGCTGAAAAAATTACTACTATTCAAGAAGCTATTGATTACATTGAATCCAATCTTAAAAAAGAAGAAGCCTAATACTTCGAGGAGCATTCGTTGACTAAGCGGCGTGTTGTTATCACCGGCATGGGAATGGTTACTCCTGTCGGCTTAAATGTAGAAGAATCCTGGCAAAATATTTTAGCTGGAAAAAGCGGTGTGGCTCGAGTTGAAGAGTTTGATACTGCTGATTTTTCAACTAAAATTTGGGCGAAGGTCAAAAATTTCAACATTGAAAATCATGCGTCGCTCAAAGAAGCTCGTAAAATGGATATGTTTACTCAGTATGGCATGGCTGCAGCAGATGAAGCCATAGCAGATTCTGGGTTAAACATGGATGAAAAGCTTTCCTGCCGGACCGGCGTTGCAGTTGGCGCTGGTATTGGCGGAATTCAGACAATCACTGATAACCAGGACAGGTTGGTCAGCGGTGGTCCACGTAAAGTGTCTCCTTTTTTTATTCCTGCCGGAATTATTAACATGGTAGCAGGACAAATTTCTATAAAACACAAATTAAAAGGGCCTAACATATCAGTAGTTACGGCTTGCACTACAGGAACACACAACATTGGTCTCGCTGGGCGCATGATTGCTTATGGTGATGCTGATGTTATGGTCTGTGGTGGTGCGGAAATGACAACAACACCGCTTTGTTTAGCCGGTTTCTCGGCTGTAAGGTCACTTTCTAAACGTAATGATGAACCCGAAAAAGCATCTCGACCCTGGGATAAAGATAGAGATGGTTTTGTAATGGGTGAGGGCGCAGGAATTCTGGTACTTGAAGAATATGAACATGCAAAAGCGCGTGGTGCCAAGATTTACGCTGAATTGGTTGGTTTTGGTATGTCAGGTGATGCTTATCACATCACAGCTCCAGATGAAGACGCGGATGGTGCATCGCGCTCTATGATTGCAGCTATTGAAGATGCTGGAATAGAGCCTGAGCAAATTGATTATATCAATGCTCATGGAACATCCACTTATCTTAATGATTTAAATGAAACTAAAGCGGTTAAGCGAGTATTTAAAGAACATGCTTATGAATTAGCTATAAGTTCAACAAAATCCATGACGGGTCATTTATTGGGGGCTGCTGGAGCAGTAGAGGCTATTTTTAGTATTCTTGCCATTCAAGATCAAATTGCACCGCCTACGATAAATTTAGACAATCCGGATGAAGGATTTGATTTAAACTATGTTGCGCATGAGCCACAAAAAAGACGAATTGATTATGCTTTATCTAATTCTCTTGGCTTTGGTGGCACAAATGGAAGCTTATTATTTAAGCGAGTTTAGATGTGAACAGTTGGCAGAGACTTAAATCAGTCTGGCTCTTTGCTTTGCTAACGGTTTTAATCGCTTTCATTTTTTTTACGCTTGAAATTTACAAACTACAAACAAAGCCTTTATTAGTTGAGAATTCAAATCCTTTAACTATTATAGTGGATAGAAATGCCTCTGCTGTCAGTTTTGTAAAGATGCTTAAGGAAAAGCATTTAATTAAATCAAGTTATTTATTACTTAATTTTATACGATTTCAAGGCTTAACCAATCGTTTAAAAGCAGGAATTTATCAACTCAATTCTGGTGAAACAGCACCACAATTTCTTTTAAAAGTAGTTTCTGGGCAAGTGATGGTCCAATCATTTAGGATTATTGAAGGCTCAACTCTTGAGCAAGTTAAATTAAATCTACAAAATGCACCTTATTTAAAATATAGTTCTGACGATTGGCAGACTTTAGTTGTTAATTATTCGAGTGCAGAAGGTTTGCTGCTTGCTGATACCTATAATTATAATGCGGGTTCAGAGGCCAAGTATTTATTGAGGCTAGCCAATCAAAAACTCCAGGATTATCTAAGTTTAAGTTGGGAAAATCGTAGCCCAGGCCTACCTTATAAATCCTCTTATGAGTTACTCATTGTTGCTTCAATTCTTGAAAAAGAAACTTCCTTGGCTGAGGAAAGAAAAATTATTTCCGGCGTAATAATCAATCGCTTAACTAAAAAAATGCCCTTGCAGATGGATCCAACTGTGATTTATGCTTTGGGATCTAATTACACAGGAAAATTAAGTCATGCTGATATGAGTGTCAATTCACCTTACAACAGTTACATTCATCGTGGCTTACCACCAACACCAATTGCCATGGTTGGTAAAAAAGCACTTGATGCAGCGGCACATCCCAAGCCTAGTAATTACCTGTATTTTGTTGCAAAAGGAGGCGGTGCCCATCAATTTTCGGCCACTTATGAGGAACAAAAGGCTGCCATTTCACGATATCTCCTTAAGAGGCAAAAATGAGTGAACGTGGGTGCTTTATCGTAGTGGAAGGGCTTGAAGGAGCTGGAAAATCCACTGCCATTGAAACAATCAAACTTTATTTAAAGAATATAGCTCCCGAACTAATACTAACCCGGGAACCAGGCGGAACTCGAGTTGGTGAAATTATTCGATCCATGCTTAAAGATAAGATTGAGGGTGAAACTCTTGATGCTCGTAGTGAATTACTACTATTTTATGCGGCAAGAATTCAATTAGTGGAAGAAATTATTCGACCAGCTCTTAAGCGAGGAGCTTGGGTTTTGGCTGATCGTTTTGAATTATCAACTTTTGCTTATCAAGGTTGGGGAAGAGGTTTGGATATTGAAATAATTGAGCAATTGTCCACCTTTGGCTTGGAGTCTTTTAGTCCAGATCTTATTTTCTATTTAGATATTGATCCCGAACAGGGACTGCAACGAGTAAATCAACGGGGGGAAACTGATAGAATTGAGCAGGAATCCTTAACCTTCTTTACTAAAGTTCGTCAAGGCTATCTTACAATGATTAGAACAATGGAAAATGTGGTGACTATTAATGCCAGCCAAAATGTTGATTTAGTGAAAGATGAAATACTAACTCAACTCAAACAATTTAATGCAGCTCATGCAAACAACTAATAATACAGAATTAAATAGCCAATTATGGCAGCGCTTTAAAACCGCTCATGCTAGAGATAAATTGCCTCAGGCTCTGCTTTTGATTGGCTCTGAAACGTCTAATCTAGTGGATTTTAGCTATAAAATGGCAGCGACTCTCGTTTGCACTGCGATTGAAAAGCCTTGCTATTGTTGTAAACCCTGCCGCTTAGTTAAGCAAGCAGAACATCCTGATCTCAGTTTTTTGCAGCCTGATGATTCGGGTCTAATTAAAATTGATAAAATTCGGGAGCTGCATACTCTTGCTTATCGCTCGCCGCAAATGGGTAGGGATCGAATTATAATTATTTACCAAGTTGAAAAGATGAATGTCGCTGCAGCTAATGCGCTGCTAAAGTTATTGGAAGAACCGCCTGCAAGCCTTCGCTTTTTCTTAATTGCTGAGCAAATTCTAAATTTACCTGCAACTATTATCAGTCGTTGTCAGCTTTGGCGGGCAATCCAAACTAATTATTTAATCTCTGACTTTCTCACTTTGGCACAAAATCATAAAACAGAGAGTGAACGAGGATTAGTTTTTCAACAATTACCCTTGATTATCGATGGTTTAGTTGCGATACAAGCAAAAAAAGTTTCTAGTTTAACTCTAGCAGCTAAGTGGGTGTCTTATGAATTTAATCCCCTGATTTGGTTGCTTTATTTAATAACCAGTCAACTTATTGAATATAAATTTAATAATATTCATCAAAAAGAGTTTTGGACTGAGCAAATGGATTCTTTAGCAAAAAATTTTAAGCCGGATCATCTGTTTAAGCAGCTAGATCAATTAAACGACATTAGTAAAAAATTACAAAGCAATAACAACATGAATCATTTGTTGGTGCTAGAAAATTTTTTGCTTGGTTACTCGCAAATAGAGTAGAACTAAAAATCAAACAAGGGTTCACATTATGTTGGTAGACTCTCATTGTCATCTTAATTTCCTTGATTTAACGGAATTTAACAACGATTTAAAGCAAGTAATTGCCAAAGCAAAAGAAAATGGAGTTGAGCATTTTCTCTGCGTTTGTGTCGAATTAGATGATTACCCAACCCTTTGTCAAATTGCAGAAAATTATTCCAATATTTCTATTTCAGTAGGGCTTCATCCCAATTCTGAAATAGCTGTAGAACCCACTGCAACTCAATTAGTTAATTTTGCAAAACATCCATTATGTATTGCAATTGGCGAAACAGGTTTGGATTATTTCAGAACAGAAAAAGGTCAAGCCCAGGAACTGCAAAGAGACCGTTTTCGGGCACATATCCAAGCTGCACGTCAAGCAATAAAACCCCTAATTATTCATACTCGACAAGCTGCGGAAGACACGCTGCTGGTAATGGAAGAAGAAAAGGCAGAAGAGATAGGTGGTGTAATGCATTGTTTTTCTGAGAGTTGGGAAATTGCTAAACGAGCTTTAGACTTGAATTTTTATATTTCTTTGTCAGGGATCGTGACTTTTAAGAACGCTATTGAACTACATGAATTGGCAAAAAAAATTCCTAAAGATAGACTACTTATTGAAACAGATTCACCCTATCTTGCCCCTACTCCTTTTCGTGGTAAACAAAATCATCCAGCTTTAGTTAAATATGTAGCCATGGCTTTAAGTGAATTACGACAGGTTAGCTTTGAAGAGCTTGCCCAACAAACCACTGATAATTTTTATCGTTGTTTCAGAATTGAAACAAGAACTTAGCCATATTTTAATAGGTCGGGCTTAGGTTGTGCAGTAAGTGGTGTCCAAATAAATGAGTTGAAAGCGCACTAGTTTAAGCCTAACCTTTCACAAGCTCATTCTTGAATCATTACAGGCCTCTCTGTTATTAAAAAGAAGATTTGTTTTAAAATTTTGGTTAGTTAGGTTGATTACATTAACTAAATTTAAATCGTCTTGATTTACTCTGTGCGCATCTAATTCTAACCGCTTTAAAATTTCTTTAGCCTGAGTATAATTTGTACTTTTATTCATAGAATCAAAATATTCATAATCATCAGAATTTATTTCATGAATTTGTTTTTCACGGACAAAGGCTATCAAATGTTCCACAGCTGGTTTTTCCTTTAATGAGCCCATTATTATATTAAGTAAATATTGATAAGGGGCTTTGGTAAGATGGTTACATAGCGCGTTTGAGGATGTGGTTGGCTTTGAAAAAAAGCCGAAATAGGTGCCGCTTTCTCGTTGCAATGCTAAAGTCACGATACTTATTAACATTTTTTTTATTTGAGCATCACTTTGAAAACAAAAAGATTTCTTGGCTAAAATAGAGATATATTGTTCCAATATAGTTGCTTTTTCTGAAGTTTGGCTTTGTTTCGATAAACTGGATTTAATATCATTTGCTAAATTAATAAATAGGGCCGGGAGTAAAATCTTTAGTACAGGTTCTGATGGAAAGGGACATGCATAAGTTTTAGCAAAGCCATCCACATAAGCTTCTATACAATCTGGATTGTTTAAATGCTCAGGATTAAATCGCAAAAAGATTAAAATCGCCTCCCATTTCATAGTGGCAATTGCATTGCTAAATGCTAAATAATCAGGTGTAGCACCTTTCTCAAGGAGTAGACAAATCGCATCAATATTATTTTTGATAAAGGCAAAATTTAATGGAGTAGTACCGCTTCTATGTTTTTTATTCGGATTAACCTTAAAATCTTCTAACAATAGGTTTAAAGTTAGATCATTTTTAAAATGAATTGCGAAATGTAAAGGATACCAACCTTCAAATCCACTATCGGTACATACTACTTTAACTGGAGCATTAGCATTGAGTAAGGCAATGATTATTTCCGTTTGATTATCAGCAGAAGCCTTGATTAAAGTTTGTCCATAGGATTTCTTATAATCGGCATTGGGAACTTTTTGCTTAGGATTGTTCGCGATAAAAGCAAGTGCAGTTTCCCATTTTTTGTCATTCACTGCTCTATCAAAGGCTTGATAATTAGGTGTTGCTTTATTTTGTAAGAGAATAGCAATTGCTTGAGAGTTGCCTATTTGAAAAGCATTCTCAAGCAAGGTTTTCCCCAAAATATCTCTTTCATTTGGGTTGCTTCCTTTTTTCAAATACTCAAAAAGATTAAAATGCTCATGCAGCTCAATAGTTGAATGAAATTTAGCACAGCCAAAATCCTGGAGTACCGCTTGCAAACTAACAAGATTATTAATCGCAGCAAAATATAAGGATTCATTAAGGCTATAAGAAATCCCGGCTTTCGAGCAATTATTATTTTTCACAAAAGCGATAGTAGCCTCTTCATGCTTTTTATGGATCGCTTGAGTAAATGCTTTGTAATCTGGTTTTGCACCATTTTCCAGAAGTAGTTTTATTGCCTCAGCTTGATTATTTTCAAAGGCAATTTGCAAAGGTGTGGCATTGTTTTCATAATGGATACCAGGATTTATTTGGCTATCCAAGATACAGCTCATCATTTCTAGATTGCCCTCATTAACAGCAAAATGTAAAGAACACCAACCTTTATAATTGTAAGCCAGGTGCATTGATGCATTTTTTGCGATTAAGGCCTTAATAAGGTTAAGCTGGTTTGCTTTTGCAGCTTTAAGGGCTGCCTCAGCATAAGCATTGATACATTCTTGGCTTTTTAGCAAGGGGTGATATGCATTTACAAAAGCCAAGAGAGCATCCCAAAGTTTATTGTTCACAGCTTTTATAAAGTCTTCGAAATTAGGGGTAGCTCCGTATTCAAGAAGTAATGAAACGACCTCAGATTGATTACATAATATTGCACTCTTTAAAGTCTCATCATAAACATTTTGACAGCGTCTACTTTGCTGAGTCTTCTCTGGATTTGTTTTTATAAAAGCAAACACAGCCCGCCAATTTTTATCTTCAACTGCTTTGCTAAAGGCTAAATAATCGATTGTGGCCTCATTTTTTAAAAGAAGTTCAACTGCAACAGGATCATCCTTCTCAAAGGCTAAAGTTAAAGCAGTTGGTCCCTTAATTTGAATAATATTTGCACTTATTTTAGAGTTAAATAAACATTCCATTAAATCATAATTGCCTTGATCAACAGCAATATGCAAAACTGACCAGCTTTGAGAGTTAAAAGCACGATCAATTGAAGTCTTTGCCTCTATCAATGCGTTCATCATTTCAATTTGGTTTGATTCTGCGGCTTTAAGACAGGCTTGAGTATAGGAGCTATGGCAATCCTTGCTTTGATTAACGATAGAATTAGATTTTACAAAGGCAATGATTACTTCCCAAGATTTATTCTGCAATGCTTTATTAAACGCTTGATAATCAGGTATAGCTCCATTTTGCAAAAGTAAACTCACTGCTTGGGCATTGGGTTTTAAACAAGCATGACGTAAGGGAGTTTGACCTTTTTCATTTTTTTCTTCCAAATTTAATTTATTTTTTGCAAGTAGCTCAATGAGTAGATTATTGTTCTTAGAATGAATTGCAAAATGTAGAGCACCAAAACCCAACTCAAAGAGAATTTTCTTCAATTCATTTTGATTCTTTGCTTCAATAAAATTTAAAGCTTCACTGTAAGCATTAATTAATTCTTGAGAAGCTTTTAAGTGCTCTGGATTTGCACCTAGAAATGCATCGACTGACTCCCATTCCTCGCGATAAAGGGCTGCTGTAAATGCTTGATAATCAGGTTTAGCGCCATGTTTTAATAGTAATGCGATGGTTTTTGGGTACTTTTCTTCAAAAGCCAGTTGCAAAACACTTAAGGCATTGCTATGGAAAAAGTCGAGTTGTGGTTTAGCATTAAGTAGGCCAGCTATCATTTCTTCATTGCAATGATGAATGGCGAAATGCAAAGCTGTCCACCCGAAAAATTTATCCTCTTGGTAACTGCCATTTAAAGGCGCATTAAACTGGATTAAAACTTTAACTAATTCCAGGTGATTTGCTTCTGCGGCTTTAACAAGGGCATAGCTATACTGGTGTTTAATTTCATTATTAATTGAGACAGGTTGCGGGTTTGATTTTACAAAGGCAAGAGCTGTATTCCAATGCTGTTGATCGATCAGATATTTTAATAATTGATAGTCAGGGGAAGCATTATTGCAAAGAAGTAAAGATACCATCGCCGCATTGTCAATTTTGCAGGCAATTTTAAGGGCAAGTTCTAAGGCTTTAGAATCAAATTTAAATTTTTCAATAAGCAAGTTCACCATCTCAAGATTGCCATTAAACACTGAAAAATCTATTGCAGACCAGCCAAGATGATTTGCTAAAGTGCTTTCCAGCCTTAGCGGTTGCAAAGACCCTTCAAATAAAGACACAATATCGTCTAAATTATTAACTTGAGCTGCTAATAATAATTTAATACTAAGCAGTTGTTGGATTAGAAAATCAATAATAGGGAATTCAATGAGATGGCTGAAGGGTAGAGTTGACATGGGATCTATGCGTGGGTTTTTTGATGAAGTCACCAAGGTTACCGATTCCTTATCCATCATGTTGGGGGTAGGCACTAGGAGAATAGGCTGTTCCATCATGCCCAATGTCAAACAACAGGCAATTACCTCAGATCCTTCATTTAAACTACCATTGAAATATTCCGCAAAGATGTTGTGTAAAAAATGGGGTTTAAAAATCTTCCAATGGACACCTCGGATCCTGGCCTCTTTAATTGCATCGTCTTCTTTTAAAATAAGATAATCATTTATTGATAAGTAAAGATCTTTAATTTCACTGTTATATAGCACCACAATTTGTTGATAATTATCTAAGGTAATTTCACAAATAATATTAAAATCTTTATTTATAGCAATAGGAAACATAATTACCTCAAATCTTAGAAAATTTAAATTCCCATAAAGAGCTGGGTTCTTGTCAAACTGCTATTTTTGATTTAAATCGCCAAAAAAGTAATAGTACACTAGTACTTGCGCCAATGACCATTCCCCACCAAAAACCGATTGGCCCCAGCTCAAAATTAAAGGCAAGGAGATAGCCCAAAGGAAAAGAAATTCCCCAAAAACTAATAATAGAAATGATCAAAGTAAATTGTGTATCTTTGAGCGCACGTAAAGTACCAAAAAGGGTGATTCTTATGGCTTCGACAATCTGAAAAATCGCGCAAACCATTAAAAACTGTCGAGCAAAGTCTATGATTTGCTTGTTTTCAGGAGCATGGACATCAAAGTCCAATGAGATTAATTGGATTGAAAAAAGCCAATAACCTAATGCAGTTATCAGCATAAAAAGGATTGAAAAACTCACCGCCACATAAGCTGAACGCACGGCAGCATTGCGCTTTCCGGCACCTAATAAATGTCCCATTCGTACAGTAATTGCTTGTGCAAGAGAAAATATCACCGCCATTAAGCTGCCTAAATATTGAAAAGCAATTTGATTGGCCGCCATGACTAGACTACCGAAAGAGCCCATTATAAGCGTAAGAGCAAAGAAAAAGGCCACCTCTACACAGAACATCAAACCCATGGGGATGCCAATTTTTAATAATTCAACCAGGTAATTTGACTTGGTTGGTTTAATAATCAAGCGAAAATAGCCTCTGTACTCTTTATTAGTAAATAAAAAACTGGCAAGAACAAAAAGAGTAATCCAATTACTGAGTGTCAATCCCCAACCTGCTCCAGCAATACCTAGATTAGCAAAACCAAATTTGCCAAAAATAAAGGCAAAACTAAAAAAAATGGTGAGAGAAACCGACATAATAGAACAAAACAGAATAAGACGTGCTTGGCCGAGACCCATTAATACCTCAAGTAACGCTATTAAGATAAGATTAGGTAAAATACCTGGAGCTAGTGAATGTAGGTAGGGTTGTGCGAGTTGTACTATTGTCGGAGTTTGCCCGAATAAAATAAAAAGGGGTGATATATTCCAAATTAATAAAAAAGTGGGTATAGAAAATAGTACAGCAAGCCAAAGCCCATCACGCACAACCTCCCAAATAGCTTGTTCATCTTTTGCACCAAATTTAAGTGCTACAAGTATATTTATGGAGCTTAAGGTACCAACGATAACAACCACTAAAGTTCCAAATAACCAGCTGACCAAAGAGCCAGCGGCCAAAATATCAGCACCTAAATGGGCTAGGAACATAGTTCCAAAAAACCAGATAGTCGATTGAATTAAACCGGTAAGTGCAAGTGGCAGGACTAGTCGGAGAAGGGGGTAAACATCGTTTTTAACTCGTATCATAAGTTAGGAAAGAATTGGGTCGATAAAGCTATTCTATCCTTCAGGTCGCCCAGTCTCAATCATTTAGAACTGATGAGTAAATTCTTGTTTCAGGAATTATGAGCGAACCTACAAAGGATGCATAAACTCTAATTCACTTACATGAGAATTTTCCTCGTAGTTATAAACTTCATCCAATTCCCTATCCAGAAGTTCATCATTGCCTTCTCTCATTTTAAATTCGGAGAAAAAACTGCTGCCTTGACGTTCAACATTAAAAATGGGTTGATAGTAATTAGATACAGCTTTCCCTATAAACATTGAATAAAGGGGGAAGGTACAAAAAGGGACAATAGCAGCTATCACAACTAGTAGAATTGGTGAAGCAAAGGGATTGATGAATATCCCAAGAAGCAGGGTAAATGCAAAAATAATTAAAGCTGCAGCGATTATTTGACCGGCAATTCTTGTATTAGGGTAAAACCCGGTATTGTTAGCCAATTTTTCAAAGTTTGCCAATTTTTCATAGAAACAATGCCCCTGATTTCCTTTCATTTTTTCATAGTCTTCAAAACAGTCCTTTAGGGCTTGAGCGCATCTAAGTGGATGAGATTTTGAGGGTTCTGCTGAACTGTAGTCCTTGAGAAAGGCTTCTTCTTGCAATAGGGAGTCTCTATAATTAATCAGTTGATCGTAAAAATAGCCAGCTCGAAATTTATTCTGGAAGCTCCAAAAAATTGTTTTTATTGCTTTACTATTATCAACGCTCATAATTCAACCTAATATAAAAAATTGGCTTATTGTACAATATAAATTCATTTAATTAAAGAGATGACTTAAATCAATCACAAAAGACCACGGTTTCTGTTAAATCCAGATTTTTTTTAATGGAATTGAAACGCAAAGCCTCCGCTTTCTTACAAAATTGGCTAGGTTTTAATTTATATTCGATATTAAAGACTGGCTTATTAGCTTTAATAAAAGGAATCAAAAGCTCACATTCATGATACTGAAAACATTGCTCGTTCACTGCAAAATCAAAATAGGGTTCCAAAATTTTGATTTGATCAAGATCATTTTTAAGGCCAACTAGCAAACCACTTTGATGAGCCATATTGGCCAAGCTTATATTATAATTAATTTGATCAGTTTTACTAAGAGGGAATCCTGTTTTATTCGCATAACCATCCACGTTATCAAAATCAACAGCATCAAAGCCTTTGTCTTTACAGCGATTAATTCTTGCTTGCATTAAAGGGAGAAGCAAGGAAGTTTGACGGATATCAAGCCATTTTTCACCCCGCCAATGATTTTTTTTTCCTTTAAGCTGTTCGGGAAAATCTCCTGCATCATCGCGCCAATTTTCTGAAGCTCCAGCATTTATATAACAAATAGCGATGCTATTTTGCGAATGAATTTTATCGACGGTAGCTGCTGACGTATCGAAGCCATCAAGGTCATAAACTTCAGCTTTTACTGCAAAATTAAATGCGGGGGCGAGGATGATATTCCATTTGACCTTTAATGGCATTGGTGCAGCGCAGGATTGACAAGGTTCAATTGGTACTTGTGCATAAGCCAGATTGCTTAATAGCAAAGATAATAGGATAGGGAAAATATTCATAAGTCCTGCTTAAAAGGATGGAATTGTGATAATGCCTAATTATAGGTGGTTTTGCTAGCTCCACCTTGATTATAGTAAGCATCTCATTAAATAATTGAGATTTTAATTATTGCAAGAGGATGCCCGTCATCCCGAGTGAAAGCGAGGTATCTCCTTGTAGTTACTAGGGATATTGTTGGATAGCGGAGGAATAGATTTACTATTTCTTATTACCATTATTGACAAAAGATGTCCCTAAATCTAATCTTAATGGGTCTATATTTGAATCTTATTGATTGTTAGAAGAATAAATTAACCTAAAGTTTTAAACTCATTATTAAAATTGTAGTGGATTGGGCTTTATTGAGATTTATAATGCAATTTTTATGGAGATATGAATGGATATTTACAGTTACCTACATAAAGATCACCTCAAAGTTTCAAAATTATTTAAAGAGATTATCGCTTCTAAAAATCAGGGTGAACGAGAAAAATTATTTCTTGAGGTTCAAAAGGAACTCGAATTACATTCAGATCCTGAGCATGATACTTTTTATAAAGCGTTAGAGAAGAAAGCAAAAGGAAAAGAAGATGCCGAACATGGCACAGAAGAGCATCAAAAAATAAAAAAAGCCCTTAAAGCAGTTAGTAAAACTAGTTCAGGAAATGAAAGCGAATGGTTAATTAATGTTGGTAAGCTCATGCAAATTGTTGAACATCATGTAGAAGATGAGGAGTCAACGATGTTTGAGGATGGCAAAAAAATCATCTCTGATAAGCAAGCTTTACTCTTAGTTGAGGAAATGGAATCTCTAAAAGAAAAACTTCGTTCCTCTAAAAAGTTTATAGAAATTTATGGAGAAGAAAAATAGAGATTTTATATTCAGGGCCAGCTCCTCTATTAGCATTTAAAAGTAATTGTAAAATTTTTTATTATTTACTTCTACTCCCTGAATTAATTGACTAAGCTATAATTAGCAACACTAACTAATAACTAAGGAATAATCATGGACGATAATAATCGAAATAATCCTAACAACCCTAACAACCCCAACAACCCTAATTCGAATAATTCGAAAACTATCATAGCTGTTGTTGTTTTACTCGCATTAATTGTTTTGTTTTTTGTTTACAAATCCCCATTTCATACAGACAGAGATAATTCAACGACTACAGGTACCCCTACAACAACTCAAACGACTAATCCAGCGCCAGGTACAGCGCCTGTAAATAATTCTGGAAATACAAATACTCCTTAATCTCTCTCTGGGTAAAGGGTACAAAAGACCCTTTACCCAAAAACATTTAGAGCTAAAGGCACCTCTAATAGCATTTTGCAGATGAACGAGTAGTGTTATATTTAATATTCATTGTAGATATAAAAAAAATTAAAAAGATAAACAAGTAATGATTGCTTTTTCATTGATTACAAGCACTTAAGTTAGAAAGATTTATAAATTTGAAATTTTTGTTTTACACTAAAATTAATCACGTATAACTAGAAAAGGATTTCTATGCAAACACGTGCTTTTAACTCTATTTCCGTGGACATAGAAAAGAGTATTATTACCAAATCATCAAATAATAAAGAAAAATTAGAAGATGAAATTCTTTATTATTTAAGATTGCCCGAGCAATTAAAAAATTTATTTCCCAAATTAATCAATTTTAAAAAAGACTATTCTGCTTATCATCTGGAATATCTACCTTATAGCTCGTTACAGGATTTAATTTTAAATGAAAAAATTACCTCTATTGAAGGACAAGCTATTCTTTCTAATCTCAGCACAATACTCCAGGAAATACACAGTTTTAAACCTGATTTTTTAATATCAAGTGATGAAATTGCGCAATTCTATATAAAAAAAATGAAAGATCGCATTTTGGAATTAAATAAAGTTAACTATTTTAAAACTCTACTAGTACAACCAATTTTAACAATAAATGGCAATCCTTATAAAAATTTCTCAATTCTCGAGACAGCCTGCAACAAATTATTTATTAGATTTACCAAAAAATATCATAAGGTAAGAGCTATTCATGGTGATTTTTGTTTTAGTAATATTTTATATGCACCGAAAAAAAAATTTATTAAATTAATAGACCCTCGAGGTTCCTTTACCCATAAGGGGATTTTTGGACACGAGCTTTATGACTATGCAAAATTAATGCATTGTCTTCATGGTTATTATGATTTTCTGGTCAATGATCAATTTGTTTTATCGGAAACACTCTCTAACCAATTTAATTTTGAAATACCTTATTCAAGTTTAATAGCTGAACTGGAAGATTCTTATATAAATTTGTTGCTTAATAAAGAAATACCTTTGGATTTTATCTATTTAATTGAAGCCTCTTTGTTTTTGAGTATGGCCAGTTTACATTATGAAAATTTAGAACGACAAAAAATTCTCTATTTAACTGGGATTATCATTTTAAATAATGTTATTGAGGGAAAATATGAGAATATGCATTGATATAGATGGAACAATTTGTAGTATTCGAGAATCACATCAGACTTACAGCGAAGTCACACCCTTAAAAGGGGCTGCTGAGAAGATTCGTGAACTCAAAGAAAAAGGCTATTACATAATCTTAAGTACAGCTCGCCATATGAAAAGCTGTGATTCTAATGTAGGGCAAGTGATTGCTCGTGAAGGCTTGACTCTTCTGGAATGGTTAAAACAACATGATTTTGTTTATGATGAAATTTGGTTTGGGAAACCTTATGCCCATGTCTACATCGATGATCGTGCATTAAAATTTGATGGGCATTGGGAATTTCTTGAAGAAGAAGTAATCAAAAACTATTTATAGAACTTAGGAGAAAATCGTGAATATTGTAATTCCGATGGCGGGTTTAGGAACTCGTTTTAGTCAAAGTGGATTTGTCCAACCTAAGCCCTTAATAAAAATTGCGGGTAAGTCTATGTTTCGTCATGCAGTAGACTGTTTACCTTTAAAATCTGCTAATAAAGTTATTTTTATAATGCGTGAAGATTCCTTTTCAAGCGAATTAGAAAAAGAAATAATTAAAAATTATGCCCATCTTCCCTTATTTATTCTTAAATTGGACCATGAAACTGAAGGGCAAGCAGCTACAATACTTACAAGTGAAGCATTATTAAATTTAAATGAACCTACGCTAATACATAATTGCGATACTTATATTAAAGAAGATTTTAATTGGGAAGATATAGTCGCCCAAAATATTGATGGGGCGATCGTACTTTTTTCATCGGATGAAACGCGATGGAGTTATGCAAAATTAGATGAGGATGAACAATATATAATAGAAGTTCAAGAAAAAAACGTAATTTCTAATCATGCGACTACTGGAACTTATTTTTTTAAAAATACGGTTGACCTGATTTATTTAATCCGCAAGAACATTGAGGAAAACAAAAGACATCATGGTGAATTTTATCTTTCCACAGTCTATCAATCGATGATCACTATTAATAAAAAAATCATTCCTTTATGGACTAAAAAAATGCTTTGCTTCGGTACGCCTGCCGACTTAGTGGACTCTATGAATGACTTATTGGAGAACAGAGCGCCTTATGATTGCTGACGAAGATATTTCTATTGTAGTTCAAGGGCCAATAATTTATAAATCTGCATTTGAAATTACTGATCAGGTGACTCAACTAGTTTGCCAGCGCTTAAGAAAAATTTTTCCTAAAAGTGAAATAATACTATCGACCTGGGAAGGGGAGTCTGTTAAGGGAATAATTTATGATAAAATTATTTTTAATAAAGATCCTGGCGCAACCTGGTTTAACTATGATAATTACGACTTGCTTAATAACTGTAATCGTTTAATTGTTTCAACCTTAGCGGGTATAAAAGCGGCGACTAAAAAATATGTATTAAAGTTAAGGTCAGACCTGTTTATTAGTTCAAAAAATTTTTTAACCTACTTTGAAAAATATCCTTTATACAACACTGAATATAAATTTGTAAAAAGTCGAATAATCTGTTTTAGCTTAAATACGCTTCATGGTCATCGCAATTGTTTATTTACAATGCACCGTCCTTATCATATCAGCGATTGGGGATATTTTGGCTTAAAAGACGACTTATTAAATTTATACGATATACCCTTAGTTCAAGAGCCTGAATTCTCTCAATGGTTTTTAACGCGTTGTAAGCCTTTCCATGATATCGAGCCAGGGCGGTTATGGAAAATGCCCCCAGAGCAATATATAACATCTTCATTTTTAAACAAATTTTTTCCTATATCTTTGCAACACACAGCTGATACTTCAAATAACAATATAAGTCTTTCCTCAAAATTGATTACTAATAATTTTCTCATCCTTGATCAATCTCAATTTTGCTTGATTTCGTTAAAATATTTATATTTCCCTTTTTCTTCAACCCACGGTAATGAATGGTATTTTTTTCATAGTGATTGGTTAAAAAATTATAGTCAGCTTATACAAATGAGTAAGATCTTAAAAATTCAAATTAGAATAAAGAGTATTTATCGTGGTTTCATTGGAATTTTGCTAATTAAAACCCTTCGATTTATGAACTTAAAAACTCATGCAATCTTTCGTTTGGTAGCATTTATTATAAAAAAAAATAGGTAAATTATGATCTTAGATAAGGATATTACCATAGTGGTTCAGGGCCCTATATTAGGAGAGGCAAAATATAAGGTAACAGATGAAATGACTAAATTAGTTTGTTTTCGTCTAAAACAGTTATTTCCTGAGAGCGAACTAATTTTATCCACTTGGGAAGGACAAAATAGTGAAGGGATTGTATTTGATAAATTAATTATTAATAAAGATCCAGGTGCAAGCTGGTTTGAGTATGATAATAAAAAAATGCTTAATAATTGCAACAGATTAATTATCTCCACTTTAGAAGGGGTGAAGGCAGCCTCCAGAAAATATGTATTTAAAGTACGTTCAGATTTGTACGTAGTATCAAAAAAATTCCTTAATTACTTCGATAAATATAAATTTTACAATGATGACTGTAAATTTGTTAAATCACGAATTTTAGCCTTCAGCATGTGGTCTATTCAAGGCCATAAAACCTGTCATTTCACCATGCCAAAACCTTTTCATATTAGTGATTGGGCCTATTTTGGCTTCAAAGAAGATCTTTTGAATCTTTATAACGTTCCATTAATTCCTGAACCTGAGTTCTCACAGTGGTTTTTGACACGTTGCAAACCCTTCCATGATGTGGCTCCCTGGGTACTATGGAGAATGCCTCCGGAGCAACACATAACCAGTTCATTTTTTAATAAATTCACCAAAATAAATCTTGAGCATACAGCCGATGCTAGTAATAATAATTGTGAAATATCTGCAAAGATGATTATGAATAATTTTTTAGTTTTAGATCAAACTCAATTTTTTCTAATTTCGTTGAAACATTTTTGTTTTCAATTCTCAAGAGAAAATCACGAGTGGTTTATTTATCATAAAACCTGGCTTAAAAATTATTATACATTCATTAATAACTCGCATATCAATCGATTAAAATACCAAATCATTGCAAAGTTAAGGGAGATTTCTCTTTATTCCCTATATAACATTCTTCGATTAATTAATTTCAGAACAAAATGGATTGATAAAACAGCTGCGGTATTGATAAAAAAACATAAAAATCGTTTGTAAATCTATCCTATTTATTTAGGAATTACCGTTAAAAGTGCAAATTTTAAGGTTTCAAGATCATTTTTTTTTTATAAAACTAAAAAATTTTAAAATTATTGGGTAAAATAAAAAGATGATTTTATTTAATGAAATATCAATAAAATCATAAAGTTATTCTAAAATTAAATTTAATATTTACCTATATAATTAGCAAGTAAAAACCTCTATAATTAGTTTTAACCACAATAATTGTAAACATCGTTGTGGTTTATTATAAAGTTAGGTAAAATGCACGTTCTAATTACTAGGAAAACAACATGTCAGACAAAATACGCGGTACAGTAAAGTGGTTTAACGAAGCTAAAGGTTTTGGTTTTATTGAAAGTAATGGTAAAGATTATTTTGTTCATTTCTCTGCAATCCAAGGAAGTGGTTTCAAAACTATTCCTGAAGGTGCTACAGTGATGTTTAAAGCTGGAAAAGGACCAAAAGGACCACAAGCAGAAGAAGTCGAAATCGTATAACACTTATTCGCTCAATAAAAGGCATCATTAATGATGCCTTTTTTCTTTTTAAACTGTTCTTTATTCAATTATTGATGGGTTAGAACTGGCTGATTTCTAGCTAAATCGTTAGCTACCGTAGTCCTATTACCATAACAAACCATTAAAATTAGCATTGTCGCATTTTAAATAGCTTTCTTTTCATCCTCTTCAAGTACCGCCTTTTAATAAATATCTAAGAGTCTAACTTATTGAATTAAATTAATATTTATTATGAAATGTTTACGTTTGTTAAAAATATAACTATACTGCCCGATTTTTTAGCTTTAATAAAACATTTGATAATCTAATGAAAAAATCAGAATTTGGGTTCTTCCCAATTTCAAACTATTCCGATAGTTTAGTCCATCACTATCACCATTAAATAATCCCCTCAATAATCACCGCGATCAAAATGTATCTCATTTAATAGGTGAAAGGCCGACGCAAGAGGACGGTAGTATTTATGAACAAATGGAAACCATTTCAACCCTAATGCCCTTACAAATTACTGAACGTTTATGGACAACAATTAAACAAATAGACGAGCAAATTAAAAACAAAAATTTAGGGGAGAAACAAGGTTCAACTCTGTGCGTCGTCTATTTAGATAAATCAAATCTAATCACCGCTAATGTAGGAGATAGCGTTGCTTTCGTTGCGATATTTAATTCAGAAGGGAAAGCGTTGGGCGTGGCAAAATTATCTAATCATTTGCATCACCCTAATGACGAAAGTGAACAAAAAAGAATCGTTGAAAAATTTTGCAAAGTTGAATTATCTGTGGAGATAGTATTAATGATTGACTTGCAAGTTTTTGAAAATTTAATGACATCTTTACAACACTGTCAATACAGTAATAGTTAAACTGAGTTCAATTAAAGCAAAGAAAATATTTAAAAGTTAGGTATATTTTATATTTTCAGAACTTATTTCATCAGAAAACTGTTCACTTATGAGCTCAAGATTATTTATAATTTCGCAAAAATAATTGTACTCTCGGTTTAACGTTTTATGGGAGAATAGATCCGTTAAAACAAATATTTCCATCAAAGCTTTAATTTCAAAATTTATTTTTTTTAACATTTCAAAATGTAATTTTTGGATGATTTTAGCTATTATCGAAGGATCAGAACAGCTTTTTTCACTTAGATTTATGATGCATGAGCTAATTAAGGAAACTGCTTCTTTAGAAAGATCGTGTAAGATAAAAATATATAGCGTTTTATGTTCTAAGAGCTCTTTTATGCGATATAAATTATCCAATACCTCTAATTTTAATGGAAGGAATTTTCTTGGGATGTTTGATAATTCAGCTATAGTAGCATTAACCTTTTTCTTATTTAAAATTAAGCAGTTATAAACAAGTGCCTCATTTAATGCAAGATCAAAAACTTCTTCATTCCCCGTTAAAAACATTGATTTTAAATTAAGCTCTGAAAATCCTCTGATGGACTTAAAATAATCTTGAATTTCTGGAAGATTAATTGGTGCTACAAATTCATGTAAGCTATGACCACCACTATTAAACAATAATAAAGAGATATAGCACTTAAAAAGGGTTTTTAATTCTCGGGTTTGCGTATATTTTAACTGTTGGCAATCATATAAGTCAGCAAGAACCCGAATAAAGGCAAGAATTGTTCCGGAAATCGATGCAGAAAAAGGATGAACCAGTCTTGAAAAATTATCTCGAGCCCATTTTGATTCTGGGTCAAAACTATTTCTATCCGCTACTCGAGTGTGCTTGGAAATATTTTCATCAAAGACTAAATTAGATCTTGGTAGGGGCATATAACTTTTCATAAGACCTAACCCACAGGACCTAACTTCTTTTTGCTCCTGTTCGGATTTAGTTATTCTGCTGCGATGTTTAGTTTTATAGTATCCCTTTTTAAAAATATTTAAAGGCAAGGCCAAGGTTTCATTTTGAGCTAAATAAAGGGATAAATAAGCGAATTGATTGAGACTAATCATTTTTATTTTGTCATTTTTGGAAAAAATTTCAAAACATTTATGATGTTTAATTTTTAAGAAAGCATCATGAAATTCAGCTGTTGTGCTGCAATTAGAATTAATATTTTTTGATTGAAAATTAGTGTTTACAACTGTTTTTTGCTGAGCTGTTAATCTCGAAAATATATATTTTAATGTTTTTTCTAACTTATAATCATCAACATTTTTTAATGATGAAGATAAAGTGAAATAAGATAAATTAGTTTCAAAAAATCGTCTAGTTGGATCTTCGCTAATTATTATTGAATCAAATGAAATCTGATAATTCTCTAAGCATTCGTCAATAAATAATTGTTTAATTCGTTTAGCAGTTATAGGACTATCTGCTCCTGATAAATATAAAGATTTAAGCTCATTTTTTAAATCAATTGTTGATTGATATTTTTGAATTAAAATTAATAAGGCTTGACCTGGTGAAATACTAACTTTTATTGGGGTTTTAAAATATGAATAACGAGAAAACATGGGGTAAGTTCTGAAAATGTTCAAGTGGACATAATTCTAACCGTAAAAAATTAAGGAAATATGAAGAGAAATTGTTCATTATAATTAATTTATTCCTTTAAAAAATTGAGAGGTGCTACAACTGATTTAAGTTAAACATTAGTTAAGCTAGTGGATTTCTCTTAAATGTTTGGTTAACATGCTTTTTTACTCAATAAAAGGGAATTACACCGATGCTAAAAAAATTAAGTTTGGGTATAACTGCTGTTGCAGCTTTTGTTTCAGCTGTCAGTTTTGCTGGAACAATGGGCGATATTCAAACTTTCCCTTCAAGAGGTGGTTGGATTATCGGTGGAGATATTGGTTATGGTTATTTAAGTACTCAAGAAGAAGATATTCTTGCACCTATTCCATTTACTATCCCTCCCATCACTGAAACGTTGAGCCAAAGACATAAAATTGGAAATCTGGTTGGTGGTGGTTATGTTGGACGAGACTTTTCTGTAACTGAACCATTCTTATTAGGTGTTGAAGCAGGTTACAAATACTTAGGTCAATCAAGATATCAGGCCCTTGCTACCGACCTCTTTTCTAGCAATTTAATTAGAACTAAAATCAGGGTTAATCAACAGGCTGTGGATATCTTGTTAACTGGTAAATATTTTGTTTGGCAAAATGTTAATCTTATCGCTAAAGCCGGAGCTGCCTATGTTCGTTCAAAAACAACGGATAGTGCTGACTTCACTCTCTCTTCTTTTACTGGTGGTTTAACTACTGTAGCTTCAATTTGGCGTATCAAACCTGAATTTGATCTCGGTATTGGCTATAGCTTTGGTTCTAACCTTGGAATAAACCTTATATATACTCACATTGGTGGAGCTGATACTAATGTCACTGGTCTTTTCAGATTCTATAATTCAGGTCCAGATAGAACTCCGGCCGTTTTCCAATATAATGGTTTAACAGCTGGACTCAGTTATACCTTTAGTTAATTGATGCGCAACTGGTTATTAAAGTATTCTCATATTCAGTAACCAGTTAATCATACTGTAGTCTTTTCCCTTTACTTAGGTTCAATGCAATTCGGGCATTTTTAAGACTATAGTTTTATATATACATCTAACATAAATTTGACTATAAATGGCTAATACTAAAATAGAGACAAATGAATCTGAGCCTAGCTATGATATTGATCAGGTAATTAATGAAGAATGTGAAAATAGCGTTCTCAAATTTGATTTCAAAACTATAGATCCGATAATCACGGCTATGACTCCTAATGGTCAATCTAAAATTGTTGATAAAATGCTTAAGACTAAAAATTTGAATGAGATGGAATACAAGTTTGATGGAAAAATTGGATCCGAGTTTCACGATAACACTTTAAGCGCAACATCAAAATCTCAAGCAAGACTATTCAATACAAAAAAATCGTTATTATTTAGAGACTCTTGTACTAAATCAGATGAAACCTACGTTAAGAATAACTATTTAAAAGACAAGAGGAAAGAGCCTCAAAATGATTTACCCATGGATTTGCGAACACCAAACTTTAGGCGCAAAGTCAGATCTAAATCCTTAACTCTATTTGAGAGTTTCACAAATTCTTTGAATAAAAATAACGAATCTAACGAAGAAGAAATTAAAGATATTACAATGAAGTTTTAGCATTTAAAGCCTCTAACTTATTAAAATTATTAAAAAGAATAGGAGTATTTGATCATGGTCTGGTCGATTTTATGTAATAGTCCTAGTTAAATAAACAAAATTAACTTAATCTTTCTCACCAAAAAACTTTAATTTATTGACTGGTTTATTACTAAATAGCTTTGATAGGTTAAGGAAAATGATGAGTATTGAATTTAATCACACTATTGTTCACGCTAAAAATGCACGAGAATCTGCTAAATTTTTAACAGATATTTTAGGTCTCCCTGCAGCGAGTTTTTTTGGCCCTTTTATGGTTGTTAAAACCGCAAATAATGTTAGCTTGGATTTTCGAACCACTTCAAGTGAAGTAATAGCGCAGCATTTTGCATTTCTAGTTAGTGAAACCGAATTTGACGAAATTTTACAACGCATCACCCAAAGGCAGCTAGACTTCTGGGCTGATCCGGCACAAAAAAAATTAAATCAAATCAATCATGGCGATGGTGGGCGTGGTTGCTATTTTCTTGATCCTAATGGTCATTTTCTTGAAATCTTGACTCGACCTTATGATAGCGCAATTAAGTCTGCTGACTTAAAAGTTTAGGTCTTAATAAGAGATACCGCAGACTAGCTGCGGTATGGTAGGGATTTTACTATTCTAAAGCTTGATAATTTAAATCAATTTAGAAAGTAGGATTTAATTAGCAACGCTGCAGGTAATTTGCGTGCAATCACGGCAGTTCTTGGAAGCTAAGGCAAAAGCTTTAGCAGCAGAGCTATGATTTTTTGCCATTTTATCATCAGTTGCTTTATCAGCATCAGTAGATGCGGTGCTTGCATTAGTAGTACATGACCATTTAGATTTTAAATCAGTTTTACCATCTGCAAAACTTGTAGAAACTAAAAGGGCAAGACTTGTTCCAACAACCAGTGATATAATTTTTTTCATAATTAATTCCTTTAATTAAAATATTCGAAAGCTCGTTAGCATAATTCTTTATCTACTAATTCGCCGCATCTAAGTTACAGAATCACTCCTGAACCTTTCTAGTAGATGATAAATTTAGTTAAAAGTAAAGGGTTAGACAACTTTGAAAATTTAACTTTTTGGCTTAATTCGTAATCGAATTCCTTCTGCTTCAATTGTAATTAGGCTCTCTTTGTAAAGATTTCCTATTGCAGCTTTATAGCTTTTCTTACTTTCACCAAGCACTCGTTGAATCTCCTCGGCTGAACTTTTATCATGCAGGGCTAAAAATCCATCTTGTTTTGGCAGGAGCTCAAGTATGCGTTTTGCTAGCTCACGAATACTATCCTGTCCAGCTTTTCTCAAAGTGATGTCAATTTTTCCATCATCTCTTAAGTTTTTAATATAACCTTTAGTTCTTTTGCCATAATTTAAAGTTTGAAAAATATCTGATGAATGTATCAATCCCCAAAAACTGTCATTGATAATTACTTTAGTTCCAAGTGGAGTAGTTTCGGCTATTAATAGGTTAACTTCCTCACCTTGCTTGAAATTGTGAGAGGATTTATGGAGAAAATAATCTAATTTCGAACTAGCAATAATACGACCATCATTATCAAGTTTTACATAAACAAGGTAGGATTTATCTTTTTCCATTGGCCGCTTTTGTTCGGGCTTGGGGACTAACAAGTCTTTATCTAAACCCCAGTCTAAAAATGCGCCAACTCGATTTACATCAATTACTTTTAAAAAAGCAAAAGCGCCTACTTTGGCATAGGGGCGTTGTGTTGTGGCAATGATTTTATCTTCAGAATCGAAGTAGATAAAAACATCCAACTTATCATTTACTTTAGAATCTTTAGGGACAAATTTATTGGGTAATAAAATTTCACCCCAATCGTCACCATCAAGGTACAACCCAAAGGAAACTTCTTTTATCACTGTTAATTGGTTAACCTGACCGATTTTAATCATTAATCTACTCATTTTTTTATGAGTTCCAAGTTTATCATAAAAATATTGTCTGACAGCTTTTCATAGGATAAGTGCTTGATTGTTAATTTGTCTAACTCAGTAATTATAAGAAACTAGTTTATACTCTTTCCTAATCTTGCAAAGGCTTGACTATGAAAAAACGGTTTCTGTTCAGCTCACAGCGCTTAATTCCATTGATTATATCCTTATCTTTTTTTATGGAAGCCATTGACTCAACAATTATTAATACAGCAATTCCTGCCATCTCTCATAGCTTGGTTGTAGAGCCTGTAGATTTAAAAATTGCTCTGATTTCCTATCTTCTTAGTTTAGCTATTTTCATTCCCATTAGTGGATGGCTTTCAGATAAATTTGGCAGCAAACAAGTGTTTATCTTCGCATGCGGCCTTTTTACCTTAAGTTCTCTAGCCTGCGGATTTTCAACTCATTTAAATACTTTGGTTGTTGCGCGTTTCATACAAGGTCTCGGTGGAGCCTTAACACTGCCTGTTGGTCGGCTAATTATTTTAAGAACCTATGGACGAAAGCATTTAATAGCCACCATGAATCGAGTTGTGACGATTGGAGCCTTAGGTATTATGCTTGGTCCACTTATTGGCGGTTTAATCACCGATTATTTTTCCTGGCATTGGATCTTTTGGATTAATGTACCTGTTGGGATGTTGACAATAATTCTTGCTTATATAGGTCTTGAAAGAAGCGAAGGTCAGCTAGTGCCTGCTTTGGATAAGCGCGGTTTTATCTTATTTGGCACGGCAGTTTCAGGACTTATCTTTGGTTTTTCAGCATTATCTGAGACGGCAATTAATTTGAATCTTGGGGTTATAGTAATCATTACTGCTCTTATTATATTGTTAATTTATATAAAGCATTCTCGGCAACAATCGAATCCCATTGTTAATACCAAGTTGCTAAATTACAAAACATTTCAAATCGCTGTTTGGGGTAATTTGCTATCTCGCCTAGGTTATGGGGGTTTACCCTTTCTATTACCCTTGTTATTTCAAATTGGTCTGAGTCAATCTGCTACTTTATCAGGGTTATTGTTAGCGCCTACCGCTTTAGGTGTATTAACCGCAAAAAAGTTGTCGCTACCTTTATTAAGAATACTTGGATATAAGTGCTTGTTAATAGTAAATACAATTAGTTCGGCATTTTCCATAGCCATGTTTGCCAAGGTAGGGGGCGAAACGTCTTTTTTTATAGTAGTAATTATGACTTTTATTTATGGTTTTATTGTTTCCCTTCAATATAGTTCGTTAAATTCTTTAGCTTATGCTGAGATTGAGCCTGAACAGTTAAGTGCTGCAACCAGTATCATGAGTACAACTCAGCAATTAGCCCAGAGTTTAGGGGTAGCCTCTAGTGCTTTGTTCATCCGCTTCTATTCTCCAGACTATGGCAATTCATTTATGATTGCACCGGCAATCTTTCATCTCACTTTTATTTCACTTGCTTTGCTAACCTTGGCTTCCTCACTACTTTATCTTCGTTTAAGTCAGAATGATGGGCAGGAGATGCTTACTGGTTAAATGCAGTTTAAAATTTGGGAACTAACAAACTTTCTTCAACCCCGGATTCCAGGCTCACTGGTACACGTTTTATTTTGCGCAGATCCAAATCACTTTTATGAGTAAATTTGCTTATTAAAGAGGTAAAAAAATCTTGGATTTTTTCATGCTCAGGCTTTAATATTTGTTCACTAAATATAATTAAAAGAGAGATCATTGCTGCTAATTTATAGGCAGGAATAGCATTTTGGTTAATTTTTAGATGCTCAAATTGCTTGGATAAATTTTCTAATTGCTCTTGCAATTCAACAGAAATTTTGAAATTTTTTAATAATTTTTTTACTCGCAGCTCATCGCTAAGATTATCGATAAACCCGCAATAAATTTTCTCATTAGGTAATTTCTCAGAAAGAAAAAGATCTAAATTTAATGCTTGGTTTTGCGCATGAGTCAACGAATAATTTTTTGAACTAAATAAACTAAAACCAGACAAAGATTTGTTAAAGTTGACCTTGGTGCTGGAATTATTGATAATTAAAAAGCAAAATTGGTAAACAAGAAATCGACAGTCTTGCGTCAAAGATGTAAAAGAAGAATCATTATTAATCGCCGCTAATTCGAGTAATACTAAAGCCATTCCCAAGCGAATTTCTTTTTGATCTGATATTTTTTTATATTGAACAAGAGCAATGCCTTCAGGATTAATCATAATCAGTAATTGACTTAGATCATCCAAGTGAAATAAACCACTAAAAAGAAAATTTCGTTTATCCAGCTCATTGCCATTATTAAGGTTAAAATAATAAAGATGGTTTTGCCAATCGTAAATCAATAAACTGCGATTATCAGACGTAACAAAAAAATCTTCGATAGACTTGTCCTCGATTGTACAAATTTGCTTACGCAAACCAGACTGTAAATCATAGCTATAAATTCTATCTCTCGCTGCGCAGAAAATAAGCCTATTGTTTGCAGCGATTTTAATACTGTAGATGTCTAAGTTGCATTCGATAGTACGCTCTAAATGACGCGTTTTAAAATTAAAAATTTCAATAAGTTGATTCGTTCTATCCCAGCAAATAAGATAGCTAGAGTCTGCTGACAGAGCAAATTTTGAGTAGATTTTATTCATTTCCCAGATTTCTAAATTTTTAGATAAATACAAAAAATGAATTTTGGTAAAATCAGTTTTATATCCTTCTTTCACTAAAATTAGCGCTTGGAAGTGATCGGAAAAAAAAATTTTAGTAATTGTTCGACGTTCATGCTTATCCATAGAAAAGATATCCGTGGATTTTCCGGTTTCTATATTAATCTCTTGAATTAAGCCCTCATCATAAACACAATAAAAGATTTTTTTCCGAGGATTGAAAATAATAAAATGCGGGCGATAAGCTTTATGAGTCGCAATTTTTTCTGACTCTAAAGTATTGGTATTTATAATTTTAAAATTATAATCATCAGCACTAATTAAGGTCTGGGTAGTTTGATCAAAGGCTGATATAAAATTTTTAAATTTGGACTTTGGATGAAGATTCCAAAAACCATGATCATATAGCAATACTTTTGAGTCTTTAATTATTTGTTGTGCATTTTGAATTTCTTTAATTTTAGATTTCATTTTATTTGCCGGATTTTATGAAAGCTCAACCACAATGGCAGTGAATCATACCTTTAATTATAATTTACACAATCAGGGATTATAACGGAAATTTCCCTAACCCTTTCCAGGCAAACCATTTTTTAACAATCATCAGAAGACTTAATTTTGGCTTAATTTTAATTTGTTACAATAGAATATATTAAATTTTTGGTTGGGAAACTATGACTACTGGAGTATTTTGGTGCGAACGTGATGAGCGTTGGGTACGTTTTAGTAAAAATAAAAGTCGAGTTAAAGTAGAAATAGCGACAATTTCTAGTGAAAACCCCAGACTTACTAATGAGTGGCTAGAAGTAAAATCTGGTTCTTGGCAATTTAATTATAAATCAGACTCAAACATAGCAATTTCAACATCTTATGTCTTATCAAAAGGAAAAGTCTATGAGGGAGCAGGTTTCAGCGATCATGAGAATTTTGTACTTAGACCCTTTAGTGACTTACCTTTAACTCCAGAAATGAAGAAAGAAAAATGGAAAAAGTACCAAAATTCTGATCTGCATGGACTAGGTATGAAAGAAGTAGTGAAATCAGATCATTACTTTAGCCAAAACATTCAAGAACAATTATTTGAATTTATCAAAACAGTGCTCTACGCTTTAGATTTTAAAGGATTTAATGAGATTGCAGACTATATTTATACTTTAGAGGATATAGTTGAAAACAAGGAAAACCCCTTACATCAAGCCATTATTCGTGAAGCTGCCAGAACGGAGCTGGATCAATTGATTAGTAAGGACACGGATGCCAATTTACAGAGTTCGCATTATATGCAAAAACAATCCTTTCTTTTTAAAATTCTCAAAGAAGAAATTAAAATACTTGCTAAAGAGTTTGGTATCGCTTCTATTCTACTTAATGAAATAAGCTATCGTGAACAAGAAGTTAAAATTATTGAAGCTGATAATGGCTTTAGCTTTATTGATGAAGAAATAAACCCTGACATGAATCAATTAGACTTAATTAAAAGGGCTGTGCAAACAGCACAAACTAATTATAAAAATTGGTATGAAGGGACAAATTCCATGCGAGGCCCCGATCGTTTCTTTAGTCGCTGTGAGTTTAGACATGGTGTATTTGGTCAAACCCGAGCTTTTGACTTAAATACGCTAATTTCGACAAGTGATAATTTTGAAAGCGCAGTTTTCCTAATAAACAATTTTTTAACTGACAATTCTACTAATTTTAATCGTCATTCTTTTGCTTCATTTGTACTCGATGAATTAAAAATCATTCCTAACTCTGTTTGGTCTCAAATACACTGCGATAGAACTACGAGTCTTTATGATAAAGCCACTCTGACAACTAACTCTCTGCCGGGTTTTAAAGCGTCTTAATCACCCTCTTCAAAATTGAAGAGGGGGCATCAAGACAATTAGGTTCTTCTTTTACCTAATTTTTTTCTTCTTTTTCACTCGCATCACGTATACGAGCTGCTTCCATTACTAATAATTTGAAATAGTCATAAGACATATAGAAATCACCATCATCGCCAGCCTTGTCACTCCATGAGTTACGTAGAGTTAACAAGCCTCGATGTTCATAGTTGTGATCATCTAAGGCTATTGCGTCATCATCATAGCCAGTGATTATCATTTCATGGCCGCCAAATTTGGGGTTGATAAACACATCTCTGGCAATTTCTGATGTTAAGACCCAGGAATCATTTTGAACATGATGTTTTCCCACAGCACCCACAGCACCGAGTTCATAATCAGCCAGTAAAACCCCAAAAGTTACTCTATCACCTTGATTCAAAGAAGCTTTAATTTCTTGAAGAATGTGATTGGTATTAATACGGTCAGCAAAAGCTTGATTGTGATCAAGGAGAGTTGACCAATTAATATGATGATTTAAGTCTTCACTAATTTGATGATATTCTTCTAAAGGCATCATACCTTTTATTTCCTCTGTAGATACAAGAGGGTAGGAGGTTAAGCCACCACAACCAGCTTGTTCCTTAATTTTAGGCACTACCCCAAACATTTCAGATTGGCTTAGAACAGTCGTACCAAACGAACCATTCCAGCCACTCAAGCTATAACTGTTTTTTTCGAGATAATTACCTAATTGCAACTGACAAACTTGGCTAAGATAATCCCCTTTATTCAAAATTGCATCAAACGCTGCGGTTACCGCAAAGGTAACACAAGTACCATGTTGACCTTGATTCAGCACGGGTACTTTATTCATACCTAGAGAAATTTTACTTGGATAAGGTGAGGGTATTGAACTTAGTGCAAATTGTTTGGTTCGCGAAAGGGCGTTTTCAGCTCGAGCTCTTAGATTCTGCTGAGCTTGAGAAGAGAGTTCGATTTTAAGTAATTCAATATTTTTTAAAACAGCTTGCGAATTAATTAGAGCGGAAGAGGGCAATTTTAAAGGAGTAGATAAAGTGCCTACAAGTTTAATTTCCTCTGCATAAAGATTTGTACAAAACGCTGCAAAAAAAGTGAAATATTTTAATTTCATTTTTAACTCCAAAAAAATGGCTGGGTGAAAAGCTAATAAGTTTAACATGATATTTTTAAGATCATTAATGCATGGTTTTGTAAATTTTTAAAATTTTCTTGAAATTTTTGCCGTCGAAAGGATTTTTGTTGCAATTTCTTCAATAGAAAAACGAGTTGAGTTGAGGTATGGAATATTCTCAGTTTTATACATTTCCTCAACTTCTGCCACTTCCAACCGACATTGTTCAGCCGATGCATATTTAGAATTGGGTCGACGCTCTGTGCGAATATGCTGTAAACGCTCGGGCTCGATGGTTAAGCCAAAAAGCTTTGATTTATAAGGCTTTAATATATCCGGCAGACAAATATCTAAAAGATCATCTTCAGTAAAAGGATAATTAGCTGCCAGCACACCAAAATGAAGCGCCATGTATAAACAACTGGGTGTTTTTCCACAGCGAGAAACTCCAATTAATATAATATCTGCCTTGGCATAACCTCGAATATTCACGCCATCATCATGAGCTAAGGTATAATCAACCGCTTCAATACGATGAGAATAGGATTGAAGATTAGCAACACCATGTGTTCGGCCAACAGTATAAGAGGATTTGACTTGAAGTTCCTTCTCGAGAGGGCCGAGAAAGGTGTTAAATAAATCAAAAATGTGCGCTTTAGCCTGACAAATTGTATTAGAAATTTCTTTATTGATTAAGGTCATAAATATTAACGGCTTAATACCGGATTCTTCATAGCAATTATTAATATTTTTAAGCGCTGCCTCCGCTTTTTCAACCGTATCAATATAAGGTATCGTTAATTTTTCAAATTCAATATTTTCAAATTGAGTAATTAGACTATTACCTAAGTTTTCAGCAGTAATGCCAGTGCCATCAGAGATCATGAAAACATAACGCTTCATTGCTTACCTGCCAGGATAGGGATTTAGATTTAACAGTTATAGCTTTCACTGTCCGACTTGGCAAGATAATTTGCTTCTGTTATTTTGATCTAAGGTTTAGCATATAAAGCCACTCTTAAAACCCAGCTTTGTTGATAATAAAATTTCAGGATGAATATTATGGAACAAGATAGATTCCAACAAAATAGTAAGTTGTTCGTTATTGGCTTAATTAGTTTATTATTATGTCTTAGTTTATTGGCCCTTGGACTCTATATTGTGCCCTATCTACTCTGGGATTGGCGCTATGGCGTACCGGGAATGGTTATTGAGCTTCATGAATGGTTCAAAGAAAACTATAATTTTAACAATAGTGGTGCCTCCTGGATGGTTTTTTTAACCTTTATGGTTCCCGCTATAATTTGTGGACTTATTTCTCAATGGACATCGAAATATATTGAAAAAAAAATGTTTGGGCTTGAGCTGCATAGCCCGGAACGAAAAATGGAAATTCACAAAGATATTCAGGAGACGGTAAGTTTTGGCCTCAAAATATTTTTGTTAATTATTCTGGTTATTGTAGCTGTGAGCATAGTTGAGTGGATGGTGACCTTGCCTTCTATCTAAGGGAGAGTTCTAATGTTTAAACGCTTAAAAATTAATCGATTAATAAAAAAATTGCGAGCCATGCATGCCAATCGTGTTCACAATCAAGCGAGTGATGAACTTCTTACCAAAGAAATTGCCCAATACCATCAATTGGTTAGTCTATATAAATCATTAATTGGCCATAAAAATTACCCTTTTGCGGCGGAGATGCTAAAAGCTTGTCTACGCTCAGCCGCTGACTTAGATGATGTAAACGCCCAATATTTGCTTGGTAGTCAGCTCCTGGATGAAGCTAAATTTAGAGAACAAATACAAAATGAGGAATTATTTGCGAGCACAGCTAATGAGCAGCAAATGAAACTTTGCTATGAAGAGGCGCTGGCCTATTTAAAAACCGCGGAAAAGCTTAATCATGTTCTTGCTAAACGTTTACATGGACTTTGCTATATCAATGGCTGGGGTGTCCAAGCGGATAAAGCTAAAGGTTTCGAATTAGTAGTTGCCAGTATTGAGCAAGAAAACAGTTGGGATAAGGTACCGGAAATTTTTGCTTCAATTGGTTTAAACAAGCCAGAATTTTTTTCAGCACTAACCAAACATCGCTCCAAGGCTTGATTTATTAGCTTAAAAAAGGGTTTACTGTAAGTTCTGCTTTAGATAGATAAATTTTATTAAACAATAAGGACGAAATTATGTGGAAATATATCATAGCTTGGTTACTCGGGGTGCCACTCAGTATTTTGGCAATAATCTATGTGGTATCCCATGTTTTCTAGGGTAGGATAGTTTAAATCTACTAAGGAGTTGTTAAATTCTTAGTAGATTTAAATTTAGAGCTATTTTATCTTCTAGAGGCGTCTTTGAAATCTTTCACTGCTTTTTCAGCTTCCTCTTTAGAATAGCCATAATGCTTTTGAAGTTTGCCAAAAACCTCTTGTTGTGTGCCTTCAATTTCTTTGAAATCGTCGTCAGTTAGCTTGCCCCATTGTTGTTTCATTTTGCCTTTGATTTCTTCCCAATTACCTTCAAAAATATCCTTGTTCATAATTTTCCTTTGGTTGATGGTGATAATCTTAAAACTTGTCAGAAACATACTTTTCTAACATAACATCAAATATGATTTAAGCCAAATTCTAGGTACACTGAATGGAAAAGGTTTATTATTAGCCTAAAATAGTAGAGATTAACTAATGAATGATACTAGTTACGCCAACCAATATCGTAATATTGATTTTAGAAAAAACCCGGAAAAATACAAAATCGGGAAAGGCGAGCAAGGTGTGCTAATTGCTGAGCCATATAAGAGTGAAATTCTCCCTTTTTGGCGTTTTAAAACGCCGGCTATTGCACAAAAATCTGCTGAAAAAATTTATGCTTTATTTATTGATTACAGAGAAAAAAAAGAGTTTGTTGGAATGGATATGGCTCGCAAATTTTTACAAATGGGATTTACTCGAGCTCGTCGTTATGCAAATCACGCCAATGGTAAAAAATACCAAAATGGGGTGCAAAGACCTCAAGATGAACATTCAGAAGAGTCGCCTAAAGCGCAGTCAGCCAAAATTTTTTTTGAATTTTATACTCAAGCAAAAGAGGATGCAGTTTACAAAGATTTATTAAAAATTCATAAGGCGTTAGAGTTACATCTAAAAAAGTCTCCTTAAATTTTAGTGCTGACTTTAGGACGTTTTTAATTTTAAATTGTCTTTTTTCTTTGAATAAAAAGTCTGCTGCCCCTCTAGGGCATCAATGATAAATACCAATTTAAAAAAGATTTACCCCAAAAAAATGAGATGAATCCCGCTACACATAGAAAAGGACCAAAAGGAATAGGCGTTTCATTGGTTTTACCTTGGGTTTTAAGGACTGCAAATCCTACAATTGCACCTGTTAAGCAGGCTAATAATAGAATTAAAGGTAATTGTAATCCACCTAACCAAGCACCAAAAGCTGCAAATAATTTGAAGTCACCGTTTCCCATGCCTATTTTTCCTCTAATAAGATAGAACAATTTAATGAATAACCATAAAGAAAGATAAGCCGCGGCAGCGCTAAAAACAGCATTAGGAAGGGTTGTAAACCTGGCTTGGCTATTTGCTATAAGACCTAACCAAAGTAAACTCAAGGTCAAACTATCCGGTAATAACTGATGTTTTAAATCAATAAAAAAAAGACAGATTAAAATCCAGATGAATAGCAGAGCAAAAATTAAATTCAGATTAAACCCAATTTGCGATGCTGCAAATAATGCCAATGAGCAGCTTAGGAATTCTACAAAAGGATAGCGTAAAGAGATAGGCTTCTTACAACGTCTGCAGCGACCACCTAGAAAAAGATAGCCAAGTAAAGGAATATTAAAAATTGCTGGAATTGTTGTTTTGCAGCAGGGACAAAAAGAACGTGGTAAAAATAAATTTACAGGATTATCTACTTTTACTATTTGCTTAAAATAAAACGAGCATTCATTTTTAAAATCAGCTTCCATCATCAAAGGTAGGCGATAAATAATGACATTTAAAAGACTTCCGATCACCAGAGCAAAAAGCGCCAGCAAAATGTAAGCAGCTGGCAAATTGACTATTTCAATTGAACCTATCATTTAGATCACCGAGCCAAGTTTAAAAATGGGGAGATACATCGCAATAACTAAACTACCTATTATCAATCCCAATAGTGACATAATAATGGGTTCTAGCAAATTAATCGAAATATCAAGACCTAAGTTAAATTCTTCTTCATAAAGTTCAGCTACTTTGTTAAGCATAACCTCTAAAGTGCCGGATTCTTCTCCGATAGCAATCATTTGCACGACCAGATTAGGGAACAACCCTGTATTTTTCATAGCACTATGCAATGGGTCTCCGGCAAGAAGTGCATTTTGAATTTGTTCGGTAGCTAATACATACACACGATTTCCTGTAACTCCTGCAACAGCATTTAATGATTCAAGCAAAGGAATCCCAGATGAGAAAGATATTGCCAAGGTTTGCGCAAAACGAGCAATAATTACTTTTGATATTAAAGAACCCCAAAGCGGTATTTTAAGTATCAGTCTATCGTTAAGGTAATTTATCGTGGTTGAGTGTTTTAAAGTCAACTTAAACCCAATCAGGCACAAAAAAACTGGAATAAAAAGTTCTAAACAATAATTTTTTATTAAGTGGGATAGATAAATAAAAATTTGAGTTAAGGCGGGAAGTTCTGCGTTAAAGCTTTTAAAAATAGTCTCAAATTGAGGAACCACATAAACCAGCAATGCAATAGTAACGAAAGAGGCGATAACTAAAACAAGCAAAGGATAAGTTAGCGCTTTTTTTAACTTTCTTTTTACGGATTCCATTTTTTCTTTATAACTTGCTACTTTTGCTAACATTAGGTCAAGCTTACCTGATTTCTCACCAGTAGCTATTAAATTACAGACCAGGGCATTAAAATAATGAGGCCTTCTTTCTAAAGCCTCAGATAAAGCCAAGCCTTGTTCCAACTCGATTTTAATTATTTCAATTAATCTCTTCATTCGCAAATTATCTTGGCTTTGAGCCACGAAATTAAAAGATTGGATAATAGGAATTCCGGCATTGAGCATAGTGGCTAATTGACGAAAAAAAAGTGAAATTAAAGATGCTGTTATCTTTGTGCCAAATAAAGCATAGGAATTTCGTTTTATTGTTCTAACTAAAATTGCCTGACTGTTCAGCTCTTTTTTAGCAAGGGTCATTGACGCAGCCTCAATCACTCCTTGCAAATTGATGCCTTGCTTATTAATGCCTTGCCAATGATAGCTTTGATTAGTTGGTTTCATTATTATAGATCATAGTAACGCGTTTAAGATCTTCAAAGGTCGTAAGCCCTAATTTAATTTTTTCGAGCCCTGACTGATAAATGCTGAGCATGCCTTCTTTCCTGGCTTGCTCAGAAATTTGAACTGAGTTGGCGCCTGAAAGTATAAGTTGTTCTAAAGTTTTTGTAATAGGTAATAATTCAAATAAACCTATTCGGCCACAATAGCCATTATTACATTCAGGGCAGCCTTGCGCTTTATAAACGACCAGGTTCTGCAGATCATTTTCCGGCATGCCAAGCTGAATCAAATTCTCATGACTGAGCCCTTTGCAAACCACTTTACAAAGTTCGCAAAGCCGCCTTACTAAACGCTGAGCAATAATTAAACTTAGAGAATTGGCGAGGTTAAATGTTTCAATACCTAGGTTATTTAATCGATTTAGTGTTTCTGCTGCTGAATTTGTATGCAAGGTAGAGAATACTAAATGGCCTGTTTGAGCAGCTTTGATAGCCAATTCGGCAGTTTCTGAGTCACGGATTTCACCGACCATAATGACGTCAGGATCCTGACGTAAAAATGAACGCAAAATATTGCTAAAATTTAAACCAGCTTTAGGGTTTATATTGACTTGATTGATACCAGCTATTTTGATTTCAACAGGATCTTCAACCGTGGAAATATTACGTTCTTTAGTATTAAGGTGGTTAAGGGCTGTGTAAAGTGTAAGTGACTTACCACTTCCTGTCGGGCCTGTTACTAAAATCAAGCCCTGCGGTTTAGCCACATATTGATAAAATCGTTTATTTTGCAAGGGGCTCATACCTAAACTTTCAATATTTAATTCTTTGCAATGCGTATCAAGAATTCGAATAGCAATTTTTTCACCGCTTATTGTAGGACAAGTACTAACACGAAAATCGACTCCATGATTGCTGCCTAATTTCAAGTGAAAACGGCCATCTTGGGGTTTGCGTCTTTCAGAAATATCGAGATTTGCCAATATTTTTATACGCGTGCTAATACGGTTGGCTAAAGTAAGAGGGGGCTTTACTATCTCTGTCAATAGACCATCTTGTCGATAGCGAATGCGATATTCATGTTCATAAGGTTCAAAATGAATATCAGAGGCCATCTTTTGAACGGCGCCATTAATTATCCGGTGAACTAACTCTATGATTGGTGCATCATCTTCAGGTGTATCAAGCTTTAAATTATCTTTCCTTGTTACTAATTTTTCAATAAACAGGCTTAGCTTATCGGCTTCAACGATTACTAACTTAATTGGGTGACCAGTATAAAATTGAATCTCTTTAAGAGCACTCTGATTACTCGGCTCATCCGTAGCCAGCAATAAATATCCCTCCTCGGTTGAAAGAGGTAGTAGTCGATAGCGTACAATTAATTCTTCACCCAGAAGTTCTATAGGAATTGAACTTCTATCTATTTTAGCTAGATCAATGATAGGTAAGTTATAGTGTTGCGATATAATCTGAGAAAGTGCTGCGGCTGTAATTAATTTCTCATGAATTAAGTAACATGAAAAATTTTGTGGATTTGTTAAGGAAAATTGTTGATAGATAGCGACATCCTCATTAGTCAAGTAATTTTCTTGAATAAGTAATTGAGCTATTCTATCGAAGCTTTGTTCGGTTGGATTAATTGCCATTCCATAATCAGCATTTTTTAAAGCGGCTACTATAAAGAAAAAATCTTGATTTTGCACTAAAAAATCTTTAAAAATGCAGATTCATTTTCTCTCGGTTTTTAACATAAAAATAGACTAAACTTGCTGCTGACCGAACTCTATGGTAAAAAAATCTAAATTATCGCAAATTTGCAGGAGCATATACTTTGATTTTTGAGGATCAGAAAACCAGATTTCTTGCTCTTGATAATTGGTTTAATAGTCCACAGGGTATTGATCTTTCAGAGTTTTTTTCTTTAGAATTAAATCATCTCGGTGGCATTCTTTACGGTGAATCTTTGTTACAGCTAGGAAGCTGTGGGGCTAACTCCTGGTTATCCCGGCTGCATTACAGCCATAAGTGGAACGCTTGCCTTTATCCAAAATCTTCAGTCACTCTTGTTAGCTCGTTTAACCAACTCCCAATCGATAGATCAAGTGTTGATTGTCTTATCGCCCCTTTAATTTTAGAAGCTTTTGAGTTTTCGAAAAGCCCCATTGATGAGATAGACAGAGTCTTAAAACCTATGGGCTATGTGGTTTTCTTTGGAATTAATCCTTACAGCCTTTGGGGTTTATATCTGCGTTTAAAACGCCATTCCTGTTTCGGCCAAAAAGCCAAATCTGTTTTTTCGCTGCAGCGTGCTATGTTGCATCGTGGTTACGTACAAAGTTATTTATCTTCTTTTTATTACATCCCTCCCGTTCAAACAGAAAAGTCACTTGAAAAACTAAAGCTTCTTAATCTGTTAGGAAAGATGATTTCACCCTGTCCGGCCGGATTTTACTGTCTCATTATGCAAAAATATCAGCCTAGTCATCCCATCCAAATATTAAATAACACCGAAGAATATTGGGAAAGAAGAAAGGTATTTCAGCCTGGTTGTTTTAATAAAGAAGAATTTTAGTTCAACAGTTTGTATAGATTAGCTAAGTAAAGGTATAATGTTGCTTGCTTTATTTTAGGATTTTGTAAATGTCGTATGAATCATTATATCGAATTACCTTTGCGAATCAGGACGCTATTTATGAGATCTACGCTCGTAAAGTTTGTGAGAGTGAGATGTTTGGATTTCTTGAAGTTGAGGAATTTGTTTTTGGTGAAAATAGTTCTCTGGTAGTTGACCCCTCAGAAGAGCGTCTAAAACTCGAGTTCCATAGTGTTAAGCGAACATTCATACCCATGCATGCAGTATTTCGCATCGATGAAGTAAATAAACACGGTCTTGCAAAAGTGCGTGAAAAATCAAAAAATGATTCGAAAGTGACTATGTTTCCAGTCCCAGACAAGCGTTCGTGACTAAATCTTAAGTATTCATTTATAAAACTTTGAATTAATGCATTAAAACATTTTGGGAAATCAGATGTCTATTCCATCTAAAATTAAAGAAGTCTATGAGAAAGCAAGCTGTTTATTTACCACCAAAGAGGTTGAAGCAGCTTTAGATAGAATGGCTATTAACATCCATCGTGAACTTCATGATAAAAATCCAATCTTATTGTGTGTTATGGTTGGCGGGTTAGTACCTATGGGTAATTTACTACCTCGTCTGGATTTCCCTCTTGAAGTGGACTATGTCCATGCTACTCGATATCGTGGTGAAATTACCGGTGGTGAATTGCATTGGAAGGTTAAGCCCCGCCTTGATTTGACCAACAGGACAGTTCTGGTTGTTGATGATATTTTAGATGGCGGAGTAACCTTGGCCGCGATTATTGACGAAGTGAAGTCTATGGGAGCCAGTGAAGTGTATAGTGCTGTCCTAGTTGACAAACATCATAAGCGAGTTCCAAATGGTTTAAAGCATGCTGACTTTGTTGGATTACAGGTGGATGATCACTATATTTTTGGTTATGGCATGGATTATAACGAATATCTTAGAAATGCACCTGGAATCTTTGTTGTATCACCTGAACATGAGTAAGTCTAAAGTTGATAATTGTAGTGATTCAATTTAGAGTAGAGAGACATCTCATTTAGCTTAATACAAGGACGATTTTATTATGTTTGATAAAGAAAAATTGGGTAAATCAGCAGCAGCAGCTTTTTTCGCAATGATGACTGCAGAGCCAACTTTTGCTAATAATGAATCAGATCCCCCTACTGAAAAATGCTATGGCGTAGTCAAAGCGGGATTAAATGATTGTGCAACAGCTAAGGCTTCTTGTGCTGGCTCTGCAACAAAAGATAACCAGCCGGATGCGTATTTATTAATGCCAAAGGGTTTATGCGAAAAATTAGTGGGCGGGAAGCTCACAGTAGTAGAAAAATAATACAAACATGAAAGGGAGTTTTTATGTTGAGAGCTACCATCTATGGGCTGATGCTTGCATTAGTCACCACCGTTTTTAGTGTCCATGCTGCTGAGAAATTCGTTCTTGATGAGCAGCACAGTTATGTTCTATGGAAAATTGGACATTTATGATTTTCTAAACAGTCAGAAAATGATGCGCAAGCGTCATCAAACGTTGTTTATTTGTTGCAGGGCAGGGCGAATGATCCGGAACCAATGAAATAAAAGATGAAGTTATTATAAATTTCAATGTGGGAGCCATTAAAAATAGTAATATCAAGCGATTAACGAGATGTTTTTTATACATTCATCCATTCTAAGCTGCGTATAATTTTCGTTTACTATAATTACAAAATCCTGACCTAGATTTTAAGGCAGTAATTATGAGAAAACTAACTAGCACAGACAAAGCAAGAATAGAGGCTCGTAATAAATTCTTAAGTTTCTTTCCCAATGGTTTTATAGATGAAAAATATATCGCTTGGGAAAGAGGCTATAAATGGGCAGCTTATTTACTATGGAAAAAACTACTCAATGAGAATCAATTTCGTTCTCTATTAAGTCAAGGGAAATACGAGGAGCTTGCAAAACTCGCCCTGCATATTGAAAGTAAAACCAATTTATTATTTTCTTTTGAAAAGATGGCCATACGAGACGCCCTCAAGACTTCCCAAGCTGCGATGCAATTTTCCAAGGGCTTATATCGTTTAGTTTACGGAAAAGCTAAACCCTGTTCTCGCTTTAATGAGTTCAAAGAAATTGTCGCAGACTTACCCCGAAAACAGACACGGGTATTAACCTGGCCGGTTCTCACAGTATTTGCTTTCATCGCAGATCCTAAACAGTTTATTTTTCTAAAACCAAAGGTTACAAAAATAGCGGCAGCAAATTATCATTTTGCTTTTGACTATTCTTCCCAACCAAACTGGAATAGTTATCAGAGTTTATTAAACTTTTCCAAACAAATTAGCAATGACTTAACTGATCTCAAACCGAAAGATCATATCGATATTCAATCATTCATATGGACACTGGGATCAGAAGAATATAGTTAGATTTATTTGGCAAAAACGGCAAAGTTATGCTTTGCCATTTCTAAAATTTGTATTTAAGCTAATTTCCTAAACTCCATTTCTTACAATAGGTTGGCTCAATTGCTCTTTCTTTAAGTAATTTGCTGTACATACAAAAAGCCTCATGGATTATATGAAGTGGTGCATATTTTATCACTTTTTAGCAACATGCCAAATAATGTTCATAGTGAACTAATTTAATATATTATGGGCAATAAAAAATAAAGGGTTAATAAAGAAAATGGAAGTTAAAAATGGGTAGTTCTCAGGTATTTCAATTAGTGCTAAATATTGTAGCAAATGATAGCTTCTGAAGTGGCTAAGCTTTCACTCTACTTTTGGGAAACTGATTTAAAGCGATGCTAATTTGTTTATATAGGTCTGGAAGCCATCGAGGTTGGGCAAAGGTAGAGGTTGCCGGTTTTCCATGTCTTAAATCGTTAGGTGCAATAATCAATTTGGTATGACCCAGGCCAACCCGTCTTGTTAGTAAAAATAACTGATCAATCGCACGGTCACCAATAGCCAAGCAGCCGACAGAAACCGATTTTCCATGAAGAAAAATGTTGTTGCCTAGCTGCTTTCGTCCATCTTTGGATGCCTGCAAGCGGTCATAATTATTAGGATAATTAATCATCATAGATAAATGCATAGAGCTAAAAGGATTGTAGCTAGTTAGTCGGTAAATTCCCTCAGGAATTTGACCATCTCTTTCTTTTAATTTTGGACCCAGCCGGCCACTGAAAGCTGTGAGTGGATATCGATGAATAAAACGCCAAATATGACTTTCATTTTTAGCCCATAATTCTAATTGTTTTTCCTTTTTAAACGCTAAAAAAGCGATATCTTTAGGAGGATAAACAACATGTGCATTAGCAAAAAAACGTATAAGTTCAGGCTCCGTACGTAAGCCATATCGACTGACCGCATTATCAACTGATTTTTCCCAATCTAGTTTGTGTCCCATCCCAAAGGTAGGATTAAAGAAAACCATCAATAAAGTCAGGAGCAAACTTCGCATAATTATTTTTAAAATAAATTTAAGATATCTTAGCAAAAAATACACAGCACAACAAACTCTCAACTTGAGAACCTGCCCAGCTTTCTACTATTAGTTTTATTTCTAATCTGAGAGCATTAGTTAAAAGCTCTTTAAAATGTATATGAATTGTTATTAAATAACCTCTGTAATTGAGTAGGTAACTGTTTAACAACTAAATTTGGCGCATTTTTTAATTGTGCAACTGCGGGCACAAATCCATAATAATTTGGACACATAAACCAGACATTTTGGTCCTTACCAACTTTATAAAATACATATTTATAGCCACAATAAGGCTGTTTACTAAAGGTTGCGACTTGCAAAATGGGTGTCCCGGTTAGTCTATTTTCAATAAAAAATGCATTGACCCATAGATTTATCATTAAAAAAGCAGAGCTTGTAATGAGTACTGCAGAAAAAAAGCCAGTGATATAGAAATAAATTTTATGACGAATTCCAATTATAGAAGTTAATAACAGATAAATTATTGTTATAATAAGTACAGATAAATTTAAAGTATAAATTGATGCATGGTAGTAGTTGAAATAACTACCCAGAATTTCACCGCCAGAATCTCGGTAATGTAAAACAAGAGCCATTAAGCTAAGCCACAATGCAATAATTAGAAAGTTTTTTCGTTTTAATTTTAAACCCAAAAATAATATTAAAGCTCCTAATACCGGAAACAATAAATCGATGAGTTCCAAAATATTGAGCACTTATTATTCCTTTTAAACAGCAGTTAGGGAACTAGTTTAACTCACAGCATGTGAGTTGTCTTTAAGAGCTTACTCTCTGTGTTTTAGATCTTGTCAATGAGGTAAAAAATAAGTTATCTTGAGCTTCAGTTTTAGCTTTTCCCCTCCTTATCTTTTAGACCAGTTTGCTTGAAGTAACAGAGTGCATTTCGATCATCTCGCTGCTGCAGGGAGATCCTTCTCCCTTGTATTTGCATGTTCTGATTAATAAAGTCATTAAAAATTAAAAACGGTATTTTAGAACAGATTATCTTCTGAGGTTTCTCTTATAAGCAAAAGTTCTGGCTCAACTTGTTTTGGGAAACCTTCCTCGAAAATTTGTGCGGGAAGTGTTCTCTTACGTTGCACAAAAAGTGATTTTCTAAGAGCGGATCTGACATAATTGACAGATCCAGAGTGATTAAATTGTAGTGATTTTGTTGGATTTGGGTGAACCGATCCAATCCAAATAGGTTGTTTAAAATGTTCTAAATAATAATTTGAACGCCAAATTCTTAAAATTTGCGGAGGATTACCATCTGTTGGTTCATAGATCATGACCAAAGCAGGTTTTTTATTTAAATAAAGTTGCGACATTAGCGGCAGCTCTTTTGATGCCGGTTGATTAGCTACACGGCTTAGCAGGGAATTGAACAAAGAGTCTTGTTGTTTTTTCCAGCCATACTGTTGTAGGGCATCTTCAAGGTGACTAAGTGAACCTGCATACTGTAAATTAAAGATACTGCTTTTATTACCAATCCTGTTTTGCCGATAAACAGGAAGTAGAGGTCTAGTTTGGTTCCACCAATCCTCGTCGGTAAATACATATTGTGCAAAATAAGGTTGATGGCTACGTATTGAATTTTTAAAATTTAATATAGAAGAAATACTGGTTGTTAGAATAGCAACAAGCAAAATCATTAGTGATAAAAATAAATGGTAATAGTGGGTGGATTTTTTTCGTCTGTAAAAAAGCCAATGCCCAAGGCTTAAACTTAAACCACAGAAATAGGCCCCTAGGATGTCTGAAAGCCAGTTGTCACCTAAGTAGAGAGATGATAGACCAAGCAGGAGTAAGCAAAATGCAATGGCAATTTTAATAAAATGTTTGAATCGAGTTTGGCTATAAGCATTAATATATAAGTAAATCGTAATTCCGACTGCTGTAATAAAAGTTAAACCTGGAGCAGGAAAAGAGGAGCCCTTTTCAACAATCAAAAGTCCTTGTGGTTTAGGGCTATAGATTGAGTAATGGAGAAACAACAAAACTAATGCTGACATGGAGCAAAGGCTTAACCAATACAATAAGGCACGCCAATCTCTAAAATAAATTGTCGCAAGGGCTATCGATGCAAATAAACTGATTAGAGTTAAAGGGCTGATTAGTTGGGCTAAAATTATAAAGAAAACATCAAAAGAACCTGTTCTTAGACTTAGAAAAAAGAGATGAACGCTTTGGTTAATCAATCCAATCCACAGATCCCAATAAACACAAAGAGATATTATACAGAATAGGATAGTAGATAAAGAAAACAAAAGAAAAAGCGCCGCCGTAGAAGAATGATTTTTTTCATTTGCTGGTGTTAGAAGTTTAGCAGCCTTGCGCCAGGAGCTTTTATGAATAAGCCAGAGCCAAAATTGATGAAAATTGGTACTCAGTATACGGCTAGCACGTGTGAGTAGCCATTTAATTCCAATACCAATTAACCAAATACCCGCTAAAGAAATTAGGATGATGACGAAAAGATGCGTTGCAATTTCAGGTGATAATTCGCTGGATGCGGTGCCGATTAATACTCCAGGCATGATATAAAGTACAGACCATGCTATTGCTGAAATGATATTGGCCGTATAAAAACGCAGGTGACTCATATGCATCATTCCAGCTATCACCGGAATAATTGAGCGTAAAGGGCCAACAAAGCGACCAATTAAAACGCTTTTGCCCCCATGCTTGTTAAAATAGTCTTTACCGAAGGTTAGCCAGTTCGGATAACGACTAAAGGGCCAGATGGTTGTCAATCTTTCACTATAAACAGAACCTAATATGTAGCTTGCACCATCGCCAGCAATAGCGCCTAAAGCAGCAGCCAAAAGGGTTAAATCTACGCGCATAACTCCGGCACCAGCAAGAATACCCAAAGCTGTCATCGTTACAGAGCCTGGGATAATAGAGCCAATAATTGCTAATGATTCTGTAAAAGAGATTGTAAAAGCTATTAGCAAAGCTAAATGAGGATGGTCATATAGCCAAAATGTTAGGGGCTGAATATAGTCAGAAAATAGGTGCATGGCATTCTAATTGATTAATAAAATTTGTGATTAATAATTTGCTTACAGCTTCCATTCTAATGTCAGGGACATAATCAGCGATTTGCGTCATTTCGAGTTTAGCAAAACCACAAGGGTTGATACCAGCAAAAGGAAGAAGGTTCATTGCGACATTAAGGGCTATACCATGGTAGCTGCAGCCATTTTTTACGCGAAGTCCAATCGATGCAATTTTTTTATTATCTACATAGACTCCCGGTGCTCCGCACTGTATAGAACCTTTAATTTGATACGATTCAAGAACATTGATAATTGTTTGTTCCAAATAAGTCACTAAAGTTCTAACTCCCATTTTTCTACGGTTTATATCTACTAAAACATAAGCAACTAATTGTCCAGGACCGTGATAGGTAATCTGACCTCCGCGATCGCTTTGGATAATAGGGATTTCTCTCGGGTTTAAAATATGCTCAGATTTACCAGCTTGTCCTTGAGTATAAACTGCAGGATGCTCAAGTAGCCATAACTCATCGTCGGTATTCTCATTTCGACTTGTAGTGAACCTTTTCATTTCTTCCCAAATGCTGAGATAAGGCTGCAGTCCTAAATTTCGAATAGTCAGATTCATAAGACCATCTTAATGTCTGGGTGTTTAGTTAAATCTTGATAAAGAGCATCAAGCTTAGTTTTGGAATCAACATATACTGTCGCGGTTATAGATAGATAATTCGCTTTTTGACTAGGCTGACATAAAATTGCTGAGTCTGGTGTATCAGGAAAATGTTGGCGCACTAGTGCTTTAATTTCCTCATAGTAATTAGCCGAGTTTCTTCCAATAATTTTTATTGGAAAATGACAGGGGAATTGGAGAAGAGTATCAGTATCAGTATCAGTATCAGTCATAGGAATTTAAAATAAGTTCTTGATATTTTTCGTTAATTTGACGCCAGTAATTGCCGGCTTTGCCATTCCCTATCACTTTGTCATTAACCCGAGTTACAGGGTAAATCTCTTTTGTACTGCTTGTTATCCAGACTTCTTGAGCACTAAAAATAGCCTCTTTAGGGATTTTTTCTTCACATAAACTCCATGATAAAGATTTAATCAATTCAATTAGAACCTGCCGTGTAACACCGGGCAAACACAAATTATCTAAGGGGGGCGTAAGGATAGTGCCATTTTTATCCACTAGAAAAAGGTTAGAGGCACTACCTTCTGTTAAAAAACCGGATCTTACATAAATTGCGGTATTGGCGCCTTTTGCTGCAGCTTCATCATTTGACAATATATTGGCAAGCATAGCGGTGGTCTTAATATCACAACGCAACCAGCGCAAATCCTCAACCAACTCCACATACCATCCCTGGTTTTGTAACTCAGGTTCTGGGTAGGGCAAATTAAGAGTATAAGCAATGATAGTAGGCTCTATTATTTTAGGAATTTCGAGCTGACGTTGGCCTTGAATGCATCCTCGTGTAATTTGCAGATAAATTTGCATATCACCACCACCATTTTTCTCAATCAACTCTTTAAAAATTAAGAGCCAATCTTTAGTGGGTAAGTTTATCTTTAGTTTAAATAAGTTAGTTTCAAGCCTTTTTAAATGTCTGGAAAGTCGAAAAGGTGTGCCTTTATAGACTGGAATTACCTCATAAATGGAGTCAGCAAATTGTATACCCCGATCAAAGACAGAGAGCTTTGCTTCCGAAGCATTACAAAAATTTCCATTTAAATAGACAATTTGAGCCATAAATTTACCTTAGGAGCCAAACCAGCCATTATAAGTTAGGCGAATTGAATCTTTCATTCTAGTATAAATACCGCCTTTAGGGACTTCTTGTAAAGCATAAACTGGATAATTGCCGATAATGTTATTATCAAAACGAATAACAAGCTCTCCAACTTGTTGCCCCTTGGCAATAGGTGCTTGTAAATGGGGAGACACTTTAGTATTTATGGTAAGGCGTTGATATTGGCCGCCTGGGATAGTAATGTATTGCGTTTCTCGCATGCCTATAGACAATTTATCAGCAAGCCCTTTATAAACAGGAATGTTAGTTATAGCTTGACCTGATTTATAGAGTTCATGCGTTTCAAAAAAACGAAAGCCGTAATTAAGCAAACGTTCACTATCATCTGCTCGAGCTGATTCTGAAGGAGAGCCCATAACGACCGCTAATAGGCGCATATTTTCACGTTTAGCTGAGGACACCAGACAAAAGCCTGCATCAGCAGTATGCCCTGTTTTCACTCCATCAACTTGACTATCTCTCCAAAGTAAACGATTGCGGTTAGGTTGGCGAATGCCATTAAAAGTAAACCATTTTTGTTTATACCAATGATAATATTGCGGATAGTTATTAATCAAAGCGCGGCCAAGAATAGCTAAATCCTTTGCTGTCGTGTAAAGATTAGGATCAGGTAAGCCCGTACTATCCGTAAAATGACTATTAGCCATATTTAAATCCTTTGCTTGCTGATTCATAATCTCAGCAAATCCTGTCTCGCTGCCCCCAAGATGTTCTGCCATAGCTACACAGGCGTCATTTCCTGAGTCAACGATAATTCCCTTTAAAAGATCTTCAATTGATACTTGTTGCCCATCTTTTACGAACATGCGGGAGCCACCTATTTTCCAGGCTTCGTGGCTAATGTGAACATTATCATTTAAATGAATTTGTTCGTTCTGGATGGCATTAGATATCACATATAAAGTCATCATTTTTGTCAAACTTGCAGGAGGTAATTTTTCATCACTATTTTTTTCAGCAATAATTTTTCCACTATTTACATCTATTAGAATATAAGATTTTGCATTGAGGGTGGGTGGTGAGGGTGTGATAAGTGGTTTATTTACTGTAGGAGAATTAGGTGTTAAGCCTGAAGTGGGATTTGCCGAAGGTAAAACACCGGAAGATGCCAAACAAAGGTCAACATTAAAACAAAAGCTCATTATCAATAAAACTGCAAAACGGAAAGAAGTTAACTTCATGGATTTATACTCATTATTACAAAATTGAAGCATCTTACCACAGGCCCTATCGTGCTTCCAAATAGCTTCACCTATTTTATTTTTAAGAATTTATTTTACTCTTAATGATTTGAATTTAGTCAAACAGGAAGTAAGTACAGAAAAATAAGTTCAACATTCCTAAGCTTTGTATTATATTAGTAAAAAAATAGTCAGAGTGAATAATGCATTTCTTTAAACTTTTTTTTCTATTTCTCTTTCTTTGCAGTTGTTCTTTAAAGCCTTCACAATCGATTCCTACGAAGTCGGTGGCTAAAATAAAAACAAGCGAAATAAAAGACGGGCCACCAACGGGGCCTATACCTGTATTTTTTTTCTTTAAACCTAAAAATGAGCCTATCAGTCACTACGGTAATCCTGGCACTTATGCTGTCGATGGCAAAACTTATAAAGTGTTGAATAGCTCAAATGGTTATAAAGCGCGAGGTATAGCGTCGTGGTACGGTACTAAATTTCATCAAAAACGAACCTCAAGCGGTGATAAATATAATATGTATGCATTTACTGCAGCACATACAACATTACCCTTGCCTACTTATTTAAAGGTTAAAAATTTAAAAAATGGACGTGAAATAATAGTTAAGGTTAATGATAGGGGACCTTTTCATTCAGATAGATTGATAGACCTATCTTTTGCCGCAGCCTCAAAATTGGGAGTTTTTCCTATTGGTACAGCCCTCGTAGAAATAGAAGCTTTAAAAACTGGAAATCGAGTGGCTCATTATTATTTACAAACCGGAGCTTATAGTTCCGAAAAATTAGCACGCAATTTAAAAGCTAAACTTTCAAAATTAACTCCTTCACCTGTGAAAATTGAAAAATACTCTCAACGCTATATTGTCAAAGTAGGACCTTTGGCTACAAGACAGATGTCTGAGAGTTTACGCGCTAAACTAATGAATCAAGGCTTGAAAGGTAGTTTTACCGTATTGCAATGAAGGCATTATTATCGAACGGAATCGATAATAATGCGTGTTCCAATTTTCCCCATTCCGGGCAGTTCAACAAACTCTTCGTTGAGCCATCTTGCATCTTCTGTAAACATTCTTATACAGCCATGACTTGCACGGTAGCCAGGAACGTCCTCGCTACCGTGCAAAGCAAAACCGCGAAAAAAATGCATACAATAAGGCATTTCCGCCCCCCCATCTTCACCATCTTCACGTCTTGGAAAAGCGGTTGAAATGCATTCAATATCCTGTTTGCGAATGATACGATAAGAGCCTGTAGGTGTAGAACAACCGCCAATCACCCCTTTGCAACTATTGCTGCCAGAAGAAATAGGTCCCCACCAAACTAGCTCGCCCGCTTCATCATAAGCCCCCCAAGCAAGTTTTTCCTGGCTAATATAAATAGATTTTTCACTATGTGATTCAATGTACCGGGGGAAAGGAGAAACATCATAAATGGTCAATCGATCCAGATTTTTAGGAACAGCCAGGGTCATTCCATCACGAAGTTTAATATTCATTCGATTTAGCCGCCTGACAATATCTCGAGTTTCATCGTTGGGAAATAAAGTTTTCCATGATTCACCATTCTTAACTTTCAAACAATAATAGTCTGGATTGGCACATAAGCTTTCACCAAACCTTGAAGCGGATACACCGTTGACTGAATGTAAACTAAGCATGATTATAAGTAAATTTCTAATCTTTTTCATGGCTGGGGGCGACTTTAACAGAGCTATTTTTCCTAATAGCGGCAAAATATTGAAAAACTTTAGACTGTTTTAGATCTAATTACTTAGACTCAATTAAATATCTTTAATTTCATTTAATAATGCAAGCTCTTAAATAAATTTCGAGTTATACTATTTGGCTTTAGCATTGACGGATTTTTTGTTTATGAGTTGGCTGAAAAAGTTATTACCTTCAAAAATTAGAACCGTTACTTCTCCAAAAAAAGGAGTTCCGGAAGGCTTATGGGTTAAATGTGTGGGATGTAGCGCGGTTTTATACCGTACTGAACTTGAAAAAAATCTTTCAGTTTGTCCTAATTGCAACCATCATCATCGCTTATCGGCAAGGGAGCGTTTAGAACAATTTCTTGATGAAGTTGGACAGGAAGAAATTGATTCTCACTTAGAGCCCATTGATCGCTTAAAATTTAAAGATTCAAAAAAATACAAAGATAGAATTATACAAGCTCAAAAAGCAACAGGTGAGAAAGAAGCCTTAATTACTATGAAAGGAACTTTAAAACGTCAGCCAGTTGTGATTAGCGCTTTTGAATTTAAATTTATGGGCGGCTCGATGGGAGCTACTGTAGGTGAAAAATTTGTGCGTGCGGTAAGAGCCGCAGCTGCTGAAAGAAGGGCATTTATTTGCTTTACAGCTAGTGGTGGTGCCCGTATGCAGGAAGGGTTATTTTCTTTAATGCAAATGGCTAAAACAGCGGCCGCGCTTGCAAAGTTTACCGAAACATCCCTGCCTTTCATTGTTATTTTAACCGATCCTACCATGGGTGGAGTCTCAGCCAGCTTTGCTAGTCTTGGTGATGTCATCATTGCCGAACCCAATGCACTTATTGGTTTTGCCGGACCGCGGGTAATTGAGCAAACCGTGAGACAGACTTTACCGGAAGGCTTCCAACGTTCAGAATTTTTGCTTGAACATGGGCATATTGACATGATTGTTGAAAGAAAAGATCTCCGCTTTACAGTTGCAGAGCTGATTGCAAAATTATCAAAACGAGAGTTATTAGATTTAGCTGATGAGAATTAAATTCTCGAGATTAATAAAACTTGTTAAGCAGTCTACTGTAATCCATTAGTTAGGAGCTTTGGCTCAAGTGAAATACGTTGATTTTGATCTCAAACAATGGTTGGAATTTCTTGAAAATAGTCATGTTCAAGAAATTCAACTCGATTTGGATCGCATTCGCAAAGTAGCTGAATTTCTTGATTTAACCAAGCCGCAAGCAAAAATCATCATGGTTGCAGGCACCAATGGTAAAGGCTCTACAGTTAGCACTTTGGAAGCCATATATCATACAGCAGGCTACCAGGTTGCCAGCTATACTTCTCCTCATTTATTAGAGTTTAATGAACGCATTCGCATCAATAGAATTCCTATCAGTGATACAGAGTTAACTAAGGCTTTTTCTTTTATAGAACAGGGAAGGGGACAAACAAAGTTAACCTATTTTGAAATCACAACTCTTGCAGCTCTTTGGTATTTTAAACAACATAAATTAGACTTAATCATTCTGGAAGTAGGCTTGGGTGGACGCCTTGATGCTACCAACATTGTTGATTGTGATTTAGCAATTATTACAACGATTGATCTTGATCATCAAGAATACTTAGGCAATAACAAAGAAGCAATTGGCTATGAAAAGGCAGGTGTGTTAAGAAGAAATAAGCCTTTTATTTTTGCAGATGAAAATCCACCAACTACTGTAATTGAGCGAGGGCTAGCTCTTAAAGCTCTCGCTTATTTTTATAAGCGAGATTATGATTATTGCCTTAATGACGATCAAATTGAGCTTAATTTTCAAAACGAGTTAATAAAAATACCCCGTCCAACTTTGCATTGTAAATCAGTGGCGGCTGCTGTTGTTGCTAGTATTTTAATGAGAAAACAACTCCCCTTAGGTAAACCAATCTGGATTGAAGCGATTAAAAATCTCTCCTTAGCTGGAAGATTACAATTAGTAAAAGGTAACTATACGACCTTGGTTGATGTTTCTCACAATCCTCAGGCAGCAAGGCATTTAGCTCATTTTATAGCAAATTATCAACCTAAATCTAAGGTTTTTGCTATTTTTTCAGCTTTTAAGGATAAAGATATACCGGGTTTAATAAGCCCTTTAGTGAATCTGGTTAATTTTTGGTTCCCAGCCTTATTGTCGGGGGCACGCGCTCCCTCAAAAGAACAATTAGATCTTGCATTTTTTAATCAGGGTATCTCAACCCCCTGTTATGATAGTCCCGTTTTAGCCTATCAAGCTGCTTGTTCTCTTGCTAGATCAGATGATTTAATCGTTGTTTATGGATCATTTTTTACAGTTTCAGCAGTCATTGGTTTTATAGAAAAGCAGCGAGACCTTGACAACCTATCTCATGAATCCTAATCTTCAACTTTTTGTGTTAAAATAAGCAAATTCAATTTTGGACTAAAGGAGATATGATGAAATTAGTTATGGACGAGCGGGTTAAGCATCGGCTCATAGGTCTTGCTGTTATCTTATCTATAGGAGCAATCTTTGCACCTGCTGTCATGAAAAAATCAAGTCAGCGTATAGATGGTAATACGTCAATAACCATAAAATTACCCCATAAACCATCTCAACCAGAAATTGATATGGTTGAACAAAAAGCGTTGTTCAATGGATCTCAAGTTGCTCAAGTTGAACAATCAAATCAAAGAGAAAAAGAACTTCCCTTACCCAATACAACTCAAGAAGAGTTTCTTAACCCAACTAAAGAATTTCAATCCAGTCAAGTGGAACTGGTGGGTCAAGCCCTAGTTTTAGCTGATGAAAAAGAGTTAGATACTCAAAATCATGCAAGTCGGGAAGGCCCAGAAGCTGAGGTTGCTCAGAAGGTTGCTACTGGCATTCGATTTAGACCTGCACCCATAGCCAAACCTAAAATCGTTGCTAAAAATTTAAATCTTTCCAAGCAAACAGCTAAACTCAAGCCGACAAAATTCGTAAAATCAGTGGCTAATAAAAGTTATTCAATACAATTAGCAACCTTTACACAACTACAAAATGCAAATTTACTAGTTAGCAAGCTGAAAACCAAGGGCTATAAAGCAACTGTGGCTAAGGTCAAATCCAATGAAGGAATGCTATATAAGGTCTTGGTTGGACAAGTAACAAAAAGAGAGCAAGCGCTAATGTTACAAACTCAAATCGCTCATGCAATGCAAATCAAAGGCTTTATCGTTACTACGGGTGAGGTATAACTAATGTGGCATTGGGTTGATCTCGCAATTTTAGCGATTATTGGCTTGTCAGTTATAACCGGTTTAATTCGTGGTTTCATCAAAGAACTTATCGCCCTGGCTGTTTGGATTCTTGCATTTTGGTTGGCTTTTAATTATTCACAAAGCCTTGACCCCTGGTTACATCAATATATTCAAGATAGCTCTGCAAGATTGGTAACAGGCTTTATTTTAATTTTTGTTGGAACTTTAATTTCAGGCGGTATAATCAATGCCTTACTCGGTTTTCTTTTAAAACGTTCTGGATTAAGTGGTACTGATCGTATTCTTGGCATGGGATTTGGTTTTATTCGAGGTTTATTTTTGGTTGCTCTTATTATAGTTGTTATTCAATTGACCTCGTTGCCGCACCTAGAATATTCCTCAAAGTCAAAACTTTATGTGAAATTTGATCCACTCGTTAATTGGTTAACTGCAGCAATGCCAGATTTTATAAAACAAGCTAAATTCCTTGATCGAGATTCTAAACCTAAAGTTATACCTGAGCAAATAGGACAATCTGATTTGATAAATTTAGCCAATGATTTTGAATTTTCTGATGGATAATAAGCTCTCCGCATTAAACAAATTAAATTGCCAGAGACTGAGCATGAACTCTAAGTATATCTCAGTTCTATGATTCTCATTTTTATTAGCCTTATAGCTTTAAAAGCGGAAATTAATCTTGCACTTCTGGCAGTTTTTTATGTTTCAACACGAAATTTTTTTTATTTTTTTATTAAAGATAAACTGAGGTAACCAAGATTATGAAACGTAAATCCGACAACCATCAGATAAAAGAGTTATCTGAACAGGAAACCAAATGGAAAGACTTTTTAGACGCTGTTTGTTTAGATGATATTGAAGTTGTAGGTTATTTTCTAAACGATTCAGACATTGATCCAGGGGCAGAGAACAATAGAGCGATTCGGGAGGCTTCAGAGGCAGGTCATGATCAGATGGTCAAATTGTTATTGACTGATGCGCGCGTTCATCCTATGCAAGCGTTAGAAGTTCATGGGAATGATGATGTTATCGATCCTCTAATTCTTGCGTGTAAGTACGGCCGTGTGGCTGTAGTAAAAATATTATTAGCTGATCCGCGTGTAAATCCCGGAGAATATGCTAATCAAGCGATTCAAACTGCAATATTTAGTGGGTTTAGTGAAATAGTTGAGCTCTTGATAAAAGATCCGCGTGTTGATTCCACAAAGGGCGATTTGCTGTTAGATGCTGTATTAGAAGGGGATGCTGAAATTGTTAAAATTTTACTCGAAGACCCAAAAATAAATTTTGAACTTATGGAAAAAGCTGAAAACAATGAATCGAGTTTTAGCGCACTAGCCAAGATTGCAGCTCAACACGATAACATAGAGGTACTAGAGTTACTATTATCTCATTCTGAAGTGGCATCTAATCATCAGACAGCAGCTAGTTCTAAATACCCTCAAATTAAATTAGCAATGAACTCTAATAAATTTGGTCTTTTTTTTGAAACTGAAAAAAAAGAGTCCCGGTTAGCTAAGCTAATAGTAAAAAATTTGGCAGAAGAGCTTGCGAATGCTTATGATAATTCAATGAAATAATTTGCAACCTATAAACTTGCTTGTTTTTTTTAAGGCTTTTACTGACCTAATATTTTTTTTTTGATAGATATTTTGAAGTTAATTTTAATTTTTAGAAATTTGAATTAACATTCAAGTTAAATTGCATTTATTAAGTGATTGTTATGAAAAAAGAAGATGAAATCATTCTATCCACCTTTGTGGAAGTTTTTAAGTCATTTCAGATTAGCCCCTTCACTCAGCCGCAATTAAAATATGATCCCTGTGCAAAAGTTTCTATATCAGGCCTTGATGAAATTTTTTTTAATGGCATTTATATCAAAAGCCCTGGAGATCAGAAAAAATTGGTTGAGGAATTAGTAGCCCTTCAACAAGCTATAGCTAAACCTTTAACAGTTTGGATAACTCCAGAGACGGAAACACCAGAATTTGAGGCAAAACTTAAGGCCCATTTCGAGTCACCCGGTTGTTTTTACGGTATGTTAGTTGATCTTAAGCAAGCTAAATTAAGTCAAAGCTCTGACAGAATCAGAATTGAACCGGTAACAACTCAAAAACAGGCTAAGGAATTTGCAAAAATTTATTGTGCTCTATTCCAATTGCCGAGCCTTTTAGAATCTATTACCACATGGCTTATTAGACAATATGAAATGGATAATCCTGTTTGCTTGAACTATCTGTCTCGAATTGATGGAGTTCTCGCCGGTACCAGTAGTCTTGCTATTGATAGAGAGTTTAGCGACTACAAAGTCGGCGGTTTTTATAATGCTTGTGTACTGCCTAAGTTAAGAAATTCGGGTGTCGCAACAGCCATGGCCTGTCATCGAGTTAAAGTAGCGAAGGAGCTGGGTCTAGACTTTCTCTCTATTGTTTTAATGTCCGATGGAATGGCTAGGAGTTATTGTGAGAAGCTCGGCTTTATAAGTCACAACACAATGACCCCTTATTTTATTCGCTAATCACGAAAATAGTTAATACCGGGACCTTTTACCTTATTTCATTTTTTTATCTCTATCAAAATTATATGCCATACTTGATATATGCATTTCCACTACAAGAAAAGAACTTCCTATCTTTCAATTCTGCATATTTTTAAAAAAAATGGTTAAAGTTGGAGATTAGACATGAAAGAAAAAAATGAACCACTTGATGCCCTAATTAACCCAGAGACCAAAGATTTCTGGAAGGATCCTGTGGTTGATTTACAAGGCAATACTCATGAAAAAGATGCCACAGATGCCTCAATTATTCAAAATTTCGCATTAAAAGATGCTATAGAATACTTTAAAGAACCCCCAAATAACGATTTAGATAGCTCTGATGAACCACCTGATGCCTTCCTTGATCCTATTACAATGGAAATTTTAGTCGAGCCAGTTATTAATGTTAAATCTGGGAAAACCTATGAAAAAGCAACTATTCATTCCTGGTTAGAGGCTCATGATACAGATCCTATGACCACCGTTAAAACCAAAATAGATGATTTAGTCCCCAATATAGCACTTAAACAAGCACTTGATGATTACAAAACACAAAAGGAAAATAAGATAATTATTAATGAGGCGGTGTTAGCTTTAAACACTGAGCCAGAGGTTAGACCAGAACAGTTGCCATCTAATGAAATATCCCAATCGCTTCCAGATACAAACGAGGAGGAGATAATAGCTTTAAACATTGTGCCAGAGGCTCAATCAAAGGAGCTGTCTTCAAATGAAATACCCAAAGTACTTCTCAATAAGAATGGGGATCTTATGGAAAACCCCATGTTTGATCAAAGCACTGATATAACCGCCGATGTTAACCTTGATGAAATAAATAGTGAAAACCTTGTTCCTGATAGAGCATTGAAAGAAGTTATTGAACAATTAAAGACTTCCGAAGATAAAGAAACTATTGGCCTTTGCCCCATTACTCAGACAGTAATGGTTGAGCCTGTAATAAATTTAGCGTCAGGTATTTCTTATGAAAAAGAAGCCATATATGAATGGATAGATAATAGGAGTCAGACTGACCCCATTACAAGAATGCCTACAACGAAAACAGACCTTAGACCCAATAAATTATTAAAACTGGCTCTATCCGAAATTCATTTGGCAAGTTCTCAAGAAAACAAAATCGATGAAAATTTAAATATTTCCAAACCTGTCAATGAGGGTGCTCAACAACCAAAATATAATGCTCAAACTCCTCCTCACGCCTCTACTCGATCTGAAAAATTCGTAGAGGCCAATCGGTTTAATTCGCCAATTTTAGATAGGAATTCTCAGCGATCTGAGCGACAATCTACTTCCTCAATGAATCCCAGCCGGCCCCAATTGTCATCTATGAATAACTCTCGGCGTGAAAAGGCGCAGGAGGCGAGGGCGCTGTATCAATCTAAATCTAGCCCAGTGAGTCTGAAGCTTAGAACTGAAGATCAAATAAAATCCAGGCCGGGCTCTACTGTAAAGAATCAGAGTTCAACATCTTTAAGGTTCAAAGAACGACATTCCTATTTGATTAAAGATCACCGACAACCCTCATCACTAACTAAACTGGCATCCAATGGTTGGCTTTTTAGAGCGGCTCTAGCTTTACAAAAAAATGCTCTATTATTGTTTATTCTTGGTGCCATTATGGATATGGTTTTCGATAAAAAAAATATGAATAAATCAGAGCCTCAACCTCCTCGGTTGAAACGCTAACCTAAATAATTAAAAACTTGAATTAAAACAGATTTTTCATATTTCGCTCCCCCGTACCCGAGTGAAGCGAGAGATCTCATTTTATAGTAGCAGTTCTATTGTCTTTCAAAGATCTCTGCTACTGCCAGGAGATCCTTCGCTTCGCTCTGGATGACGGCCTTCGTTCTGGATGAGGGAGGTCTTACTTAAATCCGGAATTCTGACACTCTCCGTCATCCCGAGTGAAAGCGAGGGATCTCCTTTGTAGTAGCACGTTCTATTGCCTTTCAAAGATCACTGCCACTGCAGGTAGATCCTTCGCTTCGCTCTGGATGACGGCTTTCGTTCTGGATGTCGGCCTTCGTTCTGGATGTCGGCCTTCGCTTTGGATGACGGCCTTCGCTCTGGATGACGGCCTTCGTTCTGGATGAGGAAGGTCTAACTTAAATCCGGAATTCTTACACTCTCCGTCATCCCGAGTGAAAGCGAGGGATCTCCTTTGTAGTAGCACGTTTTATTGCCTTTCAAAGATCACTGCCACTGCAGGGAGATCCTTCGCTTCGCTCTGGATGACGGCCTTCGCTCTGGATGAGGCCTTCGTTCTGGATGAGGGAGGTCTTACTTAAATCCGGGATTCTTACACTCTCCGTCATCCCGAGTGAAAGCGAGGGATCTCCTTTGTAGTAGCGTAACCGTTCGGCGAACTACACGATGCTCAATCTAATTGCTACTAACCTTAACGGGTAAAAGATTTAAGTAATCCTCTTCATTGTTGCAAGCACGAATATTTTCAAATAGATGTTTGAGATATTCA
>JACCWI010000041.1 GCA_013697725.1 Tatlockia sp.
ATTTTGATGCTTTATGTTTCTTCATTGTTATTATTCTATAATTTAATAGGGTAGAAAAATTAAGGTGGTTTATTTTTATGTCATTAAAAAAATTAATTCAATTTTCAAATAAAGATCTAGAAATCGAACAACAAGAAACTTTATACCAAGGGTATTTTAAAATTGAATGCTTTCATTTTAGACATCGGTTATTTGCTGAGGGATGGACACCCATTGTCAAACGAGAAGTGCTTGTAAGTGGAAATGCTGTCGGAGTATTAGCCTATGATCCACTACTGGATAAAGTTGTACTTATTGAACAATTTCGTATTGGAGCATTAGACAAAGAGGAAAGTCCATGGTTGATAGAAATAATAGCAGGATCTGTTGATAGCAATAATGAATACGAGCAAACAGCTCATCAAGAAGCAAAAGAAGAAGCAGGGCTTAAGCTTCTCGATTTAAAACTAATCTGTGAATATTGGACTGCACCAGCAGGACTTTCACAAAAAGTCCAATTATTTTGTGCTCGAGTGGATGCACAAAATGTTAGAGGAATTTATGGACTTAACGATGAAAATGAGGATATTAAAGTTTTAACGATGAATACCAATGAAGTTTTTAATGCTGTTAAAAATGGAGAGATTAAAAGCGCTCATACAATTATTGCTTTGCAGTGGCTTGAACTTAACCTAAGTCAACTACGTAAACAGTGGGTCTCTTGAGCATTCATATTGAATGGCTCCAAACTTGTTCTTTAAAATAATCGAAATCATAAATTATCAATTGAATTAATTCATTGACCAAGCAAGACAATGGCTTGCTTGATGTAGATTGCAGGTTGCTTAGCCTTAACGTCGGCAAGTTGTTTGAATTTCAAGTGACGGCGGAACTTCCCTGAGCCTTCTAGGTGCAGCTCTGGATCCTTTAGCATGTTACCTTGGCCGAATTCAAGGCTCACATGAGCTTTGTAAGAAAAGATACCGCAAAACGAATCCTCAAGGTAGTACAGAACACCGCCGTACATTATTCTTTCCTCAGCAGACTTTGCTAGCTTAAGTATCTCCTGACGTAAGGCTACGGCAATGAGTTGCTTCTGGGGGTCAATAAAACCTAGATCATCAAAGAAATTCTCTACTAATGAGGATTGTTTAGAAGACATACTGCTTACTCCTTTTGAATCATATTGATTTACCTCATGAAATTGCAAACCCATTAATCACAAGGATTTTAAGCGAAGTTTGCATTTATCGATTGAGGTTGCATATATAGGAAGCAATTTCCTTTTTTAAAGCAACATAAGGTTTATTCGTCTCGTCCAAATTAAGATTTATTCCTGCGAGTAGCATAAGAGTACAGATAGTACGTCACATAATTTTTTATCTAATTGGCATTATTGCTCATTTTTAAAAGTCGATAAAGATGGCAGATATGATAATTAAGATTTCGAGGATTCTTGCCAATAACTTGCTATAATTCTGACTTTTAAAATATTAAAGACTACGACTAGATACATTTGAATGTTAATAAAACTATAAATTTATTTTCTTTTCTGGAAATAGTAATCAATATAAGCAGCTCCATCAAAATATATTTTTATTTCGATTTTTAAGTTGAAAAAAATAGTATTAAAATTAGAGGTGGTGAACCTTTTATATGAAAAAAATTACTTATTTGCACTTTTATATTTTTGGCTTGGTTTGTTGGTCAATGTTATTACTGATGAGAATCTTTGAAATTCTCTCATCTGATAAAATTTCTCAAATTACCGCTCAAATTGCTTTAATTATACACTTATTTATGTTGATTGTAGTCTTTAAAGTTTTTGCAAATGCAAATATCCACAATCGAAAAATAATATTTTGGCTTATTGCAATTAATGTGGGTTTGTTTTTGAATGATTTGATTTTCTGTTTCATTTTTTACTTCTCAGAAAATCATAATTTCCATCTTTCATTTATTGGTTTTGTATTGGATATGATACCTTATTCTATATGGAATATTTCGGTATTGGTTTTTTTAATTAAGCTAGTAAAAGATATTTTTATTGCAAAAAATTTTATAAAATTGTTTGCAATATTAATGTTGATTAATATCGCAATCATTTTTTTATTCTTCAATTCTGCTCAACCTGTTTTTAGTTATTTATCCTGGCAAAATGTTTCACAGATGATTAGTTCTTTAGTGGAACTTATTATTTTTGATTTAAGCATTCTGAGTCTAATCTACTCTGAAAAAAAAGGGCTATCATTCATTGTTGTTGGTTTGATAATTCTAATCTCAGGTGATTTTATTATAAGTTACTCTTTTCTTGCCCAAACTAATCATATCGCAACTTATGGAGCGCTTTTTTGGCTTTTAGGCTTATTATGTATTTTCTTTGGAATGCTTGAACTTAAAAATCATGACGGCGGTCTTACAAAAAATTGGCTACGTTCAGCAAATAGCCTCAAAGGTAATTTGGCTTTTTGGGCTTTTGGAATATCCATTTTAAATATTTTACCCTTTTTTGTTTTAGCCTATTTGTTCTCGCCATTAAATAAAACAGTATTTTTAATTTTACCACCGTTTTTAATGATTACTTCTGCTTCAGTTGTAATCGTTTCGCTTTTTACTGTAAAGCATTTTGAAAGACCTTTTAAAAAAATTGCTAATAATATTGAATCGTTAATGCTGGACAAAGACAAAAGTCAATTCTCTAATGATTTTGTGATTGAAGAGTTTATTTTTTTGCAAGAGTTTCTTTTAAAGGTGTTTGACCTTAAAGAAGAAAGGGAGGAAGCAAAAAAAGCCTTGATTTCTTTAACAGCACAAGTTGCCCATGATATTCGTTCTCCCTTAACAGCCCTTAATGTTGGCTTGAGGAATTTAACGCAAATCCCAGAGAAGCAGAGGATTTTGATGCGAAATGCCTCTAACCGAATTAACGATATTGCGAATAATTTGCTGCAACAATACTCAGGCAAAAATCAAGATATAGCTCTATTACCCTTGCATTTACAAACCTGGTTATTAGCGCCTTTATTGGAAAATATCATTTCTGAAAAGCGATTGCAGTTTGAAGACCGACCTATCCAACTTGAGGGAAATATAACCAGCGAGGGTTTTTCAGCTTTTGCTAAGTTTGATCCCTCTCGAATGAAAAGATTGTTATCTAATTTAATTAACAATTCATCAGAAGCTTTACCAGCGAAAGGCGGGAAAATTATTCTTAACTTAGATGCTTCAAATGAAAAAGTAGTTATAAAAATAACGGATAATGGCTGTGGCATCGAAGTTGATTTGTTGGAAAAGGTCATGGATGAAGGGGTAAGTTTTAAAGACAATGGATTTGGATTAGGATTACCCTATGCGAAAAAAAGCATAGAAGACTTTGGCGGAATTCTACAATTGCATTCAATCCTAAAACAAGGAACAACGGTTAAAATTATCTTACCTCGTTCAGACTCCCCCACTTGGTTTGTGTCTGAAATTTTTGTTTCTCCTGAGATTGAAATAGGCATTTTAGATGACGACCAATCAGTGCATGATGCCTGGGATCAACGTCTTTTAGCAGTTGCAGGAAATTTAAATATTCACCATTTTAATAATAGCTTGGACTTTACAGCGTGGTATGCTTGGCAATTAAATCCTGTTCAAGTTTTTTCAGATTATGAGTTATTAGAGACCGAAACAGGTTTAGACCTTTTCGAAAAACTACAGCTTGGCGACAAAGCCATTTTAGTGACTAGTCATTATGAAAATACTGATATTATTAATCGCTGTCAAAAAAGAGGCCTTCGTCTTTTACCTAAAAATTTATTAGCACATATTCCTATTAAGATTATTGAAGTGCCGAGCTATTGAAAAGTGATAAACCATTATCATTTTTTTAGGGGCAATTACTGAATTCAAATTAATATGCTTAAATTTCCTTAAATTTCCTCTATCTTAACAACCATACGGTAGCGTGCTTTATTGGATCGTACTTTCGCAATTGCATCATTCACCTGGCTTAAAGGAACTACTTCCACAAGAGCTGCAATCTTATGCAGAGCCGCAAAATTTAACATCTCCCTCATTCTTTGACGATTACCTATGTAACTGCCGCTAACCGATTTACCCCCGTCAATCAAAGTGACAGCAGCGATATTGAGAGGTTGTGGTGGAACACCCACAAAGCAAAGATGACCTAAAGGATGCAGCAAGTTTAAATAAGCTGACCAGTTCTGATCCACGTGTATTGTGGAGAGAAGGAAGTCTAAACTGTCTTTTCTTTTTTCTAATTCTTTTTCATCTTGAGTTAGCACAAAATGAGTGGCTCCTAAAGCATAGGCTTCCTGCTCTTTATCTTTACTAGAAGAAAATACGCTCACTTCACAACCAAAGGCTTTGGCAAATTGCAGGGCTATATGGCCTAAACCACCTAAACCAATAATGCCTACGTGATGAGTAGGGAGTACGTTGTGGCGTATCATGGCATTAAAAACAGTTATACCCGCACACAAAAGTGGGGCTGTTTTGGCGGAATCCATCCCTTCTGGAATAGGAAAAACAAAACGATGATCTGCAGTTACATGAGTTGCAAACCCACCAAAGCGTCCAATACAAATCGGTTGATGCTTTCCGCAATAATTCTCATTCCCCTTTTTGCAATTATCACAATGAAAACAAGCCCCAACTTGCCAGCCAAGCCCCACTCTCTGACCTAGATTTAAATCTGTCACCAAATTGCCTCGGGCTATCACAGTACCAATGATTTCATGCCCTGGAACTAAAGGATATTGGCTAAGTTCCCAATCGTTATCAATCATATGTATGTCAGTATGACAGATACCACAGTGGGTAATAGCAATGACTACCTCTTCAGGAGCTAGGGGCGCTTCAACATAAGTAAAAGGTTGAAGGTCAGCATTAACCTCAAGTGCAGCAAAGGCATTTATCATGGTGGAGAACTCCTATTCATCATAAACATTGATAGGTACAAAGGGAGCCATGCCTTTAGGAATCAATCTGATAACTTCGAGTTCACAGCTCGTGACAATTTTTGGATCTTCAAATCTACTAGTTACTAAAATTGCCGATTTTTGCAGTTTTAATTCCTGTATTAGCTGAAGCCCTGTTTCTCTAAATCCTAAAAGTTCATGGTCGATTAAAAATATAGTGCAATCTATAATATTTGAATGATCAGCAAGCCATTTCTTTAATTGTTCAGGCGTTGATAATGAAATCAGTTCTACATTTAAATTACTTAATCGACTTTGCCATAGCTGGTGAACTGATGCGTCGTCATCAAGAGCAACAACCTTTTGTCCTGACCTAAGCTTGAGCTCTTCCACAAACCATATGGGTGCTTTTTCCTGTGGAATTTCTAAACGTAATGTAGTTCCAATTCCAAGGGTGGAAATTATTTGGGAACTTCCACCCCAAGATTCAAACGTAGTTCGTGCATGATAAAGTCCTAACCCTGAACCTCCAGTCTTAGCATAGGTTTCTCCACGTTGACCTAGTTTTTTTAAGATTTCAGGTGAAATGCCAGTACCATTATCTGTTACTAAAATGACAGCTTTGTTATCTTCACGTAAAAGATTAACCCCCACATTCCCAAAATCATTTACTGCTTCTGCTGCGTTATTGATTAAATTTGACAATACTCTTTTGAATTCTGCTAAATTTACTTTAGCAAAGATGCCGTAAGAATCGGTGCCAAGCGAGGCTTCAATTTCTACATCGATTTTTGTACGAAATTGCATCCGTTTTTCGGTGATAAGGGATTCTATTAGGCTTGATAATAAATAAATTGATCTCTCTTCTGATGCGTTTTTGGGTGGTCTGCTTTCATTTAAATTAGAAGCTGATTTTGCACCATCCATCAGATTATTTGTTATATCTCGGATTCGATTAACGCTATTACGCATCATAAGTCGTATCTTTTCGGGGAGTACATCCGAAACCACATCCAAAGTCATTGTAAGCGCGGCCAGTGGGGAGCGGATATCATGAGCTGTTTGTTGAGCGACTTCCCCCAATTGTTTTTTCATCCTATTCTTTTCTTCCCTAACCTCCATGGTGTCTACAATATATTTTTGGAGATCAATAAATTCTGCAATCGTAAAATCATTGTCCAGTATTGCTTGGTTATCTTCAGCTTTTAACGCATCGATATTGTTTGTTAATTTTTTAAATGGTGCTTCAAAAAAATTGCCCATGTAAATGGATAGCACCACCACGACTACAGAATAGCCCATAAAGAAAAGAGGTAACCATAAAAAAATATGTTTATCTACAATTGAAAATGTGTAGGCGAGAGACACAAACATCAAAAAACTTGTAATCGATATACTGAAAGACCAAAAAACAAGCTTACTTTTAATCATGTTACTTTTTCTAAACCAAGTGGATATAAAAAGAGAGGGTATTTTATTTCTGATGCTAAGGACAAAAAACATGATAAATAATAGGCCTAGAAACCATAAAAGTTCTCCATAAGCAAATAAATTTGTTGTTTGAGAAAGGTAGGAGTAGGTAAGAAAAAAATTTCCTGCAGTCAAAATAATAGTACCAGCTAAAAATAAAACCATACCGGTATTGTTCGTGTAGATTAAGCCTAAAATTGAAAAGTCGAATAGGACTAGCAAAATACACAAGTGTAAAATTTGAGAAACTGTTTGAAATGAAGTTACATTAAAGGCATATTCTATGGATGTGAAAAATAAATACAAAATAATTACATTAACCGCTGTCAATGCGACAACTATTTTTATAAAACCTTTCATTTTTAGCACATCTTTGAGCAAGATCTTTGCTAGAAAAACCACCAGTAAAACACCATAAATAACGCAGGGAGCATAATATAAAAGAAAGTTAATTATTGACATTTTAAGCAATAAACTGTCGCTCGCATAAGCAGCAAGATAAAAACAAAAATCAACTACAAATAACCAAAAGTTAATTCCAAAAAACCAAGCAATTACTTTACGGTCTTCTTTTATAGCACTTCGATATAATTCAACTAAAAAGAATAGAGTGAAAAAGTGAACCACAAACTCTAGCTTTGCTGCTAGTGTACTGATTTTTCTCGCACCTTGTTCGAGGTAATCTATGCCAACGAACAGACAAAGCCATAAAACCAAACAACATCCCATGATTAAAAATAGGGGATTAAATCTTATATTTTGTGAAAACTTGGAAATAACCATTATTTGCTCTATTTCAGATACTAATAATATATGAATGAAATTTAAACTCTCTGTCGGAGTTCATCATTGTTAGGTCATCGGGTATATGGACAGGGCATTTTACATTTAAAATATAAGATGATCAATTGTAACCCATATTGTATTTGATTTATAATAAAACACCTTGGCAACTAAAAAAGCTAAAAACCTATAAAATTAATTGAACTGAGGAGTTATAAACATCAATCGAATCATATTTCATGATGCAATGTAATTGTCATTGTCTCCACAAGTGGGGGAATTAAGTTATCAAAAGTTTCCTTAACATGAGCAGTTTCGCAATGATAATCAAAAGCTTCTTGATCTTTGAATTTATCAATAAAAGTAAATAAATCTGGATTTTCAGGACTAGAATGGAGTTGGTAACTGATACATCCCAACTCAGCCTTTGAAGGTTTTATTAGCTGTTGAAGTACTTTTAAAAGCATGTCTTTTTGGCCTTTTTTTGCTTGAAAATGGGCGATACAGATTATTTCTTTGTTGGTAATTGTTTCCATATAATTTCCTTAATTTTTTTTAAATTTAGGGCTCACCCTTATTGATTGTATTCCAGAAAGATTTCATCGCTTCTTGCAGTCGATCATAGGACTGTTTTAGTTGCTGTTCATCCTGAGGTTTTAATTTTACCAGCTCATGAAAATTGGCTAATGCTCTATCCAGTTGCGGCAAAGTAAGGTAGCAGATTCCACCGCGTACCCGATGTAACTCCTTGCGCAAAGCAGCATCATCATGAATTGCATAGGCTTTTGCCAACGTTTTCTGGCTCATTTTAAGGTCAATGTCGATTATTCCCAATAATTCATGGAAAAGTTCTTCATTCCCATTCACCTGTTGAAGGCAGGCAGCCCTATCAATAACCCTCGATTTTGTTTGAGCCTCATTGATTAGGGTAATCATTGATTTTGCTCCACCTTGCCTGGGTTTAAACACGTAGTTTTCTAAAAGAGTCTCTAACTTTGAGGGCTGTATGGGTTTTGGGCAAACCTCTTGCATGCCTGCCCCAAATGCCTCATCTCGTTTTTCAAGATCATTGGCATGCCCTGTTACGGCTATAATGGGCAATCCTGACAGTTGAGAGCTATTTAAAGCACGAATTTTTTGCGTGGTTTCAATCCCATCCATCCCATCCCCTAACCCCACATCCATTAATACCAAATCATAGTCTTTAGTTTGAACCATCGATAGCGCCTGTTCTCCATTTTCTGCATGGTCACTGGCACAATTCAGACGGGTTAAAAAAGATTGTAAGCTTTTAGCGGCAAGCAAATTGTCTTCTACGACCAACACAGACGCTGAGAGAATGGCTGCACCGTCTTCTGGCTTGAAAACAGAGGTTGAGGGAGTGACTCGGGCTTTAGCAGGTTGGGGTAGAAAAACTGCTTCTTTTTCCCTATCGGAATGGTCTGATATAATAAGAGGCAGAGTGACGGTAAAACAAGTTCCTTTGCCGAGTTCACTCTCTACTTTTATAGTTGCATTCATAGCCTCGATGTAGCGCTTGACGGTATAAAGACCCAAACCTGCTCCCTTATACATGCCTTGATAAGAAGGCGTCAGTCGAGAAAAATGTTCAAAGATAGTTTCAAATTTATCATTTGGGATTCCCATGCCTGTATCTTCTACAGAGATCTCCACAATTATAGGGTCGCCTGTCTGGTAAGTTGAATGAGAATCACCTACCAAATTTACCTTGATTTTAACGAAACCCATTTCAGTAAATTTGAGTGCATTAGATAAAAGATTTAGAAGCGTTCGGTCAAGGTAATTTCGTAAACCGCTAAAATAGGTTGGAATCTGTTTATCGATTTCATAGGATAAAGTTAATTTTTTATGGGCTGCTGCGGGTTGTAGGAGACTAATATTGCGTTTAATCAAATCCTGCAAATTAAACGATTCTGCATCAATGGGTCTATGTCCTGATTCTAAACGCATGGTTTCTAAAATTTCATTGCAAAGGTCTAACAATTCATCAGTTGCTCCGATTAAAAGTTGGCTGTCTTCTTGAACTGTCTCTACAATATGCTTTAGCAAGGTAAAATAGTTGTTTTGTGAGGCTACTTTCTCATCTCCTGTAGCTTGTTCAATCAAGTGTCTAATGTCATCAGCTGTATTAAACATTTCTTGCGTCATGCCGATGATACCTGTCAAGGGAGTACGGAGGTCATGAGACATGTTGGCGATGAACTCAGATTTTGCCTGGTTTGCAGCTTCGGCGGCAGTTTTAGCTTGTTGGAGTTCTTTTTCCATTTCTTTACGATCTGTAATATCAAACGAAATACCTAAAACACCGATAACTTCTCCCTTTGTATTAAACAGAGGAGATTTTTTGGATAAAAATGTAGAAACATACTCACTTCCCGCTAATTGAGATGCTTCTTCCCGTGTAATAGATATTTTATTGTTCATCACGGTTAAATCGGATTCGCGAAGAATCGGAGCCTCATGACACCAAGGCATCTCATTATCTGTTTTCCCAACCATTTCCGCAGGAGTGGAAAAGCCGGCAGATATTGCTTGTGCGCGATTACAACCTTGATAGATTGAATATTGATTTTTCCAATATACATGGCCTGGTAGATTCTCAAGAATTCCAGCCAATGTAATTTCAAGCGCCTCTTTATCCAGCACTGCTTTTCTCTCATTAAGTGTTCTTTCTGTTATGTTCAATGAGATACCAGCAAGACCTATAGTTTCGCCTTTATTATTAACCAAGGGTATTTTGTGAGTAAGATAAAATGGACTTTCCGCTGATAAATTAGAAAAATTTTCATCAAAAACACAGGCTTTGCCTTGGAGTAATACTTTCATGTCATTCTTACGAATTTGATCTGCTAAATTTTTTGGAAAAAGATCATAATCCGTTTTACCTACAATGTCTTTTGGTGAACCTAGCCCTGAATCACTAGCCTGTGAAGGATTACAGGCAAAATATTCAAAATTTGTATTTTTAAAATAAATATGAACTGGTAAATTTTCATAAAGTTGTTTAAGCAAGTCGGGCATATTTATCGATGATTGGTTCCGTTTTGCCATAAACTACTCCTGTAGGACTTGATAATAAATATTTTTTTCCAATCACTTTATATGCACAGCCTGTATGTGTTGAACTTAGATCATTTAGTTCATTTTCAAGAATATTAGCATAGACATGCCTTAATAAAAATGTGGTTGGGGTTTGCTGAGAACAACCAGTATTAAAAGCAAAACGCCGCATTAAAGCCAAGTTTTTCTCTAATTTCTCACAAGAAGCCAATTTAGAATCTGCTAATATAGCTATGAATGGATTATCCTTGAAAGCTTCCAGGCGTTTTCCAGAGTATTGAGGATGAATTGCTGTATTAGCGAGAATGAGCTTTAACGGTGTTTCTTTCAGAAAACGGGTAATGTAGTTCTTAGTTGTCTCTCTCGTATTTCCCTCCGGGTCGTGAGCCTCACCAGAAACAACCAGGCAATTTCGTGGAAAATTTAAGTTACATGGAATGAGAGAAAATTGATTTTTATTTTCTTTATCTCCAAGAAGGAGAAAAAGAATTGTATCATACGGCGTCGTACGGGTGGGGCAAAAACGGGTTACTTTAAGCAACACGGGGACTTTTTCTTGAATGGCGTGATTAAAAAGAATTTCGCTAACTATATGGCAAGGCAATACGGTACGATTTTCGTCTGCTATTTTATATAAGCTGGGTAAAATCTCCATATGGCTATACTTTGAAGGAAGCTCACTGGCAATTTGCATAATGAATTCGCAACCTAATTGACAAATAAGCTGTTGATAGTGATGAGACAGACGCTTTGCTTTGTGCTTTGAAATGGTTAGTTCATCCGCAATTTGTTTTAAGTTGATTGCAACAGGGATATTATCAACTCTGATATTGAAACGAGTCAAAAAATAGCAGGCGATAATAAATACCATTTCTTCATTTAAGTCAAAAGCAAGGTCATGTCTTGCAAAAAAATCGGCTATATTTTCAATGCCATCCAAGTTTTTGTTAAAGCATTTGGAAAGCTGTATAGCTTGTTCCCATTCTGCTACAACATTTTGCAAATGAGCCCTATATTTTATTAGTTTATCGATTTGTTTTTGAAATTCATGCTTCATTAATAATTTATGAAGCCATTTTTTAGCAAGATTTAATATTCGATAGGCTCTAATCTGACAGAGGTTTTCCCCAACCTGTGCGTCAAATGCTACCAAATTTTCTTTTAAGAAAAAGTTGAGCGCTATAATACTCAAATCAACTATTTTTAGGGTCAAATAAAGATTATCCATTTTTTGTTTTTTGCTGATTAATTGAGCGTTTTCCATATAGAAAATTAGCGATAAAATGGTGAAATTTTCGATTTGAAAGGTCCTGTAATTGTTCATAAAACCTTTTTCTTTATAAATTTGTAGTAAATTATTAAAAATGAAACAGAACCACAGGTGAGAATACTTAAAAAATAGCCTATAGCTAGAAGATAATCACCTATAATCCACCCATGAAGCATGGTGAAAAGTTGAATAATATTAAATCCTGCAAACGTAAGGAGAGAAACGCCCGTAGATGATTTGGTTTTAACAAGAGCAATAATTTGTGGGATGAACAGACCGGCATTAACAATTAAGCTGAGAGAAAAGCCATATTGAATTATATACCCGCTTATCGACATAGAAGTCTCTAATTATTAAAGAGAAATATTATAAACTAAAATGATTAAAAATCACACATTAGGGTTTTTTAGGGGTATCTTGCAACAAGAAGAAATGGTGGCCGGACTTGCAATCGAACTAGGGACACAGGAATTTTCAATCCAACCATTAAAATTCAACCTGCTGATTTTAAAAAATAATTGGCTGCGGGAAAACGCTATAACTGGCGTATGATAGAGTACGATGTCGTACTCAACTACGCAAATCTCCACATCATTAATTGTAGGCCAGTGCTTAGATTATAATTTGGAAACTATTAATATATAACCTAAAAAAAATGATTATTTTGTGAGCTCACTTCCTCTTTTACCCGCTTAAATGTTTCCAATAACTCTTCTTCTTTTTTTGTCAAAATATTAATATTAAAACTTTGAAGTTTTTGATTATTCTCAGCCAAGTCAATTAGTCTTTCTGCAACATAGGTTGTGGATAGGGCATTTCCGCCAGCTATTTCTTGAGCAAACTCATCATTTTCACGAAATGTTCCCAGATTGGCATGAATAATTTGTTTGTTAGGCAATTCTTGATATAAGCTGCTCATCACTGCTCGCAGATAGGACTTATGTAAAGATGAAAGCCCAATATACCAAGAATTATCAGAGCGGATATAATCAGGACCAACAACTCCCCCAATAATAGCTCCTGCTGCAACAAGACTACCATAATCAACTAAATTCTGAGCAAGAAAGGTGAGCAGAATGGTTTCATTATATTGACAAGTTAAAATCTCTTTCAGCTCTTCATGCGTTGCTTCGGTTAATTTGGATTTGGAATAGGGAGAAGCTGTATGAATCACGTAATCAAAAGATGGAAAACTTTTAATGCTTTTTTTAAATTCAGTCGGATCTTTTTCAGCTAAATCCATTGCATAGATAGTAACAAAGCTACCATCTTGAGAGGAGTTCAGCTGTTGGAGGGTATTTTGCCTAGCAGTTAGATGAATACTATGTGGTTTATTTAATTGTTGATTACGTTGAATTAAATGCTTGGCAATCTCTCTTCCTAATCCACGATTCGCACCAGTTATTAATATTTTCATTTAATCCTTTTATCCTGATCCTTAAAATGAGTGAAGTGTATCTCGTCACATCGATAATATCAGATGCAAAATATTTTTAATTGAACCATGAACTTGCAGTTCATTCAATGTTTTGGGTTATGGCGGTTGATTTATAACCGCGTTATTTCAAAATGCTAGTTTTTGGGCGACTTGATTTTTATGCGGGCTGTTTTGAAAAAAGCGAGTAATAGTCACTCTATTGCGATTTTTTTCAAAACAGCCAGCGTGAATAGCAAAAGTTTCATTGAAAGATGCAATTGATCTAACGACGTGCTTATGGCCGTAGAAATTTCGAAAATTACAGGCTGAGAGTTAAAGTTTTGTGTGCTTGATTAGTGCCCCCGGAAATAGGGATGAGCCATAAAAACCCAGTTTTTTTGCATGCCATCTTTTTATACTTTTAAGCTCTTTTGAATTGAACTTCTAATTCTTCTATAGATGAAAGTAATGATGTTAAGCGTCTTTTATACTACAACGCTATTTTAAAACCAATATATGCTTTAATATTTTAAATCACCTTAACGTGGTTTTGGAGTGCTTGGCAATGTCGGTTCCTGAACTGACGAATTATCGACGTCTTTTGAAATTTTATCAGGGGCTAGATTTGCTGATGCACCAGCTAATCCGCTTGACGTTGAGACTACCATTCCTGAAAATTTAATAGTGGGACTTTGTGCTTGCACAGCTGCTTGAACGATTGTGCAGCTAAGGGACCATATTTTTTGAATTTTTTCACCTAAATCTAAACCACGGTTATGTTCAACCACCGTTCTTACTCTAGAAATTTGGAATTCTTTATCTTTAAAATCATCATTTCGAATTGCTTTATCGTTCTGACTTAAATCATCAAAATTCTCATTTTTATTGAGAAGATAATACTTGGCGCTATCCTTGTCGTAATGTATTTTTTGATCTTCATGAACTATAAAAAAAGCCTCGTTGAAATTGTTGGCCGTTTTTCCATCCTTTGTATACATATTTTTTTTGCCAGTACAAACTGCGTGTAAATCTTTTAGAAGTGCCAGTTGTAAATTTTTAGCATTCAGATCATTAAGAAGTTCGCGAGCCTTAAGATCTTGACCCGAACTTAAAAGTTCTGAGATTTTTGGGGCTTCTTCATGTATTTCCTGCTCAATGGCTTCAATTCGCTTCACTAAGATTTCTGCGGTCTTTTCATCTTTAGGATCTAAGTCTTTAACGAAAAGATCTGCTTCATCAAGATTTTTTGAATAATTGGAGTAGGTTTCTTCTGTTTTTTCGAGATCTTTAAGAGCTATATCCAATGTTTTATCAAATCCAGCGTTAGCACTAGTTGCGGGCTCTTGAGACGATTCAGAAGATTCTAGCTTTTTCTGTGCTTGTTGCTTTAAAATTTCCAAGGCTGTAGCTTTTATAATAAATTCTTGCGTTTCTTCTTCCTTTTCAAGTTCCTCAAGTAATAGAGCTTGTTCTTCTCTTTCATTTTGAAGAGTATGTTGAAGAATCCTTTGATCGAGCTCTTTTTTATCAGTAAGATAGCCTTCTATTTCTGCTAGCAGTTCTTTTGAAATTTTCGTTTTTAAAAATGTAAGAACCTGGGTGGCGTTTTGCAACCCGAATTCTTCTATAGAGGATTCAACATTAGTACTTTGATTTTTAGGCATTTAAATTAGCAACTTGATAAGGAAATTTACTAGTAAATAATAAGAAAGAAATTTTTTATCAACATGGTGGCCAGACCTGGAATCGAACCAGGGACACAAGGATTTTCAATCCTTTGCTCTACCGACTGAGCTATCTGGCCACAAGAGGTTGCTATTAAACTCTGAGAAGGGTTTTGAGTCAAGCGCTGTTGATTTATTTTTTAAAAAAAATTAGAGGCAACTTTATCTTTGAAAATTAATTATTCTTTTTGAATTTATTTTGATCTGAGCTTGGGTTTATGATTGTGGCGGAGGGTTATAATTCCTTTAGCTATATAATACTGCTTTCCGCCCGATTGTTCAGTTATGAAAACTATTCTTCAGGGATAAATCCTTGGGGTTTTGCTGAACCTTCTCCAAAGAGAAAATTTTTCATTTCTTCATGTAAAAATTCTTTTGCTTTGGGGTCAATTAAGCTAAGGCGATATTCGTTAATCAGCATTGTTTGATGGGTTAACCACATTGACCAGGCTTCTTTCGAAATTTCATTTAGAATTTTTTCTCCTAAGGGGCCTGGAAAGGGTGCTTTTTCTAAAGCAACTGCTTCTTGCTTTAGTTTAGAACAATTTACATATCTCATACTTTACCTTTAATAAATTTATGGATAACCATTATCTTTGAAAATGAAGCGACTAGCCAGATTCTTTAATCTGCCTGACATTGTGTTTGCTGAGCTATCATAATATGTTGAGACAGTAACTGCTCTTGCTCTCTGTCTAATTCTTCAAATCGCACAGCGGTGTGATAAGAATTTTCGTTATGGTATTGGCTATATATCACAACGGCATTGACTACGATTGGCAGCATTTTTGGTTTAGTATAGATTATCAATTTTACTCTTGTTTTTTCGATGATACGCTCTTTTGTTTTAAAAGCCATTCCGCCCAAACTGATATTAACCCGCCGTAACTGGATTTTTTCACCAATAAGCAAATGGCGAGCCAAATATTCAATTTTTGCGTTAATTAAATTTAAATAGTGGGCAAGAGCGGGTTCTTTTAAAGCCATAACTTGCGTCATTTCGGCTAACTCTTGATCTAAGCTTTGAAAATATTGGCTCGTTTCAAGATAATTCTTTCCACTTTTACCCAGCAGTTCTTGCGTAATTTGCTTATCAGTAAAAATTGACCCTGCTTCAATTAATTTATAATCAAAATAAATTTGATCTTCAATACGGAAGTGTTCGCGTCTTTCATGTACTGGCATGATAACTCCCAAGTCCATTTAGAGTGAGATTAGCCAGATTTTATACTGGCGTCATAGGTTAACTATAGACAGTGTTTGGTTAGAAATAAAAAAAATTTAGAAATTATTGCCTCTAAATCCTGTAAATACGGGCTAAAAAATAAAATAATGTTAGATGCAGAGGATAGTAGATATAAAATAAATAACGAATTCTTGGAATTTTTACCTCATTTTTTGTAGCCAAATAAATGACCAAAAGGCTTAGTAAAGCCCAGTGATTACCATTTATTTTGTCGAGGAGGAGATAGGCTATAAACCAAGCAAAGGCGGTTAATAGAGATGGTTTTCTACAAAAAAACCAGCATGTTAAGCAAAAAATAATTCCAACCCAATCATATTCAACTAAAAGGCCGCCTATTAGGAAGATAAATAAAGCAGCGAAGCGATTAGCAGCGCCGCCCTCGTCAATATGATAGAAGATTGCAACAGCCGCAGCCAGCATGAACATTATATTTAAAGGGAGGAGATGTTCAAGATGGCGCATTGCTATATAACCAGGCGTAGCTAAAAATCCAAAAATAATCAATCTAAGCAGAACCTTAGAATATACACCGCTTAATTTCACTCCAGGTTGCGCAAGATTATAGGCAAGAATAAAGGCAAATAAAGGCATAGCCAAGCGACCAAAGCAATAGGCTGGATCAAGAGTTGCCTTAAAGAAAAATCGATTTGCATGATCAATTGTCATTGATACTAAGGCAAGCCATTTCACGGCTTCCATGGAGCCACTGGATATTCGTAAGGGCTTAAACACTTAATAGGAATTCCAAAAGAATTTGAAGGGCTAGTTTCGCAATATCTAATTCGAATTGACAGCAATTTTTCTAGTGCTTTGATAGGAACTTAATTTTGGAGGAGAATTTTACTAATCCCCAAACAATTTATTGATGCTCTCATAGGATTTGTAGAGAGCCAACTCACTCTACGTTCCCCGGACAAGCCTTGGAACGTAGGGGTAGGGGTGAATTTCGCAGACAAAGGAACGTAGGCTAGTTTAATTACATGAACGTTCTAACCAACAAGCACCGTAAGGATTACAAATTTCAACATTATGGCATACAGGGACATAGTAATTTGGGGCAGGTATATTGATAATTACTTCAGGCCCTGACCAACCTCCATGACCGAAAAAATCACCTTGAGAGGGAAAGGTGGGGCGATGGTAATTGTTAAAGCCATACTGATGTCTATACCGATCGTGTCCACCATGGTGATGCCAGGCTGAACTTACAGAGCTAGTTAGTAAACCTAAAATTAATAGAAAACAAGCAGTTATCTTGAAGCACTTCTTATTAGACATCTTATTTACCTCAACAAGTTTAATATTTAAGCGGAAAGTATACTTAATATCATTTGAAGTTGATAGAGTTTCCGCTTGAGATTTAATCGACTGGGTACGATGTTTGTTGTTTTATTGGGATTATTTTAAAAGTCGCTAAAGACTATAAATCTGCCTTAATAAAACTGGAGGGTTTAGAAGAGGTTGTTGAAGCCTATTATACCACTAGCTCTTATAGCATTTTTGTTAAAGTCATGTGTCGTTCCATTGATACTTTGCAGGATGTGCTTATTAATAAAATACAGGCTATTGATGAAATTCAATCTACTGAAACTCTTATTGCCTTACAAAATCTAATTATGCGTACCATTGTGCCCTAAAGAAAGCAGAGGTAGTTTTGATTTTTTTTTATTTTTCAAAGATCTGAGGTGGAAATTGCATTTGCATATATCATGCTGAGGTGAATTTCACTACAATGGATTTTTTACAAAAAATAAAAACATCTATGTTTAAACCTCTAGCATTGTTTATTGGCTTACGCTATACGCGGGCAAAAAAACGCAATCATTTTGTTTCTTTTATTTCCTTAAGTTCTATGTTGGGAATTGGACTCGGCGTCATGGTTTTGATAACGGTACTTTCGGTCATGAATGGCTTTGATGATGAAATTCATAAACGCTTTTTTGGTATGGCCCCAGAAATAACTGTGAGCGGACGAGACGGGCGTATTTCTGATTGGCAGAAGCTTGAAGCCGAACTTAGAACTACTCCGGGTGTTACAGCGATCGCACCTTATGTGGGCGCCCAGGGTATGTTGACGCATGAAGGGCAAATTTTACCCATTATTTTAACTGGTGTTGATCCGCAACAAGAAGAAGCAGTTACCCATCTAAAAGAGAAATTGATAGTAGGTGATCTAAAAGACTTAAGCCATTTTGGTATCATTCTTGGTCGTGGACTTGCAAATAATTTGGGTGTTATGGTAGGTGATCAAGTGACCATAATGATTCCAGCCGCTTCGGTGACCCCAGCGGGTATGATTCCCCGTTTTAAACGCTTTAGAGTAGCTGGTGTATTTTCAGCTGGCGCAGGCTTTAATTTTGATACGAAGCTTGCCTTCATTGATATTGGTGATGCTCAAAAATTATCACAAATGGGTAGTGATATCTCCGGTCTTAAAATGAAGATTCGCAATGTTTATGAAGCTCCAGCGATGTCTGCACGTTTGCAAACCAAGCTAGGTGAAAATTTCGATGTGGGAAACTGGACGCAGCAATTTGGTGAATTTTTTCATGCGGTCAAATTAGAAAAGACTATGATGTTTTTAATTTTACTATTAATCATTGCTGTTGCAGCCTTTAATTTAGTAGCCTCTTTAGTCATGGTAGTGAATGATAAACAATCTGAAATTGCTATTTTAAGAACACTTGGCGCCACACCTTCAACTATATTATGGATTTTCATCGTACAAGGAATGATGGTGGGAATGGTTGGAACTATAATAGGATTAATAGGTGGCCTAATCTTAGCCTCGAATGCGACCGCGATTGTAAGCGGCCTGCAATCCTTGTTCCACACACAATTGCTATCTTCCAATGTCTATTTTGTCGATTATTTACCTTCTAAGATTATGATGAGCGATCTGTGGCAAATCTGTGTGGTGGCTTTACTAATGTCTTTTCTTGCAACCATTTATCCAGCCTGGCGCGCCTCAAAAACAGTAATAGCGGAGGCCTTACACTATGAGTGAGCCGATTTTTAATTGTAAAAACATTTCTAAAACTTACCATGACGGTACTGAAACAGTGGATGTTTTAAAGGATATTAATCTAACGATTAATCCCGGTGAGCGAATTGCCATTGTTGGCCCTTCGGGTTCTGGCAAAAGTACTTTATTGCACATTCTCGGTGGTTTAGATGTGCCAACTAAGGGTGTCTTGCTTATGCAAGGCATTGGCTGGGCTAGTCTTTCTGAAAAACAACGCTGTCAATTGCGTAATAAAGAATTGGGGTTTGTTTATCAATTTCATCATTTATTACCTGAATTCACTGCTTTGGAAAATGTATCCATGCCTTTGCTATTGGCCAATAAACCGGTTGCAGAGTCTCAGAGCCAGGCTGAGAAAATCCTGGAAAAAGTAGGTTTGGCACATCGTTTAACCCATAAACCTTCGCAATTATCAGGCGGAGAACGACAACGTGTAGCGATTGCTCGAGCCTTGGTGCATCAACCCCGTTGCCTTCTGGCAGACGAGCCTACCGGCAATTTAGATAATGCAACAGCAGTGAAAGTCTTCGAACTTATGCTTGATTTAAATGAGCATCTGAACACAGCTTTGGTGATTGTAACTCATGATCAGCAACTGGCGGCCAAAATGGATAGAGTATTGACGATACATGATGGTTATCTTTAGTAATTGTTATACAAATTCTTTTTCAAAATAACAACGGTTTGAAATACTGAGAGACGGAGGATTCTTTTTCAAGGATCCTCCGATTATTGCGGTACTAGGGTGCGGTAGGATTTACCAGATTGGTGTCAAGAGTAACAGCCCCATTTAATGCCCAGGCTCTACCTTTTAAAGTGGTACGCGCGTTTAGAGTGATACTGGTAAACGCATCAATTATACCATAAAAACTAATATCAGTACCTAGGGTCGCTGAGCTGCCAACGGCCCAATTAATATTATCATTAATTATACCACCAGAGGTTGACATAATCGCATTGTTGGATACTGTTAAAGTAGAGGCTATCTTGAAAGTACAAGAATCACCGGCTGCACCACTTAAAGTCACAGGCCCAGTCATCAATGCATCAACTGTGAAACACATAACAGGGGTACCCGTTGGAGAACAATCAATAGGTTGCGGTAAGGCTGAAATATCTTGGCCGGCAGGATAGGTAACACTACAAGGTAAAGCATTAAGTGCATTAAAATAATTTAGAGCTGCGGTTTTTATGAAGTTTGCGGGTATATTAAAAGGACCAACGTTTTGCGTTCCATTGTAAATAATTCCAGGAGGGAAACCCGTAACCGATGTGCCAGGTGTAAGATCCAAGTCCCCATTAATTATCGTAGGGTCAGTCACAGTACTGGTACTGGTAACCGTTGAAGCGCCAAGAATAGATGATTGGAAAAGAGAAAGTGGCGTTCCTGGTATAGTGGGTATAAAACCAGGAGGTGGGGTTGGGCCTGGAATTAGGCAACTTCCTACAATCGAATTAATCGGTGGCGCGTTTAGCTGTACTTGACGTGAATTAATTCCGACCTGAAGGACTCTATTAAAGAATCCTGCAGCAAGAGGAATAAGCTGAACACTAATGCTGCAAAGGGCTCCCGGAGCCAAAATACTTCCGCAACTATTTGCAAGAGAAGGAACAATGGCTGAAGCAGCTGCAGGCAAGGCATCAAAATTTTGTATGCGAATATAATTAATTCTAAGAGGTACCGGAGAGTTATTCCTGAGAGTATAGGTTCCCGTTATGGTTGTGTTTTGACAGAGATTACCAAAAGTAGGGGGGTTAATAAATTCGGCACTACAAGTTGCGAAAGAGGGATCCTCTTCAGAAAGGCCCTTACAGGATATTGCATGGCTAGCTAAGGGTAATAATAAACTTAAAATAGCTGTAGTTTTTTGAACTTTCTTAAACATCACATCTCTCCTTGATTCAATTTATACAGCTATGTGCACACTAAGTAGAACCGTTTGCGATCTGAGATCAAAATGGGGCGCTGCAAGAAGAGGCAATGCAAAAGCGCCTATCGTTCCCGTTTCAGAGGAACTCGCCTTACCCAAATCCGCATACAAATATTGTAAATTAACACTTAGACGATTATTAATTTTGGTCATCAAGCCCGCGCCAACTTCCCAAGCGAAATTAGAGTGTGTGTTTGAATCCAGGTTCAAGCCATTAAAGCAGGGATCTTCATTTACTAGATCTGCATCAGAATATCTCATACGATTCCAGGCACTACCAATACCGCCTATTGCATAAAGTGAAAATCGATTTTTAGTTACTACTGTAAGTGCCGTGTCAAACATTAGACGTGTACTGGAAATGGGCGCTTTAAAAGAAATTTGGGTAGAAGTGGCATCTTCAAAAAGCTTCACTTGTCCCTGGATACCCTGTCTACTATTTAAATAATAAACATTGATTTGTGGCTCTAAAGTAGGAAACCATTGAGCCTGCTCAGAATAGCCCCTAGTTTCACTAAGATAATAAAAATATCCAAATCCTAATTGTGCAGCAAAGGTATTCCAGCGATTTTTATTGGTCTGCACCAACTTGTCTATTTCATCCGAAGTTACAACGAGCAAACTATTGCCAGTTCTCAGATTTGCAATTCCTAGCGCTCCAATAATTTCCCAACGGTTGGGAGAGGGTGTTAAAAATCCATCTTTGTCTTTAAGAGAATACGAAGCTTGCGGTATCGCAGGGTTAATTTTTAGTTCAGCAACTGGTGTATTAAGGGAAGTAGCGTTAACAACCAAAGACGTTAACAGACAAGCTGTAAAACAAGCTAAGTTGGAGCGCATATATATCCTTATATTTTATTTGTTCAGCTAGTATATAAGTAATTTTAAATTTTCAATAGTATCAGAGCACTTAAGATCAAAAAAATTTGAATTTATAGCTTTAAATCGTATTTAGATAAGATTAAAAGCTAACAAATATATTGGATAACAGCACCAGATTAAGTTATCTAATGCTGACGTATTTCTCTAAGCTACCAAGATTAGTAATCTGCATGACCTGCTGTTCGAGGAAAAGGAATGACATCACGGACATTGTTAATTCCCGTTACATAGCTTATTAAACGTTCAAACCCCAGACCAAAGCCTGCGTGAGGAACTGTGCCATAGCGGCGTAAATCTCTATACCACTGATAACTATCTTTATTTAAATTCGATTCATCAAGACGCTTGTCTAAAATCTCAAGCCGTTCTTCTCGGGCGCTGCCGCCTATTATTTCGCCAATTCCCGGAGCTAAAACGTCCATTGCCGCAACTGTGCGCCCGTCGTCATTGAGACGCATGTAAAATCCTTTAATATCTTTGGGATAATCAGTAATAATAACCGGTTTTTTGCACAATTCTTCGGCAAGATAACGTTCATGTTCGGATTGTAAATCAAGCCCCCAACTCACTGGAAATTCAAATTGTCGTCCGGCAATTTCGAGGGCTTTAATCGCATCAGTATAAGTCATTGTGGCAAAATCAGAGGCCACAATATGTTCAAGTCGTTCGATACAACCTGGTGATACAAATTGATTGAAGAAATCCATATCATCTTGACATTCATCTAATACCACTTTGCAAAGATGGCGTAGCATAGCTTGGCTTAAGGCACAAATATCTTGTAAATTGGCAAAAGCCAACTCAGGCTCAACCATCCAAAATTCAGCTAAATGACGGCTGGTATTGGAGTTTTCCGCACGAAAAGTGGGGCCAAAAGTATAGACCTTAGACATTGCAAGACAATATGCTTCCAGATTTAATTGCCCTGAAACGGTTAGAAATGTTTCGCGGCCAAAAAAATCTTTTGAGAAATCGACTTTCCCTTGGACATCTTTAGGCAGATTAATCAAATCAAGAGTACTAACACGGAACATTTCGCCTGCGCCTTCACAATCAGACGCAGTAATAATTGGCGTGTGAATCCAATAGTAACCTCGTTGATGAAAAAATTGATGAACGGCTTGTGCCAAGCAATGGCGAACGCGCGTAACTGCACTTAAGGTATTGGTACGTGGACGAAGATGAGCCACTTCACGTAAAAACTCAAGGCTATGGCGTTTGGCCTGGATTGGGTAACTGTCTGGATTTTCTACCAAGCCGATAAGCTCAATATTTTCTGCCTGGATTTCAAAGCTTTGCCCTTTACCTTGTGAGGTAACCAGTTTACCTTCGACAATTAAGGAGCAACCCGCAGTTAATTTGAGAACATCTTGCTGATAGTTTGGCAAACTATCAGTGGCAACAATTTGAATCGGCAGAAAACAAGAGCCATCATGTAAACTGATAAAAGATAAACCGCTCTTTGAATCGCGTCGTGTTTTAACCCAGCCCCGAACTATGACAGTTTCATCAACACTAATTTCACCTTTTAAACATTGTTTTACTGTATAGACCTCTGTCATCATGTACTCCAAAACTCAAAGCTTGAATAATACACCAGGGGCTGTTAATAGATCTACTGCTCTAGCGAATAGCACTCCTGCTTTAACGAATAAGGAAGAAAATGTTACGTGGCCTTATAATCTTTTTTAGTCTAATCGGCTCATTTTATGCTTTTGCTAAAGATACCGAACTTAAACTTTATCGTCCCTTCATTAATCAAACTGAGCTGCAAATTAGAAAAAATCAGCCTGGAGAATGTTGGCAACAATCACAGCGAATTAAAAGAGAAGATGCCTGGCGATGTCAGGCAGAAGAGAAAATTTTTGATCCCTGTTTTATTAAACCTTCGACGCACGAAAAAGAACTTTTTTGTCCGGATTCGCCATGGGTAAAAAATGGACTTATGATTAATTTGGCATCCCCACTCAATAATAGTCAGCATCGCAGTCTTGACTTATCGGAAGCCTTTCCCTGGGCAGTTGAGCTTAAGTCGGGTGAGAAATGTGAAGCAGTTGATGAAGGTCAAGTTTATGATGGGTTGCAGGTTCACTATCGTTGTAATAATCAATCTTTATTGTTGGGCCATGTGCAGCGCTGTGATGCTCAATGGAGTATTTTACAGCATTCTCCCAAAGGAGTAGAAACCGCAATTATTGCTAAGGCTTGGTTTTAAATTTTAATCCGGCGTTGCTTCCTGAAAGGCAGGAATCTCAATGCAAGCGTTATAAATTTCAGTGATTAAAGGATAATTTTCGAGAGAAAATTCAAAACGTAGAGCATTGTAGACTTGAGGAATGAGGCAAACATCAGCCAAACTAAGCTCATTGCCATAACAGAATTTAGTGGCCTGTGGTCTGAGTTCCAAGCGTTTTTCCAAAGTATCAAAACCCAGTCTTAACCAGTGGTGATACCAGATTTTAATCTGAGGTTCAGTTGCCTTTAATTCAGAGCGCAGCAGATTTAACACGCGCAAATTGTTAAGCGGATGGATTTCACAGGCAATGGTTAGAGCCATCGATCTAACTTGCGCACGACCCAGTGGCGTGGACGGTAAAAGACGTGGATTTGGACTTAGCTCATCGAGGTATTCAATGATCGCTAGAGATTGACTAATGATATGGCCATTTTCATTAAGAGTCGGCACAAGGCCTTGCGGATTTAAGGCCAAATATTCAGCTTGCAGTTGTTCGCCGCCTTGATTAACTAAATGTATTGAAAATTTCTCATAGCTAATATTTTTTAAATTTAGCGCAATGCGAACGCGATAGCTGGCTGATGAGCGATAGTAATCATAAAGTTTCACTTTAAACCTCGGTATTTGGTAAGTTTCTGTTCAATGGCGCCAAAATAAGACTGTCCTTGGGGATCAAGCATTTCAATGCGAATGCAATCACCAAAATGCATAAATTCAGTTTGAGCTTTACCTTCTGCGATGATTTCCATCATGCGTTTCTCAGCAATACAAGAGGATCCTTTGCTGCGATCTAAATTAGACACTGTCCCAGAACCTATTATAGTTCCGGCTGCTAGAGCTCTTGTCTTTGCGGCATGGCTTAGTAAATCTGGAAATGAGAAGGTCATGTCTATACCCGCGTTAGGCTGGCCAAACAATTGACCATTTAATTGACTTATAAGCGGCAAATGTAGACGCTGACCATCCCAATAGGGTTCAAGCTCATCAGGAGTGATGGCAACCGGCGAAAAGCTGCTGGCAGGCTTAGATTGAAAAAAACCAAAACCGCGGCCAATTTCAGCTGGTATTAAATTGCGCAAGGAAACATCATTGACGAGCATCAATAATTTAATGTGTGACTCTGCTTCCGCTGGATTTAAACCCATGGGAACGTCATCACTAATGATGGCCACCTCAGCCTCAAAGTCAACGCCATAAGCTTCATCAATAACGGTGATGTCGTCTCGTGGCCCTAAAAAAGCATCTGAACCACCTTGATACATTAAAGGAACTGTCCAAAAGTCAGCGGGCATTTCTGCGCCCCGTGCTTTACGCACAAGCTCCACATGATTTACATAAGCGCTGCCATCAGCCCACTGAAAAGCGCGAGGTAGGGGGGAGGCCATCGATTCGACGAGGAAAGGAAAGGTATTGGCTATTTTTTCTTCATTGAGGTCTAAATAGATTTCATTTAATTGCCCTTCAACTTCTTTCCAATTCTCTATGGCACCTTGTAAGGTTTTAGCGATAGATTCTACTTTAATCGCTTGAGTTAACTGCTTGTTCACCACACAAAGTTCACCATCACGGCTTTTTTCTGATTTTAAGCTGGCTAATTTCATGCTTTATTCTCAAGATGGTTCATTTAAGGTTCCCCGTTTTATCTGATCCCGTTCGATTGCTTCAAACAGGGCTTGGAAATTGCCTTCGCCAAACCCTTGATTGCCACGACGTTGAATAATTTCAAAAAAAACAGGCCCAAAGACATTTTCAGTAAAAATTTGCAATAGCAGACCCGACTTCGGGTCTATTTCACCATCGATTAAAATGCGTTCTCTAGCCAGGTCAGCTAAGGGTTCGCTATGCCAGGGAACTCGTTGATTAATCATTTCATAATAGGTTTCAGGAACATCTAGAAAGGAAACGCCATTTTGTCTGAGCTTGTTAACAGTTTGATAGATATTTTCAGTACCCAGAGCGATATGCTGAATCCCTTCACCCTTATAATCAGCCAGGAATTCCTCAATCTGCGAGTGATCATCTTTGGATTCATTTAAGGGTATTCTTATTTTATCGCAGGGACTTGCCAGAGCTCGACTTATTAAACCTGTCATCTTACCGACAATATTAAAAAACCGAATTTCGCGAAAATTAAAAATAGATTCATAAAAATGAGCCCATTTATCCATATTACCGCGAAAGACGTTGTGAGTAAGGTGATCAATAAAAGTTAGGCCACAGTTCTTGCCATTTGAGTGAGCCTTGATATTAGTCAACTGATCCTGAAAGGGCTGATGATTTTCGTCCACAAAATAAATGACGCTGCCGCCAATGGCTTGAATGGCTGGTAACCCATGAGCGATTAATTCACTGTCGTGAAAAGGGTCAGCCCCGTTTTTAATCGCCTGGAGATAAGCTTCATTGGCGTTCTTGGTGCGAAAACCCATGGCACAAGCACCGGCGCCATGGGTGAGGGCGTGTTCTTCTGCCTGACAATCGCGAGCTGCATTGATGATAAATTGAATATTGCCTTGTTGATAAAATTTAATATCCTTACTTTTATGGACAGCAGTTTGTATAAAACCCATAGCTCTAAATTGCTGCTCCAGGATCTGAGGATCGGGAGCTGAAAATTCTAAAAAGGCAAAGCCATCCAGTTCGCAAGGGTTTTTGTTATTATCCATTACCAACACTCCATGTTTTATTAGGTTAAATACCCGTTAAACCTTAGATACTATAAAATCTGCCTTAGGCTTCACTAAAAACAAACCGTCAGCAATAGCTAAAAGACTCAAATCTACCCGCTCATCTTGTTTTAAAAATTGATTGAGTCGACGAATTTCTCGAACCTGTCCCGCAGTTTCTTGCTCATCAATAACCTTACCATCCCAGAAAATGTTGTCTATAGCAATCAACCCTCTGGGGCTTAATAATTGCAAACTTAGTTCATAGTAATTGAGATAATTAGTTTTATCGGCATCAATAAAAATAAAATCAAATTGATGTTTATAACCTTCTTTAAGCAAATTATTTAAGGTATCCAGAGCAGGAGCTAAACGTAAGGTTATTTTATGATCTTGCTTGGCTTCATGCCAAAATGGTTTTCCTACCGCCGTCCACTCAGCATTAAGATCACAGCTAATAAGTTCGCCATCTTCGGGCAAAGCCAAGGACATGGCTAAAGCGCTATAACCGGTGAAGGTACCTAACTCCAAAACTTTACGGGCTGAAATGAGTTTTATCAGAAACTGCATAAACTGAGCTTGCTCAGGGGCTACTTGCATTCCCGCAAGTGGCATTTTTGCGGTTTCTTGGCGCAGAGATTTTAAAACCGGATGTTCACGTAGCGAAACATCAAGCATGTAATCGTATAAGGCCGGTGTAAGGTTTAGTTGTTTCATTCGTATTAGACCTCTGAATGGGGCGTTGGAATTAATCCAAGTTTTTCTTGAGCTAAGGTGTCTGCTATCTCATTGGTTGGACGATTTTCCTTTAGTGAGCGAGAAAAAATAACTTGTAACGATTGGTGAATCCCATCAATTTGCTGGCTCACTAAATATTCAGGCGTATGTAAATATTTACTCGCGGCAAAAATTAAGCCTCCGGCGTTAATTACATAATCAGTAGCATAAAGAATACCTTTGTCATGTAATAAATTACCATGATAGCTCTGAGCTAATTGGTTATTTGCAGCACCAGCTACGATAGAAGTTTGTAATTGGCTAATGGTTCTGTCATTGATTACCGCACCTAAGGCGCAGGGAGCAAAGACATCGCAGGCAACGCTATGAATTGTTTCTGGGGTCACTACACGCGCACCAAATTCTTTAGCAGCAAGTTCAGTGGAAACTTGATTAATATCGGCAACGATTAACTGTGCACCTAATTCATGAAGATGACTTGCCAGCGCATAGCCAACATGACCTAAGCCTTGAATAGCGATTTCCAGGCCTTCGAGCTTCGATTTACCTAATTTGAATTCTACAGCCGCTTGAATTCCTCGCAGCACGCCCATTGCCGTGGAAGGAGATGGATTGCCATTATGCCGTGATAAACCGGCCACATAATTTGTGTGTTGAGCGATGAGATCCATATCTGCCAATTGCGTGCCGCTATCCATAGCAGTGATGTAGCGCCCACCTAATTCGTTAACGAATTTACCAAAAGCATGCAAATAAGCTTCTCGGTTAAAGGACGTTTTAGGTTTTATAATGACCGCCTTGCCGCCGCCCAAGGGTAGGTTAACCGAAGCTGCTTTATAGCTCATTCCCTTTGCCAGGCGCATTGCATCAGAGACTGCACTTGAGGTCGAAGGGTATTCGATAAAACGACATCCACCAAGTGATGGGCCTAAAGCGGTACTATGAATAGCAATTATAGCTTTCATTCCTGTTTCCGGATCGACTTTGAAATGTAAATCACCGAAGCCCTGCTCTATCGCATAATCAAGAAAGTCTTCTTCAGGTAAATAAGAGGCTTCTTTTATTTTGATTGTATCAATTGAAATCATTAAGTTGATTTTCCCCTGAATTTTTATTCTCTGTTATAAATCCATTCTAACTTGAAATCAATGGGAGTTTTAATTTATGAGATCCATAGTGTAAACTGGCCGAAGTGAATTTCTCGCGGGGATTTTGATGAAAAAGATAGTTGGATTACTTGCTTTAAGCTTGGCGGCTTTAACTACCCAAGCTGTAGCAACTCAAAAATTAGCCTTGGATAAAGTAGTTTTTCAAGTTTCTGCCAAACAATGGGTTAGTACCCAATCAGCTCTGCTATCTGTCACTATCAATATGACTTTGGCCAATGCTGATCTTGTCAAGGCACGCGCTGATATTATGAAAAACTTAACTTCTCTTGCAACAGGTGACTGGCAATTAACACAATTTGACCGCTCTCAGGACAGTTCAGGTTTGGAAAAATTATATGTAGCTGCCCAGTCGAGAGTTTTACAAGCCAATCTGACGGACATTTATAACAATGCAAAAAAAGTTAGTAAACCTGGCGCAACTTATGAAATTAGCGGCGTAGAATTTAAACCAAGTTTAGACGAGTTACAGCAGACTAAATCTCAATTGCGTGAACGGTTGTATCAGCAAATTAACGAAGAAACGACTCGATTAAATAAAGTATTTAATAGTCAAACTTACAGTCTAAATCGTATTTATTTTTTTGATGGGGAACAATTAGTACCCATGACTAAGGCCTATCAGCCGGCAGAATTTAAAACGCTAGCTGTTAATGCCGTAGCAGCACCAGCTCCACTGTCTGTCTCTAATGAATTAATAATGGGTGCAATTGTTGAGCTTGCTTCAACACGTGCAGGGAGTTCTGCAGTTGCAACTCATTGAACGTGTCATTGGCCATCGTGGAGCTGCAGCTTATGCTCCGGAAAATACCATCGCCTCGTTTGACAAAGCCTTGAGCCTGGGTTGTAAATACTTGGAATTTGATGTGATGCTTAGCGCCGATGGGGAGCCTTTTGTTTTTCATGATGAATTACTCAAACGTACAACGAATGGCCAAGGCGAGTTTGGAAAAGTGAGCACGGAGTATTTACAGAACCTGGATGCAGGGAAATGGTTTTCAAAGCGTTTTCTAGGTGAAAAAATTCCTCATCTCAGAGAAGCTTTGCAATGGCTGACCTTTTCCAATTCGCAAGCCAATATTGAAATAAAACCTTATCCAGGAACCTCTCAGGAAACTACTCTGGCGGTACTTGCTCATATTAATCGTTATTGGCCACCAAAAAAAGAATTGCCCTTGATCTCCAGTTTTGATTATTCAGCACTATTACTTTGCCGCACACTTTCTCCTGAGATGCCAATAGGATTGCTTTTGCATGAATGGGACAAAGATTGGCTCATCAAGGCTCAAGAACTGCAGTGTTTTTCCCTGCATTTTCACAAACGCGCATTAAATTCTCAACGGGTTAAGCAAGTAAAAGAACAAGGGTATGCCGTTTTAGTCTATACCGTTAATCGGCGACGTTTGGCAAATAAATTATTTAATTGGGGGGTGGATGCCGTATTTAGCGACTACCCTGATTTGCTATCATAATGCGCCTTGCTAGTTTTATTTTTTTATATTTTTTCATGGGCTTTCTTTACGCAAAACCTGTTGAATTAGTCATGTGGCATTCACTTGCCGGGCAAACGGGTGATGAGGTGCGCGAGCTTGTCGCGGATTTTAATCTAAGCCAAAAGAATTTTGCGATAAAATTAATTTATAAAGGCGAATATACTGAAGCACTAACTAGTTTTGCCGCCGCATTTCGGGCTAAGCAACCACCGGCTCTTGTTCAAATTTTTGAAGTAGGTAAAGCAACCATGCTTCATCCCAGAGGCATCATCAAACCCATTGAAGAGCTTATGAATGAACAAGGCATTTTTTTGCCTAAGGCCAGCTTCTTACCTGCTTTGCGGGATTTTTATAGCGTGAATAGCCAGTTGGTGGCGATGCCTTTTAACAGTTCGATTCCAGTTGTTTTTTACAATGCTGATTTGCTAAAAAAGCTAGGCTATGCAGAAAATGATTTTCCTCATACTTGGGATGAGATGGAAAATCTTGCTGCGAAATTGCATAAAACAGGTTCGCCTTGTGTGCTTACCAGTGCTTATCCTGGCTGGATTTTAATTGAGTCTTTTTCTGCGATTCATGGTTTGCCGATGATAGATAAGAAATCATCAAAGGCCACTTATAATAATAAAGCAATAATCAATCATCTTGAGCGTTTAAAAAGCTGGCAGCACGCCCATTATTTTGAATATGGCGGTAGGGCGAGCGATGCAACAGTCTTATTCACCTCAGGCCGTTGTGCGATGTTTGCTCAATCTTCAGGCAGTTATAACGGCTTGAAAAATTTAGTAGATTTTCGGGTAGGGGTTGCACTTTTGCCCTTGGATACTCGAGTTTCAAAAATTCGCGCAAATAATCTGGTCGGTGGCGCAGCTTTGTGGGCAGTTGCTGGACAAAAACCAATTGTTTATCAAGGGATTGCTCAATTTATATCTTATATTTCACAATCAAGGATACAAGAACGCTGGCATCAACAGACGGGTTATTTGCCCTTGGGCGTAGAAGGAATTTATTCCGGTTTAGTAGAAAATTCACAACATCCTGTCTTAGCTTTGGCTCAGATAGACTTGGCGTCTAAGACCGCGAAAGTTCAGCATAATTCGGGGCCGCAAAATCAAATAAGAACAATTAATGATGAGGCTTTAGAAGCAATTTTTGCTGGAATTAAAACTCCTAAGCAAGCCATGGATGCTGCAGTGAAAGAAGCTAATTTTAAACTCTTACGTTTTTTTCGAAATGCCGGTGAATGAGACTGGCTTATTTGTGGGTTAAAACCAATCCCACTGCCGCAATTCGTTCCACGTTTTTATATTGAATAAGAGATAATTCTTCGCTAAATATATCAGGATCTATCTCTTCATAGGAAAAAAGGAATTTTTTTTCAGAAATGATCTCTTCACATAGTCTAAAAAACCTATCTTCACCATTTATGATACAGCTACCTGTATACATCGCAAGACTTGCTCCAGTCCGCAAATATTCCATAGCTTGTTTGACTATTTTAAAAGCTATTTCAGCTCCATGGTAATCACCGCCATTGCGGTAACTTCGATTACGTTGGTCCATGATAAATGGAGGGTTAGAGATAAGTAAATCAGCACCAGCTGGAGCACTACTGAGAATATCAGAATGATAAAAAGCAACGTTTTCGCAGTTATTTAACCGAGCATTAGCTTTGGCAAAGTTAAACACTTCATGATTGATATCGCAGAGAATCTTCATCTCACTCTCCAACGAAAGAGCCCCTACTCCCGATCCACAACCAATATCTAAAATTGTCTGTGCAGGTAGATTTAGGCGATGCAAAAAATTAACGAAGCGATAGGAATCAGGCCCAAAAAATATTGCTGATTCTTCAAGAGTAGGAAAAGAAGAATGAGCAAATAATTTTGCGTTTAGCGTTGCGAATCGGACTCGACTTTTAATAGTACCTGCTTGGTTAATCAAAAGATCGGCGTCATTTAAAAGTTGCAAAATATAACTCGGAAGATACTCTTGAGGGAAAGCTCGGTTCCATCCAAAAAATTGACGAAGAATTTCTTTCTCAGATAATTCCTGTAAGTCAATTATTCGTTTTAAAACGCGACGATGAGTTTCAGGTGTTACAGTAGTAAACTGGTATCCCTTAGCTCTAAGATAACATCCTACATCCAGAATTATTGAAACTAATTTATTATCAATATCCCTATCAACTTGAGATCTATCGTAATTCATGAGCCTCCCGAATCGTTATCCATATTATAAACTTGAGTAACGAGGCACGCAGCACTTCCACCCGCTAATTGAAATTGGTCTAGAGCAGTGTGATAGACTTTTTTACCCATCTTAGTCAAAATTTTCCCGATACTAGGAATATAATTACCGAGGATCACTGAGTTATTTACTTCAACCCAGTTCAAACCAAACCTCACTGCCTCTTCACGGGGTACAGGAATTAGGGTTTTAACGCTTCTGCAAAGGATCTCCCAAGAGGCCTGTGTAAATGCATCTTTATAAGCAAACACAGTTCCATCATTTAAGATTGAGAGAGCCATATCCAAATGAAAAAAATACGGATCTTTTAGTTCAAGGGGAATGATGGGTTTTTTAAAAAAATGTGCTAATTCCTTGGCCGCTTTAAGCTCGGTACGAAAACCAAAGCCCATAAAAATTTTTTTGTCTTTGTTAAAAACAACCACATCACCACCTTCCAGGCGTCGGTCTGCACATCCTTCAATACGAATACCTAATTTCTCAAGGTGAAGCCGTCGCAACTCAAATTCAACTCTTCTTTCCGGGAATGTAGGATGAGTAACGAATGCTCGTATTCCATTGGTTTCTTTTACTAAAATAACGCTGTCCTTGATAAATACAGAATCATAAGATCCATGTATAAATGGGGCAAGCAAAATCTGTGCACCACAATCATGCAGAAGGGTTACAAAATTAAGATGCTGCTTTTTGGTTTTTTCCGGGCAAGTTGAAGAAATTTTCATGTAAGGATTAATGGTCCAAGCAATTTTAAAAGTACAGGCATCTGTTTGAAAATGATCATCGCTTATTGAGCAGCATGCCTCACTTACTAGAATTATTGGATTTTGCTGTCTCATTAACTCTCCTGAAAGGACAATAAATTAAGCATATGTTAGAAAACTGTGGCATAGAAAATGCTTTAAATCTATTTATTAAAATTCGGGAAATTGATATGGCTAAACTTCAAAACTCAAGATCACGATTATCTAATAATAGTCGAGTTTTACTGCAAGACCACCAGATACATTTAAAATTAGCTTCCTTTAATTATAAACGTTTAGAACCAAAACTTCCTTCAATTGATTGGAAGAAGGACTTGAACTATGAAATCAAAATGCGTGCAATCGAGCAGGAAATGCTAGAGAAAGAAATTTCATTAATTAAGCCATTCATGGAAGGTATGCCGTTAATTGTAAATGAATTTCTAAAATGGTTTGAAGAATTGGTTAACATAGGCCCCGGTCAAAATGACCCACTTTTTGATTGGTTAGAAGAAACAGCAAATCGAGAAGAGATGACATGGTTTATACGTCAAGAAATAGCAGGTGAGGCAGGTTTTGAAGATTTGGCGGCATTAACGCAAATTAAAATGCCAGCTCAACCAAAGCTTGAATTTGCTAGAAATTATTGGGATGAGATGGGGCGCGGCCATAAAAAAGGAATGCATGGGCCAATGCTAGTATCTCTAGCCCAAGAGTTAAAGATAATACCTCCAACACCAGAAGAAATTATTACAGAAGCAGCAGCTCTCAGCAATATAATGATTGCAATGGCAATCAATCGTACTTATGCATATCATTCTGCCGGAGCTCTGGGCGCGATAGAGCTCACAGCGCCCGGTCGTGCGATAAAGATTTATAATGGTTTGAAACGTTTAGGGCTTAGTCCAGAAGCTCAACATTATTATTTACTTCACTCAAGCATTGATATTAAACATTCAAAAGCTTGGAACACCGAAGTATTTTTACCCCTTATAACTGATAATCCTTCTCTTATCTGCCCCATTGCAGAAGGGGCTCTGCTTAGACTTAACGCAGGAAAACGATGCTTTGAGAGGTATCGTCAAGAATTGTGTGAAAATTCATCATTGCCAAAAAAACCATGAAAACTCAAAGAAAATCACCTGGAAAAAGAATGCGATAGTTTAACGTCTCTACACAAGTAAATGACGAGCTACACTTTAAAGAGTTAAACTGTGCTTTTTATCAACGAAATAAACCTCGAGTCTTTTATCATCTTTTCAGCAGTCAAATTATAAAGGCTAATATTATTTACAGGTTTAGGTAAAGTTTGAGCATATTCAAATAAAAGATCACCCAACTGTTGAGTTGTATCCATATACCCATATTTATTTTCAATGTAATAATCTTTTAAATAGGGACTTTGTGCCCATGTAAGAAATGATCTTAGCCAAAGTTTAAGGGGGGTTTGATCATATTTTCGTATTGCCAAACAATCCTCCCACGCCTCTATCATTACATCTGCAATAAATTGTTCCTCAATGTTAGCCTCTAAAGTTAATGGCGTTTTTTTATTTGGCGCAATAGCTAGCTGGTATAGTTTTGGATTATTCATAAAAAAACTGGCGATAAACTCAGGTCGTGCGTGAGTAGCAGATTGTATTAATTGATTAGGGTATAGCCACAATTTATCAATAGCTTCCTTAGTTTTAGTATGACGTGAAAATCGCTGATTATATTCAAAAGAAAGGGAAGACAGCATGATATTAATACCCACAAAAATAATAGCAACCGAGGCAAGAGTTGAGAAAAAAACATTAAGGCGAGTTTTTTTATATTGTTCAGGACTACTATATTTAATGGTGACGTAAAGGCTAAAAATCATTATAAAAATGACAACTGTACTAATCACTACCGGTAACAAATCAAAACTGTTAAAAAAATCCTTCATTAAACTCTCCATTTATAGCTACAAACAATAAAATACAATCCTTAACTTAGCGCCTTCATAAGGGAAATATATTTGGGGTCCTTCATCAATTTCTTAACAGTTGTAATATAAATACCAGGATTTACAATAGGTTTCGGAAGCGTTTCAGCGTATTTAAATAAAAGCTCTGCAAATTGATTGGTTGTATCATCATACTCAAATTTAATGAGTTGATAATACTCCCTTAAATAAGGACTTTGCGCCCAGGTTAAGTATGACCTAAGCCAAATCTCAAAAGGTGTTAAGTCATATTTCATATCGGATAGACAATCTTCCCAGGACTGTAGCATTACATTGGCAATAAATTGCTCTTGAACAATAGCCACCGTGGTTAAAGGGGTACTTTTGGAGCGATCAACTAAATTAAGGATTGAAGGACTATTCAAGAAAAAGCTGGCTTTAAATTCTGGTCTGATGTGAGGACTATTTTTTAGTAATTCATTGGGATAGAGCCATAACTTGTCAACAGCTTCTTTGGTTTTGGTAAGGCGTGTAAATTTTTGATTATATTCAAACGCAATTGAAGACAGCATGATATTAATTCCAACAAAAATAATTGCCACCGAAGCCAGTGTGGAAAAGAAAACATTAAGTCGAGTTTTTTTGTATTGTTCTGTATCCCTATATTTGAAAGTTACATAAAGACTAAATATTAAAATGGTTAAAACCACCGTGCTAATTATGAGCGGGATAAGGTCCGAGATGTTAAAGTTAAAATGGTTCGGCATGCACATTCTCCATTATAAAGCGCATAAAGAGGTATTAAGAAGTCTATTATTTCCTAACGAAAGATGAAATAAAATATATTTTTTATATAGAAGATTATCCTATTCTGGTGGATGAGCAAAGTTTTATCAAACTTATGTTTTTAGAAAATTATTTAAATTTTTATAGGCCATATGTATTCTTTACTAAAGCATTCTTCTAAAACTGTTTTCCCCAAATAGGACTCTTTAAACATTTTTCACATTTATCTCGTAATTTAATAGCTGGATCCTTAAAAAGATTAGACAGGGGCGTGTAGAACATTATATATTTCAGCGGATACTGCATAAATGTGAACTCTATTCTGTTTATTTGATAGGCTAATAATGAGTTCAATAATTAACCGCATGAAGAGCCTGATAAAGCTATCTCCACATAATCTGCTTTTTAATTCATCAATCTCTGTTAAGGCAAGATATTTTTGCTAATATGTTACTGAACTAGGTGAAGGCAACACAAATCGCTGCAACAAAAAATGAGAAAGAATAGGCGTTTAAACATAAAGATCAATACAAAGACCCTTCAATTATTATCGGATGAAAGAATATCCTCAAGGCTCAACCTTAGTGCTTACCTTTGGTTTGCCTCCACCGGATCAATTAGTTTTGAAAGAAGAAACTGTTAAAGTAACGCTTGCACTAACTAAAGAGAGTGTGGATTTTTTCAAAGAAATAGCGAGAGAAAAAGTAACCGTTCGGCGAACTACACGATGCTCAATCTAATTGCTACTAACCTTAACGGGTAAAAGATTTAAGTAATCCTCTTCATTGTTGCAAGCACGAATATTTTCAAATAGATGTTTGAGATAT
>JACCWI010000036.1 GCA_013697725.1 Tatlockia sp.
AGGCTTGAAAAGAAAAATCCACGACTAACTCTTGAAGAAATGGAAAAACGACTTGACCTGGAAAATTGAATTTGATGCAGATGTAGAAAAAGACCTAAAAAAACTAGGTCATACTGCACAAAAACAAATTATTAAATACCTCAGAGAAAAAGTTATGCCCGCTGTTGATCCACGATCGTTTGGCAAATCTTTATCTGGTGATCTTTCGGGGGTATGGCGTTATCGAACAGGCGACTATCGAATTTTAGCGCAAATTGAAGAGGATAATTTTATAATAGTGGTTATTCATGTCGGACATCGTAAGAATGTTTATAAATAAATTGTTTCATGATGAGCACTAGAACGACCAACCGACTTAAGGATTTTCTTGATCTCTTAAAGATCGAAGCTTCCCACGTTTTACCTCCTCTGGAATTGCAAATAAATAATGACCAAACATATTAAAATGTCCATAACCCTAACAATACCCGATCTATTAAAACTAAACAGAAATTGAGGCTAACTCGCATGTCCACAGTTACTAGTTCAACCTAACTTGAAAAGAAAGCAATCTCTAGGCTCATTGCCAAACGCGGGCAAATTTAGCTCACTTTTTAAAACTCCCAGATTGGAAAATCCTAATTTATGTAATACATTAATGGAGCCATAGTTCTCAACATCACATAATGTCCATATTTCTCTAATCTTGGTTTTTGATTTTAACCACTCAGTTATTGCAAAGCCTGCTTCTGTTATAAAACCTTGCCGTTCATAATCACGATTAATGCCATAATGAATCTGTGCTTTATGCTCTTCCAAAATAACAAGAGAAATCCCAATCGCTTCATTGGTACTTTTTAAAGCTATAATCCAAGCAAATTCCGATGATTTTTTTTCCCATGCACTATGACACCATTTTAATAGGAAATCTAAAGTTTGATTACTATCTGTATGGGGTTCACGGGTAAGAAACCGAGAGCGTTCTATATCGGAACAGTAATTATGATATAGAGTTTCTACATCGTTTTCGCAAAATGATCTTAAATACAATCGCGAAGTAACAAGCAGTGATGGAATCATAAAACCCTCAGAAAAAAGTTCTTACTTCATCAAATCGACTTTTTTAAATTAAAGATGAGTAGACTTCCGCATTAACATCATCTGCTCTTATATCTACACGGGTTAAATCGACTCCTTCAATAGGCTCCTCAAATATATTTCGCGCGTGAAATCCTGCTGTATTTTTGATATAGAAAGCTCTTCTTTCACATTGAGGAATGCAAATCTTATGGGGATTATTTTCCAGAGAATCACGAATCGATTGTACAAAGTCAACATTGCTTTGCAAATTAGTGTCGGATAACACCTGTCCATTTAAAAAGAATCGTCTCTCTCCACTTTGATTAATTTGACTAATAGGGGCTTCAATAAAATCAAAAATAGTGTTAACTATTTCTCCTTTATGATCAAAATGGTAATTGGGGTTGAGTTTGATTTTTACTTTCAATTGTTTCTCTTTAACAACCGCTTCAAATTTTTCTCCTTCCGTCCATAATGCAGTGGGAACCCACATAAAATTCCCGGGTTTTCGATAGCTAATGTAAAAATTGTAAACCATGACATAGACAGGAATTTCAATGCTTTTTGAGCTAAGCAATCCGTCATTATGAAATCCTAGTTTCATTTCTGGTGATGGTTTGTCTAACCCTTTTGAGTCAATATGTTGTTCATTACTATGAGAAGCGGTGTGAACCATAAAGGGCATCGAATTGACGGATCTTTATTAGGAGTACCTATATGTTCAAAAACCCCCATGACAACTGCCACTCCAAATACAACATTCTTAGCGCTATCAAAAAGATGACTTTCAGGTACATCTAAAGCGACAATCCCTACCTCTTTATTATCTAACAAACCAACCATTACCTGTATATCATCATAAAAAATTTCTTTGGCTAATTGCTTTATGATAGTGCAGTTTAAGTCGTTTTTAAAAAGATGAAGATCAAATTCTCCTGATATTTTACTTTGTAAAAGCAAACTGCATTTTTCATATTTTAGTTCAGAAATTTTATGAGTCAGGTGATTAAAGTGGGTATCCATATAATAAATCCTTACATAGAGCTATTTAATAAAAGGTAGGAATTGATAAGTTTAATTATGCCTGTTTAATTGTGCATTCAGGACTCTTTAATACAACTGTGATTCCGTTAAGAAGATTAGTCATTGTTGTAGCTTGGGCTTGCTTTTCAATAGCCATTGGATTTGAAGCTGCGGCGACATTAACTACTGCTGCTGCAACACCCATCAATATTTTTTTTGCGTCCATTTTTTATTCCTTATAAAGGTTAAAATCACATTGAGTTTTCTTTGTATTTAACTTGAGCTAGTTCAATTATTCTCCATGAACTAAGTTCTCATATACACATTCCTACAAAAAAAGTGTTAGTCAACTAATTTGTGACAAAATTTATGTTTTTTTTAGATAAAATGTCACAGGTATAGGGTATCTACATTTCCAATCTTTTCGAAAAATTTGTTTCGGAAAGCGCCCTATCAACAAAGCAGTTAGCAAAGCTAGCTGATTCAGCAGGAAGCGCTCTGGCATCAGCATTGGTTTAATGAGGTTTTGGTAGAAGAGTTTATTAGCACCAAGGTTGCTTCTGCAATAGGTTCTGGAGCACGTTTTACAACATACTCAATAGAAGAGTCTGGAGAAGCAAGAGTAGCAGCAAATGAGATTATCGCGGATGAGAGATAAAGCGAACTATTTACTTTTTTAGATACAGGATAGAGCTCCAGTTCCAAGGAGCTAGACGGTTTCAACAAAGCTATTGCCTCCTTCACCGAGGTGTTAGGATTTAGCCAAATCGATTGCGCCCTTTTATCGAGAACAACAGGCATCCGCTCATGAATAGGATAGAGAAGTTCATTAGCAACCGACGTTATTGTACATCAATTTTGTAGATGCCTTACACTTTATATCTTTATATTTAACTGTATAATTAATCATGCAACTAAAGGTTAAACGTTAACGGACTATTTTTTTGAGTAAATTATGACCAAAACAATCGCTTATATTCGTACATCGACCGACAAGCAAGATTTGAACAACCAAAAACTTGAGATTTTTGAATTTGCCAAAAAAAATAAATTGGAAGTAGATGATTTTATTGAGATGACTATCTCAAGTAGGAAAACCAGCAAAGAACGCCGTATTGATGAAATGCTCTCGGTATTAGATGATGCCGATACGCTTATTGTCACTGAACTAAGTCGATTGGGTCGAAGCACAGCAGAAGTCATCGGATTAGTTAATGAGTTAATTAAAAAACAGGTTCGCGTTATTGCCATCAAGCAAAACTTGGATATGAAGCAACATGATATGACTTCTAAAGTAATGATAACCCTGTTTTCACTTTTTGCTGAACTTGAACGTGATCTTATTAGTCTAAGAACTAAAGAGGCGCTTGCCAATAAAAAGGCGCAGGGTATCCAGTTAGGAAAACCCAAGGGAACTGTTCAAAAAAGCAAATTTGATCAGGACGTTGTTAAAATTAAAGAGTTGTTGGACTTGGGTTTATCAGTAAGAAAAATTGCAATTTTTTTAGGGTATACCAACCATATTGGCCTTAATACTTATGTAAGTAAAAGGAAATTGCGCGATAAGACTAGCCTCATACATCTTAGTTCGATAAAAAATTAGGAACATTAAATGCTGAAACCTATGAGGATAATAGACTCCCATATTCACTTTTGTGATAACGAAGCAAACGTGCACCCATTCTTAGATGAGTACGATCCTAACTATGCTGCGTTTGTCGGCGATTATTCAAAATTGGAAAGAAAATATTTGTTAGAAGATTATTTACAAGATAGCTCTGACTATAAAATTGATGGAGTTGTTTGGCATGAGTTTTTATCGACAGATCCCATTAAAGAAGCAAAATGGGCACAAAACTTAGCTAGCCAATCCAGTTTAGCTCAGTCTATGGTAGTGATAGTCGATTTTCTTGACCCAACTCTAGAGGAAAAATTAGAACTCTATAACACCATGCCAAATGTAACTGCTATACGTGAACACATGGTTTGGGATAATGATAATCCTAGAAAACGCTTCGCAAAACAGCCAAATCTTTTATCTGATTCTACTTGGCAAAAAGGACTTAATCTATTAAATAGGTATGATTTTAAATGCGGACTTGAAGTATTTGCACCACAGTTACCCGAACTTGCGAATGTCATTCAACGTTATCCCAATGTTGATTTTACCCTAGCCGTAATGGGGTGGCCATTGGATATAAGCAAGGAGGGTTATACACAATGGAAGCAAGAAATAAAGCGATTAAGTAAATATCAAAATATATGTGTCGATATCTCTGCAATTGAGTGTATTTTTGGCATGGATTGGACTTTGGATCAGGTAAAACCGTGGATATTAAGTGTCATTGAATTATTTGGTACCGCACGGTGCATGTTTGGAAGCCATATGCCTATTGCTAAACTTTCACGCAATTTTGCCAATCTTTATAAGACTTATGAAAGTATAACCACTAATTTTTCTCCTACTGAAAAGGCAAATTTATTTCATGACGTAGCAGGCAATTGGTTTAGACTTTAAAAAACTATTCGGTTAACCACGGTTGCATGGCAGCATATTAAGTTGATTGGAAAATTTGAATTTATAATAATAAAAAATATATTAATTTACATGAAGTTATAGAAAATTACTAAGTAATAAAAAAACGATTTATCGGCTACCGCCTAGACTGGGAAAGGGTCGCAAGGGTCTTCTGGGAAATTCCGTACTTTCCTGCAAAGAACCCCTTGTAATGAATTAGTGTAGATCTAGATATCATAAATATCCCTCTAGTTGCTCTGTCAGAATTTCAATGCCTGCTGCGATTTGGACGATAAGATCCTTTCTGCTCTTTAAGGTAGTCTTTAAGATTAGGATTTTCAATGGTTGATTGGCTAGGATCTCTTTCCAAGAGGCATTCCTCGACGTAAGTCATTTGGCTAGTGCCATCAACCAAAAGGCGATACCAGGGATTCCTGGTGGCAAATTCACGCTTATAAGCTTGAGGGTTATAACGGCCTGAGGCTTGAAAAAAAGGGTCAACATCTACAATAACCGCTCGATACCTTTGATTCAAATGTATTACTCGCTCGCCAACATTAAATTTAGCACAACCCTTCATAGAACCTCCTGAATCATTAAGATAGCCTGGCATGGAAAGGGCTAATGCTGCCAGTATTCATGTTGCTTTTCTTCTCTATTATCGGCTAGTCTCAATAATTCTTTAATAAGCCGATTAGCAATGAATATCGAATTGTTATCTTACAAAACAAGATTGATTAGCATAGTATTAATTTTGGCCTATGCCTTTATTCATACACAATTGACTGGTCTTTATTCAGAGTTAACTCTGCAAAATCTAGCTGATTTCTCAGTCCGTCTGCCTTATGCCCAACGATTATTAGTCCCTGCCCTGGTTAATTGGCTGTCTCATGTTCTGCCTTTAGGTTTAGAAGAATTATTTTTTCTAATGGAATTACTATTTATAAGTGGGTTCTATTGGGCATTAAAAAACTTATTGCAACAAGAGTTCCCTTTGCGACAAGCACAATGTTTAAGTTGGTTATTTATTCTACTTTTACCATTGATTACCGTAATTAATTATCGCTTTCGCATGAATGGACTTGCCACCTTTTATTATCCCAGCGACACTGCCTCCTTATTTTTTATGGCCTTGGGTTATTTGTTTTGCCTGCGAGCTCAATGGAATTATTTAATTCCACTAATCTTTCTGGCCACTTTAAATAGAGAAAGCTCGATTTTATTAGTGCTGATTATTCCTGCGCTACATTGGCAGAACCTAAAAATAATTTTCAAGCCTTTTTGCAGATCGCTTTTAGCTTATCTATTGGCACGCGCCTTCACGTTTTGGTTTTTACAAGGCCTAACTGGGCAGTGGGTTGAATGGTCTGCGGCGGGAGCATCGCACAGTCATTTTATTTTTAATATTCTCTGGCTATTAATGGGACAGAATTTTTTGCTATTTGTTTATTGTGTTGCAGGTCTACCTTTATTTTGGTTTGCTTTTTATGACTTTATTCCGTTGCGATACAGACCTTTGCGCTATGTCACTTTAGCGTATTTTTTATCGCTATTGCTGGTCGGTCGATTTATGGAGGCAAGAATTTTTTGTGAGATTGTAGTATTACTCTATCTTCCAGTGTGCATTGCTTTGAGAAATTGGTTAAATACAGAACAGCCAATTTACTCAAAAGATATAAATTTAATTTATTATATCGATAGATACGCTGTGCTAGGGTTTTTATTAGCCACTTTAGTTCTGCATCAACTCATCTATCATTTAATTTTATATTAATAATGTTTTGTAAGCCGCCATGGTTTGTTCAGTGCAACGCGCCCAGGAAAACTGGGCTGCTTGCAAAAATCCCCTCTTAATGGCTTGAGCTCGCCATTGATCATCAGTCAATCCTTGTTGCAATAATTCCGACCACGCATCAACATCTTGGGGTAGAGCCATTAGCGCTGCATCGCCTGCAACTTCGGGAAGGGTGGAGGCGTTTGAACAGACTACGGGTACTCCAGAGCCCATTGCTTCTAAAATGGGTAAACCAAACCCTTCATACAAAGAAGGAAAGGTAAATAACTTTGCACCCGCAAATAAAGCCGGTAAATGCTCAGCTGGAGTAAACCCTAAATATTTGGCCCAGCCACTTCGATTTGCTTTGGCAATGCGTTGGTGTATTTCTTCACTCAACCAGCCTTTATAACCCGACAATACGAGCGGAAATTGTTGTCTTAATCCTACAGGTAATTTTTCATAGGCATCCAGTAAGGTAAGTAGATTTTTTCTAGGCTCAATGGTGCCTGCGTAAAAACTATATTGACCGTGCTCTAAACCGTAATGAGCTAAGGTAGCTCGCGTTTCCTGAGCGGTATAGGGTCTGAACTCCTCGCCCGCTGCCAAAGGGACGGTATGAATTTTTGCGAGTGGATAATTAAAATAACTTGCTAATTCCTGGCGAATATATTCCGCATCGACAATTAAAGCATCTGCTTTTTTTAGTGTTTTAAGAATCTCTTTTTGAGCATAGCGAACTCGACCCGGCGGATGATCCTCTGCGCGAATAAAAAGCGAGAGATCATGAAAGGTGGCTATTTTTTTTCCTTTAAAGGGCGGAAGATAAAAATTTGGCCCATGGAATAAATAATTGTCTTTCAGTTTCAGTGCACGTTTTTGTAATTTGGGGATTAGAAAATGATAGGCATTAGTCAGTAAAGCGCTTTGCTGCACTAAACGTTTTGACCAATGTTTAAGATCAGAATGTTCTCCGGCTATCGGTACCTTACTAACCATTTTATATTCTGAAAAATAAAGCAGTGATTCGAGGTCTGATTGCAAAGCAAGATTGCGAGCAAGCTCCCAGGTATAACGCCCAATGCCAGTTAGCGGGAAGCGAATGGGTGCTATTGATAAAATTATGTTCATCGTTTAAACATTTATAACAGAGTTTAGCTTTAGGAAATCTTGATAAGTCTTTACTAGGCCCTCACGTAAACTAATTTGAGCTGTCCAGCCTAAATTTTTCATGCGCTCAATATTAAGTAATTTACGGGGTGTACCATCAGGTTTAGTTTTATCAAAAACAATTTTACCTTTAAAATCAACAACTTCCATAATAAGATCGGCTAAATCACGAATACTGATATCTATGCCAGCGCCGATATTATAAATCTTATCGCGTCCAGGCTGTTCCATTAAAAATAGACAGGCATCGGCCATATCATCCACGTGTAAAAATTCACGCATTTGAGTTCCCGACCCCCAAACAACCAGTTGCTTATCGCCTCGAATTTTAGCTTCATGTGCCTTGCGAAGAAGTGCAGGTAAAACATGGCTATTGGCCAAATCATAATTATCATTGGGACCATAGAGGTTGGTAGGCATCACGCTCACAAACTGCGTACCGTATTGGCGGTTATAACTCTCGCACAATTTAATGCCAGCAATTTTTGCAATCGCATAGGGTTCATTAGTTTGTTCTAGAGGGCCGGTTAATAAATAGTCTTCCCTGATGGGTTGTGAACAATCACGAGGATAAATACAACTCGATCCCAGGAATAATAAATGCTCTATTCCTGCTTTCCAGGCAGCATGGACAATATTGCTTTGAATCATCAAATTTTGGTAAATAAATTCACCACGATAAGTATCGTTTGCCAAAATGCCGCCCACTTTCGCCGCAGCGAGGAATACATAATCTGGTTTTTCGGCAGCAAAAAACTCGAAGACCTGCGCTTGATTAATTAAATCAAGCTCATCATGGCTGCGTAGTAACAGATTATTATAGCCTTTTTGTTCCAAGCGTCTGACTAAGGCTGACCCAACCATGCCGCGGTGGCCAGCAACATAGATTTTTGGCGTACTCAAACTCGTTTCCTTATTCGTGATAGTCATAAGTAGCAAAGCCATGGCTTCTGATTATTTCGTCTCGGCGTGCAGCATTTAAATCAGAATGCATCATTTCAGAAACCAATTCTTTAAATTTGATTTTAGGAACCCAACCCAGTTTTTCCCGAGCTTTAGTAGCATCCCCCAAAAGAGTTGCTACTTCGGCAGGTCTAAAATAGCGGGGGTCGACGCGGACAATAACTTTGCCATCTTGATCCATACCGATTTCATCAACGCCTTTGCCTTGCCAATTAATATGAAGGTTAATTTCAGCGGCAGCCATATCTACAAATTCTCGTACGCTAAATTGCTCACCTGTTGCAATGACATAATCTTCAGGCTCATCTTGCTGTAACATTAACCATTGCATTTCTACATAATCACGAGCATGACCCCAATCTCGTAGAGCATCTAAATTACCAAGATAAAAGCAGTCTTGTAAACCCAGCTTGATTCTTGCCAAAGCGCGAGTGATTTTACGAGTTACAAAGGTTTCGCCACGAATTGGACTTTCGTGGTTAAAGAGAATTCCGTTACAGGCATAAATACCATAAGCTTCACGATAGTTTACCGTAATCCAATAAGCATAGAGTTTTGCTACAGCATAGGGGCTACGTGGATAAAAGGGTGTTGTTTCTTTTTGAGGCGTTTCACGTACCAATCCATAAAGTTCAGAGGTGGATGCCTGGTAGAATTTGGTTTTTTTCTCAAGGCCAAGAATACGAATGGCTTCCAATACACGAAGAGTACCAATTCCGTCAGCGTTGGCTGTATATTCTGGGGTCTCAAAGCTAACTGCAACATGACTCATGGCCGCTAGATTATAAATTTCATCCGGCTGAACTTCTTGAATAATGCGTATAAGGTTCGTCGAATCCGTTAAATCGCCGTGATGTAAGATAAAATTACGATTTTCAGCATGAGGATCTTGATAGAGATGATCAATACGATCAGTATTAAATAAAGAAGCGCGACGTTTTACGCCATGCACAATGTAATTTTTTTTAAGGAGTAATTCAGCAAGATAAGTACCATCTTGTCCTGTAACCCCAATAATTAATGCTATTTTCATTGTTTTCCTTTAATTCATTTTTAATTTTCGAATTATATCATTAAACTCGACCATAATTATCCTGAAAACGAACAATATCGTCTTCGCCCAGATATTCCCCACTTTGAACCTCAATCATAATTAAATCGAGAACACCAGGATTTTTCAAACGATGCTTATGTCCAGCTGGAATATAGGTAGACTCGTTAGTTTTTATAAAAAATTGCTCTTCGCCATTGGTTACTTCAGCCATTCCGCTAACTACAATCCAATGCTCCGAGCGATGATGGTGCATTTGTAAACTAAGGCTTGCACCGGGTTTAACCACAATCCGTTTTATTTTGAAGCGCTCACTTTCTTCCAAGATTGTATAATTGCCCCAAGGGCGATGAACGGTACGGTGAAATTTATGGGTTTGATGATTTTGCGTTTTTAAATGTGAAAAAATATGTTCAATATCTTGCGTATTCGCTTTATTAGCTACTAATAAAGCATCCTGAGTATCGATGATCATAAGGCCTTCAATACCAACTGCGCCAACAAGACGGCTATCACTTTGAATATGGCAATTACTAACGCCGTGCAAAAAAGCTTCAGCTTCAATACGATTGCCGTTAGGATCGGCGGGCTTCAATTCGCTAAAGACATTCCAGGAACTAATGGAGGTCCAGTGAAAATCACAAGAAATAACCGCAGCTTTTGATAAATCACTCATAATTATATCTTCTAGGACTTTTTCTTCAATCTCCCTAAAACTATCCGCATCAAGATCAAGACGATTAAAACCTTTGCCGGAAATAAATGGTGATTGGGCAATGCATGCCTTAAGTAGGGTTAAAATTTCAGGGCATAGCTGTTCAAACGCTTGCAAAATTGCCCTGGCCTTGAATAGATAAATTCCTGAATTCCAAAAAAAACGATTGCTAATTGTACAGTCATCAGCTTGGATTTCATTGGGTCTATCGATAAAACTTAAAATCTGATTATCTTTATACTCCAGGTAGCTATAATTGGCGTTTTTGCCCTCAGGCTTGATGCCAAAAGCAACGAGTTTATCTTCCTCTGCAAGGCTTATTGCCTGAGAAATAGTTTGTTGGAAAGCATCCTGATTTTCTATCAAATCGTCAGCACTTAAAACTAGCATCAAGGTATTTTCACCGTGGGTCTTTGCGATTTGCAAAGCTGCTGAGGCGATGGCGGCAACCGTGTTGCGTTTGAAAGGCTCTAAAATAAATGAAGTTTTAATCCCTGATTCATTGATCTTGCGAAACTCGTCCTCAATTTTGAAAAAAAGCTCTCGATTGGTTACGGTAAGTATTTCTTCCACTAAAGGAAGCATAGCGCCGCGCATAAATGCTTTTTGCAAGAGGCTATAGCCATCATCGAGACGAATAAAGGGCTTCGGATGGGCAACACGAGAAATTGGCCATAGGCGCGATCCTTCTCCACCACAAAGTATAACTGGAATTAAATGCATAGTTTTCCCTAACTCTGTATGTACATTAACCATCTATTTCCTGAGTTTTTTTAAAAGCGCATTTGAGCCAAAAATTTTTGAGCTCTGCATATTAACATTTTGTTTTGGAGAAGCGAATTTTTTTAGCAGTTTTATGAACAATTCTTTGAGATTTTATGCGATTTTAGGATTAAAAATTAAGGTCTAAATTGCTTTAGCATATTGAATATCGTACTATTTTGCACGTTAAATTGTTTAGAACATTTAAAATTTGATGTATTTTCAATGTTTTGCTTTAAATGGTTTAAAGTAAATCAATTTAGTTTAATTGAGGTTTAAATAATGACTTTGCTTCCTTTTGAACAATCACTGGCATATAAAAAAATCTTAATTACCGGACATACTGGTTTTACGGGCAGCTGGGCTTGTCTATGGTTGCAGTCAATAGGCGCTCAGATAGCTGGCTATTCTTTGCCGCCAGAGACTGAGCCGTCCTTATTTAAGGTTTTAGACTTAGAAAATTCTGTGGCTACTACTTTTTCAGATCTTTGTGATTACGAAAGTGTATTAAAGGCAGTAGATAGTTTTCAACCAGAAATTATTTTACATCTTGCAGCACAACCCTTAGTGAGGCGTTCTTACGAAGAGCCTGTGCGTACTTTTGCTGTAAATTCCCAGGGCACTGTTCATGTGCTTGAAGCCGCTCGTTTGGTTAAATCAGTGCGTGCTGTAGTCTGTGTGACAACGGATAAAGTCTATAAAAATAATGAATGGTTATGGCCTTACCGTGAAGATGATCCACTAGGCGGCAAAGATCCTTACAGTGCATCTAAAGCAGCTGCTGAAATGATTATTCAAAGCTATGCTGCTTCTTACCCCTGGCAAGAAAATAAAGGCCCGGCCATTGCTATCGCTCGGGGAGGTAATATTATCGGGGGAGGAGATTGGTCTGAAGATCGTTTGATACCTGATTTTGTTCGAGCCGTTACGGCAGAGAAAACCATGACGCTCAGATACCCCGAGGCAACAAGACCCTGGCAGCATGTGCTCGCTTTAGTCCAAGGTTATTTGATGTTAGCAGCAGGTTTAATTTCTGAAAAGCCAGCTAATTTTGCGAGAGCCTGGAATTTAGGGCCTCATGAATCAGTTTCTTATTCAGTTAGAGGCGTTCTTGAGTTAATGAGCAGCTGCTGGCAGCGGCCTTCTTTAAATTACATGCAAAACCCCTACCCTGAAGCGCAAGCTTTAGCTTTGGATAGTTCCTTGGCAAAAATACTATTAAACTGGAGTCCAGTGTGGGATACCAAAGAGGTGATTGCAAAAACAGCAGCATGGTATTGCGAATATTATGCGAATCCGTCAGCTTCAAAGCAGTTTACGCTTAAGCAGATTGAAGCTTGGAGGGCTGGAATTTAGCGAGTACTTTAGTTTATTCCGCTCATTCAAGCTTTGGCTAAAGGCTTATCATTGCTTGTAAAATATCTCGCCTGTCGCATAATTTCACTGGGTTTTAAAGCCTCTGAAACCAGTTTATTAAACGGTTTAATGGGGTAAAATACAATTTGTTTATTTTGACTTTCCAAGCTTGGTTGATATCCTAATAATTGATTCAACTGTTTGATTAAATCATTAGCATTATCACTAAAACCACGACGGTCAATATAAATTCCTGAAAAACCCAGACGCTTAATTACATCAAGTTGCTTCACAAGGGGTTCCTCAAATAGCTTTCGATAAAATAAATCACCCTCACGACCTTTTATTCCTGCGTGGCTCCATTTTAAAGTTTTAGAATTAACAAAACCTCGGAGTAAATCATAGTCTGCTAAATTTTTATAAGGGCCATATTCAGGAAAACCCATGTAAGGAAGCTGATAGATAGCAGAGCCTGGAGGTAGGGAGGACTCAAGCCTAGATATAAATATTCTATCCTCCTTAAAAGCTTCTTTGGCAGCATAAGTTTGAGGCGCTAAAGTTAGGGGAGTTTGATCCAGGAGACCAAAAATGAGGAGGAGGGCAACAAAAGAATTGAAAATTAATTTATTGTTTTTATGAAAAAATTCCAGGGTCTTATTTTCTTGCAATAGAAAAAATACAGTAGTTAAAGTCGCAAAGGAAATGAAAATACTAATTCTGTTCCATCCTCTAATAAGCTTGGAAATATAAAGAGCAAAGAAGACGTTAAAACCGCCAACGCTAGCGATTAACAGATAAGCCAAGATGAGAAATGAAAGATATCGTAAACGAATATCAATTTGTTTCCCAAGTGCAGCCTTGAAAATACATAAAATAAGGATGATTAAACCGAGGGAGCCTATCAAACCAAGGGAAGAAGAAAAAGTGGCCTCCGTGACATCGAAGTTATTGGTATAACGCCAAAAGATAGACTTGATTTTATCAACGCGATGATTCCAAATCGGCAAAAAAAGAGGTGCGATTTTTAGTGAATAGGTTTCGGTTTCTTTAAGAAGGCGATAGCCGGCCTCACGATTAGGTCCATTGTTAAATTTATAAATGGCAGTAGGTAAAAGGTTTAGACCAACGCCAAAAGCAAGCATAGCTGTTAAGAATAAAGAGGCATAAAACCCCTGTAATTTATTTTGGCTAATTGCAGCAGCAATGCCTGAAACAATAAAAGTAATTACACCAAAAAAGGCATAATAAACACCAAAAGAACTTAAAACTATCAGAGTTGCCAGAAGTATCGATATTTTCTTTAGATTATTAAGTGGCCAAACTAAAGGAGCATTAAAAAAAATTTTCCAACCCAATAGACAATAAATAGGCACGACAAAGTACCAAGTATAATAGATGTGCCCTAACAACCTCCACATATGGAAAGGGGCAAAACTAAATAGAATGGCTGCTGAAAAAGCATAGAAGGCTCGGAAAGAAAGAGCACGGAAAACCAAAAAACTCACGGCGAAGACAACAACAAAACTGGTTAATAAATACAGGTTCAAAGCCCCATAGAAGGTGCCTGTTACTAATGAGAATAATTTTAAAATTACCAGATTGCCATTATCTGCTTGGGGGTAATCAAAAAAGATAGAACCAAAAGGGTAGCCACTACGTGAATTATCGAAAATCCAACCTTCAAGAACACGCTGAATTTCCCAGGACATAAAGATACTATCCGCCCCATAGACATAAGGATAATTTAAGTTAGGAATAAAACCTGCTTTAAGTCCCGCATGCCAGCCTGAAAATAATGCGCTCGCGTAGAAAAAGCAAAAAATAGAACCTGCTAAAATCCATTTCCAATCTAATCTAAGTGATTGCCAAAAAGGTGGATTTTCAACTTCTATTCTTTTTTCCATAATCAAGCGCCTTGTAGAATTATCATAATAAAATTAATTTCTGATTAAGAGTTATAACTTAGGGGTAAGGCTAAGTTTAATGAGACCATGGATTGATTCTCTCTAGGAGAAACTGTGCTCAAAACACTAAGATCAATCTTGTATTTTAAAGACAAGTCTGCATAAATCTTAGTTAAATCTTTGGAAGATTTAGCAAAGTAAATGAGCTTAATTTTATCCAATTGCAAACTAAGATGGGGTAATTTGCCATTATGGTTAGCAATGTGAGCTAAGAGCACATAACCTGCTTTAGGCGATTTAAATAAGTGAGCAACATCGAGGTAAAATAAATTAGTTTCACTGGAGTTAGAAAAGCGACGTTCAAACAATCTTTCAGTTCCTTCATCGACCAGTGGTGCTTTTCCATCACTTAAATTAATTAATAAGATATCGCCGCGATCGTCAAGTTGAGTTCTTAGAAATCTGGAATTCCAATACATTTCATTACCTTCGGAGGCCTTTAAGATAATGGCCTCTGAAGGGAGCGTTTTGAACAGGCCCATGGCGATTGCTTTTTCATAAAGCTCGCGTGAATAACGAGTTTGGTGATTGTACCAGCTTGTTATTTTTTGGTTACCAATATAATTAAGGCTAACAAAACTGGCTATCACAAGGCTAATAATTACTCTCACATGGGTTTCTTTCAAAGATGTATTTGAGCGAATAAAAACCAGAAAATTATTGAGTAATAAAGCAAGCATTAGACAGAAACCTATTTGTTGCAAAATAAGTGGTATGTGAGCCAAACCATAATCCACAGTAAATTGCATTTTGCTGCTAAGGCCAATAATAGTAGCAGGGATAATTTGAAAAGCTAAACAGCAGAGAATCAACCATTTAGAACCTGAAATAGCAGATGATTTTCCCAATTGCGAGTAGGTGAGAATGACTGAAAAGATAAACAATAGACTGGCAATGAAAAATGTGAATTTATAAGTAGGAACCTTAGTTAAAAAAGGGTGGAAATAATTAATGCTCATTAGCGGCAGCTCGCTTGAAAGCTGCTTTAGGAATGTCAAAGGAAGGGCTTTAAGTGAGCCAAATGAAGTGCCATTATATTCACCAGCAAAATGATTTCTTAGTAAAACTGTAGCTGTAATAAAAATTATGGCAATTAAAAAAACAGAACCACTAGCAATTAATTTTCTTTTTAGTTCATAATTTTTTAACCAAAAATTAAGTAAAAGTACGCAGGGGGGTATTACGAAAGCAATTTCATAGGTACTAAGCGCTAAAATAAAGAAAATAGACAAATAAGCTAGATACCTAAACTTATATCGCTCTACAAAATTGATATAGTTGCTTAAGGTCAACATGATAAAAGAGATGAGCATAGGGAGCATGAATGCTTGCGTAGTCCAGGGGGAGATGGGGTAAAGCGCCCAGCAGAACGGTAAGAGGCTAATAAATAATATAATCAAATCCTTACGATTTGAAATTTTATATAAAAATTGACCAACAAATATTAAACTAATTATCGAGGCAAACCAGTGAATGAAGTTATAGAGAATAAGATTATCGCCAATCCAGTTAAACAAGGGATAGGTCGTAAGAAAAGGAATTATAAATATTCTTCCAACGTCCAACCAAGCTTTAATATTTGCAAATGCAAAAGTCAGAACCGACAGGTGGCTTGTTTTTAAAATGCCCTTGGTTTGACTATTAAAAATGTCATCCCCGGAAAAGGCAAAATCAAGAAATGGAATCGATGCCAGGGAAAAAAAAAGTATTAAACTGCTCCATATTAACAAACTTTGCAAGGCAGGTTTATTTTTAGCTAGCCGATAATACATTTTGTACATCCTCAAACGCGTTATCTTTAAATTTCTTGCAGCTTGCTGTTAGTTTCGGGTAAAGATTTGGAAAATAAATCCTTAACCAGATAGTTAGCTAGTTTTCTTCCTAATTGATTAAAGGGCAGCTCAATAAATCGGTAGGCTAAAGCTGAAAGAGCAATAGTGATAACAAAGAAAATAGTTGCAAAAGAAATTAAATTTGCCAAAGAAGTAATGGGGAATTTCCAAATCATAAATTTCAAGAGAGGGAAATGCAGCAAGTAAATGCTAAAAGAAATTTTTCCAAAATACCTTATCCATGAGTGACGTAAAAAGGAATTAAAGGCTGAATTTTTATTATGGATTACAAAAAATAAAATATAAGAGCAGGCCACAATTTCAGGTAAAACCCAGGATTGCCAACAACCATAGTTCCAGTTTCTCAAGCCAATGCTAAATTCTGGCGCCAGTATAAAAATGAGATAAGCAATAACCAGGATCAAAGGGTTCTTTAAGAAGTTAATTTTCACATTTGCGCTTAAAGCGTCAATTAATAATCCGGCATGAAAGAAAACCCAAAACTGCATAAAAATGGGATTGTTAACGAAATAACTCATTAAAGTAAAACCAAGGAATAATAAGATATTTAATTTGATGCCTTGAATCCTAAACAGCCAAAATAGAAGTGGGAAAAATAGGCTACACCAGAGCTCGACCCGGATAGACCATAGAACAATATTAAGTGAAATATCTTTAAGTTTTAAATTTTTATATAAAATTGAGAAACTGACTTCATAAAAAGGGAACAACAAAAAAGCGAAGACAACGGAAACCCATATAAGGGGCATTAAGCGAAAACCACGCCGAAGAAGATACGCAAAATAAGAAGGAATACTATCGACAGGATTTTTACGCAACTGTCGACCCAAAACTAAGCCACTAATGGCAAAAAAAAGCAGTACTGCAGGTTGAGGATTGAAAACACTGGCAATGAATATTTTCAAAGCTTTAGGCGTTGCGGCTGGAAAAAAGACGGCGGCTTGAGCCACTAAATACAAATGCCCAAACAGTACAAAGAGAGCTGCGAGTCCACGTAAAGATTCGATTTCAGTGGAAAAATCACTTGAGGTTGAGAGAGAAAAATTCTTCATGATTTCTTCAAATTCCTATGGGCGGTCATTTCTATTCAGCTTAAAAATTTAATAACTAATTAACTAAAATGAGCTGCATTGAAAGAATAGTTCAAGGCGGCATTTTAGCTGAAAAACAACTAAAAACAAAGAAATGATTAAAGCGCTTAGCACGGTATGGGTTAGTTTAATACCAAGTACCTTAAGACCTTGGCGAGAGGACTTATATTAAATATTTTTTCTTTATTGGAACTATGAGAGAATGACCGCCGGTTGAAGTGTTGCAAAAATTTGAGCAGTTCTCATAGGTTAATAGGTTATGAATAAACTAAACTACCGTCGCGATATCAATGGATTAAGGGGCATTGCAGTACTCGCTATTCTAATTTTTCATCTTGAACCTTTATTTTTGCCAGGTGGCTTTGTTGGCGTAGATATTTTTTTTGTGATTTCAGGTTACCTAATTACCAAAATTATTCATAATGATCTAAGGGAAAATACCTTCTCCCTAAGTACATTTTATGAACGGCGAGCAAAACGTATTCTCCCGGCTTTAGTTTCAGTTCTCATTATTTGTACGCTGTTTGCTTATTCTCGCTTTGTTTCGGGCGAGCTAGTTATGTATGCAAAATCGTTAATTGCCTCAGCCCTTTTCTCAGCGAATATATATTTTTTTTCTACCTTAGGTTATTTTTCTCCAGCAGCAACGGAAATTCCTTTATTGCATTTATGGTCTTTAGGAGTTGAAGAACAGTTTTACATCCTTTTTCCGCTGTGTATGATGCTTTTAAGCCGAAAATCTTTCAAATTCCTAACCTGCATTTTAGTTATTGCTACACTTAGTTCCCTTATTTTATCGCAGTGGTTTTTAAAAATTAGTCCAATGGCAGCTTTTTATATGCTGCCATTTCGCGCCTTCGAATTTCTTTTAGGGTCTATCATAGCAATCGGTTGCCTACCTAAAATACAAGCTAATTTACTTTCATTTACAACGAGCACAATTGGCTTTGTATTTATTTTCACGTCAATTTTTCTGTTTACAGTCAATACAAAATTTCCCGGTTTTTCAGCTTGTTTACCTTGTTTAGGAACAGCACTCCTTATTTGGTCTGGTGAGTCGAAGCAAAATTTAGCTAATAGAATGCTGAGCATTTTGCCTTTTCAAGCGCTGGGCAATATCTCCTATTCCTTATATTTAGTTCACTGGCCCATAATAGTTTTTGTAAAACGGCTTTATCCAGAAGCTGATTTTATAAATTATTCCTTATCCGTATTAGGGCTTAGTCTTAGCCTAGCTTGCTTGAATTATTATTTGGTCGAGCAACCTTTTCGACGGCTTAAAGTACTCAATCCTCAAAAAATATTCATGCCTGCAGCGATGATTACCGTTTTACTTAGCCTTAGCGGCTGGGTAGCAATTCATAATAAGGGTTTTCCTAAAAGAATAGACAAGCAATTATTAACAATCCTTAATTTTATAAAATATGATTTTAAGCCTTCTTTTTATTATGGAACTTGTTTTCAAGATTATAATCTTGCTCCTGATGGAGTTGATGTATCTAAATGTTTAGCAAAGGGCGCTAATGATAAAAGAGTGATGCTTTGGGGAGACAGTCACAGTGCGCATTTATATGCTGGCCTAAAAGAAAATCTGGAAAAAAAAGGATATTCAGTAGGTATGCTTTCGGCCTCTGCATGTCCTCCTATTATTGGCTTTGATATGGCTGCCCGTCCTCATTGTAAACGCTTTAATGATCTTGCTCTTTCACGCATTCTCCAGGTCAAACCCAAGCTTCTGATTTTGTCGGCAGACTGGGCAACTGATGAAAATACATTAGCAATGTTTGAGAAAACTCTTCATTTTTTGTCTAAAGAAAACATGGAAATAATTATTCTTGGAAAAAGCCCTATTTTTAAATTAGCTGTGCCGATATTAGTCTATAAGCAATTGGTTAAGAATAAAAAAATTAAAGGAACTCCAGCCATGCTAATGTCAGAGTCCCTGATGATTGCTGACGAAGAAATAATGTTCAAGCATTTTGGTGCACGAAGGGATGTCAAATATATTTCGCTGATAAAAAATATTTGTAAGCAGCAATCTTGTCCTCTGATTACTGCAGAGGGAGTGCCTGTTTTTTTTGATGTTGCTCATCTAACCGAATCAGGTTCTAAATTGTATGCTAAAAAGTTAAGTCCAATTATTCTTGCAAGCCTGAATTAAATAGCGCTTAGAGCTAATAAGCATCTAGGTGAGAACGTATTTTGAGGATTATAATGAAGATTAAAGCGAGTGAGTTCATAGCTAAATTTCTCCGAGCTCAAGGTGTTAAATACGTCTTTGAGATGTCAGGCGGGATGATAACCCAGATTTTAGATGCTATTCATGCAGAAGGCGGAATTGAAATTGTAAGTATGCATCATGAGCAATCAGCTTCCTTTGCTGTAGATGCCTACGGACGTTGTGGCGAAAATGTAGCAGTGGGTATGGCAACTTCCGGCCCTGGCGCTACTAATTTAATCACGGGTATTGCTTCGTGTTATTTTGATTCCTCTCCTGCACTCTTCATCACCGGACAAGTAAATATTCACGAACAAAAAGGTGATAAAAAAATCCGGCAGTTGGGCTTTCAGGAAACTGATATTGTTGCTATGACTCAACATATCACCAAAAAAAGTTATGCAATAAAGGATGCCAGCGAAATTGAATCAGTATTCAAAGAAGCTTATGAGTTAGCTATTAGTGGCCGACCTGGTCCGGTTCTGATTGATATACCCATGAATTTACAGCGCGCCGAACTTGAAGTCGAAGACCTGGAAAAAATTACAAGAAAAAAAATTGTGAATCCAATCGAAGATGACAATTTCGAGCAGCTAATCACAGCAATTTCTCAGGCAAAAAAACCACTAATTTTAGCGGGTGGCGGCATTAATAGTGCGGCTGCAGGTGAGGATTTTTTAGCCTTGGTAAAAAAGCTAAACATCCCTGTTGTTACTTCGTTATTAGGTCTGGATGTCATTGATTATGGACATCCTCTTCGAGTCGGATTTATTGGCAGTTATGGCAACCGCTGGGCAAATATCGCTCTTGGCAATTGCGATCTTCTTCTTGTTTTAGGCTCGCGTTTAGATATCCGCCAAACAGGCGCAGATGTTGATTCTTTCCGCCAGAATAAAACTATTTTTCATGTGGATTGCGATGAGCATGAAATTAATAATCGCGTAGAAAATTGCCTTCCTATCGTTATGGATCTCGCGGACTTTATCGACAAAATGTTTCAACAAATTAAAGGTAAAATCCTGCCATCCAATAAAAGCTGGATTGAAGAGATTAAGCTCCTAAAAGAAAAATGGCCTGACACTAAAGAACTTGCTACGATTTCTGGCATTAACCCTAATTTTTTTATGCATCGCCTATCCCAACACTCTCAAAAAAGTTGCGGCTATGTGGTTGATGTGGGCAATCACCAAATGTGGTCGGCACAATCTTTAGAAGTTGGCGCTGAGCAATTTTTTATGACCTCTGCCGGAATGGGTGCAATGGGCTTTGCCTTACCAGCGGCAATTGGCGCTTCCTTTGCCCACAATAAAAAACCGGTGATCGTCATAGCGGGTGACGGATGTTTTCAATTAAATATTCAAGAATTACAAACCGTAGTTCGCGAAAAAATTCCTCTTAAAATAATTGTAATTAATAACAATAGCTTAGGTATGATTCGTCAATTCCAGGACAGTTATTTTAATAGCCGTTATTTAGCAACCTATTGGGGCTATAGCGCGCCTAACTTTGAAGCGATAGCCTGCGCCTATGGTATTTCTGCCAAAACTATTTTGATTTCCGAGGAAATTGATACAGCGCTTGAGTGGTTTTGGGGTCAGGAAGAAGCATCATTGTTGCAAGTAATAATCGATGTGCATGCCAATGCCTATCCTAAAATAGCTTTCGGCCGACCCATAACAGAGATGGAGCCATTAACAAAACCAGTTTGCATGGAATCGACTTAAAATCGCTCTATAGGCCGGAGCGACCCTAGTAGATACTTTTGAGCTACCTAGAAAAATTGCTAAACCCATCTTCTTTTATCTTATTAATTTATGAAGATTCTATTTGCTTTGTATGCGATTTAAATACTAAATTTTTATTTAAAATAAATCCTAAAATTGCACAAGGAAAGAGTGCCAAAAATCCTGCTGTGTATAAATCAAAAGACCAGAATTTGAATAGACTCACAAGAGACATGTTTAGAAAATACATTGCAAGGTAAACGGAAATGAATTTAAAAACTAATTGGTTGTTAGTATTTTTAAATACGAGTTTTCCGGTGGTTTTAAAATTAAAAAAAATACCCAGGACTGTTGCATAAAACAAAGCTAGAGGATAGGAAAGTCCCATATAGATAAAGCTGGCGTAGCAGCCATAGCTAAAAAAAGTATTTAACATGCCTACAAAAAGATACCTAATAAGTTGCTGTTTAGTTGTCATATCTACCACGTTTTTAACTTGAGTTAGTTGTTTGCACTATTTGATTTAAATGCCAATTTTTAGTTAAAGTTATCGCTTCAAATAATTTTATCTGCGGTATTAAATTGAGGTCTTTACGAGCCCGATCGATATTGGGAACATAGCGTTCTATGGGTCTATTTGATTGCGCCTTTTGTTTTAAAATGACAGTCAGAGTGCTATCAAAGGATAGCTGAACCAAATCCGCGAGCTCCTTAATAGAATAGGCGTCATCAGAGCCTACATTATAGGGGTGAGCTGTTTGGCCCCGAAACAAGATAGTCCACAACCAGATCATTAAGTCAGCCGCATAGAGGTAAGAACGGATTGGAGTACCATCCCCTTTTATTTCAATAGCCTGACCTTTGAGGCCATCGCCAATAAAATTTGCGAGGGCATAAGGTCCATCAAGTGCTAAATAAGGGCCAACAAAGGAAAAGCAGCGGGCAATTTTCACCTCAAATCCACTTTCAAGGCTATTCAAATAACAAAGATGTTCCGCGGCACATTTACCAAGTGCATAACTCGATTGGTTAGTAAACAGCTGTAGTTGCGGAAGATAAGTTTCCGAAATATGGTTAAGCCCTTCAGGCTGTTTGCCATAAACAGCACCTGAACTGGTTAGTAGAAATTTTTTAGCCCGACAATGTTTAGCCAACTCGAGCATTCGTGATGTACCTTTAAAAATATCATCAAAAAGCGCTAATGAATGGTTATTAGCAACTCTGGAATTGGTGTCAGTGGCAGCATGAATGATATGGGAAAATTTTTGCTTTGGAAATTCAAAATCTTTGATGTCTCCTTCGCAAAAAGATAAAGCTTGTTGATGATAAAGATGGGGGTATTTGCTGGCAAAGCAGTCAATATTGCGTGTCAAAATGGTTGCTTTTGCATCAAGATTTAGAATTTTGTTGACCCATAGAAAACTCTCCAGGAGCCAACAACCAAAAAACCCAGTCCCACCGCTAATGAAAATTTGTTGTTCACGTAGCTCATCCCATAATGAAGATGTTTTTTCTAAAATATAATTTAAATCCTGAGATAGACCACTTAATTTCATAAGGGTTCAGCAAAATTTATTCGTTCTTTTTCTACAACTAAAGGTCTGCTCATTACTCGAGTATTGATGGATGCAATATATTCACCTAATAAGCCAATAAAGAACAGTTGCACTGAGGAGAAAAAGAATAGGCCAATTAAAATAGGTGCTACACCAAGGTTAAAACTTTGCCAAAATATTAATTTCAACGTAAAAAACACAAGCGACATGAGTAAACTAAAAATTGAAAGAGCAAAGCCTGCCATGGTCGCTAAACGTAGGGGGATTTTAGAGTGACTCGTGATTCCTAGCATAGCCATGTCATAGAGAGAATAAAAATTATTTTTTGTAACACCGCGAGTTCTTCTGGGTTGGTTATAAGGAACTTCGGCAATATCAAAGCCAATTTCGGCAATAAGTCCACGAAAATAAGGATAGGGATCTTTTTGACTGCGCAAAATGTTAATGACTTCTTTGTCATACAAACCAAAGCCGGTGAAATTTTTTATTAATTTTACATCGGCTATTTTGGTTACAAAATTATAGTAACTATGTCGTATAAAAAACATAAGCTTAGATTCCTGGCTTTCAGGTTTCACACCCACAGCAATCTTGTAACCTTGTTCCCATTTGTTAATAAATTCTTTAATTAACTCCGGCGGGTCTTGCAAATCAGCAACAATCAATATTGTTGCATCACCTGTTGTTTCCAACATAGCGTGATATGGTGAGCGGATATGACCAAAGTTTCGTGAGTTAACAATAATTTTAACTAGAGGATCTTTATCAGCAATTGCTTTAAGTAAGCTTACCGTTTTATCCGTGGAGGCATTATCAATAAAAATATGTTCGTAGCGATAGTTGGGTAGGGACTCAAACACTGTTTTAACTTGCTTGTGGATTTCTTCAATATTATCTTCTTCATTATAACAAGGCGTAACAACAGAGATTAATTTCATAAAAATTCTCAATAATATAGCGGGCTCACACCCGCTATTTGATTTTTAGCCCTAAGCCATTTGCGTTATCTTAGCATGAACTTTCGCAAATTCTTCAAAGGATTGGTGAATGTGAGCAATCATCTCAGGCGTTAGGCCATGATGACAGCCTAGGAGAATTCCACCACGCATTACTTGATCTGCATGAGGATAACCGGCTGCTGCTTCACGGCGTTCAATCTTGGAGAAACCGGGTTGCCTTAAAATATTACCCGTAAATACAGTTCTGGTTTGAATATTGCGGTTTTCTAAATAAATTTGTAATTCTTTACGACTAAAGGGGGCAGTGTCTTTGAGGGTTAGGGGAAAAGCGAGCCAACCTGTTTTTGAATCTGCTAATTGTTTCGGTAGAATAAACCAGTCTTGGTATTGAGCAAAAAATTTCATATGAAGGTCGAAGGCATGTTCACGAGATTGGATATTTTGACTCAATTTAGAAAGTTGCACTAAACCAAAAGCAGCCCCCATTTCAGAAGGCTCAAGATTATAACCTAAGGCTTCAAAAACAAATTTCGCATCATAATCGATGCCATCCACTTGGATATTAAAGCGATTTTCGATAGCTTCCGATTCCACGAAAAGCGAGGAACTTCGCCCCCAAGATCGCAATAATTTCGCGCGGTCATTAAGCCGGTCTTCATTGACACATAACATACCGCCATTTCCTGCGCAGTTGACAACGTGTGAGCCATAAAAACTGGTGGTGCTGATGTCGGTGTAACGACCGGCTGCTTGATCGTTAATGGTAGCTCCAAGGGTATCAGCAGAATCTTCAATAACAATTAGCTTGTATTTATCAGCAAGCTCCCGCAGCATTTTCCAGTTAGGAAGGTTCCCTAAAAGATTCGGGATCATCATTGCTTTGGTTTTTGCAGATATCATAGCTTCAACTTGATTGGCATCAATATTAAAGGTTCCAGGTTCCACATCAACAAAAGCAGGAATTAAATTATTTTTTACAAGAGGAGCTACAGTAGTTGAAAAAGTTAGCGTGGGAGTAATGACTTCAGATCCGGGTGCTAAATCTAATATTTCAATCGATAAATAATTCGCGGAAGAGCCGGAATTAACCATAATCCCTTGTTGTTTATTAAAGAGACTAGCCACTTGCTCTTCCATCTCACGAACATGCTTACCCATCTGAGTGGAGCTACGGAGCACCGATACGACCGCATCGATTTCTTCTTCACCGTGAACAGTTCTTCCATAGGGTACATGAATAAAGTCTTGTTTCATTTTAATTTCCTTTAAAATTAATAGCTTAACTAAGAATTATCAATATAAATTCTACCAGGTTTTCCAAGGCGCATTACCTGCGTTCCAAAGTTCTTCCAAATAATTTTTATCGCGAAGAGTATCCATAGGATGCCAAAAACCATCATGATGAAAAGCGGTTAATTGACCCTCTGCAGACAAGGATTCAAGAGGAGCTTTTTCCCAAATTGTTTCATCATCCTCAATGTATTCGATAACTTTTGGCGATAAAACAAAAAAACCACCATTAATCCATCCGCCATCACCCTGTGGTTTTTCTTTAAAACCTTTTACTGATTCATTTTCAATCAGCAAAGAACCAAAACGACCTGGAGGTTGAATTGCGGTTAAAGTTGCTAATTTTTTATGATCTTTATGAAAGGCAATTAAAGAAGTTATATCAACATCGGAAACGCCATCGCCATAAGTTAGACAAAAATCTTCATCACCTAAATGTTTGGCTGCGCGCTTTAAACGACCACCAGTCATGGTCTGCTCACCGGTGTCTACTAAAGTAATCAGCCAGGGTTCGGCATTGTTTTGATGGATTTCCATTTTGTTATTGCTAATATCTAAGGTAACATCTGACATATGTAAAAAATAATTAGCAAAATATTCTTTAATTACATAGCCTTTATAACCCAGACAAATTACAAAATTATTGATGTTATGAGTAGAATAAAGCTTCATAATATGCCAAAGGATAGGTTTTCCACCAATTTCAATCATCGGTTTGGGACGTAAACCCGTTTCTTCACTTATTCTAGTACCTAAGCCACCTGCTAGTATTACTGCTTTCATTAGTTCTATCCTTTTCAATTAACGTCGCTTTAAAACGTATCAGTCTGCAGCTTTAAATTTTTTTTGGATATTGCGTGCATGTCCTAAACCAATGCTCAGGGGTTTCAAAATGAGCAATCGAAGACCCCAGCCTAAAATTATTTTAATCAAATCAAAGTTAAGATTTTTATTCCAATGAAATGAAGAATGAATTAAGGGTTTTAAGAGTGAATAAGTATAGCGAGCAGGATATTTCTTTCTATCAATTTTAGATTCCACTATTGCATGACTATAGCCTAGTAGCCATTTATTAGGAACTTTGCCAAATTTTTTTCGAAACATTTCATTAATTTCATAATGAACTTTGACTTTAGCGCCAAGTGTTTTATTATCGGCGTATAGTCTTGAGCCAGCTAATTTTTTTTCAAGGTAAGCGAATTTTACTCCAGCCTTACCAAGCCTTAACCAAAATTCATAATCCATACAATAATTTAAAGATTCATCCAGTAACCCATATTTTGCAACCAATCGACGTCTGAAAAATAGAGCCGGTTGGCAAATGAAACAAGTTTCTTTTAAGCGCTCAAAGTCCCAAGGCTCAGAAGGGTAAGTTTCAAAAGGCATATCATTAATATCAATATGATCTGCCATGCCATAAATAATATCTATCTCAGGATTTTTCTCAAAAAATTCCAGAACGGTAGCAATTGCTCCGGGATAGTAAATATCATCGGAATTTAGCCAACCAATAATTTCGCCACTAGTAGCTCTAATACCTTTGTTAACGGCATCGGTTTGACCTTTATCAGCCTCTGAAACCCAACGGACTAACTCGGCGTTTTGCTTTAAGACCTCAACGGTATTATCGCTACTGTTGCCATCAAAAACGACATGTTCAATCTCACCACCCGTTTGCTTGGCAACGCTAAGCAAGGTGCGCTCGATAAATTGACCTTGATTATAAGAAGGAGTAATAATGCTAATTTTCATGCTGATTTCTTAATTGAGGTTAATTCGATAGCTTCGTTATAATTGGGTTGGATACCCCTTTGTTTAAGTATCAATGAAAGCTCCTCTTCTTGTTTATGTAAGCTCACAGCTTGCTGAAAAAGTTCCCAATATTCTTGAGCCATTTTACCTGAGTCGGAAAAAAGTTGCGCGCGCTTTTTACCGCTGTCAATGAGCTTTGTTCTTAATGCCTTATCTTCTGCTAAATTAATAAGAGCGGCGGCAATCTCTTCTGGTATTCGCGGATTGAAGCGCAAGGCTGCATCCGCAGCTATTTCAGGAAGTGCGCTAAGATTGCTACAGGCCACGGGGACACCGACTGCCATGGCTTCAATAAGAGGTAAACCAAAACCTTCATAAAGTGAAGGAAAAATAACCGCCAAACAATGGGACATGAGCTGAGCTAATTCTTGATTACTTAAAAAACCTGGAAAAATAATCCGTTCACTTAGACCCATCATTGCCGCGGCTTGGGTTAACCAAAGTTGTCTTGAACCTTCAGCACCCGTACAAACTAATTTAATATTCGCAGGCAGCTTTTCTCGACAAGCCAAGCCAAAAGCTGTTAGAAGCATCTCATGATTTTTATGCTTCCAAAAATTTGCAGGGTAGAGCAAGTATTGTTCCGTTGTCAGCCGAAGACGATTAAGAACTGATTTATCATCATCAGCTTTGGGTAAGTTATGATGAGCCATCTGCAGATGAATTGTACGAATTTTTTCAGGCTTAATTGCACCATGCTTAATCGCAGAAAGTCGTGAATACTCTGAAATAGCTGTAAGCATCGAAGCGGAGTGACAGGCTGTAATAAACGTTTGATTACGCTGAAACAACTCCCCCTCGTTAAAAAATTGCGGATAGGTTTTATATTGCAAGTCATAAATAGTGCAGACTGTAGGAATTTCTGGTTCTGAATAGGTCGGTGCTGTAAAAGGACAGAAAAGGAGATCAGCTTTAATCTTAGATAATAAAGAATTGGCTTTTCGGCGTTTTAATCGTTGATGTATACGAAACAACAACGCTAAAAATCGGCGCCCTACATAGGGTAAGCCCTGTATTTTTGCCTGAAACTTAGCAAGCAAAGGAACCTCTTTTAGCGGATTGCCCAAAATCATCAAGCATCTGAGATTAGCGCATTCCATCGCCTTGAGTTCCTCATGGGATGCCGCTTGAGTAAGAAGGATAAATTCAGTATTGGGGGCTAACTGTGCAAGTTGGGTAAGCAGTTCTAGAACAAAAATTTTGGCTCCGCCGTTTTCACCACCGGGCAGTATGGGAGTGAGATCAACTGCAATGGTTTTGAGTGAATTGCTCATATTTTTTCAAAGTTCCCTTTAAGCTCTATCATTTTAGGTATCCATAACTAATTCAGGTTGTAAATCATAGATTCCAGCCCAGCTAAAAGGTCTGTCATCAACGACTTCAAAAATCATAAAAGACAGATCATAAAATAAGCCTTGTTCAAATAAACCTCGATCATAGCCTTTATTCGCAATGCCTATTACTAACTCATAAGTGCCAGGCGCAAGGTGGCAATTAAATTTAAACTGAATGGAAAGACTTTCACCTGCTGACACTGGACGTGTTGGAAAATCCAAAGTATGGGTATTTGCTTCATAGACAGTGAGTCCAAGTTTGGTGCGAATACCAAAGCCAAAATGAGGATCTTCAAACGCTTCCTCAAATGTTGCTCCAATACGGATGGATATCTTATCGCCCGTATGAATTAGAGCTCGTTCACCAATGATTTCAACGTTAACACCGCCAATTGTTTTTGCTGATAAAACAACTTTACCGTCTCGAGTTGCCAATTGTGCGTTTGATTCAGTAAATTCGCGTTGACTTGCAGGAGAATCCATTTTTGCAACTTGGCTTGCCATATAAAAATCCATGACTGTGGTCGCTTCTCCCATTTTAGCAATTGCGCCGTTCTCAAGCATTATCCCCCGTTGACAAAGTGCTCTTATAATCTCTGGTGAGTGGGATACCAGGAAAAGGGAAGTACCTAAGGATTGAAATTCACGAATGCGTTTTATACATTTATGTTGAAAATAACTATCGCCAACGGATAAAGCTTCATCAACAATTAAAATTTCAGGACGTGATGAAGTTGCTACAGCAAAGGCTAAACGCATTTGCATACCACTAGAATAAGTGCGCAAGGGCTCATCAAAATAGGTGTCAAGCTCCGCAAAGCTCTCAATGCCAGGCATTAATTGTTCAATTTCTTTAGAACTAAAACCCATCAGCCCCGCAACATGACGTGCATTCTGCCTGCCTGAACGTTCCGGGGAAAATCCCATACCTAATTCAAGTATTGCGGCAATTCGTCCATTGCGCTGAATAACCCCTTCAGTGACTTGCAAGGTTCCGGTAATTAGTTTTAATAAAGTACTTTTACCTGCACCATTTTGCCCAACGAGGCCAATGGATTCTCCAGGCTGAATTTCAAAATTGATCCCCCTTAATGTCCAAAGTTCCTCACAAGGTTTAACGGGTAAGTTAAACCAGGAGGCAAAGCGCAACCAGACCGAGCGATAAGTCTTATAAGATTTACCTAAATTAGTTACTTTAAGTAAGCTCATAATACATCCACCATTTCCGGGCTGGCACGACGAAAGATGAAAAGACCAAACATCATTAAGCCAATCGAGATAACAAGCATTTCTATCAAATTGATTAGGTTAGGAAATAAACCATATAAAAAAATATCATGATAGGCCGAAACTAATTTATACATCGGGTTTAAAGCGAGCAGACTTTGAAATTTTTGAGGAACAATGTTTTCCGGATAAATAATTGGTGTAAACCAAAACCATAGTTGTAAAGCGATAGGAACTATTTGTGTAAGATCTCGTATAAAAACATTCAAAGTTCCCAAAATTAAACCAATACCCACGGCAAAGGCTACTGTTACAAGAATAAGTAAAGGAAGCGCCAAAAGCATTGCGGCATTGGGCATATGACCCAGGCACACAAAAATAACCAGCATACAAAACAGCAACAATAAATTATTGAGAAGACAAGAACCAATTACAATTGAAGGCAAGGTAATGCGCGGGAAGCTCATTTTTTTAATCAAGTTACTTTGTTCAATAAAAAGAGTAGTGCAGCGCGAAATTATCTCCGAAAAAAGAGACCAGCATAATAAACCTGCCATTAAATAAATTGTATAACTATATTTAGATTGTACGCCAGGTAGTTTGGCACTTAGGACGTTGGATAAAATAAGAGCGTAAATAAGTACTTGGGTCAAAGGATTTAGTACAAGCCATAAACCTCCTAATTTGCTATTGGCGAAACGATTAGCGAACTCATTGAAAATTGAGCTCATGATAAAGTGACGATATTTTATTAAACTATCAAACATTTCTAATACTCATAGCTTCTCTTTTAGGTAAGATTAAGGCTTCTTTATAAAGTTCCAACAAAGAAAAGGCGCTTTGCTGCCAGTCAAATCGTGTAGCTTGTAACTGTGCCGCTTGGCTAAGCTCTTCTCTAAGAATTTGATTAAGAGACAGTTCTAACATCGCTTGTGCCCAAGCCTCTGAATCTTTTGGCGATAGTAAAATAGCCGCATTTCCTGCTACCTCAGGCAATGAAGTTGAATCAGAGCTAAGGGTTGGAGCGCCGAATTGCATGCCTTCTAAAATAGGCAAGCCAAAGCCCTCAAATAGAGAAGGATAAAGATTTGCATAGCAGTTTTGATAAAGCCAAATCAATTCTTTATCGGACACATAATCGGTAAATATAACTTGAGACTCAATGCCCAATTCCTGCAAATAGCTATGGAAATCATCCATTAACCAGCCCTTTCCACCGGCAAAAACAAGTGGCATGGGTTCACCTTCTAACTGCAAATAACGCGCGTAGGCCTTAGCCAGGCTTCGTTGATTTTTCCGGGGTTCAATAGTTCCAACACTAAGCCAAAAACGTCCAGGCCTAACCTGGCTAAGGGTTTTCGGCTTAGTGGGGCTTAAAGACTGCTCTTTAGAAAAGCGTGAACAAGGGTAGATTACGCGAATACGCTCTTCAGGGAAATGCGGGAAGGTATGCAAATAATGCTCGCGTGATGCTGCTGAAATAGCAACAACCCAATCAGCTGCAATTGAGGAGCGAAATACCCCTTCAAAACAGCCAAGCCGGTTTGCTTCAGTAGTCCAATCAGGATCAACAACAAAGCCCATATCATAAAAGGTATAAATTAGGCGGCTTGATTTTAATTGACCAGGGCACCAAAAATTATTTGCATGAATAATTTGTGGCTTAGCGAGATTTTCTTCAACTTGTGGTTTGGACCAAAAGGTTGCTGCCAATTCGCGGCTTAAATGACGGGGGCCATAATCCCCGCCTTGATAAGGATTTTGGAAAGGCATTCGCGCATCAAAATAAAAATCACCGAAGCTTGGATAAAGAGAATAACGATGCTCAGGCGCAAGCTCTAACATTGCTTGAATTAATGCGTGAGCAAAATAGCCACAACCTGCTTTACCAAAGCCCGTTTGGGAAATATCGTATCCAATATGTAGAGAGTGAGGAGCTGGCATAAGATAAATTCATCTTCCCTTGTGTTAGACCTGTTTAGAAAACAAAATGCTCAAGGGTATTTCGACCCTGGTAAGTACATTTGTTAATCAACAAAGCCGCCATTTTCTCCTTAAACAGAGTATGAAATCAAGTGCTGATCGGCTTAGAAAGGCTGTAATTGACTTTTTTTAGTGAAAAAAGTACCCTGACTGCCACCAATTTTTTCAAGTTTTCGGCGATTTAACCCGCTAAGCTCATGGGGATACTGAATGCGTGCTTTGATTACAGGCATTAGTGGCCAAGATGGTCATTTTTTAGCTGAATTGCTACTGCAAAAAGGCTACAAGGTTTTTGGATTTTCCCATGATAGAACTTCTTCCAGGAAGCAAGCTTGCCCACAATTGCTAGATAAAGTCGAGATGGCATACGGCGATATTGCCAATGAAGACCATGTTAAAGCAATAATCAATGCGCTTAAACCCGATGAAATTTATAATTTGGCTTCACAATCCAGTCCTGGTCAATCCTGGAATCAAGCGGCAGAAACTTTAAGCACCAATGGACTTGGGGCGGTTCACCTCTTTGAGGCGGTGCGGACGATTTGTCCAAAAACAAAAATCTACCATGCTTCTTCCTCAGAAATGTTTGGTCAGGCTAAACTAAGCCCCCAAAATGAAGATACACCTTTTAATCCGACCAATCCTTACGCAGCTTCAAAAGTGTATGCCCATCAAATGGTACGAATTTATCGTGAAAGTTATGGCCTTTTTATAGCTAGTGGTATTTTATTTAATCATGAAAGCGAACGAAGACCATTACATTTTGTTACTCAAAAAATTGCTTATGGTGCTGCCTGCGCTTCACTTGGAATTTTGAATTCCCCGGACAAAAATGAACGAAGCATGCCTATTGTTGCGGATGGAAAATTGGCCTTAGGCAATTTTGAAATCGCGCGCGACTGGGGTTATGCACCCGATTATGTTCGTGCCATGTGGCTAATATTACAACAGAAAACAGCGGATGATTTTGTTATTGGTACAGGACAATTACATACTTTAAGAGAGCTTTGTGAAATTGCTTACCGCTGCGTCGGTAAGAACTGGCATGAGCATGTCATTAGCGATCCTGCTTTGGTGCGTCCTTTAGAAACAACACAAACGGTGGCTGACATTTCAAAAGCGCGCCAACTTTTAGATTGGAAACCCTCAGTGAATTTTGAAGAAATGATTAACAAAATGGTGCAAGTGCAAATTAAAAGGCTTTCTTTAGAATTCGAGCCTAGTGGTGTCTAGGCGTGTAAGTCCTCGCTCTGCCTAACCCTAAAGTTGCTAAAATAATTCCCACTTCATAAAGTAGGCAAAGCGGAATCGCGAGGATGATCTGCGAAAAAATATCAGGCGTTACTAACATGCCTATGACAAAAGAAGTGACGATGATATAGGGTCGAATTTTTTTCAACACAGCGAGTTTCACCCAATTCATACGGACTAAAGTAAAACCTATAATAGGAATTTGAAAACAAAGGCCAAAAAGAATAAGCATCCGGGTAATAAAATCCACGGTATTGCTAATATCAGGCATAAAGCGAACCCCAGAAGGAGTTGCTTTAGCAAAAAATTGAAACATCATCGGTAAGATTACGTAAAAACAGAACAAAATACCTAAGCAAAATAAAAGCAAAATACTGCAAATGGCTGTTTTTAAATGAGAGCATTCTTGTTGATAAAGCCCTGGTGCTACAAATAACCAAAGTTGCAAGAGTGCAAAAGGAGTTGTAAAAACTATTGCAAGATTGGCCGCTAATTTAAGAGGCGTCAAAACCGGCGAGGTAATTTGAGTTGCAATGACAAAGTTAGTATCAGGTAAGATAGCTAATAATGGACTAATTAGCATGGTAAATAATGTATTGGCGTTACTAAAAAATACTAAAAACACTAAGAAGAAAAATAGGATAGTGTAAATTGCGCGCCTGCGCAGTTCTAGCAAATAGCATAACATTAACAGATACTCTAAACCTTAAAAGGGGCTACGCTACCACGCTTAGTTACTTAGGGCTAGGGTCTTGTCGGTAGAGAGGGAAGGATGATGGTATTCTTGCTGCAGTTCGATTTCTACAAAGTGGACGCCGCTGTGATACTTTAGGCTTCTTAATACTAGTTAAGCATGCACACCATATCTACAATTTAGCATCCTTACCCTTAGGTGTTAGCCGAGCAAGAATTACCATCTATGTATTAAAATTAAACCATACCGGTGATAAATGCAATGAACTAATTGTTAAATTAAAGAAAATAACTTATCACTATGAAATGAATTAACGCTATCTTACTAATTTTCCTCACATTAATTCATAACTTTAGTTACACTATAGCAATTAGCTATCATCCTTATCGAAATGACAAGTCCTCTTACTACAAACAAAACTCCCTTAATTCTACTAGTCGAAGACAATATTATTGCTCTGCGTCTTATTGAAACCATTGTTGATCAGGCAGGTTGTCGACACATATCGGCTACCAACGGTGAATTTGCATTAGAATTGATTAAGACGACAGATTTTGACTTAATTATTACCGATATTGGCTTACCCGGCATGTCTGGTACAGAATTTACGGTGCTGGTCCGGGAATGGAAATCAGCAAATAACCAACCGCAGATACCCATCATTGGGTTAACCGCGCATACCTTGCAAGAATCAGAAGTACGTTGTCTTGAAGCCGGAATGAATAAGGTCTTGTCTAAACCTATTTATCTTGACGAAGTTCAAGAGCTCGTCTTTCAATTTATCAAATCAAATACTTTAAAGCAGTTTACAGCGTTGAGTGACACTCAAACAGGATTAGAAAAAATTCCACTTTTCGATTATGCCGAAGCAATGAAAAATATTGGTAGTAAAACCATATTAATCGACTTGCTAAAGCTAATGGTCAAAGAAGCGATTCCTGAGGATAGAGCTTCTGTGGAAAAGGCTTATCAAAAGCAAGATTGGCAGCTAATTGAGGAGTTAGCACACAAGATGAAAAGTGGAGCTATCTATTGCGGAGCCAAACGTATGCAACATATTTGCCATTCCATCGAACGTCTTCAAAAAAACAACAATCCAGTTTTACTAGAGCAGCTATATCAGCAGCTCCTTCAGGTTTTAAGGGAAACAAAGGATTTTTTACAAGAATGGTTAATAAAATCAAAGGCTTAATGCCGTTTGTCAAAAAAAAGGCTAGATTTTATAATTAAAACACATTAAAATATTTTGTTAATTACGCCCTTTTAAACCCTATATTTATGGTTTCGGGTCCTCACGCCAGACAGGTGAAATCCTTTGAGTCATCGCGCCCGCAAACGTTTTGGACAAAATTTTTTACAAAACTCTCATATTATTAATCAAATACTGACGCTTTTTCATCCACAAAAAACAGATAAAGTAATTGAAATTGGTCCGGGTTTAGGCGCACTTACCAAGCCACTTCTAAGTTATTTAGATAAGTTAATTGCTATTGAAATTGATAGAGATTTACTAGAGCAATTAAACGAACTACCCATTGCTAAAAATAAATTAGACCTCATTGCGGCAGATGCTCTAACTGTAGACTATAGCCAGTTTGGTTTAAATCAGCGCATCATTGGCAATTTACCTTACAATATTTCAACACCAATCTTGCTTCACTTGCTAAATTTTTGTTCTTTTATAAACGATATGCATTTTATGCTTCAAAAAGAAGTGGTTGAACGTCTTGCCGCTCAACCAGGGTCTAAGAACTATGGGCGTTTAACGGTTATGGTACAATATCATTGTGAGGTTGAATCTTTATTAGAGGTTCCACCCGAGGCTTTTCATCCTAAACCCAAAGTAGATTCTGCAGTGGTGCGTTTGATGCCCTACTCAAATCCTATTTATGCGCCTGTGAATCTAATTGCTCTTGAGGACTTGGTCGCTCAAGCTTTTGGAATGAGGCGTAAAACCCTTGCTAATAACCTTAAGCCTTTGATGAGCGCAGCGCAATTAAATGATTTAGGAATTGATCCCAAAGCAAGACCAGAGCAAATTTCTGTTCAAGACTACGTAAAAATAACAAATTTTTTAGAGTCGCTGCCAACTAGCGGCCTCTAGGTTCGAGTACTAGTAAGAAGAGCCAATTAAAATTGACAACAATGCTTGTTGTGGAGAGTGATAATGTTTCAACGTTATGGAAAAAAATTAATTTCATCCCAGGCTAAGCCCTTAAAAGATTTAACTCGAATAATACCTCCGGAACAATTATTGGCGGAGGAAAAGCGTGAGGTTTTGTTCCAGCAAATAAAAGAGCTTAGCGCATTGGATGAGGCGCGTTTTGACAGCCTTAGCCTTAGCTTACTGCACAGTTTTATTAATCATTGCCAAAGCTTACCTGAAACCTCTCTAAGCTATTATTCTCAACAAGGTGGAATGCTTGATCACGCTTTAAACCGCACAGAGGCAGCTTTAAGCTTATTCCAACATTATCTCACACTAGAAGAGGGAGCTGTTTTAACTGAAGAACAGCAATTATGGCAGTATGCTCTATATTCAGCGGCAGTTTTACAAGGCGTTGGTAAGTTACAAATTGATTTGGTCGTGGATCTATATGATGATAATGGCCAATTTTTGAAACAGTGGAATCCTCTGTTAGAAAGTTTAGCGATAGTTGGCAGCCATTATCGCTATGAAATGCAAAAAGAATCCAATGAGGAATTTCGCCGCCGTTTAAATTTATTAGTTGCACGTTTATTAATGCCTACAAGTGGTTTTGCCTGGATTGCATCAAATTCTAAAGTGCTTGAGGTGTGGCTTGCTTTACTAAATGAAGACGTTCATGCCGCAGGAACCCTGGGTGCAATTCTTGTCCGTGCAAATGCGATTGCTATTCAGCGCTATTTCAATCAATTTATGCTAAAAGGTCATGCTTCTCGTGGTGGCCGTTATGGTCGGATAAATACTTTTAACAATAGTATTCCAGATTCTGTGGCTGAAATTGAGCAGCAAATTGGTATTGAGTTTATTCAATGGTTAAATAAAACTCTTGCCGAAGGTCGTTTAATGATCAACAAGGCGCCATTGCTTATGGTTCCGGGCGGATTATTAATGACTGATGAAGTGTTGCGTCTTTTTATGCAAGAACATCCTGAATATAAAAATTTACAAGCGGTCAAAAATGGGTTTTTATCATTAGGCATGCATAAATTAGGAGCTAATGGGGCTGTGGATTGGCGTTTTGAACAGAATTCAAACCAGCAAATGCATTCTGGAATGATTTTGGCCGATTACTCTGTTGCTTTGCCAGCAGAGTTCAAAATATATAATTTAAACGGTAAGAGTTTTGAAACCTCAGCAATAGAGCTTCCTCATCTTGCGCAAACCAGCAATCAATATTTTACTACGCAGCAAACGCCTTATCCAATCAGTGCACTTCCTCATTTAGACTCGGTTGGACAGTGGAAAGCAGTTGAAGCTGCACCTACTAATCAGCAGTCCTCAAAATTTGGAGCTACCAACGGTGTCTGATTATGCGATAGGCGATGTGCAGGGTTGCTATGATCCTTTACAGCGTTTGCTTGAGCATATTGATTTTGATGAGCGTAGGGATCGATTATGGTTTGTTGGGGATTTGGTAAATCGCGGTCCACAATCTTTAGCCGTATTACGTTTTATTAGATCCCTGGCTAGACCTGCGCGCATAACCTTGGGTAATCATGATTTGCATTTATTAAAAAAGATTTTTGTTAATAATGAAGATAAAAATCAAGATGATACTTTAGACGAAATTTTGCTAGCACCAGACGCTGAAGAGCTAGGTCATTGGTTACGTCAACAAGCCATTTTATACCATGATAGCGAACTCAATGTGGTTATCTGTCATGCTGGGATTGCTCCCGTCTGGGATTTGGCTTTCGCAAAAGCTCGTGCTAAAGAACTGGAAGAAACACTACGCAGTGAAAATTTTCGAATTTTCCTGGAACAAATGTACGGCAATAAACCGAATAAATGGTCTGACCAACTAACAGGTATTGAAAGACTGCGTCTAATCACTAACTATTTCACGCGAATGCGCTTTTGCAATAAGCAGGGCGATCTGGATTTGAGTTATAAAGGGACAATTGCCGATGCGCCTACCAATCTAATCCCCTGGTATGAGGTTTCCAATCGTAAATCTATAGAGGCTGATATTGTTTTTGGCCATTGGGCAGCCCTACAAGGCCATTCTCCTCTGAAGCATGTTTATGCCATTGATACCGGGTGTTTATGGGGCGGGCAGCTTACCGCCCTACGTTTACAGGATAGACAACGGTTTTACGTGACTGGAAATTTATAATTAGCCATCTAGGCAATGAATTTAACAATAAGTTAATTGGCGAATTGCAGCTTTGAGTAAGCCACGCGTTCAGCTACGGATTGTTTGCCTTGAGACGCTTGTTTCTCAATCTGTTTATAGCGTTTAAGACCGCCTTCTCGGTTAGCGATTTGGATATTTAAACCAGGACGTGCATTCAATTCTAACATCAAAGGGCCTTGATCCTTATCAAGGACAATGTCGACGCCTAAATAGCCCAACCCAGTTAATTCAAAGCAAGATGCCGCAATTTCCATAATTTTATCCCAATAAGGAACTTTAATATTCTTAATTGGAACAAAGGTATCAGGATGAAAATCAATCGTGTCATTATGAAAAACCCCTCCGAGGGTTTGACCCGTTGCCATATCAATTCCTACTCCAATCGCGCCTTGATGTAGATTAGCTTTGCCGCCTGATAAACGAGTAGGCAAACGTACCATAGCCATAGCAGGGTAACCAAGTAAACTGATGATCCGAATATCTGGAATACCCTCGTAACTAACTTCTTTGAATACAGGATCAACCACTACACGATGCTCAATAATGGCATAATCAGCGTGTCCACCCAAACTGTAAGCTCCCGAGAGCAAACAGGACAAGTGATAACTCAGTTCATTAATGGTAGATAATTTACCGTTAACTTGACGGAAATGGCCAAATACACGATCGGTAATAACAATAATTCCATCACCGCCAGCGCCATGAGCCGGCTTAATAACAAAATCTTTATAAGGTGCTAACAGTGTCTCAAGCGCTTTAATTTGATGTTCACTTTCAATAATTTCATAAAGCTTGGGTACTGCAATCCCCGCTTTAAGAGCTAATTTTTTAGTTTGTAATTTATCGTCGACCAGGGGGTAGAGCTTGCGGTTATTGTAACGTAAAACATAATCACTATTACGCTGGTTAATAGACAAAATACCGCGTTGGCGTAAGCGCCGGTATAAATGCAACATTAGTTTGCACCAGCCAGTACTTTAAAGCGAAATAATTCAAACAGTCGATAGCCACGATATTGACCAAATAATAAAATTAGCGCTAATAAAACAAGTAAAAGTTCAGGGAAAGCGAAAACTAAATATTGCATAGGAGGATAATTCATTGCCCAAAAGGAAAGCACGGCTGCGATAAGACTACCTGCTCCAGATTTAATAGCTTCTCCAGCTCCTCGTTCGTCCCAAGTAATACACATACGTTCAATAGTCATAGTGAGGATAACCATGGGGAAAAGTGCCACCGATAATCCTGAATCTAAACCTAAATTTTGGCTGATTACGGAAATAAAAATCATCAATAAAATTACGACAGTAAGAATTGAAGCCAGCCTCGGCACGAGCAACAAGCGGAGCTGATCTAAATAAAAGCGTGCTAATAAGCCAAAAGATACAATAATAATAAATAGGGTTATTCCCCAAATTACATGGGTTTCTCGGAAAGCCAACGCTATTAAGACGGGCATGAATGTACCAAAGGTTTTTAGTCCGATAAAATTGCGAAGGAGCAATATAATAAAAGCACCGATAGGTACAGTAAGTAAAATTTTATAGGTTTCTTGTACATCAACAGGCAATTGCAACAAAGAAAATCTAAGCATTTGTGAATCGGTTTGTAATCCGCGCGCCTTGGCAATGGATAACGCATTAACTGGTGTAGGCGAAATAGTTAAATTAAAATTGGGTTTTTTCCCCCCAATCAAATCATAAACAGGATCAAAACCATATTGCCAAACTAGAAAGTCTTTAGGAAAACCCGCTCCACCAGTGCGCGGATTGAGGTAAACCCATTCTTTTCCATTATAAACTACCATAAAGGCATGTAATTCAGCCTTATTTTGTTGACCCAGATAAATGCCCTTAACTGGCATTGCAAAAATTTTTGCCTGATTTAAAATGGTAATAGCTGCTTTAATGATGTTGTCATCGCTATAATCATTTCCCACTAGTAATTTGGCAGATCCATCTTTTTTATTCAGCTCTTTTAAAGTTCCCTGAGCAAAAGTTTGAATATCTGCTGAGGATTGACGAACTTGATTAGTGATAGCATCCACTGCTGATTTTTGAGTTTCATCAAGTGTTTGCACTTTGACATGAGGGGGCTTTGTTAGTGAGGATTCACTGGAATTGATTTCCCTAACGATAGCGCGATAATAAAGAGATTGAGCGCCATTGCTTCGCCGCAAAGACCAAACGGTTTGACGATTATAGCCATTTAAATTAGTCGTCACTCCATAATTATGAGAAACAAAATACTCGTCCAGAATCGCAAAATAAGGAGGCATATAAGGAATAGTAAAACTGGCTTTTACTGGCGTGTTACGGTCGGCAGTAAAGCGAAGATTTGCTTCTATTGTCCAACTGTTAACCGTTTCAGTATCAGTTAGTGGCACATCGAGCAAAAAGTGTCGATAAAGAAACAAAGCCGTACCCAAAATAAATAGGGTAATAATTAAACCATAAACGTGACGGTTATTTGATTTCATTTTTTTTAATTTTCTCGGATTTAATCAAAAATGCATGGCTTGGGTCAATTAGACCGTCAAAAGCAATGATTGCATCTCTACCAAGAAGTAGCGGATAATTAAAGCGTTTACGATTGGTTAAATTGACAGGAATTTTTCGAATTTTGTCGCCAATTTGAAGCGTCATCAATACAACTGGTCTTTTAATCGAAACCGGTTTGTGGGGTGCTGCAGGCGCGTTACCTCCATTTTCTCCATCTCGTACTTTGATTTTTACACGACCCAAATATTCTGAAGTAAATTCTTTCTCTTCATTTTTCCCTAGAACGGTAAAACGTAAATAGAGCTTACCTGCTTGCAAAACCTCACTGATATTGATTGCGCTTAAGGATGCCGATTTAGCACCCGTATCAAGTTTGGCTGATAGTACCATTCCCTTATCAACAAGGGTTGCCTTTTCAACGTAGCCATAAATAATTTTAGTATCGGCTGCCATAGAAAGTCCTGAAAGAAACAAAAGGGTGATTAAAGATAAACTGCGTAGAATCATCAACAAACCTTTTCCATCTGGGCAAATACCGCAAATAGTAGCAGATTTTTGCGCTTACGCCCAGCGGTAGATTAGATAAATCTAATTCAGATTGTATTTCAGTATTAATAATACGCTGAAAGATTTAAAAAAATCCTTATTATTCATGATTTTTACAGTAATGACGAATAGTTTTGGCTATGATAGTATTGTCGATGGCCCTAGTCTTTATGATTTATTTTCGATCAAGGTGAAAATTAAGTTGCCTATTGTATAATCTTTGAGTACAATCCACCCATCTTTGGCGCCGCCCCCCTAAATTTGCATGACGACCGAGAAGACTACATTAAGCTCAGATTCTACTTTAGAATTCGAAACTCAGTCTATCCAGAAAATGGATGTAGCAAATCGACGCCTAGCAAAACAAATCCACGATCTTTGGCTTTTACACTTCATCTATGGCGGCCTTGACGGTTTAAGTAATAATTTAAGCTGGATAAAATTAGTCTTCGACTTCCATTATGCTAATAGCAGCCTCTCTTCCTCCGAAGAAATGTATAAATGGTTTTTGACCCCTGAGGGCGCAGTAATAGCAGCCACCACCTCAATAGGCCTGGTTGTTTTCTCCATGCTGGCTAACCATTTTGATGATGAAGATAAAAACGCAATTAAACGTTACATTGCAATTATTTGGCCTTATGTCCGCGATCTAAAGGCGCTTAAAAATGCATATAAGGGCTTTAAAAGTACTTTGCTCTTAGCTAAGCTTTTGGGAGCAACCGCTGATGTTAGTTATCTTGTAAATCCTATCGGTATAGCTTTAGGGGTTTTATCGTTCCTAAATCGAATTTGGTATCGTCGGATGGTCAGCGATCGCAAGGACATGATGAAAGCCAATGCCAAATATCTTGATGATATCCAAAATCCCCAAGATAAAATAACCCTGCAACTGCTTGAAGATATTGAAAAAGCGATTAACAGACAGTCTACTTTTTTAAGATTTTCTGCCCTTGCTTCTGCTTTTTATGGCGGCCTGACTGATGCTCAATATCTTTATGTTGGTGTCTTTACCCTTTGCAGTTTGCCACCACCCTTACTACTTGCAATGACTGTATTTACGGCGATTTATTTTTTATTTTGTATTGCTACCCGTGTTTATGAAGAATATGATTTTCAGCAAAAACTTGTTATCTCTCAAGTTAAGCTTGAATTGGCCTTAGAGGGCAAACGAATTGAGCTGAGGTTTGAGAAATTAAGGCTGCTTTCTGCAAAATTAGCCCTTGATCCTGAAAATGAAATGCTAAGAGCTAAGCAATCAAAAATAGGTTTATATTTCGACGCTGCGTTTTTATGTTTTAAAGAAAAGCAAAATGAACTCCGCACAATATCTGCCCGCTCCTATGGTGAAGCATTTTTAATAGGCGCTAAAAACGGTTTATCTGCTTATGGTGCGCTTGCTGCATTGCTTTTTGTAATAGGAATGATGGCTCCATTTCCACCTTATTTATTAGTATCCGCTATTGTTTTGGGTATGGTATTACTCATTGGTTTTATAGCCCACTCCTTGGATTGTAATTATCAGCATCGTAAAAAATGTGAACAAAAAAAAGAGTCGAAAACAAAGTTTCAACTATTTCAATTGGGTACTTTTAAAGAGGCGCTGGATCAAGTTAAAGACCTTAGACCTGAAGTGGTTAGAACTGCGATATTAGACGGGATGGTGGTTGATCCTTCTCCCCAATTTTTTTTCCAGGAATTATTTGAAATAATAAGATCGTTCGCTTCAGCAATGGGCAAGGGTTTGAGATATTTTAATTCAGACAAGTCACCTCTCATAATTACTTTGATGGTAGTTAGTGCCTCTGTACACACCATTATATTTGCCTTAAGAGCCTATGCACGTGGATTTGGACGCAAAGCGATTGATGCTGTTTCTCTTAAAGATGACACTGAAAATGAATTAGTGACATTTAAATCCTCAGAAGATTTTGTTTATGAAACTTACCTTCCCTTAGCTAAGGTAAAGCCAAGCACCTCAAGAGGACAGAAATTAAAACCAACTTGTGATAATAGAGTTTGTCTGAGAGAAGATAAATTTCCGTTGATAAAGAACGATCCATCTAAATCAAAGGAGCCAAAATTAACTGGAATATCAAAATTTTCCTTTTTTAATAAGGTTAACGCTTCTAATGATACGGTTAAAGCCAGAGCAATGTCTTCCCCCATGACCTTGTCTAGTCATTCTAGAAAAAATTATTCTGAACCTATCAGTGCGCCCCTGAAAAATATGGGTAAGAGCCCTAGCTTATCAGATATAATTCCGGATTCAGGGTTGGATCATTGTACATTTTGAATTGATGGTAAACTCTAAAAGTACGTTTTTTAGCCTGAACTTCCTCAATTAATTGGTCTAAACAATTCACTAGTTGGAGCTGTTGTTCAGCAAGTGTTTGCCATTTACGTTGACAGTTCTGACGATGTAATTCATCGACATCCAAGCGTTCACTTTGTAAATTCATATGATAGGCTTTAAGCGCTAGTATGGAGAGTCTGTCAATCATCATACCCGGCGTTTCAGAATGTACGGGGCAAAGCTGGGGAGGCAAAGGTTGTAGGGTCTGGTATAACCATTCATCCATAGCTTCCATGCGATTGTTTCTTTGTTGATTAAAGTTATCAATTTCACGTTTGGCTAAATAAACAAACTTAGGCCCCATGTCATCTCGTCTAGCTCTATCTTCTGAATGCCAAAGCTGAAAATTAAAGGAATGATTTTCTTCTACTAAGGCTAAAAAATTGTTTTGATTTAAGCTGAGACCATTTTTTTTCCAAAGAACAATGCAAGTCTGATGTAGTTTTGCAAGCTCCTTAGCCTGGAATAAGTTGTTCATTTAAAGTACTCCTTTAAATTCGGAAAAATTGGCTATCTTAGCATGACTTTTAGAGAGAACCATCTCTTTTAGATTAGAAGCGCTAACGCTTAGAGTTTGCGTTTAAATTATTTTAAGCTCAGCCTTGTGGCAAGTTGATGACAGATTCCTTCTTTTGTGCAACTATCTCCACAATCAGTTTAAAGGATTTATTATGAAATTTTTACTATCAATTCTACTTCTTTCTATTACCAGTGCTATTTTTGCTGAGAATGATAAATTACCTTCGTCCTGCAAAGCGGTAGAAATGAACGAGGCAGCGTTTATTTTGTCTACAGAAAAACCGACTTTAGTGATGATTTCTAACCTATCCAAAGTAGATTTATGGCTCACTCATCCAAGTTCTGACTCCGGAGCTAGTGCGGGATGGTCTAGTCGTTTAGAGGCAGGAAACTGGTCAGCTTTAGCTTTGGAAGAAAAAAGTTTTGAAATAAATTGCATTGAATCAAAACCAGGACACGAGCAACAGATACCTTGCGCTAAAGCGATATCGGCCTGTAAATGGCCAATGGTTAAATCAGATAAAGAAAAGGGCAGCTTTTGGGCCGGTGAAAACATGAATCTTCCTGCTTTGATCTCTCATTTAGAAGGGCGTGGATTCAAACTACCAGCTTCCTAGCGATCAAAAAGGGATGCTAAACTCAAGTCATATACTTTAAATACGTGGTGAATGTGAATAAAAAAACTAAGGATCCTTTTTACAAAAGGGAAAAAGAAAAATACGCTATGCCAATTCCCAGTCGAGAAATGATTATGTCAATTCTTGATGATTTTGGCCGTCCTATGACACGTGCTCAATTAATCAACAAGCTTGAGGTTGAAGATGAGGCCGAGCAAGAAGCTTTGGGCTTTCGTATTAAAGCCATGTTAAGAGATGGCCAAATCATGCAAGATCGACGCGATCGATTTTGTCTGCTCGGACGCATAAATTTACAGCGAGGTAGGGTTCAGGGCCATCCCGATGGTTTTGGTTTCTTTATACCCGATGATGATTCTGATGATATGGTTTTGTCGGCTAAGGAAATGCGTTCTGTGATGAATGGGGATTTAGTTCTTGCCTATCAGGCCGGTATGGATAGACGCGGCAGGCCAGAAGGAAAAATCCACGAAGTTATTGAACATGCAAACTTGACTGTAGTTGGCCGTTTTTTTAGCGAACATGGTATTGGTTTTGTTATTCCGGATAACAAACGCTTAACTCAGGATATTTCTATTCCTTCCGAATTAGGGATAAATGCCAAAAATGGGCAAATGGTGCTAGTTGAATTAGTTGCCTTTCCCTCCAAGCGTACTCAAGCAATTGGTAAAGTAATCCATATTCTCGGAGAGCACATGGCGCCAGGTATGGAGATTGAGGTTGCCATACACGCGCACTCCATTCCCTGCGAATGGCCAGATGATGTCAATGCTGAAGTAGGTAAAATACCGCAGACTGTTACAGAAGAACAAATAAAAGGTCGTTCAGATTTACGTAACTTAGCTTTTGTAACCATTGATGGTGATGACGCTAAGGATTTTGACGATGCAGTTTATTGCTATCAAAAACCAAAGGGGGGCTATCAACTCTTTGTTGCCATTGCGGATGTTGGCCATTATGTGGCGGTTGATTCAGCTTTAGACAAAGAAGCAGCACGGCGGGGGAATTCAGTCTATTTCCCTGGAGAGGTTGTTCCCATGTTACCTGAGGCGCTTTCTAATGGTATTTGCTCTCTCAATCCCCATGTAGATAGACTTTGTTTGGTAGCCGAGCTCGCCATCAGTGCTGAAGGTAAAATAACACGCTCTAAATTTTACCGCGCTGTCTTTCACTCACATGCTCGCTTAACTTATACGCAAGTTGCCCAATGGCTGACAGAGGGGAAAACTGATAGCAAGCATGAGCCTTTATGGCCCATGTTAGAGTCTCTGCATTCGCTTTATAAAATCTTATTAGCTGCGCGAAAAATTCGTGGGGCAATGGATTTTGAAACAACAGAAACGCGCATTGAATTTGATGAAAATAGAAAAATTCAACAAATAGTTCCAGTGATACGAAATGACGCGCACCGTCTTATCGAAGAATGTATGCTAGCGGCAAATGTCGCAACGGCTGGCTTTTTAGAGAAGGCTAAAATTCCAACTCTTTATCGAGTACATGCTAGCCCGGATGAAGAAAAAACTGCAGCCCTTCGGCTTTTCCTTGGTGAATTAGGCTTACAGCTTGGTGGTGGTAAAAAACCTCAAACCAAAGATTATCAAAAAGTTCTTGCAAGCTTAAATGATAGACCCGAAAAACATCTAATAGAAACCGTCATGCTACGCTCTCTGAAACAAGCACAATATGTTGAAGAAAATAACGGTCATTTTGGTTTGGCCTATCCTGCATATACCCACTTCACTTCACCCATTAGGCGTTACCCTGATTTGTTAATTCATCGCGCTGTCGCTCACCTGATTGATAATCAAGAAGTGGAAGACTTTGAATACAGTCATGAAGATATGAACCGTCTTGGTAAACATTCCTCTATGACAGAACGTCGTGCCGATGAGGCGACGCGTGAAGTGGTTTCCTGGCTAAAATGTGAATACATGCAAGATAAATTAGGCCAGGTATTTCAGGGAACAATTTCTGCGGTGACTGGCTTTGGTATTTTTGTTGAGTTGGATGATATTTATGTGGAAGGTTTGGTGCATGTAACCTCACTTAAAAATGATTACTATGCTTTTGATGCAGTAAAACATCGTCTGGTTGGCGAGCGTGGCGGTCATGTTTATCGCTTAGGTGATAAGATAACTGTATTAGTAGCGCGAGTGGATTTGGATGAACGTAAAATTGATTTCGAACCTGCTGAGATTGGATCTGTAGATGACTGAAAATTATGTATATGGTATGCATGCTGTTACTGCATTATTAGCCAGCCCTCACCGAGAGACTAAGAAATTATATATCAATCAAGAGCGTACAGATAAGCGTATTGATGATTTGCTTGCTTTAGCCAGCACTAAAAATATTTTGATTGAGCGCATGACCACTCAAAAAATGACACAGCTTTTTAGTGAATTTAATCATCAAGGCATTGTCGCCAGTGCCGATCCTTTACCTGATTACAGCGAGAGTGATTTATTAAACTTGATTTCTCAAGCTAAAAAGCCTTGCTTAATACTTATTTTGGATGGGGTTACTGATCCCCATAATTTAGGTGCTTGCCTTCGCTCTGCTGACGCTTGCGCTGTAGATTTTGTGATGATTCCTAAAGATAAAAATGCAAGCCTTACTCCGGTGGTATCCAAAGTCGCCTGCGGTGCTGCTGAATCAGTTCCTTTAGTTCGCGTCACAAATCTAGTCAGAGCTATGGAAATTTTGAAAAATGAAGGCGTTTGGATTTATGGCGCTGCAGGCGAGACTGCTGAAACTATTTATTCCATAGATTTTAAATCATCTGTTGCTCTAGTAATGGGTGCTGAAGGTGAAGGGATGCGCCGTTTAACACGTGAGCATTGTGATGGTCTTTTTGCCTTGCCTATGCGGGGAGCTGTAGAAAGCTTAAATGTTTCTGTAGCAACGGGCGTATCGCTCTATGAGGTTCTACGCCAGCGTCAAGCTTAGATGGTCAGTGCGGAACTTGATTCTCTAACAGCGTCTAGGTAATCTTGCACGGTTTTACCCAAAACACCTTGTTGCGCTGCGTCTATTTCAATAGGTGAAAAACCCGTAAAGAGATCAACTTTGAACTTGATATTAGCCAGAATTTTATTCACTGCTTGCAGTTTATCTGATGCTAAATGTCCACAAAAAAAACCAAAAGTCTTATATTGTTGCTTGCCTTCGTGATTTCTACTGGCATAGATAGCTTGTAATTTTTCCAATTTATTCAAAACAAGTGGACTTAAATTTTCAGCCACAGCTAAATCGTTCTGTAGGTTGTCTAAATTAATCTCCTGATTATTTTTAATCAATCCTATTAACACTGGAATACCTTGATTGACATGGAAACCACAATCTTCTGTATTAAAAAAATGTTGTCTGCCAGTATGAATACGAAGGTTTGAATCAGGATGCTGACAGCCACTTGGGCTTGATTTAGAATCAATGATGAGCTTGGAACCTTCTGAATTTTGATATTCTATGACTATATGATCCTCTAGAAAACCTGTTTCTACGCGGGGTATTATAAGATGAATTGGTTTAATTGAATAATTTTTATGATGGTCAAGAATAGACTTAAGATCGTTTTCACAAAAATTAGACTGAAAACTTCCTTTAGTCGCTAAATCTTCAAAAGCCATTTGAGCTGTGGTTATAATAATTTTATCGCTCAGTTCTTCCAACCAGTATTTTTTGGGATTATTGTCGCCATCGGACTGATAGATATAACCTTTAATATTTGAGGAAGTGCGAGCGAATTGGTGGTGTAAATTCTTATAATAACGGGCTTCAGGACGTATAGTATTAAAAACCTTATGCAGTTTTTTTTCAATATCCTTCGCACTTAATTGCAAATTGGTTCTATTCATAATCACTCAAAGATAGCTCTAATGGATTTTTAGTCTACCAATTTTTACTTAAGCAAATATTAACTCCTAATAAGATGATTAAAGAGTATCCAAGTGCTTAAATTGAGGAAGTTCTTGAATCTGTTTATTTTTCGATAAATTGATTTATAGTTTTAGAAAGCCTAAGCACTAATTCACTAATTTCTTCTTCATCAATAATTAGGGGTGGTAATAACCGAATTACCGAATCAGCAGTGACATTGAATAGTAGACCATTAGCAAGTCCTAGAGCGCGGGTATCATTAGCTGGCCTATCAAGTTCAATTCCTAACATATAACCCCTGCCTCGAATTGCTTTTACATTGGGATGTTGACTAAACTCAGTAATTAATTTCTCTTTTAAAATCAGGCTGTTAGTTTTTACTAATTCACAAATTTTATCCCGCTCAATGATTTCTAAAACGGTTAAAGCAGTAGCACAAGCGAGCTGGTTACCACCAAAGGTTGAGCCGTGATTGCCTGGCTTAAAAAGATCAGAGGCTTTTTTTCCTATCAGACAAACTGAGATAGGTACACCATTGCCAAGTCCTTTGGCAGTTGTAATAATATCGGGTTGTACTTTGGCATGCATACCAGCAAAATAGGTGCCTGTTCTGGCATTACCTGTTTGCACTTCGTCTAAAATTAATAGCCAGTCATGTTCTTTGCACAATTCTGATACAGCACGTAAATAGGGATCAGCGGCAGGAATAATTCCACCTTCACCTTGAATTGGTTCTAACAAAACAGCGACAACATCATCGCGGTTAGCAGCGATAGTATGGAGAGCTTCTATATCATTAAAAGGAGCGCGGATGAAACCGGGTAAAAAGGGCTCAAAACCTGCTTGCACTTTCCGACTGCCAGAAGCAGTTAAGGTGGCCATCGTCCGCCCATGAAAAGCATTTTCCATGACAATGATTGATGGTGTTTCAATCCCTTTTTTGTGACCATATAAACGGCTAAGTTTAATCGCGGCCTCATTCGCCTCAGCCCCTGAATTTGCAAAAAAGGCTTGTTCCAGATTTGCAATCCCGGTTAATTTTTCAGCGAGTAATTGCTGCTCTTTAATTAAATATGCATTAGACGTATGCAATAATTTTGCAGCCTGCTCTTGAATTGTTCGAGTTATGTCAGGATGAGCATGTCCTAAACCACAAACTGCAATACCACTTAAGCCATCTAAATAGGCCTTACCCTGCTCATCATAGAGCCATACACCTTTACCATGAGTAAAAGTTATAGGCAGTGGATTATAGCTTGTGATTAACGCCATGAATTTTCCTTCTTAAATCAAACCAATCTAATTGGTAGCTATTTTGGCTATACAACCAGAGCTAACGCAGATTAGCTGCTACAAAATCCCAATTTACTAAAGACCAAAATGCTTTGAGGTATTCAGGACGAGCATTACGGTAATCAATGTAATAAGCATGTTCCCAGACATCGCAAGTCATCAAGGCATGCAAACCTTCAGCCATAGGCGTACCAGCATTTGAAGTGGAAATAATTTTAAGCTCACCGGCATTATCGTTTACAAGCCAAGCCCAACCTGAACCAAAAGTAGCAATTGCTGCTTGCGTAAATTGTTCCTGAAAGGCATTAAATGAACCAAAGGTTTTAGTAATGGCATCCGCTAATTTTCCTCTAGGTTCGTCTCCGCCCTCTGGGCTTAAGCAATTCCAATAAAAACTATGATTCCAAACCTGAGCAGCATTATTAAATATTCCGCCAGATTTAGATTTCTTAATTACTTCTTCTAAACTAAGATTTTCATATTCGGTATTAGCTACGAGTTTATTTAGATTATTTACATAACCACTGTGGTGTTTACCATAATGATATTCCAAGGTCTCTTTTGAGATCTGAGGTTCTAGTGCATCCATTGCGTAGGGTAAAGCAGGTAAGGTAAATGCCATGATTAATCTCCTCTTTTTAATTTAAGCGCTAAGTTTAGCAGGATTAATTATAAGTACTAGAGGCAGCCAACACTTAGGTCAGCGAAATGCCCCTAGCCCCTTCGAGAATGAATAGAATAGAGTGCGGGTTGCTTAGTGATTTTATTTTCGCCATAATTAAGCCTGTTTTTTTATTTAAACGACTTAAATAGGTGTTCCAGTGGATACAATTGATAAAATCAAGCTACAAATAGCAGAAAATGCCATCCTACTATATATGAAAGGTAATCCTAAAATGCCTCAATGTGGGTTTTCAGCGAAAGCAGTGCAATGCATTGATGCTTGTGGAGTAGACTTTGCTTATATTGATATTTTAGCTAACCCTGATATCCGTCAGACTTTACCTCAATATGCTGATTGGCCTACTTTCCCTCAACTTTACGTAAAAGGTGAATTAATAGGCGGTTCAGATATTATTGCAGAGCTTTATCAACAAGGTGAGTTAGAAACTTTATTGCGCGAAGCAGTAGAGTCTTAATTCAATACAAACAAGGTCTGCAGGCTAAAAGAGTCAGCAGCTTTGGTATGCCTAATCAAGGAGAAATAGATGAGCGTTTTAGTTGGCCGCAAGGCTCCTGATTTTACAGTACCTGCTATTTTAGGTAATGGTGAGATTTCTGAAAATTTTAATTTGCACGAAGAAATAAAAGGTAAATACGGTCTGGTATTTTTTTATCCCTTGGATTTTACCTTTGTTTGTCCTTCAGAGTTAATTGCGCTTGATCATCGTATGCATGAGTTTAAAAGCCGTAATGTTGCAGTAGTTGGTGTTTCGATTGATTCACACTTCACTCATAAAGCTTATCGTAATTTAGCAGTTAAAGAGGGTGGAATTGGCCCCGTTAAATTTACATTAGCAGCTGATGTTAGTCATAAGATATGTCAATCCTACGGCGTTGAGCATCCGACAGAAAGTGTTGCTTTCCGTGGAGCCTTTATTATTGACAAAAATGGTTTGGTACGTTCGCAAGTGGTTAATGACTTGCCAATTGGCCGCAATATTAATGAGTTGTTGCGAACAATCGATGCTGTCCAATTTAATGAAGAACATGGTGAAGTTTGTCCCGCAGGTTGGGAAAAAGGTAAGGCAGGAATGAAAGCCTCATCCCAGGGTGTTGCGCAATATCTGTCAGAACATTCTGAAAAACTTTAGGGCATTATAATTCTTAAATCATGAGCTCTGCTTTCTGCAAGCAGAGCAATAAAGCCTGGTCTCAGGTTCTCTGTTTTTCTCGTCGTAAATCATTCAGCATTGCACAAAATAAACCCGCTGTTTTTTCAGCATCATAGATAGCAGAATGGGCTTCATTGGGATCAAAGCTAATTCCTGCAGCTTTAACCGCTTTAGCTAACACTGTCTGTCCATAAAATATTCCAGCCAGAGTTGCCGTATCAAAACAAGTAAAAGCATGGAAAGGTGAAGTTAA
>JACCWI010000044.1 GCA_013697725.1 Tatlockia sp.
AAGAGAAAATTTAGTACTTATAACTATATGTTTTTATATGCTATTTATATGTATGGTCCTTTTCGTCAGAATCCCGGCCGACCCTCAATGAGATAGATTATTTGCTAAAAAATTAACATAGCAATGAAATCCTTCGTATGAATACAAATACAAATCTATTTCTTTTTTTTCAGCGAAAAAAAGCATTGTTTTCACGAAGGGAATTTGGTTTTTCAATTGACTAAACAAGCTAAATTCATTAGCTCCTTGTGCCAGTATATTTTTAACATCATTATCAATTTTAACGATTAATTTCTTTTGATCCTTAGTTAATAACATTGAATTTATTCCTTAATTTCGATACATAAATTATATCAAAAAAATCAATATTATTGAATGATAAAGTCATTTTATTTTAAATATTTTAGCTCTAATAATTTTAATTTCAGGCAACATTATTCTCATTTTTTTAAAAATATTGATATGGATTGTTGAATAGTCCTAAAGACTCAAAAGCGGTCGTACCATTGACCCTTCATAAACTTAAAAATTTAGTTAGGGAAAGTCCTCTTTTCTGAAGCTATCGCACTATGCCGGTAATTACATCACAAACAATTTATCAACTGATGGGCTTGATATTTTAGCTTGCCTCTTTCTCTTTTTTTTCTGCATTTTTTTATTATATAATCTTGCCTTAAATTTTATCTACGGATCTTACATTGAAAATCGCTATTATTGGTGGTTCTATAGCGGGTTGTGCTTTAGCTTTATTATCAAAAGATAAATTTGATATTAGAGTTTTTGAACGTTCCAAAGATTTAAAGGCTCGCGGCGCGGGCATTACTATGTCAAAGGAGTTATTTCAAACCTTATTGTCTAAAGACATGATTGACATAGAAACAGTGAGTTACTCCTCCTCTTCGCGAAGCTTTAACTGTCAATTACCTAACACACCTGAGTATGGTAATTGTCTATGGCATCAAAATATATCCATTGTTAGTCTACATTGGGATACCTTATTTTCTACCTTAAGAAAACGTATTCCCGATAGTCTATATAAAAATGAATGCAAAATAATTGATGTCAAACTTAAGGATGGGGCCCCGGGTGAAATTACCTTTGAGTCGGGTGAAATTGAAGAGTTTGATTTAATTATTTTCGCAGATGGTCACCAATCGTTGGGTAGAAAACTTATATCTGAACGCTCCCAACTGACATATTCAGGCTATGTGGCATGGCGAGGCGTACTGGATTTTCAATTAATAAAAGACAAAACTCCCTTTATCGATAATATGCCCTATTATTGTTTTAATACTGGGCATTTATTAGCGTATCCCATCCATCATGATAATATAAAAAAATTAAACTGGGTATTCTACGAAAAAATTCCTATTGAAAATATTGAGGTTCTAGGACAAACGTCTTTAATTGGTTTTTCAGAAACAGCCAAAACCCACTTGCAACAATTGGCAAACTCTAAATTACCAAGTTCAATTGCTCAGATAGTTATCGATACTAAATCACCTTTTATGCAAAAAATTGAAGATGTCAGTGTAGAAAAGCTGACTACTAAAGGTGCGCTTTTGCTGGGTGATGCAAGTGTTGTCTTAAGACCTCATGTGGGTAATGGCGCATCCTTAGCTATACAAGATGCCTTAAGTTTAAGTGAACACCTTTATAACTTTAATGATTTTCAAGAGGCAGTTCTTCACTGGGAAAATTCCATTCTACCGAATAGATTATCGACCTATGCTCTCTCTAAAAGAATGGGTGATGCTTTAGTACTAAAGCCAGTTTTATGGCAAGGCATGAATGACACTAAAATGGAGGCGTGGTGGGAGCAAATCATTCTTGGGGAAAAATGGTATACGACTAATAATCAAACAACTGCATCACTCTAATAAAACTTTGTAGGGAGGATGTTACCTTATTATCACCTATAATTTTAATCACCAAGCCCGGATGACAGAACCCACCTATTATCTGGGGTGCGACAATCATTGGAATGAAAAGATACTCTTAGCCAAAAATAAAGGGGTGAATATTTTTAAAAATATACAAAATGGTATTGATGTCGTTATTTAACAATATGTGATGGGCTGAACTAAATTAAAAATTCGTTATTTTACAGTAAGATACGATGTTAGAGTATCTTTTCATTCCAATGATTGTCATACCCCAACATCAACAAATTAAGTTCCGTAACAACCGGCTTGAATCGATCACGGAAAACTAAAACGTCTTATTAATCCGACAAGGGGGTTTCAAACCATGAAAACCGCTTATGCAACCATCAAAGGATTTGAAATCATGCGTATGTTTAAAAAAGGACAATTTAATATTTGGATGTATGGTAATCGAAATGAGGTATCATTTATTAATCAGTTATTTCATGTTTATAGCTGAACCATGTCCTGAATTTATTATTTTACGACTTTTATGGTTTTTGCAACGGAGCCCTTTTTTCCATCTGGATTTATACCGATAGCGTATTTGATATATTGTTTTAAAATACGCACTCAGATTGTAAATTTTATAAGTCATTATTTTTTAGAGACTTACCCATGTTTAATAAAGCTATTTCTTTAGAATAATAGATGTTACAGAATTATCCTTGGAGAAAAAAATTATGTTTAGCACGCGCGAAAATGAAGAGCTAGAGGAGTTCAGAAGAGTAAACTGGCTAATAAAAAAACTAGAAAAAGAAGAAAAAAAACAGGCTGAACAAGCTGAAAAAGAGAAGCAAAAAGAGAAGCAAAAAGAGGAAAAAAGAGTAGCTAAGGAAAAATTATTGAAGGAGCTACTAGACGAATTAACACCCAAACCGAATAAAAGAAGCATAAATAAAGCAGAAAAGGAAGAAAAAAAACAGGCTGAACAAGCTGAACATGAAAAGCGAGAAGAAGAAAGAGTAGCTCAAGAGAATGCATATTACGATGAAATGAGAAGAAGACGGGAGTGGGAACAATGGGAAAGGGACAGAGACGCGAAAAAGAAGGCGGAAAAAAAATTTAGAATCTTCCCCAACCTAGGCACTCCATTACTTGAGGATAAGGAAGGAAAGCGCAATGAGCTTTTCAAGAGACTTGAAGAAGAAATAAAAAACAAACCTTCTGTTAAATTTAGTACTCGTATATTTAGTCTTGAAGAGGAATATTTGAGATGGGCAGCTAAGCCGACCTCTAAGCTAATTCTGTCGTTAAGGTCAGGATGCCTGGATAAATTCAAAGAGACAATGAAAAAGAATAGCTTGGGGAATGATTTTAAAGATGAGCAGGGTAATACTCTATTACATTTAGCTGTAAAAGAAGAAAAGTGTTCTGAAATAATCAATTGGTTATTAGCTGAGAATCCACCATTAATTTTCGCCAAGAATCAGCAAGATGAAACACCGTTATTAGTAGCCGTCATGAATAATTGTTTCGATATGGCTCTATACTTGATAGAAAAAGGTGCTGATGCAAATGAAAAAACTATAAGGGCGAAAATGACTCTTATTATTGCTCGTCGGCAGATATCTTTTAAAGAAAAGCAATTTACCACCATTCACCCAGAACATTCTATTCAAACAAGGGCACTTGCCGGCGCTAATTTTGGTGAGGAAGAAGCTATAGGGAAAGACAAGATCGATTCGGAGCTCAAAGACTATTATTATCAACGCCTGGCGAAGGCAATGGTAGGAATGGGTGACGGTGTAAATGAAATTTGGAATTTTATCAAACATTTTGATGCCCAAGCGAATGCTATCTTTTATCGTTCCCTTATATTGGAACTACAACTATTTATAGCGAGTCAGGATGAGAAAGAGAATAAGGGCTCTCTGGAGGACAAACTTTTTCGCTTTTTAAACCAGTCAACAGATCTTACTGAAGTTTCGGCAATAAAAATTATGGAAACCTGCGACCGTCTTTTACAACCTAAGATTGATTCACTGAGTCAGCAACCTGTTGGCTATGTTTTGTCAGAGGCGGTGCAATGGTTGTCACAAGAAGGTTTTGCAACTATTACGGGGCAAAATAGCTTGGGTAATACAGCGCTGCTGGAGGCATCGTCGAAAGGAAAACTTTATGTGGTGCAATGGTTATTGAAGGAAGGTGGAGCTGTAATTACTGAGAGAAATAAGAATAATAATACCGCACTACTCTTTGCGGCAAGAGGCGGCAGGCTTGATGTGGTGCAGTGGTTATTAAATAAAGGGGGAGCTGTAATTACCGAGGAAAATATCTACGGTAACACAGCACTACTACTGGCAGCAGGAAGCGGCAATCTTGGCCTGGTACAGTGGTTATTAAAAGAAGGGAAGGCTCTAATTACTGATAAAAATAAGAAGGGTAATACAGTACTGCTTCTTGCAGCAGAGAGCGGAAACCTGGGCGTGGTGCAGTGGCTATTAATGGAAGGTGATTTTATTTTCACTAAAGAGGAGATTGGCCTCGTTCGAGAGAGAGGCAAGAATAGTGTGAATTTATGGTTGAATTTTTATATTTTCTTATCAACAAATCCCTCGTTACCTTTGACATCAAGTGTGTCTCTTGCTCAAATATTATCTTATACGGGAAAGGATAAAACACTTTTGCTTGATAAAAGCCTATTTTTGCTATTTTCACTTTACGACTCGCCTCAGATGAAAGCATTAGGCTTAGCGCTTTATCAATTGCATGTGCAAGAGCTCCAACCTTTGCTAAACAAAAGTCAGCAACAAATTATACAACGAGTGTCAGACGAGATAAATACGACTCTTGATTTTAACAAAGCTTCAACACAAACGCAGTCGATACAAAATACCAATATTACAGAGGTTAAAACTAATGATGTTGAATTAGATTTTGAAAAGAACTTGGATAAAAAAATATATCGTAATTCTGAGAAAAAGTCAGCAGAATTGAAAGACGATGTTAATACAGCTTATGAGTATGAAGACAATGATATTACAGCCATTTTAAATGCTCGCCTGGCCGAACTAAAAACGCAACAATTATTGCCTGAAGGCATTTACAGCTTAGCAGCGATTGACAATTTTAGCGGCCAACCTCTCCTTGAAAATTGTTTGCTTGCTGCTAAGGTCGATCAGGATGCCTATATTATTCTAATCCCTTGTAATTTGGGTGGTGGCCATTGGACAGGGATTGGGTTGGAATTTAATGCCGAAGGTAAAATCATTCGCCAGGCTTATATTGATTCTTTGGATTGTTCCAAACCACCTCTAAGTTTTGTAGCTCAGCTCCAAAAAATATATCCTAATCAAGCACTAAGGGTGAGGCATCTTCTTAAGCAAGATGATGTTACCAGCTGTGGTGCTTATGTGATTGAGAATCTGTTACTTTTTGCTCAGAATTTAGATGCTGATAATCGTACTACGATTGATATTCGTAAAGAGCACTTACAATGTTTATATCATAATCGTAATAATTTTTATGAGGATTTTTATACCCGCCAGAAAAATAATCGCCCTACGGTCGCTGACATTTCTGAGCAAGGACAATATCATATCAAACCAATTAGTTTCTCTCCTCAAGAAGTAGAAAAAATTAAAAAATCTAGAGAAATTATTGATAGAATAATTAATAAAGAGTTCAAAGATCGTTTATTGAATGCATTAAAATCTGATGATCGAAATGATGTTGGTCAAGCGTTAAAAATTGTTCGAACTACCCTTAGAGAGATAGTTCAATCAAAAGATAAAGAAGACGAAATAACAATCAAGGAGCTAATCAAAAATCTCTTTTTCAAAAATCCAGAAATGCTAAATTTCGATTCAAATCAAATGATTGAGATTAGTCAATCATACGACTTTTCTTTAGGCCATGAGGCAGTTAAAGAAATCGCTAATTGTAAGATTATTGAAACAAGGGTCTTTGTTAATGATACGACAGCCGCAAAGACATTAGAAATGGAGGAGAAAAATACTTTTTCTGACGTAGGCATAGGTTCGGCACAAACGCCCTTGATGCAATCTGCTGGTATTCTGAACGTCACTAATGAACAACAACCTGAACTTGCGCTTGATCAGAAAGCCTTGATTCGCTTGGTTGAGAGCAATCAAAAATCAAATCAGAACGAACCAGACAAAGCAGGCTCTAAAGCACCCAAGCAGCAAAAGCTTAGCAACGATGAGAAACACCTCATAAAAGTGCTGTTAAAGCAAATTACAACGCCTGATTTATTTCCCTTGATCTTAAAAGAGGCGTTTAGTGAGCGGTTTCACACCAACTCCAGTAGCCATCAAGACAAATCACTATTGCCAGAACACTTCAATGAAAGAATTAAAAAAGCATTTGAAAATATATCGGACAAATCATTATACGAACAGGTCATGCTGGATACTTCTGTGCTGATGTATAAGTTGATGCATAATTGCCAACCTGGTTTTCTACCGTCCTTCCTAGGTAAAATAACGATGGATTTGCGAGGCGATAAAAAAAACACTGTTTTTTATCCGGAGTTGAACCACTGGCGTGAACACTTAAGTCCAACCGAAGAGCCGCAAGCAAGTGGATTTCAAAAGGCAGTGGTCACTCTTTTAAAATTAAATTCATATTATAAGCCACTCTTTGAATTTCCTAAGCAAAAATCAAAAGGGAATCATGACAATATATTCATTAACGCACGAGAATCCATCGAGGAAAACGTACTTGCTTTAGTTAAACAGCGCGCGCCATCAATAGTGCATTCTTGGCTTACTGAGGGGCGCCTAAACGACTTAAAAAGCTTGCTGGTTGACCCGGCGTTAGCGCTTAGGGCTTTTTTATTCTCAACGCGTCGAGAAGCCTTTGTCAAACGACATCCTTGTGGCCCAGATGATAATAAAGTGCCAAGCTATTATCAAAAGGTCATCGAGCAATTTGAATTGAACAAAAGAGCACCATACAAGATTGCCTTTATTGTGGTGGCTCATTTTGTTCATACGCTGCCTTATTTTTTAGAGACGGTTTCCTCACTTGGTGAGGTTGCAGCCCTTATTTCCAAGCAATCGGGTACTGTAAAAAGTGTGCGCAAAAGTATTTTAGAGATTTATCAAGACATCATTGTTCCCAATCTTGATAAAAAGAATTTAAAAGAGAATGCAACCCAGGCCGAATCCTTTTTTAGCAAGTTATTTCAACAGGAAAAATGGAAGGAATATCGCTTCATTATCCTTGACCATGGCGGCTACTTCGCGCCACGAATTAACGATGTACTTAAACAACATAAGCATAGAATTGCCGGGGTAGTGGAGCATACCTGGAATGGTGAAGTACGCTATCAAGAGCAATTAGAGCGGCATCATGCCTTCCCCTTTCCTGTTTTCTCTGTCGCCCACTCAACCCTAAAAGGGCTGGAAAGTGAAGCGGTTGCCAATAGCATTGTTGATGCGCTGACTGGGAAAATATTTACCGGTGAGGGTGTTAGTCAAACGATATACACCTTAGAGAAAATCCTTATCATCGGTTATGGTAACATTGGCAAAGCAGTTGCTATTGCACTAAAAAATAGACTTAGGAATCGGTCTAAGGACGTTATCTGTATTTGCGATACATCAGATAGTTCAATCAAAGAAGCCGAACGAAAATTTTCTAAGGTAACAAAAGATAAAAGAGAATTCCTTAACGATGCGGATTTAATTATCACTGCAACGAGTACGTTAGTATTAACCAAAGAGGATTTTTCAATGTTAAAGGCAGGTGCTTTTATTGCCTGCGCTACCTCAAGTGATGATCAATTTACCGAAGAAGCAATACAAGACTATGTAATGCAGCAAGGACCAACAAAACAAGTTCAATCGCTTTGTCCTAAGTATAAGCATAAAAATTCCGAGAAGTATTTTCACCTCATTGCTAATGGTGATTCTGTGAATTTCACGATTGGTTCAACCCCGCACCCCATTATCCATATTGTATTGACGTCAATTGCTGTTGATGCGCATCAATTGATTCAAAATGATGTAGTGTGGAATCACAAACAAATTAATCTCTATATTGAGCAGGATGAATTAATTAAGTCAACCTATGAGCAAACGTTTGGCCGTATTGCTGCTGATGAGAGTGATTCAAATGCTTCGATACACGGAAGGAAAGAAAAAATCCAGATGAAAGGCACAATCCCATTACAAACCATTCCCTACAATAGCCTTGAAATAGGTGATTTATTAGGACATGGCGGTTATGGCGATGTTTACAAGGCCACCTGGCATGGTTCAGCAGTGGCTCTCAAAGAATTGCATATGAAAATATTATCAACCACACTGCAAGACGAATTTAACCATGAATCGCAAATCATGGCTCAATGTCAATTTCCCCAAATCGTAGGTTTATATGGGATTTGTGATGAAGTGGGGCATAAGGCATTAGTGATGGAATACATGCCGAAGGGCTCCTTGCGTAGCGTATTAGATGATAAAGGTGAGGAAATCCTCTGGGACAGACGCTGGACAATTGCGGTGGATATTGGAAAAGGCCTCACTTACCTTCACGAAAAAGGGATAGTTCATCGTGATTTAAAAAGCCCAAACATCTTATTGGATGTAAACTATCGCGCGAAAATAGGAGATTTTGGATTATCTAAGATAAAGCGTGAATCCAGTAGCATTACCAAAAGCAATAAGGCAGTAGGTACGGCACGGTGGATGGCACCAGAATTATTAAGTTTTGAGAATCCTTCCTCACCCACCAAAGCCTCCGATGTGTACAGCTATGGAATGGTGTTATGGGAAATTAGTGCACGAGAACTACCCTTTAAAAATGCACCAAATGAAATGGTCGCGACAATGTGGATTGCGAATAAGAAAAAAGAAACCATTCCAAGCGAATGCCCAAAGGTTTATGGTGATATCATCGAAGACACTTGGTTAGAAGCAGAGAATAGACCTGGTGCTGAGGAAATTGTCACAAAATTAACCCAAGCTAAATCAGAATCCCTTACAACAAAAGCAAAACAAAAGACAGACCCTATTCCATTAGGACCTTCTCCACAAGAAAAATTAAATCTGGCAGTAGTTTCCCACCCAATTATACTCAATGAAAATGACCTACCAGGAAAAGCTGCGTATATGCATGGCAGGGAATGTTATTTAAGAGGCCAGTATATAGAGGCCCTGTTTTACTTTGAAGTCACCAAGGAAAATTATCCTGCTGCTTATTTACACTTAGGGATTATTTATGGTGATGGCAAGGGTGTTCCTAAAGATATAATTAGAAGTGAATCCGATTATAAAAAAGCCTCTACTCGCATTGATTGGTTTAAAGATCAAGCAGAAACAGGATCTGCGAATGCGCAATTTAATCTTGGCCTTTGCTATGAGCGTGGTATAGGCGTTCCCCAAGATGATAAAAAAGCCGCGGAGTATTTTCAGAAAGCAGCTGACCCGGGGTATGCGGATGCACAGTATGCTCTGGGTGTTTGCTATGCCAATGGTATAGGTGTTCCTCAAGATGATAAAAAGGCCGTGGAGTATTATAAGAAAGCCGCTGATCAGGGACATACAGCAGCAAAGCAACAATTAGAAACTCTTTATAATCTGGGTGTTTGCTATGCCAATGGTATAAGCGTTTCCCAAGATGAGAAAAAGGCCGCGGAATATTATAAGAAAGCTCCTGACCAGGGGCATACAGCAGCAAAGCAACAATTAGAAACTCTGTCTAAACAAAAGACAAATACTATTCCATTGGGAACTCCTGTGAATTTTTATAAGGCAGAGCGTCGATCTGATAATGATTACATCCCAGAAGTGAATAATAGTTACTGTACTATTTCATAGTCACGAGCTAAAAGAGGTTTTGTCGAAAATAGTAAGAAATTGCTATAGGGGTTCTAGCCCGGAAACGACAAAATTTCCGGTCGTAGTGCAAAAAATACAATAGTAGAGTTATCAAAACAAACTGGCCATATAATAGGCTTTGGTTGAAAAAATGACATATTTTAACACGCCTGTTATCGTTATATTATTTTCCATATTACACGATATCAAACCATTTTATGGTTGAGTTTTGTCCATCGTAAATTTTGTCGTTTCCGGGCTAGAACTCGTTCGTAAATGAGGCATAAGGAAAATCACTATACCCAGCATGGCTTTCAGAGCATCGAGCTAATGATTTATCCCAGAGAATAAAATTGATTGGAATTTATATAAGATGGAACTGTAATATTAATATCCAATTTTTACCGAGCGTATTTCCCCAAGATCACCTTTCCACATTCCATTTAAATTCGTGCAATCTGCTGAAAACAGATGAGCATAAGATGGAAATTAAGGGACATAGTAAATAGGTTCGTATTTTTCTCATGATTTCTCACATTAAAAGTGCAATACTCAAGATGTAGCTACATCAATAAAATGACCCGCTGCATATTCATGCAAAACAGAAGCTATAAAAGTTTGATAAGGTAAACCCTTGTAGGCAGCCTTTTGTTTAAGTTGACTTAAATCACTACTGGATATTCGCAATGTTATACGCTCCTCTTTACGTAAGTAATTTTCCGCCGCCCTCTTAGCTACATGGGTTTCTGTTTCAAGAGCATCTATTGATTGCCACTCGCCCTCTTCTATAGATTCCAACAGTTCCTTTTCTTCATTATCTAATTTTATGTTAGATAGCTTATGTCGTTTCATCATTATTACCCTCTTTGTCCAAATAAAGTTAAGTAAGTTTGCGGCTTGGAAAAATTGTTTTGAGAAATATAGTCTCAGTGTTTCTTTTTACAGAAGGAACTAAATAGATGTATCCGGTCATATTAACCACATAAATTTGCTGATTGGGATACTTTATTTTATTAGGATGCTCCAGGATATCTAATAAGCTCCCACTATTAATCGCTGATATAATTGCCTCAAAGCTGATACTACGATCCTTTATTAAGACTTTGTTCTTTTCAGCAGAAAATTCATATTGTAATTTTTCTAATTTCATAATCATATTGTATGACAATGTGCGACTTTTGTCAAAGGATCGAACCGAGAAACATTAGCGAGTCAAATTAATGTCCCTATTTATTTACGTATCAAATAAATCTTCAATTATTTCCTGCATTTCTTCTTAACTAGGTTCGCATAATGAAATATTTCTTAAATCGAAACGTTGCCACTTAACTCTTGGGCAAAATGAACCCCATGTTTATCGGTAACTTTTTTTAAAAAAGTGTGCCTCAGTTTATGAGGAGTAAATTCAAATTTTCATCGTCTAGTAAAAACAAGAGCGCTTGTTCCACAACTCGTTGACAAAGGCGATACACATTTCTACAGTTCAATCGATTCCCTGCCTTATTTATAAAAAATGGCTCACTGGGATCAAATTCACGGCTCTTTAAATTTTGGTCTAAATATTCTCTTGCTTCTTGTGGCAAGGGAACTTTAGAACTCACTCTTTTTGATTTATGGCGAAGGACATTATGCAATCCTTTTTTAAAATACTGTTTCTATTTAAAGTAACTAATTCAGACTCATGAAGTCCAGTACCTAATAACGTATAAAACACCGCAGTCTCTAATAAAGGATTTTGATTTTTGCGATCACAACTTTTAATCCGCTGCTCACAAGCTGCCTTTAGCCGCATGAGTTGGCGAGAAGTCAAACCATTCCAATCTGGAGAATCAACTTGTACATCTTTCACTTGTGCTAGAGGGTCGCCTGCTATTAATGGTCTTTGATTATTCAACCATCGCCCTGCATGACGAATTGTTGCTAACGTTCGATTTATAGAAGTTGCTTTATAGGGGTTCTTTGCAGGAAGGCTTAGCGCTCCGGAACTTGCGCTCTGATGCAAAATCCAAAAGATATTTGTAATAACGAAAAGCATATTGATTTATTTCAAATCTGTTTCAGCTCTTCACTATTTATTTAGGCGAGCATCCTTTTCCTATAGGCTGAAGAAAACAAATATAGCAATCAGATGTTTTCTTAATCCTAATAGCAAATATAATGTACAAAAATTTTTGCGTCAGAGCGCAAGTTCCGGAGCGCTAAGCCT
>JACCWI010000008.1 GCA_013697725.1 Tatlockia sp.
TTTCGGAACTCATGATTTTTTGGCCAGAAAAAATACCATAGGGAGCATCCGAATCAAATACATCACGCATTTGTACATGACCATCTTTAAGAAGTTTAAGAGCCATCGCCCCAACAGTGCCAAAGGGAAGGTCCGGTTTTTTAATGATGCTTCCATCACTATGTGTTTCAAAACCGTGATTCATACGTCTTGATACTTCCTTTAAACAACAGGTATGAGTGATATGATCTAGCTGCTTTATCAATTGAATGCGTTCCTTTGGAATGAACGGTAAATGAAACTGATTGATTCTTAAGAGGCCTTCAGTAAAACCAAGACCCATTCGCAGATGATAAATTATTAAAGATGCTAATTTTTGCTCAAGGATACTATTTCCCTGGGTCAACGTATAAATGACTTCTAATATGTTAGGAATAAATCCTCTTCCTTTTTTTGAACTCCCGCGACCGTAGCATCCCAATCCTGCATCATGGAAGTTTGCTAAATTTCCTCGAGACGGTTTATATTGTGATGAGATTAGAGTTTTCCCTCGAAGCACCGTTTCTCGATTGTAATTTTGACCTTTGGGACTATAAAATAAATAGCCTGGTAAATCTGAACGCCCATAATGCGCAAGTGAAAGTGCATCCAGTTGTTTTCTTAACGATGTGGCATCGGCTGCAATAACACTACGACCTGAAATATTGTTAGTATTGATGATTGGATTAGGCGAGGTAGCCCTGCTGAGATGAAAGTTTTGTTGAAGTTCTCTTGCTAGGGGATTAGTCAATCTATCTGCATCGAAAAATCGCGTTTGAACTTTAGATTGCCTATCGAAACGTTTGGCCTGTGCTTCACTGTTAGATGAGTAGCCTTCAAAATTATCATCAAATTTATGGCGTAATTTTCCTGTTTTTTTTGATAAAGAGAGGCTTTCTAAAGAAATATCAACGCCATGTGCTCTTTCAAGGTTATAGGACTGTTCATAAATTTTATCTTGAATCAAGGACATTTCGCTTCGCAACATTGACTTGTTGATGGAACTATCAGTCTCACTAAGTGTTTAAAGTAAGTTTGAGACATTGGATGAATCATGTCCTCCGGTAATATCACAATATTCAGAATATATATCGAATATTAATCCTTGCATCTCTTCTTTGGTTAATGACTTATCAGTGACTAAGTCATCAATTGATTCCGCTAGTTGGTCAAGTTTTAGAATTTTTTCTCTCATTTCGTAAATCCCAATAATAAAAAATGTTATGTAAATCGCTTATGTTTTGACTTGCACTGACTTGTAAAAATTGCAAATCTTCTTTGATAATTTTTTGCCATGATGGGTTTTTGCAGTGGATTTTTCAAGCGTTTTATCATGGGCTAGTCGGTTTCATTACTCCCTTATGCCCTATATATTCTCTCATTCAACTCGAATGAATAAAATCATAAGGGTTGGTAAAATATTGTATAATTTTTCAATATCAGCGCTTGACCTTAACGTTACGTCAACAATTATCCTGTGGTTAGTCAACTAGAGAGGTGCCAAATGTCTTACACAGTCAACAAATTGGCGAGTCTGTCCGGCGTCAGCTCTCGTACCCTTCGTTTTTATGATGAAATTGGTCTATTAAAACCATCATTTTATGGTGCAAACCAATACCGATACTACGAAGAAGAGCAGCTGCTGATGTTACAGCAAATTTTGTTTTTCCGTGAGCTTGGTTTTACTCTAAATGACATTCAAAGGATTTTAAGTGGCGATGACTTCAATAAAATTGAATCATTAAAAACTCATAAATCTATTCTTCAATCTAGTCTTGAACGAACCGAAAGGCTCATCAATACAATTGATAAAACCATTTCACACATCAGAGGAAAATTAATCATGCGTGACGCAGAAATGTACGATGGCTTTGACCCACAAAAGCAACAGGAACATGAAAAATACATGCTCGATTCAGGCATCATCAGTCAACAACAAATTGATGATAGTTGGAACAAGGTCTCTCATTGGAAAAAACCGAATTGGGAGCAATTTAAAAATAACGGTGAACAATTAAATCAAGACCTCGCTAAAGCAATGAATCAAAGTCTTAAACCAGAGTCTGATGAGACCCAAGGGTTAATTCAAAGACATTATGATTGGGTAAGCAATTTCTGGACACCAACAAAAGAAACCTATATCAGCCTAGCCAAAATGTACATTGATCACCCTGACTACCGTTTATTTTATAATAAATACAATCCTAGTTTGGTTGACTATTTGAGTGCCGCTATGAACATTTTTGCTGAGCGAAAACTATCTTGACTAAATGTCCTGTCCCCCTTTGGCAGGACATTTTATTAAATAAAAGGTGACTATATGAACCATAAAACAGAACTGGACCATTTAACAATTACGCTGAAAGACGGTCGAAAAATTGGGTATACTGAATTTGGCGTACCACATGGACATCCCATTTTTTATTTTCATGGACTTCCAGGGAGTAGACTGGATGCGAAGTCTTTACAAGATATAGCTGTATTAAATCAGTATCGATTGATTGGTATTGATAGGCCTGGTATGGGGCTTTCTACTTTTTTACCTAATCGAACGATTCTTTCATGGCCAGAAGATATTGCGGAATTTGCAAACAGTGTTCATATTTCTAATTTCTCAATCATAGGTCATTCAGGTGGAGCACCCTATGTGGCCGCTTGTGCTTATAAAATACCGCATCGATTGCAAGGTGCTGCGATTGTTTCGGGTATGGCGCCATTTGAATATAAAGAAGCCACAACAAGTTTGCCAAACGGGCGTCGAGTAATTAATAGAGCCATTAAATCAGTGCCTTTCGTTGCTACTGGGTTAATGCGATTAACTTTAATGATGGTGAGCAAACCCAGCATGTTAAAAAACATGCTCAAACAACTTCCCGAAGTAGATCGATGCGTGATGAAAAATACAAATGGGCATAATATATTTATTGATTCGGTGAAAGAAGGATTTAGACAGGGAATTTATGGTGCCTCTCATGACATGCAATTATCCGTAAAGCCTTGGGGTTTTAAGCTCGAAGATATTGAATTTCCAATCACTATTTGGCATGGTGGCTTAGATGTTCAGGCACCCAGAGCACATGCTAATCTCTATGCGACATTAATACCCGGGGCTAAATTAACCTTTTTTGAAAAAGAAGGTCATTTGTCATTGCTGAAAAACCATGGCGAAGAAATTTTACGAAGTATTTGCCGTGATTCGAGTGGGATGAAATCATAGTAGTCGGGATTTAAGTCGAAGCAATTTGATGAGGGATGCGATATAAAATATTGAAAAAAAGCTTTTTCAGATGCGGATTTTGAATCGATTTTATGAAAAGCCGACTCTCTAATATATAGAATCGTTCAAGTCTAAAAGTGGAGAATTTATTTCAGTAATGCTAATCGATATTTTCCTATTTCTTGAAAACCAAGTGATGTATAAGAGCGTATAGCAGAACTGTCGTTTGTGAACAAAATAGCTCTTTTTACTTGTCTCATAGCTGCTTGCTTCAAGCAAAGATAAACAGCGGCTCTGGCAAAACCTTTATTCCTACAAGTGGCAAGCATTAGCGAATTAAAGAAAAACCCGACAAAACTTATTAAAGATGCTCATGGGCAACCTATAGCTATACTTAACCACAATACAGCAGCAGCTTACCTTATTCCTGTTGAAACTTATGAGAGACTGATAGATTTGGTGGATGAGAACGACTTACAAAAAATTGTAGAGCAACGACTATCTGCCCCGTTTACTTCTGTAAAAGTTGATCTAGATGAGTTATGAGCTGCACTTTCATCCTTTAGCTTTAAAAGAATGGAAGAAACTGGCGAAAGATCTTCAAGAACAGTTTAAGAAGCAGTGGAAACGCCGTCTTGAAAATCCCCATGTTATTCTGCCCAGTTAAAAAGCAACCTAAAAAATTGCTATAAAATAAAATTGCGGCAGTCTGGTTATCGATTGGTTTATGTTGCCAATGATGATCAGCTTATTGTCATAGTTATTGCAGTAGGGAAACGCGGAAAAAATGAGGTTTATGACGATGCGCATGTTAGAAAAAAAGAGTAATCCTATTTGATCTTTAAACTCACTCAAATTGGTAATACGAATTAATCTGCCATATAGAGGTCGTGTGGAACAGTGACAAAAATCGGTATTTCAGTTGTTTCTGTACAATAAAAGAACTCAAATGACACAGCTCTTATTTATAAAATTTAGTAAAATTTAAATCAGTTTCCCACAGGGGGGATATAGGTCTAATCAGAAATTTTGTCGTTTACTCCAGCTTAAAAACTGTCCGGAAATTCCGGGGGTTAGCGTCTAGACCCCCTGTTAGTTTTTGAAAGTTCTTAAAAGTTATTAGATGATTTAATATTGTACTGCCCCCCTTGATGTACCTATTTAAGGTATATTTAATACTTCTTAAAACAGTTAATAACTTTTAAGAAGACTAGATGATAAAGCAAAACAACTGGCATTATGCGCGCCCTTTACTGGCAAAAAAATATCTTGATTTATTTGAAATAGGACTAACCTCAGCGCGGGGATTATTTGCTAGACGTAGAATGGGGAAAACTGAATTTTTAAAAAAAGATTTTATACCTGCAGCAGAAAAAGCTGGGTACATCGTTGTATATACCAATCTTTGGGAATTGGAAATAGATCCCGCAACAGCATTAGTATCTGAATTATATAGAGTAATCGGGGATTTGCATGGCCAATTAGCTATGAAAAAAATAGGGGTATCACTAGGTTTAGGGAGCAATGTAAAGAAAAATACAATTCAAAATGCATTAAGGCGATTGGCAAATAAGAATTTAATTACCAAACTGGAATATGGAATATATCAATTTGAAGATGAAGCCTATTCAGATTGGGTTAAGCACCTAGATGGTGAAATGTTCAGCAAATAATTTTGACCAAAATAAAAAAGACTTTACAGCTCTCTTAAGCTGTAGGTTGGTGGGCTATTTGAATCCATTCCGTTGAAACAAATGTTTAGCTGATATGCTACAATGCTAAAAATTTGTCAAGTATATATTGATAATGAGAATACTTATAATTGAAGATGAAATTAAAACTGCTGCTTATCTAGAGAAAGGATTAAAAGAAAATGGATTTATTGTTAACGTAGCCCATGATGGAAAAGAGGGACTATATTTAGCAAAAGAATATACCTATGAATTAGTAATTTTAGACGTAATGCTTCCAGTCGTAGATGGTTGGACTGTTATTAAAGAATTAAAAAAACTTCAATCAGATATTCGTATTTTATTTTTAACAGCAAAAGATGGTCTGAGTGATAAAATCAAAGGATTTGACTTGGGCGCAGATGACTACCTAATTAAACCCTTTGCTTTTTCTGAATTACTTGCCCGTGTCAACGCACTTTTAAGGCGCCACGCTATTCAAAGAACTGATAAATTAACCATTGCAGATCTTGAAATTTACCAGCTTAAACATAAAGTTTTACGCAATAATCAACCGATTGATTTAACAACACAAGAATTTAAACTATTAGTTTTTTTAGTTGAAAACAAAGGCAAGGTTCTTTCACGTACTTTATTAGCCGAATCAGTATGGGGCATTAATTTTTATACCGAAACAAACGTTGTAGACGTTGCGGTAAAAAGATTAAGGCAGAAAATAGATGCTGATTTTGAAAAAAAACTCATCTACACATTACGTGGTAGAGGTTATTACATTGATGAATGTTAGGAATTTTTCCTCAAAATCAATTTGTTTACAATTAACATTTTTTTATAGTTGCCTGGTAGGGCTGTTGATGTTGATAATGTTTGCATTATTTTATTGGGCTATGTTAAACGTTTTACACAATGCAGATGAACAATTTATTTCAGATGAAATCATTATTTTATCAAACATTCTTAAACAAGATAATCTTGATTTAAAAGCAATCAAACAAGAGGTGCAAGATATACCTCAGTCGTTAGAAAATTCCTTTTACCATTATTACATTCGAATTTTGGATAAAGACAAAAATATTGTAGCAACAACACCCAAAATAGAAAGTATCAACTTCAATTTTACTAATTTCAATCTTAATGTCTGGTGGGATGCACCTAATGGAAAGCAATATCTATTAAGACAGGCCATTACTACGGTAAAAAATAATGTATGGAAAATTGAGATTGCTCTAGATATTAGTCATCAACAGTTAATAATCGCTCAATATCGTAACATTGCATTATTGGTAATTTTTATAAGCCTTATTTTGTGCATCTTAGTCGGGCATTTAATTTCAAGATATGGTATGAAAAGTTTGAAAGATTTAACTGAAAAAACTAAAAAAATCACTGCGAATAATATACAGCAGCGCATTGATTCTAAATTATGGCCTCAAGAATTGCAGGAGTTAGGTGACGCTTTCAATAAAATGTTAGAACGTATTGAAGATTCATTTCATCGACTGAACCAACTTTCTAATGATTTGGCTCATGAATTACGAATTCCACTTACAAATCTGAAGGGTGAAGCGGAAATTGCACTTTCTATGAATTACT
>JACCWI010000017.1 GCA_013697725.1 Tatlockia sp.
ATAAAGCTATTTCAAATTTCGCTGCTGATGACCACTTTTTGTGCTTTGCCATTCTTACCTCCAGTTGGAGGCTATTATCTCTTAAATTTTTACTTTTGTGTGGTCTAAATTATGGGGGTCATTATACTCTAAATTAACATCATTAACCCAATCTTTAAGAGTTTCCCAGATTTCGGTGCAAAATAGAATTTTAAAAATTGTACTAATCCCAATTTCTGGATGAGTTATATCAGGATGTATGTCTGATAACTTAATGTAGGTTGGTTTTAACTGCAATTTATAACTTGCATCAATAATAAATTTTTCAATAGCATGTCTACCTTCAATATTAATTATTGACATGAAATCTTCAATTATATACAAATTAGTTGCGATTTCGTTGCCAATTGCCATTTGGTCATTTGTAAGAACATTAAAAACACGTTGTATAATTCTTATGTTTTTTGAAAAAATTCCTACCGTGTCAAAACTAGGCGAAAAACTTTTTACCCCTTTCATTGAAATAGAACCATAAGAAGGTCGCATACCAAAGATCCCACAAAAACTTGCTGGAACTCTTACCGAGCCTGCCGCATCTGTACCTATAGAAAAATCTACTACTCCACTGGCTACAACGGAGGCAGAGCCACTTGATGAGCCACCAGGAACTCTTTCTGGTGCAAGAGGGTTTTTGGGCATCCCATAATAATGGTTTACGCCAATACTGCCTGTGCAAAATTCACCCATCACAGTCTTTCCAGAAAAACTACAGCCATTTGCTAGTAATAAATCAACAATGTCAGCATTATGTGTTGCTATTTTTTGAGTGTTCAGCCACGTAGGATTGCCACAACTTGATTTTTCATTTTTTATATCAATAATATCTTTTGCTGCAAAACTAAGTTTATTTAATACGCCCTCCTGTGTGGGAGCAATTTTAATTTCCGCGATAAAAGGATTACGATCACAATATAAAAAATCTATTTGTTGCATAAAAGTTCCATATTTTAATATTTAATCTAATCATTGTGCATCTATATTGAGATCATGTATTAGGTCTTTAGTATTCTGTATAGATGCAAACCCAAAGGCCAAATTTTTTAAGGCAGATAAATGTAAATCTTCATTTAAAGTGGAAGTTGCATCATTAATAAAAAAGACTCTATAACCATGCATAAAAGCATCTCTTGCAGTCGTTTCACAGCAACAATTAGCCATGACGCCAACAATAATAACATCCTGAATATTATTTCCTTTCAATATGTCATCTAAATCCGTTTTGAAAAATGCGCTATATTGATTTTTATCAATAATAGTTTTCCCAGTAGTGTCAAATCCATCTATCATTTTCCATCCATCACTACCAAATTCTATTTTCTCACCGCCCCACCAATCTACCATTGGTTTTGAAATTTCAGAACTATCATTATGGCGAACATAAATAATTTTTACGCCTACTTTTTCAGATGCTTCAATAATAGATTTAATATTGCTAATTTGTTTATCGCTTATTATATTTAAGTCCGTTCTAAAAACATTCTGCATTTCTATAACAAGCAATGCTGAATTCTTTGTATCTATTACAAATTTATGAGTATTGTATTCATCAATTTTTTCTAAATTAACTGTGTAATTCATATCAGTCCAATTTAAATATAAATGAAAAATGCCAATTGCTTTTCTTTATAAAACCAACAATATTTGAAGCAGTCATGCTCGTCAATTCGGCCCCTTCTTTCTGTTTAACCCCTTTCCCTTCCTACTAGTTTTTTGAATGAGTGTTGTAAATTTTTATTCAATTTCTATAGTTTTCATTTTAGTTTTTCAATTTTTGGAATGATGACATTTTCAGTGAAATATGTCCGTAAACAAGATTGAACAGCTCCAGTAAAATTTGATCTTCTAGTTTCTTGAGGTACTATTTTGTTTATCTCCTCTTCAGTTAATTTTCTTCTCCAATCAGGGAATTCAAGTTCGATTAATTCTTTTATCATATTTTGTTCTTGCTCTTTTCGGCTACGTGATTCTTCTAACATTTGTCTTAAAGCTATTTCTTTTGGTGAAAGATAGTTAGGTTCATTCCATCTTTGACCTTTGCGGAGAACTCCCATTAAAACATTTAGAGGATCAGTGTAATTTTTTATTTTGTCATTATTTTCCAAGCTATAAGCAAAGCGATTGATAGAATCCTGAACAATATCTGGAACGGTTGATTTGCTTTCAAATAACTGGCGAATTTGTGTATCGGAAAAACCTATATGTTGAAGTGGTAGTGTATCAATTTTTTCCCATTCATAAGGTATATTAGTATTAGTATTTATATTATTACTACTATTATGTAAAAAGCTGTTATCTATAATGTTACCCAAATTGTTATCTGTTTTTAAAGGGTTAAATAAAATTCGTTGAGCTTGTAAAGCTGCGGCCTGAATTTCATTCGAAATTCCCAATACCATATACCCACCTCTACTAGATTTACCACGAAGCCTAGTTACTAGTTGCTTTTCTATTAATCTATTTAAAGATGTTTTAGCACTACCTAGTGAGCAATTTGAAGCGTTGGCTAAATCAGATGATAGAACAATTCCAGTGTCTAACATTCCTCTTGCCGTACACATATTGATAACAAAAAGGAATATATTTTTTTGAATGCCAGATAGTCTTTTAATGGATTCAATGTAATAAGTAAGTTTTTCTGTGTTATCTATTAGGTTACCTGTTAGGTTATCTAATTGTTTCGTGGTCGTTATTCTTTCGTTACTTGATTGTTTTAGTTCTGTTATTTCTTTGTTACTTTGCAGTTCGTTATTTGTTAATTGAGTGTTATCTGTTTCGTTACCTGATTTGTTATCTTTATCGTTACCTATTAAAGCAGTTACATTTAGAGAGGAATTTTTGACAACAGATATTGTATGAGTTGGTAAATTTTCTTCTTTTTTTTGATTCGGATTTTTTGTTTCTAAAAGAAGTGAGTCTGAAAAAGTCTCGTTATCATTTCCATCAATAGATCCTGTTCCGGATAAATCCCAAGCGCGATATGCTTTTTTTTGAAATTTTCTTTTTTCAAGTAGATCAGATATCTGTGGCATCTGTTACTTCTCCTTTTCAAATTCTAAAACTAAATAGCTAGTTCTTCACTTTCTTCCATTTTATTTTCTTCTATAATTTTTTTGGCATGGGCGGGAATTATTCCTAAAAGCTCTCTTGTTAAACGATCAAAATCATCTCTCGTAGGACTGTTTTTAAGGGAGCTAAACAGATTTTTATTTCCATCCGTAATATTTGGTATCTCTTGTGAAAATTGAACAGTAGTTTGTAAAATGCGACCTTCCAATTCTGGGTCATTAATTAAAGAAACTATTGCTTTTTCAGACAAAATTGTTTTCCCGCTGAATTTATTTAGGAAAACTTTATATGAGATGTTCGTTTTAAAGCGTTTATTAAGTGTGTCTATTTCATGTTTGAGGATTTTTAGTCCTTTTGCACTAAATTTATCGGGATTTAATGGAGCTAAAATGATGTCGGCATAAAGACTAGCTGCTGTAACAGCCTGTCCCATCGTTGGTGGACAATCAATAAATATAAAATCATAATTCTTTGCAATAGGGGCGAGCATATCTCGATATAAATGATCAAGAGGCATCCGTTCGTTTACGATCACATTATCTAGGATTACATTTTCTATGCGGCTAGGAATAATATCTATACCCTGGCTTACGTTTATAATAGCCTCAGAAATTTTAACATTATCTGTAAGAACATCTATCAAAACTGGTTTGTCTTCAGCATCTATACCGCAAGCATCTGTTAAATTTCCCTGTGGATCAGTATCTATTTTTAAAATTTTTGCTCCATAGGTATTAACACAACTGGAGACATTATCAATAGTTGTTGTTTTACCAGTTCCCCCTTTTACTATCTGCCCAACTATTACTTTATGTAAAAAATTAATACCAAATAAATCTTTTGCTTGCTCACATGTAATATATAATTTATTGCCAAGCTTAGAACATGCAATATTTTTAAGTTTTAATTGTTTATGTACTGCTTGTCCTGAAATTCCAAGAAAATCTGCGGCATGAGCAATTGACATTTTTGGTTGTATTAACATAGTGTCCTTTATTGTTATTATTAGTTGGTTTCTGTTTTATGTAGAAGTTTACGATATTATGCCTTAAATTTATAAAACGTCAACCATAATAGATGGGTCTAATATACGTAATTTCTTATTCCGGTCATAAAAGTTATCATATTAAAAATCATGTTACACAAATGTTATCTAATAGTTTTATAATGAGCAAAGATTGTTACCCATACGTTGCCCATATGGTTTTTAATTGTTGTTTCTATGTTATCGAAACGTTTCTCGTACGTTACCTTTTAGTTACCTAAATCTACTTTTAATGGCATCTACATACCTGTTACCTGTATGATATTTGGTTGTTACTTGATTGTTGTTCAATAATTACTTAAATGTTATCCGCATGTTATTTCAATGTTATCTTTAACTGTATTTTAATTACCAACTTATGCATTTGTTATTTAATTGTTATCTCAATCTGTCAAGTTGATGTTACTTGAATGTTTCTCGTCTGTTATCTATTTGTTCCTTCATAGTTAAATTTTTAAATCACTAATTTATATATTATCTAGATCTCTGTGTTATTCGATTGTTACCTTAATGTTGCCCAAAACTATTTTAGTTAGAACTGAGCAACCGTTACTTAATTGTTTCTTAAATGTTACTTGTAAATTTATCGATGTTATTAGATTTAAAATTTAAAATATTTGAAAAAATTTATTTATCTGTTAATCAAATTTTGACAAAAATAGGCATGCATCATTGCCGATTCAATCGCACGTTGATTAAAAATACCGATGGGGTGGTGCGCTCGGAAATTAGGCTGAAAGCAAAAAAGGGTAGGGCGAGCTGACCCGGGCATTTATCACCTTGATATCAATCGAACCCAATTGCTTAATGCTCTATCTACTACTTAGGCGAAAAGGAGGGTTAACCCACCTGACAACACCTCTAGATACAAGCTCTGTTAAGCTGTGGGTTAGTTGCTGTCGCTTAATGATTTAAATAGGAGGGGCTAAGGCAGGTTAGATTGACATCGACCATTTTTATGATCTTTGCAATCTAACATAATTGCTCTTTTAATAAAAAGAATATTTTTCAAAGGGATGATGAAAATTCTAGCCTTGTATTGAACCCGA
>JACCWI010000021.1 GCA_013697725.1 Tatlockia sp.
GCTCAACTTGCCCCGCATAATAGAACGCAATGAAGTTTCTAAAAAGCGAAAGGATTCCGGCAAGCGAAAAGAGATATCAAGGTAGCGATGGTTTACTGAACGAATTTCCCAGCAGAACATGCCAGTATCTAATTGTTTCTGAACCCGGGCGAAAGCCGTCATGCTGTGAGTCATAATAATACTATTTAATCTAACTTGAGGCGACTATAACCTATATTTTTACAAATGCAAGACTCGATAGCTAGATCTAACTACCAACAGCCCTAGTGCATAGTCCTTATTAAAGGTTTATACTTGTCGATTTTATTTTCGAGGAAAATCTATGCGTCCTTCTAACCGAGAAGCCAATCAATTACGTCCTATAAAAATTACCCGTAATTTTACCAATCATGCAGAAGGTTCTGTGTTAGTCGAATTTGGTCAGACTCGTGTTCTCTGCAATGCCTCCGTCATTGATGGCGTACCCCGGTTTCTAAAGGGTAAGAATCAAGGTTGGATCACTGCTGAATATGGCATGTTGCCACGCGCTACTCATAGCCGTTGTGACCGCGAAGCCAGCAAAGGCAGGCAAGGCGGTAGGACCTTAGAAATTCAGCGTTTAATTGGTCGTTCCCTGCGTGCCTGTGTTGACTTAAAAATGTTAGGCGAAGTGACCCTCACTATCGATTGCGATGTAATCCAAGCAGATGGTGGAACACGTACAGCTGCGATTACAGGGGCTTGTGTAGCAATGAGAGATGCAATTAATTGGATGGTTAAGCGCGAAAAAATCCGCAGAGTTCCCACCTTTAATCATGTAGCAGCTGTATCAGTAGGCATTTATCGGGGCCAACCCGTTTTGGATTTGGATTATGCTGAAGATGTTCTTGCAGAAACTGATATGAATGTGGTGATGAATGAAGAAGGCCATTTTATTGAAATTCAAGGAACCGCAGAAGACAAAAGCTTTAGCCGTGAACAGCTAAACAACATGCTAACCTTGGCTGAGACGGGAATTATCGAGCTTTTAGAATTACAAAAAAATGCCTAAAGCATAGCCGAAAAAAATTGGGTTTACAGGAATTACTTATGACGATTGCTGAAAAATTAGCCCATATTGAACGAACTATAGCCGATACGGCTGGTGCTTGTCAGCGCTTACCTAAGGATATTCTTTTATTGGCTGTATCCAAAGGTCAGCCAATTAGTTTTATTCGCGAAGCGTATTGCGCAGGATTAACTAATTTTGGCGAAAATTATTTACAAGAAGCGCTAGCTAAAATTCACGCTCTGAAAGATTTAGCCATTGATTGGCATTTTATTGGTCCGATTCAAAGTAATAAAGCGACTGCAATCTCGCAAAATTTCAGCTGGGTGCATAGTTTGAGTCGACGGGAAATAGCCGAAAAACTAGCAGAGCATCGCCCGCAAGAGTTGCCGGCTCTGAATATCTGCTTACAGGTGAACTTGGATGGAGAACTTACAAAATCGGGGACTTCAGTGCAGCAATTACTAGAACTGGCTCAAGTTGTGAGTTGCTTGCCTCGTTTACAATTGCGCGGCCTAATGGCCATCCCCCAACCTTTGGCTGATGAGCAGGAGCAATATCAAAGTTTACACCGATTAAAGTTAATCCTGGATAAACTCAACCGAGAGCTCAAACTTTCAATGGATACTCTTTCAATAGGTATGTCTGATGATATGGTCGCAGCAATTCGTGCTGGAAGCACAATTTTGCGAATTGGCAGAGCTATTTTTGGTGAGCGGCGATAAGGCAAACAGAATGAATATTTCTTTTATAGGTTTTGGGAACATGGCGAAGGCTATCGCTCAAAACCTCACAGATCAACGCAATTACCATATTAAGGCTGCTGCTCCCTCACTCAGTGAAGGCAGAAGTTCTGAGGGAATTATTACTACCTCAGATAATTTGCAAGCAATTGTAGACGCTGAGCTGATAATTTTAGCGGTTAAGCCCGCGCGAATGGCCGCTGTTTTAAGCCAAATTAAAGATAAAATTCCTGAAGATTGTTTGCTCGTATCCGTCGCAGCGGGATTAAGTCTGGCCTGGTTTGAACAGCGCTGCCGACAAGGTCAAGCCCTAATACGTTCAATGCCCAATATTACGGTTACAATAAATAAAGGCGCAACTCCTCTAATTGCCAATAATTCGGTAACAAATGAGCAAAAACGTAAAGCTGCCGAGCTTTTTCAACAGATGGGAATCGTTTCCTGGACTCGGAATGAAAATGATTTGGATGCATTTACAGCACTTTCAGGAAGCGGGCCTGCTTATGTGTTTCTCTTTTTGGAAGCCCTAATTGATGCATCTAGAAAAATGGGGCTTGATGAGGAGATTGCCAAAGCTTTTGCGCTGCAAACCTTAATAGGAGCTGTCGAAATGGCTCTTCATTCAAAGCTAACCGTCGAAGAGTTACGAAAAAAAGTAACCTCTCCTGCCGGCACTACTGCAGCAGCGCTTGCAGTTTTTGAAGAGTTAAAGTTTAAAGAATTAATTTTTAAAGCGATGACAGCAGCAGAAGCACGTGCAAAAGAATTAAGTCTTGACGTAGATAGCTGAGATTTTTAATAGAATCATTAAAATAATTGTGGGGATAAAATGTCAGGTTTTATAGCGGTAAGTCACTTTTTGGTAAGCCTTTTTTTTAGTTTGATTTTGTTTATATTATGGGCGCGTATGTTTTTGCGTTATTTTAAAATTAGCTCTTTGCATCCTTTTAGTCAGTCAATCAATTCTTTTATAGATCCCTTTATAAGACCTATCGCCAATAGACTTCCCACTAAAGCTAACCGTTTATCGCGCTACGATTGGGCTTGTTTTACCTTAATTGTTGCTGTTGAGCTGATTAAATTTATTATGCTTGGTTTTTTGCTTTATCAGAGAATGCTGCCTTTGAGCTATTTGATTTTATTTGTCCTTGTTGATTTAGTAGTCCAACCTTGTAATCTCCTTTTCTATCTAATTTTAGTTCGCGTGATCATGAGTTGGGTTAATCCTCATTGGCGTAATCCGCTCGAAGAAGTGATTCGTTTAATTACCAATCCTATCTTAGCTTTTGCTCGTAATTTACTTCCTGAGATGTCCGGCTTTGATTTTTCGCCGTTTATAATTTTAGTCATTTTAAAGGTAATTACTCTATTTATGACCGCCTCCCTACCCTTAACCCTTGTTTAAAAGGGCAAAAATAAAAAGAGCAGACTATAATTGGATTAAGTCGAGGTTATTATGGGTTAGCTCATGATTATAAAGTTCGCTCTTGTTATAGGTTTATTTTGTTCATCATTAAGTGCATTGGCGAATGTACAATCTTTTTATTGTCCGCAAAATCATGGCTACATTAACCTTGGAATGACTGGTGATCAAGTCATTGCATCCTGCGGGCAACCGCTAAGCAAACAAGATTCAAATCGCCCTGTTATGCAAAAGGTTCCGGTTCAAGAACTTACTTTTAATAGTATGGGCGCACAAAAAGTATTCTATGGTGTTTGGTCAATACCTACAGGCACTGACTCAGGCGCAAGACTTCAAGTTAATATTGTTGATAATAAAGTTAAATCCGTAAGCATAAACGGCTCCGCAACCAATGCCTTTTCCATTTGCGGCGGTATCAGCATCCAAGCTGGCGATCCAGCCTCTAAGGTTTATGGAGCTTGCGGTACCCCTTCCATCGTTAATAACAGCTTTATTAATCAACCTTTACTTTCTAACGCTAAAACGCAAGTTTGGATTTACCAACCTAGCCAGTACCAATCACCAATTACCTTGACTTTTGTTAATGGCAAACTACAATCCATCGATTAAACATCCAGCGAGTAGAAATTATGAGTGAAACAATTGATGACCTTACTATTGCTTATAGCGAAGACGGCACTGAAACAGTAAAAGAATTGGCAAAACATGTGTTATCAAAAGGTGCATGGACTACTATAATGTACCGCTATCAAGATTTTGAAAAAGCAAAACAAGCTTATGGCCCCGTGAAATATTCCATAAGACGCTATCAGAAACGAAATAACCAATATTGGCTTAAGTCAAAATTTAATATTTCGAGCGAAGATCAGGCTAAAAAAGTTATAGAAGTATTAACCGGCTGGTTAGAACTTGATAAGCCGGAATAATCTAATTGTTAAAATAATCGCTTTGTAGGAAAGCTGAATTCCAATTTTGGATTTTTCGTGCAAAGTGATTTATAATCTATCGCTAGTCTCCCTTGGCTGCTCCTAGTATGAAATTCCGCTTAACTGCTCTTTTTTCAACTTGCCTAGTTCTTATTTTCTCTAGTTACTTATTAATTTCTCATCAAAAAAAAGCAAAACCTAATTATATTGAATCTCGAGCAATCGTAGTTGAAACAGCACCAGTCACTGAAAAAATTTTAGCAGAGCATTTCCAAACCTTAGGTAGTCTTGCTAGCACGGATAATATTGACATTAGTTCGGAGTTAGCGGGTCAAATTGCGGGTATTTATTTTACGCCCGGTGCATGGGTTAATAAAGGGACTCTTTTAATTCAACTGGATAATACAGTGCTTAAAAGCCAGCTTGCCAGTGCTGAGGCGAACCTTGTATTGAGTGAAACCAATTACAATCGAACTAAGGAATTAACCAGGCGCAATATTACCTCTGCACAAGCCTTGGATAAAACACTAGCAGACTTACAAGAAAAACAAAATACCGCAAAGGCCAAACGAGCACAGCTTGAAAAATTAAGCCTTCGCGCGCCTTTTTCTGGAACTTTGGGATCCAGGCAGGTCAGTGTCGGTCAATATGTTAAAGTAGGCCAGCCTCTTGTCCGATTGGTTGCCAATCAAAAATTGCGGGTTGAATATACTTTGCCTGAACGCTACTCAGCTAAGCTTCACCTTGGCCAAACAGTGAACGTACAATCTGATGCTTTCCTAAAAAAAACCTATGTTGGTATAGTCAATTACATCGATCCTGCAGTGGATAAAGAAACACGCACCATTGCAGTTGAGGCTTTAATTGATAATACAGAGCGGCTTCTATCAACCGGCTTGTTTGTTCGTGTTAGTCACCAATTTGGCGAACGAAAAAAAAGACTGCTCGTACCCGAGGAAAGTTTAATTCCCACTATTAACGGGCAAAAAATCTTTGTTTTACGTGGAAAAAAAGCCATGGCCATAAAGGTGAAGACCGGTGCTCACCATGCATCCATGACTGAAATTTGTAGTGGCTTAAAATCGAATGACATTATAATTATTCGTGGCCAACACAAACTTAAAGAAGGAAGTCCTGTTATTAATCTTCATTCAGGGTAGATAAATCTTTGAATATCCCAGAGCGCTGCATCCAACGTCCTGTTTTTACTATGGTTTTCACTCTAATATTAATTATTGTGGGCTTAATTCACTTTGATAAATTACCTTTGCGTCATTTACCCAATATTGATAGGCCCACTATTCATATTGCTACAGATTATGACGGAGCCAGCCCTGAATTAGTAGAAAAAGAAATTACAATCCCTTTAGAAAATGCCATTTCCGGAATTTCTGGAATTGATATGCTCAGTTCAACTAGTCTACTGGGTAAAAGCCGCATAAATATCGATTTTCAGTTGGGTGTTGATATAAACGAGGCTGTTTCGGATATTCGCAATAAATTATCAGCACTTCAGTCTAAATTACCCAAAGACAGCCATTCCCCTACTGTGAGTAAAAATGACGCTGATGCCAATCCAGTTGCTGTCATTGGTTTTAGTGATAAATCAAGAAATCCCCTGGAAATCACAGATTATGTTAACCGCAATATCAAACCTATTTTACAAGAGATAAAAGGAGTGGGCGAAGTCAGCTTTCATGGCGGTCGTGATTACGCCATTAAAATTGCCTTAGATCCGGTAAGGATGGCAGCCCATAAAGTAACCGTCGCTGAAGTCAAAGCCGCCCTTATGCAGCAAAATATCGATGTTCCCAGCGGGCAAATTAAAAGTGAAAATCGCTACTACACTGTTGTGACGCATGCTCGACTGCAAAACGCCAAGCATTTTTCAGATTTAATTATTTCACAGCGACATCAACATCCCATACGCTTAGCTGAGATTGCCAGAGTGCGCGTGGCTAGTGAAAATGAAGATAATCTTCTTAGAATTAATGGTAAATCGGCGGTCGGCTTGGCTATTCTTGCTCAGTCTACGGCTAATCCGGTTGAAGTTGCTGCTGCCGTAAAAAAGGTTATTAGCTCTCTGCGGCAGCAGCTTCCTGCAGGTTTTTCAATTCAAATCGTTTTTGACTCGACGGGCTTTATCAAGCAATCCATTCATGAGGTCTATAAAAGTTTTATTCAAGCTATTCTTTTCGTTGGCTTGGTTGTCTTTTTATTTCTTGGGAATTTCCGTGCAGCTATGATTCCTATCATCACGATACCCATTTGTCTTATTGCGGCGTTTTGGCCTATGCATTGGCTCGGCTTTGAACTGAATACGCTGACTCTTTTAGCCTTGGTTTTAGCTATTGGCTTAGTTGTGGATGATGCCATAGTTATTTTAGAAAATTGCCATCGTCATATGCAATCAGGATTAGCAGCAAAGCAAGCCTCAATCTTAGGTTCAAATGAGCTGGTTTTCGCGATCTTAGCCATGACTATCACCTTAGCTGCTGTTTATGCACCTATGGGTTTCGTCGCTGGTTTCACTGGAAAATTATTTTTACAATTTGGAACCACGCTTGCCCTGGCCGTAGTTTTTTCAGGTCTTATTGCTCTTACTTTATCACCGATGATGTGTTCGAAATTATTAAAAGTGGAGGAAGGCCGCTATAACCGCTGGCTTAATCTGCATTTTGAAAAGCTTGCTGGACGCTATCAGAAAAGCTTAAACTTTGCCCTAAATCATCCTCGCGCTTTGATTGCTACTTTACTACTTCTTTGTTTTCTGGGCTTTATTTGTTATCTTCGTCTAGGTGCCGAACTTGCACCAGCTGAAGATCAGTCTTACATTATTGGCCCAATTTCTTCACCGACTAACTCCAGTACTCATTATACAGATCAATATAGCCGGGAGCTGGAAGCCATTTATGAAACTATTCCTGAAAAAGCGGCTTATCTTACTTCAGTCAAACCTTCATCGGCTTTTACCCTGTTAAAATTAGCGCCTTGGGGTGAACGTAATCGCTCTCAAAAAGAAATTTCCAATGCCCTAAGCGAAAAAATGCAAAAAATCACCGGCGTTAGTGTTTTTCCAGTGAACCCTAATCCTCTTGGTCATCGCGGCGGAGCTAATAGTCAAATTAGTGTTTCTTTATTAAGCAATAGTTCTTATTTGAAATTGAATGATATTAGTAGTGAAATTGTAAAAATTTTAGCCGAGGATCCTAGACTGAGACATGTAAAGAATAATCTCGCACTTGATTCTGAACAAATTGATATAAATATTGATCGACAACTTGCTGCTGATCTGGATGTAAATGTAGCGGATGTGGCAGAGCTGTTGTCCACAATGTTAGGCGGCTCCAACCCAGTGAATTTTAATTACGACGGACAATCTTACAAAGTGATACTTCAATTACAACAATCAGATCGTCGGGATGTGGCGGTTTTATCTAAGCTTTATGTGCAATCAGGTCGAGGACGGATGATTCCACTTTCTACTCTGATAAAAATTGAAAACACGATAGGACAAGATAGTCTCCCTCATCTTAATCGCTTACGCGCGGCCAATATCTCTGCGGAACTTATGCCAGGCGCTCATTTAAATGATGTAATTACAGCTGTAAAACAACTATTGAAGGAAAAATTACCTGATGATACGCAATATCGTTTCATTGGTTCCGTAAAAGATTATATTGAATCAGCCGATAGCAGTTTTTATGCTTTCCTGCTTGCTTTGCTCTTTATCTATTTAGTATTAGCGGCACAATTTGAGAGTTTCATCGATCCTTTAATTGTTCTCTTTAGTGTACCCCTTTGTTTAGTAGGGGCGGTGGTCGCACTCTATGTCTTTGGTGAAAATTTATCAATTTATACCAATATCGGTATGGTCACGCTTATTGGCCTAATTACCAAACATGGTATTATGATTACTGAATTTGCCAATACTCAACTTAAATTGGGTAAGACTAAACGGGAAGCAATTATAGAATCTGCGCGTATCCGCTTTAGACCAATTCTCATGACCACATTAGCTATGGTTTTAGGTGCTCTACCTCTCGCTTTAGCGAGTGGTGCCGGTGCTGAAAGTAGACGGCAATTGGGTTTAGTAATCAGCTTTGGCATGACAATTGGAACTTTATTCTCCTTGTTTGTAGTTCCTTTTGCTTATTTACTGATTTCCCGACGTGTCTCGTTAAATTCTGAAGTCGAACTACCATTTTCTGCTAAAGCAGCCTCGATTAATTGTTAATGTTAATAAAGTCTTAAGTTTCTAAGGTTAAAATAGAAATTTACTATATAGAGGAATGTAGTTATGAGAAATCGATTTGTTAAAGACCTATTTAAAGAAAATGACAAGGATTCTACTATTGCAAAAGGGTTTATTAAATTAGAATCAAAAGATCATTCAAATAATAATTTATCTAATGACGATATTAATTCTTCAGATGACCAGCAAAATTTCCTTATAGAAAATACAAATTATTCATCAGAAGAAATTCAAAAATATTTGGAAAATTTTAAAATTAATTTTTTAGGCGATAAGTCAGAACGACTACAGGAATCTTCCTATCACTCCAAAAAGTTTAAAAATTTAGATGACCTGGATTATTCTAAAAATTCAGTTCAATCTGAGCAGCTCTATGCAGCCACAATAGAAATGTTAAAGTCTAAATCTCAACTGAAAAAACCACAGCAGCCTCGCCTTTTAGAGAAAGAAACTAACTGGAGTTTAAGTTTTTTTGGCAAAACAATTTGTGGATGCACAAAAACTGAAAAATCAAAATACGAAGTAGAAGATGAAGTGAATAGCTCTAGCTTTGATCTAATTTGAATTTATTAAGCCTTGATAGTAAATACAGCAAGGCTTTATTACTCAACAATGTTTAGGTTGCCAATCTGGGTCATCTCATAAATTTATAATTTCTCTTTTTAGTAAACTATCTCAGCTATAAAATTAGCAAATTGTACATTCTATATCTAACTAATTATAATAAAAATTTATAATTGAGGAATAAAAGTGGCCTACGATCTAGGTGAAGTGGCAATATATGCATTTAAGATAGCTAAAGAATTTAAAAGAATTGAGTCTAATCCTTTTAATTCGCAGATGACTTGGGAAGAACATAAAAACGTTATTAAACAATCAGCTGAAAATAGTAAATGCAGTAGCACGGATGATTATACAATTGGAGGTTATGCGCTAGCTCTTCATAATGCCGCTAAATTTCTTAATAAAAATAATAATGTTAAAATTAATTTTTTAATACAACAATTCATTGATGTTCATTTGGAAGGTTTAAAAAAAGCCTATCAACTGGTTAGACCTAACAGCAAAATACAAGAGCCGTTAGATAAAATGGTTTCAAAAAAATCACAGGAAATAATGGCCAACGATATAAAACTAATTGAAACCTATGCAAAAGAGATAGCCAATGAATTTTCAAGTGATAACCTTGTGTTTTCACAAGATGAGCCCTTAGAAATATTAACGGCTTATAGGTTTTCAAATCAATCACTTAACAGTCTAGAAGATAAACCCTGGGAAACTTATCAAAATTCCCTAATTGATGAAGCATCTTATTTTTTCCTAGTAAAAAATCGAGGGATTCTAGCTAAAGCCTCTCTAGGACTCTATGCACTATTTCTCCAAAATGCTGCTAAATTTTTATTAAAAGCTATCCCGTTAGAGCTTAAACAACATTATTTTATTGCTCAACATCTAGAAGGCTTAGAAATAGCTTATCGTTTAATCTCTTCCAAGGGAATTATAAAAGCACCGCTGCTAAATTCCGATTCAAATAAGTCTAGTGCGGGGGATGTTAATAAAAAACCGAAAATACTCTCAGAGTCACCTCAATTAAATGCATTGATCACTTATCATGATTTAGTTTTATTAAAAGATAAGCGCAGTCACAGTTTTTTTTGCTGCATTGATTTTAGCGAGGAACGAAAAGCTGGAGTTTTGCGTCAATTCATTCAGGATTTTGAAAGTTCAAATAATAAGTTACAGTTTTTAACTAAATTTTATAAAGAAAATGGAATCAAAAATTCGCGCTATGAAATTTTAAATACTGGCCAAAATATAACATCTAGGGTTTTTGGAATTCAGACAACAACCCTTGACAAAATAGATGCATTAGCCCAATCAATTGGTTTTGATACTCTAAAAGTAGACCAGCTAAGTGTTTCTGGCAATACTTTAGGGATTTAGTTCAATGATTAACTATTAAAGGTAGATTACCAAAATTTCTAAAATTTAAATTTTATCTGCTCATCGCGAAGTATTGACTAATTGACCTGTGTTTATAGCAAAAATCGTTTTGTTGTTAAATGGTCTCTAGGATTTTGATTGCATTTCCTTGGATTTACAGCGAGGATATCCCCGCAGTAGCAGAAATTTGGCTGATGATGAATTAACCCATCGAGCGATATCTAAGTGCTCATAAATGCTAAAGCGTGCTACAGCAGGGAGATCCTTCGCTTCGCTCTGGATGACGGGGTTTTGCTGTAGAATGATGATCAAGAGCCTTTAAGGTGATCAAGTGCTTTTTGTGATTAAGTACTTTTCATGTCTTAAATATCTACCTGGAGCCTCTAATCCCTAAATCTTTTCCTCGCTACTTCTCCCTCATCCAGAGCGAAGCGAAGGATCTCCCTGCAGTGGCAGAAATCTGATTTATTATTTAGATACGGGTTTTTTTTCGAGAAAACTGGTCAATACCTTTATTTTAAATTATGGATTAATTTAGATTTAATTGATATAATTCTGAGCATAACACCGACAGGTTCAATTATGAGTTTTATAAATTCACTTAAGTTTTTATTTATCTATGTAGTCTTATTTATTGGTTTGCAATCCAATATTGCCTGGGGGAAGGACTTGAAAGAAGAAATAGTACAGTTTGCTAAGGTTCATAACCAAAAAATAATTAATGATACTAGCTTGTCACTCCAAGACAAGTTATATCAATTAAGTATGCCCCTGCTAGCTTTAGCCACGTTAAAAGATAGCGATGCATATGGCGATGTTTTGAGCAATATGGAATTAATTATTAAAGGTAACGAACAGCTACCACTAATTCAGAAACCATGGCAATTGTGGATGTTAGGTCGTATGGCATTAGCATCCAAATTAGCAGACGATAAGTTAAAATTAGCAGAATTTAAAGAAATGCTATCCATACAATTGTTTGAGAATGACAATAAAGACGTGATAACTGGCTGGGCTTTTGCGTATTTAGCTGCAATTGATAAATCTTCCTACGAAAAATATAGAGAAAAACTCTTTGAGTATTCTGAGTTTGCACGTAACAACTATAAATCAAGCCCAACAACCGAAGCAAGTAATTTTGTCTGGACCTTAGTAATGAATTTATATGCATCGGCTAGCGCAGAAAATAAAGAAGATTATCTTTGGTTTCTGCATGAATTGAAAATATTAACTGAAATGAACTCCTTAAAGGAGGCAACCCTACTTGTTCCAAAAGAAGACTATCGTCAATGGTTGGTCAGCATGGCTCGCTATTCATTTACCATTATGAAAGACGAAACCAGTTTAAATGAGCTAATAAATATAAATGAGCCAAAAATAGAAAGTTTAGATTCTATGTTAGCGGTGGCTAATGAAATATTATTAAGTGCATTTGCCTTAAATAAAACCAATAATCCTTATAGCTTTTATGCTCAGCCTTTTTCTGAGAATCACAAAGAATTTACACCTAATAATGAATTAAACCCTTATATATAAAAAATTAAAGTAAACCTTGATACACACACTACTGCATCAAGGCTTTCATTAGCTATTAATAACGATAGTGTTCAGACTTATAAGGTCCCTCAACTGTAACGCCTAAATAATCCGCTTGTTTTGCAGTTAATTTTGTTAATTTCGCGCCGATTCGGTCAAGGTGTAAACGCGCTACTTTTTCGTCTAGATGTTTGGGTAAAACATAGACTTTATTCTCATAATTTTCAGCATTTTGAAATAGTTCTAACTGGGCTAAAACCTGATTGGTAAAAGAAGCAGACATGACAAAACTGGGATGTCCTGTTGCACAACCTAAGTTAACCAAACGCCCTTCTGCGAGAATGATAATGCGTTTGCCGTCAGGAAAAATCACATGATCAACTTGCGGTTTAATATTCTCCCATTGGTATTTTCTTAACGATTGAATATCAATTTCAGAGTCAAAATGACCAATATTGCATAAAATTGCTTGATTACGCATACGTAACATATGTTCTTCACGAACGACATGGAAATTACCCGTTGCAGTGACCACGATATCTACCTGCTCGGCTACCTCATCCAAGGTGACCACTCGATAACCTTCCATCGCAGCTTGTAAGGCGCAAATCGGATCAATTTCAGCGATTAAAACGCTAGCTCCTTGACCACGTAAGGCTTGTGCGCAGCCTTTGCCGACATCGCCATAGCCAAGAATTAATGCAACTTTACCTGCTATCATTACATCAGTGGCACGCTTTAACCCATCTAATAATGATTCACGACAACCGTATAAATTATCAAATTTTGATTTAGTGACTGAATCATTAACATTAATGGCTGGCGTCTTTAATTGACCCTTTTTAGCCATTTCATAAAGACGAGCAACACCCGTTGTTGTTTCTTCAGAGATACCTTTAAGCTGTTTTAAAATATCCGGGTATTTTTTATAGATAAGCTCTGTTAGATCTCCGCCATCATCAAGTAATAGATTAGGCTGCCAGCCATCAGCGCTGCAAATAGTTTGCTCAACACACCACCAGTATTCTTCTTCGGTTTCACCTTTCCAGGCAAATACAGGGATGCCGGCAGCGGCGATAGCAGCAGCCGCGTGGTCTTGGGTAGAAAAAATATTACAAGATGACCATCGCACTTCTGCGCCTAAAGCTAATAGAGTTTCAATAAGCACGGCCGTTTGAATGGTCATGTGCAAACATCCAGCTATTCGAGCACCTGTTAAAGGTTTTTTAGCTGCTAATTCTTCACGTAAAGACATAAGTCCGGGCATTTCAGTTTCAGCAATGGCAATTTCTTTACGACCCCATTCAGCTAAAGAGAGATCAGCTACCTTAAAATCTTTAAATTTTTGTTGCTGAGCTACAGCGAAATCTAACTTATTCATTTCAATAATCCTCTTATAGCGCTTTTGCTAAACTATCCACTTTGTCCAATTGTTCCCAAGGAAAAGCAGGCCGACCATAATGACCATAACTCGCAGTCTGATGATAAATGGGCCGCAACAAATCAAGATGGTCGATAATACCCTGTGGTGTGAGATCAAAATTAGTTTTAATTAATTCAATAATTTCATGATTAGGCAATTTTGCTGTACCGAAGGTTTCAATGCTAATTGAAGTAGGCTCAGCCACGCCAATTGCATAGGAAACTTGAATTTCACATTTATCAGCAATTCCTGCAGCCACCAAGTTTTTTGCTACATAACGCGCTGCGTAGGCGGCTGAACGATCAACTTTAGAAGGATCTTTACCTGAAAAACAACCCCCACCATGTCTTGCCATTCCGCCGTAAGTATCAACAATAATTTTACGTCCGGTTAAGCCACAATCACCTAGCGGCCCACCAATGACAAACCGACCAGTTGGATTAATAAAATACCGAGTTTTTGCAGATAGCCACTGCTTTGGTAGAACAGGCTTGATGATTTCTTCGCGAACCGCTTCAATGAGATCACTATGGTTGATTTCTGGAGAATGTTGTGTGGAAAAAACAACTGTATCAATACCTACAGGTAGACCATTTTCATAGTTTAAAGTCAGTTGGCATTTACCATCAGGACGTAGCCAGGGTAAAGTTTTATTCTTCCTTAGTTCAGCTTGCTTTACCATAAGTAGATGCGAATAGGCAATAGGAGCAGGCATGAATACCTCAGTTTCGCGAGTCGCATAACCAAACATCAGTCCTTGATCACCGGCGCCTAGAACATTAGTGAGTTTATTGTCTACACCTTGAGCAATATCAGGAGATTGCTTGCCTATTGCCGATAAAACCGCGCATGAGGCCCAATCAAAACCCATTTCAGAACTGTTATAGCCAATATCTTTAATCACTTCCCGTGTAATTTCTTCCACATCTACCCAGGCAGTAGTTGTAATTTCACCACCCACTAACACCATTCCTGTCTTAACAAAAGTTTCGCAAGCGACTCTGGCATGGGGATCTTTAGTTAAAATAGCATCTAAAATAGCATCAGAAATTTGATCAGCTATTTTGTCAGGATGACCTTCTGAAACTGATTCTGAAGTAAAAACATGGAAATCATTCACTTTAGTTCCTCTTAAATGGATATTTTTGCTATTAAAATCTTTTATAAAATTTTAGCTCTTTCCAGATTCGCGGTGCTGCTCATTTGAGAACTGGCGTTCATTAAGCCAATAAATTCATTGAAAATTATTTCAATATCATGGGGTCCGGGACTTGCTTCAGGATGACCTTGAAAACCTAAAGCAGGTTTATGCTTATGCTTTATTCCTTGCAAACTTTGGTCGAATAAAGATCGATGTGTAACTTCAAGAAAATCTGGCAAAGTATTTTCATCAATTGCAAAACCATGGTTTTGGCTAGTTATAAGGACTCGTTTAGGTTCGTTCACTTCAACCACGGGATGGTTAGCACCATGATGGCCAAATTTCATTTTTAGAGATTTTGCATCCGAGGCAAGACTTAAAATTTGAAAACCTAAACAAATTCCTAGAATTGGAATGCCGGCGTTTAAAAATGATTTGGTGGCTGCAATTGCATAATCACAGGCCTTTGGATCGCCAGGGCCGTTGGATAGAAAAATACCGTCAGGGTTAAGTAACATCACTTCTTCAGCAGAGGTTTTTGCCGGGACCAGGGTTACATGACAACCTTTGTCATGAAGAATTCGTAAAATCGTATGTTTTACCCCAAAATCATAGGCTACTACATGGTAGCGTAATGGCTTGGAAGCGGGTCCCCATTCTCCTCGTCCTTCATGCCATCGTTCAATCGTTTGCCTTGACACTTCAGAGGCTAAATCGCTATTTTCCAAACCGCCAAAAGCACGCGCCTTAGCCAAGGCCAGTTCCGGTTGTTCTACCTCAGTACTGATGCAAGCCGCAATTGAACCTTGCTCCCGCAATCGAAGCGTTAATTCTCGCGTATCGATGTCGGCAATAGCTACCACACCGTTCTTTTTTAGCCAATCAGTGAAAGAATGAGTGGAACGATAATTAGAAGCAACTAATGAACAATTACGCATTACCAAGCCTGCAGCCCAGACCCTCGACGATTCCATATCCTCTGGATTACAACCTGTATTTCCTACATGAGCTGTTGTTAGCGTAACAATTTGCTTTGTATAAGAGGGGTCGGTTAATATTTCCTGGTAACCAGTCATTGCCGTATTAAAAACCAGCTCGCCCACACAATGACCACTTGCGCCTACAGAGTAGCCCTGCAAAATTGTACCATCGGCGAGAACTAATATTGCTGGTTTATTATACATATAATGCTCTTATTAAGTAATCAACTCAGAAAACGGATCTAATATTTAGGTACAAAAACAGTCAATTATACCCTAAAAGCATTAAAATTTCATATCTTCAAAGAATTTTTTGACCCCATCAAACCAGGAACTGGAACGTGGTGAATGACTCTTACTTAAGTCTAAAGAGCTTTGTAGCTGAGTAAACAATTCTTTTTGTTCTCGCGACAAATTAACCGGGGTCTCAACGGCCACTCGACAAAGCAAGTCCCCAGTAGCACCTCCTCTAACCGATTTCATACCTTTACTCCGTAAACGAAGGGTTTTTCCAGTTTGTGTTTCTGCAGGGATCTTAAGCGTAACTCGGCCCTCAAGCGTAGGCACTTCGATGGAGCCTCCGAGTGCAGCAGTAGCAAAACTGATTGGTACTTCACAGTACAAATCACTCTCATGACGTTCAAAAATAGGATGAGGCTTTACATTGATTTGTACATAAAGATCACCAGAACCGCCGCCCTGCACGCCAGCTTCGCCTTCGCCACTTAATCGAACACGATCTCCATTGTCCACACCGGCAGGAATTTTTACGGTAAGTTTTTTAGATTCTCTAACTCGACCTTGACCATGACAGCTTGTGCAGGGATCGGTCACTACTTTACCTTCACCATGACAACTAGGGCAGGTTTGTTGAATGGAAAAAAAACCTTGCTGAATGCGAACTTGACCAACACCGGCACAAGTTTCACAAGTTTTAGGCGTGGTTCCTTTTTTCGCGCCTGAACCATTACAGCCCTCACAGTTAACATGTCGGGGTACGGTAATCTCAACCTGTTTACCTATAGCCGCTTCTTCAAGGCTTAAGGTGATATTAAATTGTAAATCAGCACCACGTTGCCCACGAGATTGACGTCCTTGACCGCGCCCGCCCGAGAAAATGTTTTCAAAGATATCTTCAAAGACATCACCAAAGCCCCCAAAACCACCGCCGCCTCCTCCCATTGAGGAATCAACACCTGCATGGCCAAATCGATCATAGGCTGCTCGTTTTTGTTGATCAGATAAAACCGCGTAAGCTTTTTGAAGTTCTTTAAACTTTTCCTCTGAATCCCTATCATTCGAGTTACGGTCAGGATGATGTTTCATTGCCAACTTACGGTAAGCTTTTTTAATTTCAGCATCGTCTGCACTGCGGCTCACGCCCAGAATTTCGTAATAATCCTTCTGTTCCATAACTCAAACACCAAATAAAAATTAGAAGCCAGGAAAGACCTAGCTTTAAAAAAGAGAACGGAGTGATATCCACTCCGTTCCCTCGCGTAACTGTTCTTTCACAGAACAGGGATATCGATAATACTAAGTAAAAGTTAAGACTTTATTAAAATTTTAACTTTTCGAGCAAGCCCTTATCAGGCTTTGCCTTGATCACCTTTATCGTCTTCCTTAACTTCCTCAAATTCTGCATCAACAACTCCTTCCTCAGGATTTGCTGATTCTTTGCTCTTTCCTTCAGAATTTTCTTGGACAGGTTGGCCTTCAGCTGATTTTTTAGCATAGACACGCTCAGCCATTTTACCGGAAGCTTCAGTTAGCACTTTTAATTTATCTTCGATAAGTGCTTTATCACTACCTTTAACAGCATCTTTCAATTCAGAAATAGCGGTTTCAATGCCTTTTTTCTCATCTTCACTTAATTCAGCTTCCAAATCTTTTAATGATTTTTCACTATTGTGAATAAGACTGTCGGCTTGGTTACGAATGTCTGCCATTTCCTTGAATTTTTTATCTTCATCAGCGTGCGCTTGAGCATCTTTAACCATTGCTTCAACTTCGGCTTCAGATAAGCCACTGGAGGCTTTAATTACTATCGATTGAGCCTTGCCAGTTGCTTTATCCTTGGCTGACACATTTAAGATACCATTGGCATCAATATCAAAGGTAACTTCAATTTGTGGCACGCCACGTGGAGCTGCTGGAATATCAGTTAAGTCAAAGCGACCGAGTGATTTGTTACCCGAAGCCTGTTCGCGTTCACCTTGCAATACATGAACCGTGACCGCCGTTTGTCGATCGTCGGCAGTGGAAAACACTTGATTGGCTTTAGTAGGGATTGTTGTATTTTTCTCAATTAATTTAGTCATCACTCCGCCCAAGGTTTCAATTCCTAAAGAAAGAGGGGTCACATCTAACAATAAAATATCTTTAACATCACCAGACAATACAGCGGCTTGAATAGCAGCACCGACCGCAACAGCTTCGTCAGGGTTTACGTCTTTACGAGGTTCTTTGCCAAACAAATCCTGTACTGTTTTTTGCACTAACGGCATTCTTGTCTGACCGCCGACCAGAATAACGTCATTAATTTGCGAAATATTCAAGCCAGCATCTTTGAGGGCAGTTTTGCAGGGCTCGATTGTGCGTTGAACTAATTTCTCAACCAGTGATTCCAATTTTGCACGAGTAAGTTTGATGTTTAAATGTTTTGGTCCTGCGGCGTCAGCAGTGATGTAGGGAAGGTTTACATCAGTTTGCTGCGCGGTTGACAGTTCAATTTTAGCTTTTTCCGCAGCTTCTTTTAAACGCTGCAAGGCTAAAGGATCGCTATGTAAATCAATACCCGTGTCTTTTTTGAATTCACCAGCAAGGTATTCAATAAGTGTTAAGTCAAAATCTTCTCCACCAAGAAAAGTATCACCATTAGTAGCTAAGACTTCAAATTGATGTTCGCCATCCACTTCGGCTATTTCAATAATTGAAATATCAAAAGTACCGCCACCAAGGTCATATACAGCAATCACAGAGTCACCGCGTTTTTTATCCATACCATAAGCAAGGGCTGCAGCAGTTGGCTCGTTAATAATACGTTTGACTTCAAGGCCTGCAATACGTCCGGCGTCTTTAGTTGCCTGACGTTGAGAATCGTTGAAATAAGCAGGGACAGTAATAACAGCTTCAGTTACTGTTTCCCCTAAATAATCTTCTGCAGTTTTTTTCATTTTGCGTAATACTTCAGCAGCAACTTGCTGAGGGGCTATTTTTTGGCCATTAACTTCAATCCACGCATCGCCATTATCTGCTTTAATGATTTTGTAAGGAACCATTTTAATGTCTTTCTGCACAACTGGATCATCAAAGCGACGACCTATTAAACGTTTTACTGCGTAAAGGGTATGGTTGGGATTAGTTACTGCTTGTCGCTTGGCAGATTGGCCAACTAAAACTTCACCGTCAGTAGCATAAGCAACAATAGAAGGCGTGGTTCGATGACCTTCACTATTTTCGATTACACGGGGGGTGTCACCTTCTAAAATTGCAACACAAGAGTTAGTTGTACCTAAGTCAATTCCGATAATTTTTGGCATTTTATTGAGCTCCGATTCTATTGTTTTTTACGTATAAATTTTAATATGGGGTGAAATTTGTCAATTTCAACCTTTTTTTATTAATTTGCTTTTGCTTTAGAAACAATTACTCGTGCTGGACGAATAATTCGGTCATTTAATCGATATCCTTTTTGGAAAACGGTTAGCACGGTATTTGCCTCTACGCCGGGAACTTCCTGTATTGACATTGCTTCATGCTCTTGAGGGTTAAATATCTCTCCTTGAGGATCTAGTTGTTCAATTCCTACCTTATTTAAAGCGTCAATGAATAATTTTGAAGTTAACAACAAACCTTCACGCATCGTCTCATCGGAATGATTCTCGGTAAGCTGAATAGCTTGCTCGAGGCTATCAATGACCGGCAGAAATGAGCTAATTAATTTTTCCTGGCCATAGCGATGAGCATTGGTAACATCTCGTTCAGCTCGACGACGGACATTTTCTAACTCGGCCATTGCTCGCACGGCTTTTTCCCAATTTTCATGCGCTTTTTGCTCAGTTAGAGTTAATTTTTCTTCAAGCTCGGCATAGCTGGGATGCTCTAAAGCGCCGCCCTCATCTTCCTCGCTTTCACCGCCATCCTCTTCATTTTCTACTTCATCCGCAGATTCCGTTGCCGCCAGTTCGTTTTCTTCCTTGAATTTTGACCAGTCTTTTGCTTTATCTTTTTTTGTCATAGCTGTTCTCCTGAATAGGTTGCCTAACTAGCTGGGGGCGGATTGGTTGAAATTCAAGGTTTGGGTATAAGAAAATTGTAGACTTGCACCCACTCTACATTCATCGCATACTCAGCTATATAGAGAGTCTTGAGGTTTAATGAATGAAAAAATGGTCAGAATTTTCCTGGCAAAATTATTCTTATGAGCAAGCGGCCAATTATCCTGATGAAAATCAGCTGCAAAATATTGTTGATCAGTTAAGTCTTTTACCACCCTTAGTCACCAGCGGCGAGGTAAAAAATTTAAAAAAGGAAATTGCTAAAGCAGGTCGCGGCGAGGCGTTTATTCTGCAAGGCGGCGATTGTGCAGAATCGTTTGCTGATTGTCGCTCGGATATTATTTCAAATAAGCTTAAAATTCTGCTGCAAATGAGTCTCATTCTAATACACGGCTTACGTAAACCGATTATTCGAATTGGCCGTATTGCTGGTCAATATGCTAAACCACGTTCCTCTGATCTTGAAACAATTAATGGCGTTACTTTGCCGAGTTATCGGGGCGATTTGGTTAACTCTCAGCAATTTGATGCGACGTCGCGCATACCTAATCCTAAATTATTATTGAAGGGCTATAGTTATGCGGCAATGACTCTTAATTTTATTCGTGCCTTGCTAGATGGAGGCTTTGCCAATTTAAATTATCCTCACCGTTGGGATTTACGCTTTGTTGACAAATCGCCGAAAGCTGAAGAGTATCACGCAATCGTGCGTTCAATTGGTGAATCCCTAGACTTTATGGATGCAATCGTTGGCTACCGCTCGCCCAACCTCAATAAGGTTGATTTTTACACTTCTCACGAAGCGCTACACCTTCATTATGAGCAGGCCTTAACACGGCATGTACGCGATGGGAATTGGTATGATTTATCTACCCATTTACCCTGGATTGGCATGCGTACTGCCAAAATAGACAGCGCGCATCTTGAATTTTTCCGTGGCGTGCAAAATCCCCTAGGTGTAAAAGTAGGCCCTACTGCTACCAAGGAATGGATTCAAGAGCTCATTGAAATTATTAATCCTCAGCGTGAGGAAGGACGATTACTACTTATAACTCGCTTGGGGGCAAAAGAGATTGATCGCTTACTTCCACCACTCATTACAGCCGTTAAAGAAACTAAATGTCCGGTGACCTGGTCTTGTGACCCGATGCATGGTAATACTGAAACTACTGCAGATGGTATTAAAACCCGTCATTTTGATAATATTTTATATGAATTACAACAGGCAGTTAAAATTCATCACTCGATGGACAGTTATCTAGGCGGTGTTCATTTTGAATTAACCGGCGACAACGTGACTGAGTGTACTGGCGGCGCACGTGGCTTGAATGAAGAGGATCTCAAACGCGCTTATCGCAGTTTAGTTGATCCGCGATTGAATTATGAACAGTCATTGGAAATGGCAATTCAATTGGGTAAACAATTTAATGCGGTTTTTAAACAGGCTTGAAAATAATTTTGTTTGAGTTTTCTTTAATTGAGGACAATTTATTTCTCATTCTACAGCGGCTTGTCCGGGGATATAGAATGATCTGCTCGAATGCGCAACCCTCAATTTCGCGGACGAAGAGATAACTTAAGCAAAATTTCTTAGTTATGGCCTCAGTATTTTTCTACGAAAACACTTGCTGCAAATACTCAGGAACCCTTTCCTCCAACCAATAAACAGGTTTACCAGGGGTGCTGCCTGAAATAAAACCTACATGCCCTCCAGACTTGCTTAGCTCAAGACGAATAGCTTTCGATAATTTATCAACGCCTGGAACGGCTTCAGCTGTCATAAAAGGATCATCCAAGGCGTGAATAATCAAGGTTGGCGTATTTATTTTAGCCAGAAAATTATAAGAGCTTGATTCTCGATAATAAGCATGAACATTTTTAAATCCATGTAAAGGTGCGGTTACATTGTCATCAAAAGTCCAAAGACATCGCCACTTGTGCGCATTTTGTAGCACTGGTGGCATTGTTTCTTGCGAGTAGGTTAGTTTTTTTTGTGCAAAAACTCGTCGTAAACGTCTTAGCAAATAGCTTTGATATAGTCGCGAAAATCCGACAGTCATGCGATCAGCCGCTAAGCGAAGTTGGAAGGGAACGGAAATCGCAACCGCGGCCTTAATTAACTCTTGTTGGCTATTTTCGCCTAACCATTTCAGTAAGACATTCCCCCCAAGGGAGACACCAACTACTGCTTTTTTTATGTTAGGCTCACGCTCTGCTAAACAATGAAGAAAGTAATCTAAATCCGCTGTGTCTCCAGAGTGATAGGCGCGATCCAGGCGATTTGGTTCTTTCGATGCGCCTCTAAAATGCATTAATACGGAGCGCCAGCCACAGCGATTAAATACTCGCATCAACCCTGCTGCATAAGAGGAATCCATTGAGCCCCCCAAGCCGTGTAAAAATATCACCAAAGGCGTGTCCGGTGGCAAATCCTTAGTTGACCAAGCTAAATCAATAAAATCACCATCGGGTAATTCCAAGCGCTCCAATTGGTTGACCGGCGACTTCACCCGGCGCATCAAGGTTGGATACATCGTTTGCATATGGCCAGAGGGTAACCACCAGGCTGGTTTAAAATCTGATTTAATTATCATGAGCAATCACGGTGATAAAAAGGGCTAAATTCATGCACTGCTTCGATCATTGCGGTAACATGCTCAGGGGGCACATCAGGGGTTATGCCATGGCCTAAGTTAAAGACATGACCGGAGCCCTGACCAAAGGATGCCAATACCTGCTTGACCTGAGTTCGAATACAAGTCTCATTCGATAATAAAACAGAGGGATCTAAATTTCCCTGTAAGGCAACTTTTTCGCCAACCTGTTGGCGAGCCACCCCAAGCTCACAGGTCCAATCCAGACCAAGGGCATCGCAGCCCGTTGCGGCCATTTGCTTAAGCCATTGCCCGCCACCTTTGGTGAATAAAATAATCGGAATTTGCGGATGTTTAATTTTTAATTCAGCAACAATCTTAGCCATGTAATTAAGTGAAAATTCCTGATAACAAGCGGTTGTCAAAATTCCTCCCCAGGTATCAAAAATCATAAGGGCATTAGCACCTGAATTCACTTGCTCATTAAGATAACTGCTAACAGACTCGGCAAGCTTTGCTAAAAGCAAATGAGTCGCTTCAGGTTGAGCATAAAGCAGATGTAAAATCTGTTTAAATTCCCGAGTCGAGCGACCTTCCACCATGTAGCAAGCCAAAGTCCAGGGGCTTCCAGAAAAGCCAATTAAAGGTAAATGACTCGGCATCTCCTGGCGGATTAAACGAACTGCATCCATTACATAGGCTAATTCGCCTTTTGGATTGGGGATAGTTAGCGCTTCAATCGCTTGCAAATCACGAACAGGCTTTTGAAAACAGGGTCCTTCCCCTTCGGCAAAATAAAGCCCAAGACCCATAGCATCAGGAATGGTTAAAATATCTGAAAATAAAATAGCCGCATCGAGGGCATAGCGTCTGAGTGGTTGCAAAGCCACTTCGCAAGCGAGTTGCGGATTTTTACAAAGATTTAAAAAATCCCCAGCTTCAGCGCGAACTTGGCGATATTCGGGTAAATAACGCCCGGCCTGACGCATAAACCATACGGGAGTACGCGATACTGATTTACGTTGCAAGGCTCTAATAAATAGGGATTCTGTAATTTCACTCATGATAACTCGGGGAATTAATAAAACAGGTTTCAATTTTAGCATTAATTTGTTTTTTAATTGAATGCTGGAGCAGAATCCAAATTAACTGTTTTTTAAAACACTTAATTGCCCTATTATTTTACATTTTTTTATGATTAGGTTAGCATAAGGACAATTTTTAAGTATAGGAAATCTATGTACACGAAAACTAATGAGTTAAACCAGGCTTCTACCGGTAAAACATTAAACTCTTTAACTAAAGAAGCAGTTTTAGCTATCGCGAAGAAAGATTGGCAAGATCTAAGCTCACTTATTGCTAAAGCACCCGGCATTTTGCGAGTTGATCTTAATAATGAAGCAAAAATAGCTAAACATCCTAATTGGGAATTAAATCCAACAATACTTTATTATATTCAAAGCTATGCAGATGATTCTCAAGAATTCAAGGATGTTTTTCTTCAAATTATGTTAAAATCAAATTGGCAGCAAACTGATGAATGCTTTGGTAACTCTCCTTTAACTTATGCAATTGCTATGGGTTATTCCACTGTTATAGACCTTTTAATTACGCTCTCTGTGGATATTGGAACTATAAGTTGCTTAAGGAATGAAAATAGCGAACATGGTGATGCTAAAAACACCCCTCTCTTATTAGCCATCAAGAATGGTGACCAAAAAACAGCACTTAAGCTTATTCCTTATTATAGGTCAATGGATTTGCTAGCTTTAACAAAACAAGGTAATTCCGCACTTCATCTCGCTTGTTATTTGAAGTTGAACAATATAATTATTGCGATCATTAATCGTGCAACTGAGCTGGACTACCTTGAGCCTGTTTTAAAGCAATTCAATAGTAAATCCTTTAGACCTATCAGTTTATATACGGCTCCATTTAAAAAAGCAGAACCTTGTATTATTAATGGTGTACAAATAACAGGGCACGAAACTCATCAACACATTGTACAATTTGAAGAGGAAATTGGTAAACATAATTTTATCTATGAAGGAGCTAGTGATTTGACCACCTACCACGCAGTTAAAGGAATGTTGAATCCCGGTGGCATCTCAGTTATTGATCCCGCACGCTTTGATATTTCCTTAAAAGCGCAAATAAATCCTAAATTAAGTCCAATTGATCAAAAAAAGGAATATATTGATCTTCTTAATGCAGAGATGGTTAATACACAGAGGGGTATTCTAAACTCACCTGACGATAGAAAAAGTTTCGCTTTGTATTTATTAAACACACCGAATCATTTACTAAAAAAAGAAAGAGGTTTCTTTCGCTGTGAGGACTATTCAAATCAGACCTTATCTATGCATCGGGTCATTGCTTCGCTGTTGAAAGGAGAATCTAAACCCCTGTTAACTAATAGTCGCGTTCAAATTGAACAACATGAGCTGTCGCGCCATGCTGAACAGTGTTTTAGCCCTAATTAAATTAATGCTCCTAATGGAGTTTAAGGTGATCATATATCAAACTTGAAACTCAATTTTTAATCATATAGAATGCGTACCTAACCAACTGATGGAGTTTAAATCATGAAAGAGCGTTTTGATAAATGTATAGATAAATTTCTAGCTCGTAAAGGGCATTTTGAACAGACTAAAGTTAAATCTAATCAATTTTTTGCTAAGCAAGAAAAAATTAATCAACTTAAAATACTTAATGATTATTTAGAATCTTTAATAAAATATGAAGCTCAAACGTCTGAACTAAAAAAGACTAATCCTGAAAACAAGAAATTCTATAAAGCACATTTTGAGGCCGTTGTTAAAATGTTGGAAAATCTTGAAAATAAAAATGCTGCTGATTTCACTGATGAAGATTTTACTTTAAAAATACCCAAAAGCGTTCCTTATCACCTCACTTCAGAGGAAATCAAACGTGATGTAGGTCTTTTTGCTGCAGTAGGTGCTGTAATTGGCGCTGGTATTGGTGCTCTTGCCGGCCTAGGATGTTATATAGCTGCCCTAATCATTATTGCGCCTGCTACCTTAACACTATTAGATTTCACTGTAGTCATGGGTATGGTGCTGGGATTCATGGCCGTTGGAGCAGCGCTAGGGGCTTTAGTAGGCTCGCTAATCGGATATTGCATCGTTCCTTATAAAGGAAGACCCTTGGGTGAAAATACCTATTTAGATAACAAAGCGCTTGATTTAACTCTGCTTAAAAAAGCTTATGAACTTTGTCCCGCTGAGAATACTCAGAATCACGATAGCGCAAACGAGGAAAACATTAATTCTGTATGGAAGGAATTAAATTTTGGCTCATGATTTAGCTATTACAGTAAATTCATAAAAATTCTTTAATTATTGAGCTTGTTAACTTGATAATTAAAGAGTTGCTTAGGCATAAAGCTAATCTAAGTATTGAAAAATTATTCTTCCTAGGTTAACGCTGATACCTAGCAGAAGGCTAAAACTCTCCGCCTTGCTAATTCCAAGACGAATGCTATCCTAGATGCAAATTATTGAGGAATTTAGCTCGTGGACTTTTTAAATATCAAAGGCTTAGCAGTCGCCACTCGCATTGGTGTTTATGCCTGGGAACAGCAAATATCGCAACGGCTATTATTAGATATCTCCATTCCTGCTGATTTTAAAGCCTGTGAAGAGCAGCTTGATAGAACAATTGATTATGACAAACTCTGTCAACTAGTTACCAGCTATGTAGAAGCCAATGCCTTTCAATTAATTGAAACTGTCGCTGACAGGGTGGCGGTATTGGTTAAAGCTGAGTTTAAGCTCAATGAGATTACGGTCATTGTGTCTAAGCCTGCTGCAATTAAAAATGCGGCTAATATTCAGGTTTCAGTGACTCGTTAAGTAGAAAAATTCAAGCTTAGTTTTACTGCCCTTTCTTTTTGTAGTAATTTAAAACCAACTAAATTAAAATTGGTCATCAATTTTTTTTACAGCTGTGCGAATGTCAAAAATCCTCGTTTTTCAAGATAGCTATCTCATCTCAGGTATCATGTGTTTCCAAGGTTGTGGCAATATCATTCAATCTTTTTTAGATAATTGCTTTAATGACTGTAAAAAAGAGAAGCTAATTCCTGAAAATGCACAACTAATTATCGATGCAGAACCCAGTGGTTTAGGTATTCACCGTTTGATTTTGACCATTGAAACTGAGAATGAACATTTTGAAAAACAGGATAATCTACAGGCTTTACTACATGCTAAATTCAAAGAAAGTCTTGAGTCACTTGATTTCAAAATTCTTGACCCAGAAAATGAAAACTTGGACGAAAGCTCTAATAAAACCAACTGGGTCAATATTGCTATCAATTTATTAGCAATAGCTACCATTTTATGTTTATACCTAATTTTTCCAGCTTCAATTCCTCTAACCATTAGCTTAGCTGTGATTTCTTTCTTAACAACAGCCTTTACGGCGAGAGGCTATTTGGTAAATTTTTACCATAATTTGCGCAATAAAAATTTTGCGAATATGTCCACTACGATAACTTTGGGTTGGTTTTTATCGCTTGCTCATACTATTTATCACGCTATTCGTATGCCCTTGCTAATTAATTTTTCAATGGTTTTTATGAGTTTTATAATGCCTGTGACGTTAATTACCTTTATTAATGGAATGGATGAAATAAAACGTCTGGTTTTAAATCGCTCCCGAAAAATGAACATCGAGGGAATGAAATCTCTTTTCCCGCAAATGGCGGAGGAGTATCGCTACTATCCACTCAATATTGAAGGGACAATCCAACTTAAGCAGTGGCTAGAGGATAAGCAAGGCAATAATACTAAAACGATGGCAGAAAATCTCAGCGAACTAGATTTCTTAAAAGCAAGTACCACAAATTACGAAAAGAAAAATCTTCTGCAAGAGGGGATGGTCATTGAGGTTAAGCGCGGTGAATGTTTCCCTGTTGATTGCATTTTGCTTGAAGAACATACAATTATTGATGCCTCACTTATCACTGGTGAACGGCGACAGGCAAAAAAACTTCGTGATAAAATTCCAGCTGGAGCAATAAATTTTGGCCAAAATGTTAAAGTTTATGCTCTCGCTAATAGCTATAATAGTGAAGTCAACCGATTATTATTTCCAGCAAACCGAGCCAGAACACCTGCTGCTCCAGAAAGCAATTCTAAATTCATTTACCTTTATAGCGCCTTGATTATTTTCGGTATTGTAGTAGCGATTATTTGCCCTCTTGCTTTAGGGTCTTTTACTCTTCCTCTTTTAATGCAGCTCCTAATGGGAATTCTATTTGCAATTTGTCCTTGCACTATTGCGATAGCTGAACAATTGCCAAGGTTATTGAGTATGTTTCATCGCCACAATAAAGGAATCCAATTACGAGATGAAAGCCTTACTCTAGACAATAATAATATTCATACTCTAGTCTTTGATAAAACCGGTACCTTAACCACCGGCAATTCAACAGTGGAATCTTCAGACCTTCACTCTGCTGCACTCTGGGAACGAATTTATCTGCTGGAGAAACACCAAGGTGCTGAGCATCCTTTAGCCAAAGCGATTTGTAATTATTATGAAGCCAAGACTTCCGATAGGACAATTCTTAATCAAATTGAAAATTCTAAAATTGATATCCATAATCGAGGTTTGTCAGCATTAGTTCAAGGTAGAACCATTCATATCGGCAATGCAGCCTACTTAAGAGATTGCGGCATTGAGCTCCCTGATTTGAACCATTCCAAATTAGAGCAAGGACTTACACCGATTTATGTCGCGGAGGACAAACTTTATCAAGGTGTCATTTTTATCAAACATGAACTGAGACCAGGAATTGCAGCAGCACTTACTCGCTTAAAAAACGAAGGCAAGAAATTAATCATGTTAACAGGTGATAGTCAATCAGCTGCCTTTGGCTTTAATCAGCAAATTAATAAAATTTTCGCCGAAAGCGATATTCATTCGGCACAAATCCCACAGGATAAAGAAAATTTTCTTAAGCAACTAATGTCTACCTCTGAGCTTGATCCGAAGGGTGTTTGGTTTGTCGGCGATGGATTAAATGATGCACCTTGTGCACGCATTGTTTCTGAAAAAGGCGGAATTTCCTGCGCGATGAATGCAACTGATAAAGCTGCATTTTTTACCGATCTTTGTTTAAATGGCTCTTTGGATTATCTTTTTCATCATCAAACTATAAATCAATTCCTAAAGAAAAATTTGCTGCAGAATAAGGGGATTTTGATCTTTAGTACGCTTGCATTTTTAGCATTTATCATTAGTTTTTCAGTGGCCGGGATTGCTGTCTCTCCACTTATTCCCTTAACTCTCATGCTATCGACTACGTTGTTGGTTTTATTTAATTCGTATCGGATACAACTTTCAATAGATAATTCACTGGACAAAATAACCTCCTGGCCCAAAAAGATTTTAGCCTCCGATTTATCCCTGGCTCTTCTCATTGTAGCCTGTGCTTTATTAATAGGTGGTATTTTAATTGCAACTCTTGCAACTGGTGGTTTGGCCTTGCCTTTCATGGCCTTTACAACAGGAACAATTGCTGCATTGAGTAGTTCTTGCACTCTTAGTGCAATCACTTTATTTGGTTTATTTATTGTATTGGTTATATCTCATTTAGTTAGAGCAAACTGTAAAACACAGGAGCCAATTATGGAGATCCCTACACCACCAGGCGAATTAATAAAACCAGATAAACCGACTTTAGCAGCAATCATTGATGAGCAAACCTATAGCTTTAAATTGGGTAAACCTTATAAAACAATACCAAAAGAAAATTTTTCCGAAGAAACCTTAGAGCCTGCATTTTTCCCTGCAGGAATTAGTTGATGCAAGAGCCAAGAAAATTCCTTTTATTTTTATTTGGAGACAAATAAGCTATTATCAGAACCCTTTTTCGTAGTAAATTTTTGCTGTTCTTATCCAATGACTAGTTACTCTCACTCATTATCTCCATTAAAATATCGTCAAGACATCGATGGCCTAAGAGCTTTTGCGGTTTTAGCGGTGATTGGTTTCCATGCCTTTCCCAAATTATTTAAAGGTGGCTTCATCGGCGTTGATGTTTTTTTTGTCATTTCAGGTTATCTCATTTCAACCCTTCTTTATAAAGGTTTAGCCAATGACAATTTTAGCTTTCGCGAATTTTATGGCAAACGAATCAAACGAATCTTTCCTGCCCTTTTGACTGTATTGTTTTTCTGTCTTGCCCTGGGTTGGTTTGTTCTTTATCCCGAAGAATATAAACAACTGGGAAAGCATGTTGCTGGCGGCTCTAGCTTCATTTCCAATTTTTTACTTTGGGCGGAAGTGGGTTATTTTGATAATGCGGCCGAAACCAAGCCTTTATTGCATTTATGGAGCCTGGGTATTGAGGAGCAGTTTTATATAATTTGGCCTATTTTGCTTTGGGCAGCTTGGAAAAAGCGCTTTAATTTAGTGGTTTTGATTAGCTTTATTGCTCTAAGTTCTTTTTTGCTCACTCTAAAATCCTCTAGTTCCGATGCTATTAAAGTGTTTTATTCACCGCAAACTCGCTGTTGGGAATTATTATGTGGAAGTTTACTAGCTTGGGTTACTAGTTTTAAACCGAATAAACTAGCTGCACCTAATGCGCTTCTCAATTCTATTTTTTCGCTAACAGGCTTTTTATTACTTGCCCTTAGCAGTTTTTGGCTGACCAAATTGGATTTCCCCGGAGCTTGGGCTTTGCTGCCAACTCTAGGCGCAGTACTAATTATCCTCGCGGGCTCAAAGGCCTGGTTTAATCGCATTATTCTTTCCAATCGCCTAATTATTTGGTTTGGCATAATTAGTTTTCCTTTGTATTTATGGCATTGGCCTTTATTGTCTTTTGCCCGAATTATTGAAGAAGGCAAACCCTTAACGCGTATCCGTGTGGCTGCTATAGTACTTTCAATTGCGCTTGCCTGGCTCACCTATCGCTTTATTGAACAGCCGATTCGTTTTGGCAAGGGATTTGGCAGAATTAAAGTCGCGCTTTTAATGATGTTAATGGTTTTTGCGGGGGCTTTTGGTTTATCTATTTATCAACAGCAGGGGTTTAATTCCCGGTTTAAGCATTTAGAGGATTTAAATAACTTGATTAGCTTAGTCGATAATCCCTATCCCTATATTAAAACTTATGAATGCGGCAAAACCATTCCGGAATTAAAGAATTTCGATTCAGCCGGTGGCTGTCGTTTATCAAAAGAAGCACCACCTGACATTTTATTTCTTGGTGATTCCCATACTCATCACTATTACAACGCAATTTTCAACAGCTTCCCGACAAAAACAGTGATGATGGTGGTTCAGCCTTCTTGTTTGCCCTTTGCTAGCGATACCTTATTAAATGGGGTCTGCAAAAAGAAATACCAGGCAATGCTTTCATTTTTAGAATCCAACTCCTCTATCAAAAAAGTTTATATTTCCGCGTATTGGGCCTATTTAATGACTGGCGGCTTTGCTAAAACCGGCCCGCGTTGGCGTCAGGTTAAAGACCTTGATACCGAAGGGGTTAAAACGTTTAAAAAAAATGGTCAGCAGTTTATAACAACTGTGCTTAAGTCAAACAAGGAACTAACTTTTTTAAAAGATATACCTGATCTGGATTTCAATATTCGCTCCTGTTTCAACACCAGACCTTTTCAATTGTCTTATCAACCTAGAAAAACTTGTTGGTTAGACTACGCACACTATGCTAGACGAATTGCTAGCTATGATCAGGTTATTTCTGAATTACTCGCCCATTTTAGCCAGGTTAAAATCTATGATCCAAGGCCCTTATTTTGCCAGAATGAAAACTGTGTAGTACAAGCTAACTCTCTGCCTTATTATGTAAATGGTGATCATTTAAACCATTTTGGAGCGAAATTGGTATTTGAAGATTTATTGACAAAAGAAAGCCTATCTTGAAACTTCAAACGATACTTTTAAATCCAGTTTAGAATGGATTAACCCTGGCACGGATAATCAATCAACTTTGTTAATACCAACTTAATAATTAGTCATTATAATTAAAGTTATCAACAAAAATTAACAGAGAAGCTTAAATGGGCGGAATTTTTGAAAATCTTAAAAAGTTCACTCAAAATCTAGAGGAACTCAAAGCAAGTATTCAGCTGTCAAAGCCCTCTAACCATAAATGGGAACGGTCTAGAGCTTTCTTAAAGCGAGAAGATGCGAATCAAGATTTTGCTGATCCCCTTATTTTGCCTAATAATTTTTCGATTCCACAAAATGCAGAATTTGTATCACCCGCTAATTCGCCCTATCCTGATAATGTGCTGCAAGCCCTTTGGAATATTGCTGATATTGTCATTGGCTCAGCATCAATCTCAGGCGTAGCCCTTTTAGTTTGGGACTCAACGGAACTTAACCAAAACTTCGGCTATTTAGACAATTATGCTAGCAGGGTTCCTAAAATTGTCGATAAAAAAACACTTTTAGCAGGTAAAGCTTTATTAAAATTTTTAAATCAAATTGACTTAAATGACTTAAAAGAACTTTTCGATACCTTCAAAATTGGCAATTTCTATCAACAAAATGCAGAGATTATCAATGAAATAAAACCTTTATTGGATAAACGAATAAAAGTTTATGAAGCTTTTAATCCAGAAATACTCTCAGAAACCAATGAATTACGTTCAAAAGTGGCTAAAATTCAGGCTGATCTCGATATAAATTACGTATCTAAACTGAAAGAACAAAAAAATACCTTGATTCAAGAAGTGGAACTTAGCAGCAAACTTATTAATAATTCCCTTTCTTCTGAGGAAGAGCTTGAAAAATCCCTTAATCAATTAACAACTTGTACAGACTTGGTTAAAAAAAATTTAGATAGTTTTATAACCAATTATGAAGCGGCAATTGAGGGAGATGCTAAATTAAGCAAACCAGTTAAATCTTCGGTATTCACAGAATTTTTAGAAACTTACAAAAGACATCAAACTTTTGAAAATTATCCATTTTTAGAGGACGATAAAGCTAATTTAATCAGCGAATGGCTCATGCTTTATAATAATGATGAGATAAAGTTAGTCAATGAAGACCTACTAAAGGCAGCTAATGGTTTTTATAAAAATAGTGTTGCATTCGTCAATCTAGATCTCAATAAAGCAGCAAAGCAAATTATTTTCTTGAAAATTAAAATAGAAAGGGTCAAGAGTAGATTGGACTTCATCACTATAGTAAAAGGGAAAGCTGTAGCTGCTATGACGGAATCCACAAATGATGATAAAGAAACTGCATTCATTGAAAATATTAGGCATTCTTCTGACTTAGTCAATAAACTTAAAATTTACCAAAAGACGCTAATCGATAGCAAATTAAATCTAAATGACGCTGAGTTATCTAAACAATTTGATATACCGCAAACTGTTCTTAATAATGCTAAATCTTTTTATCTTGCTAAAATTGACGAAGAACTTCTGTTAATTAAACCATTAATTCAAAACACGATTGAAAAGAAAGAGACCTATACTGCAAATCTTGCAAAAATGTCTTCAGCAGGCAAGCAAAGAGTCATTGCAATGGTAGATAGTCGGGTTCACACAGCTTTCCAGCAATTAGAAAAATCTAAAAAACAAGAATCGCAACTTAATTTTCAGAATTATCTGTTTATCAATCGTGAATTTGAACCAACAAAAAAAGCCATCAGTCAAAACTACGATCCTCAGATTGCTAAACTAGATGGCCAAATCAATGAACGTCTGGCAATACTTTCTAAAGCGCATAGTAAATTAGAGGAATTCAAACAAATTATTTCAGAAAATACAGAAATCTATCTACCAATCGATAAAATCTCCCAAGAAGAGTTAATACAACATCTGGATTTGCATCCAAAAAGTCAGACAGCGAAAAACATAAAAGCAATTTATGCAGAGTCAGAGGCCGCTTTAAGTTGGAGCCTTCTTAATAGCGCTAGCCATGTTTTAAATCGAATTAGCTCTACAATTTTCCCCTCTTATACTTACTTTCAACAAAATGCACCGCAGTTATTGACATTAATTGAGAAAAAAATAGTAGAAATTTCAACTGAGTTAACTAGCGACTATGAAGACACCTCAAGCAAAGAGCCTGAAACTAATCTCCATAACCTTAACAAGGCTAAAAAGAAGCTAAACAACTTAAAAATAGAAAAAATGAGTGGGTTTATCCTGCAAAAAAGAGAACTTACTCAAGCCATTAAAAAAATAAAACTCACTGTGACTTTGGATCAATTCAAGTACCAGTTAGCCTCGGTCGCTTCAAAGGCTCAACACCTGGAATACCGGTTGGATGCAGTGGATAATCTTCTGGCTGACCAATCTACCGATGAAAAAGCTAAGCTCAAATCTATTTTAGGTTTGCTTGATAATTCTAATAGAGATAATTCATTTAAAAGATTGCATTCGGATTTTCATAATCAATTAATTGGCTTAGGTAATTCTTTAGAAACCCTTACAAAAATGCCCGAATTAAAGTTGTCACAAAACCAAATTGAAACCTTTGTAGGAGAACTTCAAAGCCTGGGTAAGAAAGACGCTATTTTAATGGATAGAAAAGGCTGTTTTTTTGAAAAAATCTTACCTTTAACAACAAATTATCAGAAAATGAAATTGGAAAAAGAACTAACGATTACTAGCCAAGCCGATTTCAAAGAAAAAAATCATCAAATAATCGCAAGAGGCGAGAATCAAGGATCCTCTAGCATCAGCCTGGCAGCGAGAGATCGCAAACTAAATGCTATACATGAGCAATTTTTTAGTAAAAATCCAGAGTCTAAAGGTTCTTTTTTCAGCTACTTAACGGAACGAAGCTCTGTTCATTTTTTAAAAGATTGTTTTAGTAAACTGGCTGCTTTATTTCTCGGCAATTTTTATCTAACTCCCGAAGAAGAACGAAGGGACTATATCAATAATTTATCATTAGCCTTTAAACATTATCAGCGTGGTGATTTCCCCGCTATAGCGGTAACCGCTGAAATAGTTAAAGGGAAAGAAAAATACAACCCGAATGAAGATGGAGAGGCCTATGATCAGAAACTTGCTAATCTTTTATCAGAACTAAGACTAACAATTTTAGATTTTGAAAATGAATTTGACCTTAATCAAGAGCAAGGGGAAAATATTACTCTAACCTCTTCCTCAACTTTAAAACATTAGCCAATATCGTTGAGAATCTTAGAGCAGGTACAAATCTAGATTAAATTAAGCATTAGCCTTACGAATTATACCCCTAATGCGTTCATTCTGAGCTAAACCTAATTGCGTTTTTTCAGCGATTGCGCGGGAATTGAAAGGACCAGCAATTACTCTAAACCAAGAGCCCTGTTGTTGCGAAGTCGCTATAACTTTAACGTCAAACCCTTTCAGAGTAAGAGCAGCTTTCATATGTTCAGCATCTTGTTTATTTTTGAAAGCCGCAAGCTGGATGAGATAGGAATCTTTATCAGAGTTAGCAAGCGTTATTGGTTTTCCTTCTGTAACAGGTACCAGTTTCGCGGTTGGTTGCAAGGTCACCGTAACTGGCGATTTTGTGGTGGCAACGAGGGCTTGGGGTGGCAACACTGGCTTAACTTGTGCAATCAGCTGCGGTTTATTGATCACCGCAGTTAATCTATGACCGTCCTTGGCAAGCAGAGTATAAAATTCAAAATTAGGTTTCGGTAATTCTGGCTCTTTAGCCTTTGCTTGTAATAGCGGTTGTTGTCCTTTATGTTTACTCAAAATATTTGCATTAACCCATGAACTAAGGCTGGTGAAGTCAAATACTGTGGCTGCTAAGTAGCCAAATAAAAAAGAAGCAAGTATCCCAAAAAAGCGCTTGGGCGCATTGCTTCGTCGTACTGCAGGCCTTCTTCTTCCGTAATCCTTTGCCATCACATCGTCTCGGGAGTTGATACACCAATTAGTTGCAAACCATTTTTTAATACTTGTCTAATGGCCTTTAATAAACTTAATCGAGCCGAGCGAACTGTTTCTTGTTCGCAGAGCAATTGTACTGCATTGTAATAGCTGTGCAAACTGGTCGCCAATTCTCTTAAGTAATAAGCGAGCTGATGCGGCTCGCAAGCTTGTGCCGCTGCGTTTATCACTTCAGGATAGCGGCTTAGCAGAGAAATGAGCTCTCGTTCCTGTGGTTCAATTAGAAGATTTACATGAGCCAAGCCTAGTTCTTTAGACCAACTTAAACCTCTTTCTTCCAATTGGCGTAAAACAGAACTGATTCTTGCGTAGGCATATTGGATATAGTAAACCGGGTTATCACTGGATTCTGATTTAGCCAGCTCCAGATCAAAATCAAGATGTTGTTCGGGTTTACGCTGAACATAGAAGAAGCGCGCGGCATCATTTCCGACTTCCTCACGCAATTCTCTTAACGTAACGAAGGAACCACTACGCGTCGACATTTGAACGCGCTCTTCACCGCGATAAAGAATCGCAAACTGCACTAATAAGACCGTAATTGCAGTTTCATCATGGCCTAAGGCTTTTACAGCCGCTCCTACACGAGTAACATAACCATGATGATCAGCACCAAAAATATCAATCACTCGATCAAAACCACGCTCGTATTTATCCCAATGATAAGCGACGTCCGAGGCAAAATAAGTGGTTTGCCCATTTGCACGAATCAAGACTCTATCTTTTTCATCACCGAATTTAGTAGCGTCAAACCAAAGTGCGCCCTCTTTTTCATAAGTAAAGCCACCCTCTTTTAAGGCTTGAATCCCTTTATTTATCGCACCACTGTCATGTAAGGATTGTTCGGAAAACCAACAATTGTAAGGAACACCAAATTCAGCTAAATCACTACGGATATCGTCCAGTACCGAGTCTAAAGCCTGCTTATGGATCTGCTTGAAACCAGCTAAGCTGATTAAAGAAATTGCACGTTCGATTAAAGCATCAATATAACGTTCTTTATCACCGCCCTGAGGTTCATCCTCAGGTAGGTCAGTAGCGATGGACGACCAAGACTGGACAAATTCTGTTCCCTGTTCTTTAAAAAGTGCTTCTGCAATTTGGCGTACGTACTCACCGCGGTAGCCATTGCTTGGAAATACAATCTTTTCGCCAGCTAGCTCCAAATAGCGCAACCAGACACTGACAGCCAGAATATTCATCTGCCGTCCAGCATCATTCACATAATATTCTGAGCTTACAGCGAAGCCAGCAGCTTTTAAAACATTAGCCAAAGATGCGCCATAGGCTGCCCCTCGACCATGGCCGACGTGAAGAGGGCCTGTAGGATTAGCCGAAACAAATTCCAGGATCACCTTACGTTGCTGTCCAAAATCAGAGCAACCAAAGCGCTCACCGTTTTGTAAAACCTCGGCAATAATTTCAGAGCGGGCTTGCTCGGAGATATAAAAATTAATAAAACCAGGACCCGCGATTTCAACTCGACTAACAGCCGGATGAGCGGGGATATTTTTAAGGATTAACTCTGCCAGTTGACGCGGCGCTTGACGACAAGGTTTAGCCAGAGACAGGGCTAGATTGCTAGCGAAGTCGCCATGATTAGAATCTTTTGCGCGGTCTACTTTTATTTCAATCGCTAAATCATTAGGGATTTGCGAAGACTGCTTGAGGGAATCGAGAGCCTGTTCGAGTAGTTGTTCGACAGTTTGTTTCATATTCTTTTTCAATCGCCAAAAACGCAGATTATGCGCTTTTTCGCTTCCGTTGCATATACTTTTCAGAGGAAATGGTCGAAGTTTTAGGAAAATTTTTTCTTCAAAAAATTAAGAAAAGCTCTAATCTTTGGCTACTATAGTCGGAGTCACGCTTGAACACCCCAGTGATTTAGAGCGAAGCGAAGGATCTCCCTGTGGGGGCAGCAATCTTTTGACTAGTACAATTATCCACTGAGTCAGATAATCTAATTTCTCATAATGATAAAGACTCTGCCAATGCAGGGAGATCCCTCGCTTTCACTCGGGATGACGGAGTTTAGCTCTTTGATGATTAACTGCCTTGGCTTTTCAACAGCCTCGTCATCCAGAGCGAAGCGAAGGATCTCCTTGTGGGGGCAGCAATCTTTTGATTAGTACAATTAATCCACTGAGTCAGATAATCTAATTCTCATAATGATAAAGACTCTGCCAATGCAAGGAGATCCCTCGCTTTCACTCGGGATGACAGAGTTTAGCCCTTTGATGATTGAGTACCTTGGCTCTTCAACAGCCTCGTCATCCAGAGCGAAGCGAAGGATCTCCTTGTAATGGCAGCAATCTTTTGACTAGTACAATTAATCGACTGAGTCAGATAATCTGATTTCTCATAATGATAGAGACTCTGCCAATGCAGGGAGATCCCTTGCTTTCACTGGGGATGATGGAGTTGAGCTAAAGCAGGCCTAAAAGTATTACCAGGGAACAATATTCCCCGCATAATCATACATAACTTCTGCATGACAATCGGCTTTTTTAGCCTCAATAACTTGTAACATTCCGCTTACAGAGTCTTCCGCATCAAGATCCGCCTCTACGCCACCTAGATCTGTTTTTACCCACCCTGGATGTAAAGTTAACACTTGAATGCCTGTTTCGGCTACATCAAGTGCCAGAGAATGCATTGTACAATTTAATGCGGCTTTGCTAGCACGGTAGGCATAGGAGCGACCGGAATTGTTAGTAGAAATATTTCCCATGATGGAAGAAATAGTGACAATTAATTTGTCTTCGCCCATAAGCAAATTGGGTAGGAATGCTTCTGAGAGTTTTAAAGGGCCTAGGCAATTGACATCGATCACCTTTAAAAAGTTATCGCGATTAATATTGCCAACAGTAACACCTTGCTCACCAGCAATGCCTGCATTATTAATTAGCCAATCGATTGCTGTATCGCCTAATGTAGTTATAAGCTCTGCAATTGAATTATCATTGCCGACATCAAGCTTGGCAATGAGGATATTGGGATAGGCTTTAGCTAATTGTTTTAATAAATCAGCTTTTGCAGGTTGACGGCAAGTAGCAATGACTTGAATATTTTGCTCAGCCAACTGGCGTGTAAATTCTAGCCCTAAACCACGATTAGCACCGGTTATTAAAACAGTTCTCACGTTAATAATTCCCTTTATGACGGTTTTTAAAGTTTAGCATAAACCTTAAAAATTATTCTATGCGTTTAAGCTTTTCTTGAAGTTCTTCCCTGGATGTTATAGGCGCTTCGCAATGAAAGCCTCGGCAAAGATAAGCACGGGTTTGGCTC
>JACCWI010000028.1 GCA_013697725.1 Tatlockia sp.
CCTCTTGAAAAAGTGAAAGCATCCTTGAGAGAAGCTGGCAGTTTGGGCAAAATCAAACCGTAATTAAAGTTGTAGACAGAACGGATATTTAAATCATAGGCATTCTCAAAACCTAATAAATTAAAATGGGTCAAACTGTCAATACTTAGACTGCCGTCTGAGATAACCTTGCCCAGCAAATTAACAACTAAGGGAGCTTGTATAGTTGCACTTTGGCTGCTGTGAACACGCCCAAAGGTATTAGAGAAACTGGCTGCCTGGATTTTAATAGTCTTTGAATCGATATCGCCTTTATTAACCAGAGCAAAATTTGCCTTCAATTGAAGTTGGTCTGAATGTATGTCGCTTGTATTTAAAATTGATTTTGCTTGACCTGAGAATTTATCTATTTTTATAGAGCCATAGTTAGCAAATTTATCCGCTTTTAATTCAAGGCTCGTTCCCGTCATCTGAGAATTTGTTTCATTAATTATCGCTTTCCCAGCCTCCATTTTTACTGTTTGAAACTCTGAAGTCGCTGCTGGTTCGAAGTTGATATTTTCTTTAGCTTTAAATTCTGTAAGCCTGGAAGTCAATTTGGATCCAAATTTCATGGAATTCGCATTAGTTTTAGTGCTTTCCAAGGAAGTTGAAGAATCAAGGAAAGTCTCAAGAGTTTGCTGCAGATTGATGAGAGAATTTTTGCCAGAAAATTGGTTCAAAATATTCAAATCATTGGCGTCAATCTGACTCTTATCTAAATCATTATTTTGACCAAAAAAAATCAAGCGATTACAACCCAGTTTTGATTGATCAAGAGTGGCTCCACTGACAATGATATCTTTCTCGGTTTTAACGACAGTTTTATTTAAATCATGTCGGTTTTTAGTCAGAAAAATGCTGTCTTTACTAGTGATGGATGCCGAGTCAGCTCTCGTTTTACCACAAAAAACAAGAGGGCCTAGGGCACTTAAGGCAGCGGCATCCCAACTGCTTTTTCCCTCAAATAAAGCTGATTTAACTTCTACACTGGACTTGGACTCCGTGACTAACTGAGCTCCATCAATGGTATAAATTAAATTATTACTCTTTATACTGGAGCCGTTTAGAGTAATGCTACCCGCCGATTGTTGTAAATAATTACATTGATGGTAACTCCCTTCATTTAAATTCAGGATTCCCTGGGAATAATTTTTTCCTGATTCTAAATAAGAATGCTTGAACGTTAAGTTAGATTCTTTGGAGCTATGCATATAGTCATAGACATAAATTTTAGAGTCGGCCACTTTGCCTGTGCCAACATAGCTAAAAGAGTTTGTTTTAAGTTTGGAATGTTGAATGTCGACTTCATTTAGCAAGATGGTGGATTGAGCTTTTATTTTACAATTATTAATCTTGGCACCCGCATCTTGCCAAAACTCTGCTGCTAAAATTTTGGATGAATTTAACGTTGTATTCACTGAAGTATTCAAAATATCTGATTCAACAGTACAATTTTCAAGACTGGCTTGTCCTGAAAAATTCAAAGTACTGGTATTAATAAAGGAATTTTTTAATTGGGTTTGGGCTTTTTCATTTAAAGAAATATTAGTTTGTACATTGAAACTACAGTCAGTAAAAGCAGAATTATTGCCTTCTAAAATTAGAAGATCATCAGAAATGAAATTAACGTTCTGACTTTTATTCTTTCCAGAAAATTCAATATGCTCCGCCTCAAATTCAAGATTAGTTAATGTGGAGTTATCACCAGATAGACGTGCAAATTTTTCAACGGTGCAAATACTATTGTTTATAAAATTATTGCCCTGAAGATCGAGGTTTTTTACAGTTAGGTTGCATTCATCCAGAGTCACTTCACCTTGACTATTGATCTCTGCCACAGAAATGTCAGTTCGATTTAGCTTAAACTTGGCACCTTGTTCTACTGTTATTATGGATGCTGTTATTTCATTTTTCGAAGAATTACTAGTATTCCACTCTAAACTTCCTTTATTTTCCAGGTTTATTGTATCTGCAACTATATAGGCCTCTTTCACTTCATTTAGGGGGCTAGCTATTGTTAATTTCTTTACTTTGCAAATTAACCCGGAACCAGTGTTGAGTTCTCCATTTATCAATGCTGAATTGGCAAAGATCGCTGAACTTTCTTCAACGTTTATTTTGGATGTTTCATCCATGACAATAGAATTGCCATTTAGCAGCAAAACTTTGGATGCCAATTCTCCATTTTGATCAATTTTTTCCGCTAAGATTGATAGTAGTTGTTTTCCTTCGAGCTTATTAGCGTTAGTAAAACTGGCGGCCTGACAATGAATTTTTTCAGAGTGCAGGGAACCCGAAATAATCAGAGAGCCCCTGGCTACCAAATTAATTTCCTTTAAAGCGCTTGAGTTTGCCTGATAATCAATAGAACCAGCTTCAATAAACAAAGCTTCTAATGAAGGATGTAAATCCTTTTTTATTTTCACGGCATTTGCTGTCTCAATTAATACTTTTTTTTGCAAAGGAAAATCTGAAACAACTAACATTGGAGCATTGTTATGCAATTTCAAATAAAACACATCACCTTTTATCACCACCTGACCAATAGTTTCTCCATTCAATTCTAAAATAGTATTATTTTTTATATTTGAGAGATTTAGGTCTAATTCACTGAGGTAATTGTGGGGATTGACTTTTTTGTAACTATCTTGTGTCTTATCTATCAACATTTTCATTATTAATCCCCGTATATTATTGTTTTAACAAAAGAGTGTTTTTATGCCTAAATTGAGGCAAGGATGTCTTTAAAATAACAACTAAAAATGTAAGGAGTTGAAGGATAAGATAGAAAAATGAGCAGAGATATACGTAAATTTACCTATAAGTAGTTTTACCTAGTTAATATTTGAGTATATAATGCTAGAAAAATATACAATTATATTAATTGGCTCCTAAAGGGCATATCGTGTTTTCCAATTTATTTACCATTAGCCAACAAGGCTTCAATGCCCTATTTGATTATCTAGCCAATGATTCCAAAATAGTTACCTGGATAGCCTCTACTGATTTCATCAAGCAAATTTACTTGAGCAAATCTTTTGAATCTTTATTTGGCTGGTCAAAGCAGGCCATGTATGAGGATATGACGCTCTGGCGCCGTTTTTTGCTTCCGGAAGATAAGAAGAGTGCTTTACACCATCTATTTTTACCAAATCCAGACACTGAGGATTGTAAAACCATGTTTTATCGTTGTTTTGATCCACGGGGCCAAATACTTCATGTAAAAGATCATCATTTTTCCTTACATAACGAGAAGAACCAATTAATGGCACATGCTGGCTATTGCTCCATCTTATCCAATGAAGAATGGTCTATTGCACGAGCAAAACGGTGTTCAAATGCAAATTCAGAGTTCCAGGCTTTGAACGGGCTAGTAAAAAGAGAGTTTAATCTTGATGTGAATCCTGATTGCCAAACCTCCCAACAGTCTATCTCCTCCCACAAGCCTTACACCCTGATGATAAAAGAGCGATGTATTCAATTAACAACGCGTGAGGCTGAAACTCTTTACTATTTAATGTGTGGTTATTCAACAAAGGTCATCGCACAACATTTGGATATTTCCCCACGCACCGTTGAAATACATATTACTCATATCAGATCTAAAGCAAATACCCGATCTCGACTCGAATTATTGAGCAAAATAAGCAATCCAGATGACATTGCCTCCTGGTTTTTGGTAAGTAAATAACTTTGAAAGATAAATCTTTGAAAAAAGAACCTTTCACTCTAATTTTCGAAGATGTTGCAGCTCATTTTCCTGAAAAAACGGCGATATATTGGATCAATTCCAGTAATGGATTTGAAGCCATGTCTTATGAGCAATTAAACAGGAAAGCTAATCGGCTATCCTGGTATCTCAAGAGTGTTTGCAGATCTACTAATGGAGTTAATATCGTTGCTGTTTGCATGGATAGAACTCCCAATTACCTCATTAGCTTACTAGCTATCTGGAAGGCAGGGTTTGTCTACCAACCCCTTGATAATCAAGCTGAATATACCCTTATTCAAGAAAGACTTTCCCAAGCTCAGACAACTTATCTTCTACTTGATCGCGGGAGTAAAATGAAACTTGGTTCGTTAACATTGAACCTTTTACACAGTTGTATCGAAGATTTAGAACAGATATTCCCAGGGGAGAAAAAATGCTCTCAAAACCCTCCTAATTTGAGTCAATTGGACGATCCAGCATACTTAATAGCTTCATCTGGCACGACTGGACGGCCTAAAATGATCATGAATACATTTGAAGGTCTTCCGGGACGGCTGAATGGGTTTCTAAAGCATATTCATCTGGACGTAAATAGTTGTGTTTTAGGATTCTCGGGTTATGTATTTGATGCAAGTCTGATGGATATCATGATTGCATTGGGTACTGGCTCAGCTATCTTGATTGTCCCAAGTTCAGTCCAAAAAGATATTGCTGGAAAATTGACCGCTTTACTGGTATCTGCCAAAGAAAAGAATATTAATATTAGCTATGCAGCGCTTATACCCGATGTCATTGAATTAATTGATCCTAACCTCTTTCTTTTTAACCATTTGATTACTATGGGAGATAAAGCTCACTGGCCTAGTCTGCGGAAACTCA
>JACCWI010000055.1 GCA_013697725.1 Tatlockia sp.
ACCTATTACTGGTTACCTAAATGGACCGGACATATGTACAACGAGAGTTTAGGTAAATGGCATTTCTGGTTATCGGTTATTTCGGTAAATATTGCTTTTTTTCCTATGCACTTCCTAGGTCTTGCGGGGATGCCACGAAGAATTCCTGATTATGCCTTGCAGTTTGCTAATTTTAATATGGTCGCAACAGTGGGTGCCTTTATCTTCGGCTTTTCGCAGTTACTCTTTTTATACAATGTAGTTAGAACTGCCTGCAAAAAAGGACCAGCGGTTGATGGTCAGGTTTGGGAAGGCGCGCGAGGGTTGGAGTGGACTTTATCCTCACCGCCGCCCTATCACAGTTTTGTAACCCCACCCCATATTGAATCAGCTCACCTAATGCATTATTAATAGGCTTGTCTGAATTAATTAAAAAGGGCCGATGTATGGCGATAGATGTCAAAGGGTGAGAACTATGGCTCCAAAAAGTCATACTAGATTAATTATTACTCTTGCACTAATTGTTCTTGCCATGTTTGCTTTTGGTTTTGCTCTTGTACCAATCTACAATAAATTATGCAAAACTTTAGGCATTAATGGTAAAACAAATAGCGAAGCGATCGCTTATGATTTAAACAATGCAAAAATATCTAAAGATAGAGAGATAATGGTTGAATTTGTCGCGACCAATAATGGCAGCATACCTTGGGCCTTTTATCCTAAGGTGCAAAGATTAAAAATTCATCCCGGTGAAATAGCTCAACTGGCCTTTTATGCTGAAAATAAATCTAACTATAGAATGACAGTGCAGGCCATCCCTAGTGTAACGCCGGGGATTGCTGCGAAGTATTTAAAAAAAACCGAATGTTTTTGCTTTACTCAGCAAACATTAAATGGTCATGAGGCAATGAATATGCCCCTATTGTTTCATTTGGATCAAGATTTACCCGCTGAAGTGAAGACAATTACTCTGTCTTATACTTTGTTTGATCTTACAGGTAAAACATTAAGCTAAAGACTGGATGAAGGTAGCTATACAGCGCCCATAAATAAAAAAAGCGAAGCTTAACTAGATAGCATTAACGATTGAGGAGAATTAAATACAATGGGAGCGCACGGTACTTATTACATCCCCACACCGAGCCACTGGCCTTTGGTGGGATCGATTGGCTTGACAACTACCTTAGTTGGCGCTGGATCCTGGTTGCATTCAGACTGGTATGGTCCCTATATTTTTACCATAGGCTTAGCTCTTTTGATTTTCATGATGTTTGGCTGGTTTGGCCAGGTTATCTATGAAAGCCAGAAAGGTGTTTATGATTTACAAGTCGATCGTTCTTTTCGCTGGGGAATGTGTTGGTTTATTTTTTCTGAAGTCTGTTTTTTTGGCGCCTTTTTTGGAGCTTTATTTTTCGCTCGTTTTTGGTCAATACCAATCTTGGGTGGCGAATATGAGTCTCATCCGATGACCCATATTGCCCTTTGGCCTAATTTTACAGCGAGCTGGCCTTTATTAAACAATCCCAATAATCAAATTTTCTTCGGCGCAAATGAAGCAATGGGTGCTTGGGGATTGGCAGCAATAAATACCTTAATTCTGCTCACCTCTGGAGCTACAATTACTTGGGCGCACTGGGCATTAAAATTTGATAAGCGCAAACAGTTAATTACAGGACTTGCCTGTACAGTTGCCTTGGGTATTATGTTTTTGGGCTTACAGTCTTATGAATATCATGAGGCCTATCGAGATATGAATTTGACCCTGGATGCGGGTATTTATGGCACAACCTTTTTTATGCTAACAGGATTTCATGGGTTACATGTCACAATCGGAACCATCATGCTGATTGTTATTCTTATTCGTTCCATACGCGGCCATTTTACACCAGAGAGACATTTTGCCTTTGAAGGAGTTGCCTGGTATTGGCATTTCGTGGACGTTGTGTGGCTCTTTCTCTTTGTATTTGTTTATTGGTTATAATTGTAGCCAACCCAAATCAGCTACTCTATGTTTGCGGTTGAATAACTCGTAAAACATAGAGTCTTTCTCACCAGAGAGCGCTTGAGCACTTCGCGGCAATAGCTTTATTTAAGATTTTTTCAACAACTGTTTTATAAAAATCTGCAAATCTTGGGCGGAGTTATAGTGGATTACAAGCGTTCCCGTTCCTGTTTTTTCTGATTTTATTTTGACTTTTGTATTGAGATGCGCAGCTAATAAATTCATCTGTTCTTTTAGAAGAGTGTTCACTTCCGGTTCTGGTGCTTGGGCTGGTTTGCCTTCTTTGACACGTGCAACCAATTTTTCCGTTTCACGAACAGAAAGATTTTTAGCCACTACTAATTGTGCCACTTGACTCTGCAGGTTTTCATCCAGCATAAGTAAGGCTCTTGCATGGCCCATGTCTAAATCACCGAGCTCAAGTAGGCGTCTAACGTCTTCATTTAAACTTAGCAGTCGTAAATAATTTGATACGACAGCACGTGATTTAGATAGCAACTCTGCTACTTGCTGATGAGTTAAACTAAACTCCTTAGTTAAACGTTGCATTGCTCTGGCCTGATCCATGACATTTAAATCTTCACGTTGTAAATTTTCAACTAAGGCCATAGCCATTGCTGTTTCATCATCAACTTGACGAAGTATGACAGGAACTTCATTAAGCCCAGCTAATTGACAAGCCCGCCAGCGGCGTTCACCGGCAATAATTTCATAGCGGCCATCGGTAAGTTCACGTACTAATAAGGGCTGTAATAAACCTTGTTGTTTAATTGAGGCCGCTAATTCAACAAGAGGTGCTTCTTCAATTTCAGCTCGGGGTTGATATTTTCCAGGCTGTAAACAGTCGACGGCTAATTTGAGATTATTAATTTCGGGTTTTTCAGCAATTAAGGTTGCCGGCAAATTACCTAATAAAGCAGATAAATTGCGCCCTAAACCACTTCGTTTTACTGTCATATAGATACCTCGTTAAGCAGCTAAAGTTTGTCTGCTTATTACTTCAGCAGCAAGAACCATATAAGCAGCAGCGCCTGCTGATGTTTTATCGTATTGTAAGGCAGGCATGCCGTGGCTGGGTGCTTCGGCTAAACGAACATTACGAGGCACCACGGTTCGATAAACCTTGGAATTAAAATGTTCGAGTAATTGTTTGGAGACGTCTGAACACAAGCGGTTTCGTGAGTCATACATAGTACGTAAAACGCCTTCAATTTGCAGTCGAGGGTTCACAGAAGCTTTAACCTGTTCGATGGTTGAAATCAAAGCAGCCAAGCCTTCCAGCGCATAATATTCGCATTGCATCGGTATTAAAACTGAGTCGGCGGCAACCAGGGCATTGATTGTTAGTGTGTTTAAGGCCGGCGGACAATCAATGAAGATGAAATCGTATTTACTTTGAATGGGTTGTATGGCTTTGAATAGAAAGGTTTCGCGATGGGCTCTTTCCATCAAGCTCACCTCCGCAACAGTTAAATCGCCATTAGCCGGTAATAGATCAAAACCACAACTAGTCGTTAAAATGGCTTGCTCAGCCAGACAATCTCTTAATAAAACATCGTTTGTGGTGTGGACTAAAGTATTTTTGTCAACGCCAGAACCCATGGTGGCGTTACCTTGAGGATCAAGGTCTACTAATAAAACTGCTAAACGATTTGCAGCAATTGAAGCAGCTAGATTAATAGAAGTTGTAGTTTTACCCACGCCGCCTTTTTGATTGGCAATTGCGATGACTTTCGTCATAATTATTCCTTGGTTGTTAAGTGCCCAACATTTGCTGCCTTATCGGGAACCTGACTTGAGAGAGCATTATCGATAATGATGCAACAACGTTCGCCCTCAAGGCCAGGTACGCTATAGTGATTTACTTGATAAGGCCGCTCGATGCTCGATAATTCGGTAACAGGGTGGCGCCCTTTCATGGCAAGCCAGATGCCATTTTTATTAATTAAATGTTGAGACCACTTTATCATTTGCCCTAGCTCGCTGAAAGCCCGACAGGTTAGAGTATCAAAATCAAAAGAAGGGTGGTAGGTTTCAACCCGACTTTGAATCACTTCAATATTATTGAGCTGTAATTGGCGCTTTACTTCTTGTAAAAATCGAATTTTTTTTCCATTAGAATCAAGGAGCACAATAGACCATGCAGGATTAGCTAAAGCTAGCGGTATTCCTGGGAAGCCCGCACCTGAGCCGATATCAAGAATTCGATTTCCATTAATCCAGGGGAGTATTGCTAAACTGTCTAACAAATGACGGGTTACCATGGCATCCAAATCACGAATCGCAGTCAGATTATAGGCTTTATTCCATTTCTCCAAGAGTAAGATATAAGCCATTAAAGGGTTAGTTGGCAAATCTAAATCAAGTTGTTCTAAGCCTTTTTTTAATAAATCCGTAATCTTGGGGAGACTGTTCATGCCGGTTCTCTATATTTTTTTAGATAAACCAGAAGTAAAGAAAGCGCTGCGGGAGTTAACCCGGAAATTCGCCCTGCCTGACCTAAGGTATGGGGTCTGATGGCAGTTAATTTTTGGATAACCTCTGTAGACAAGCCTGGTACTGCTGCATAATCAAGCTGCTCGGGTAAATTGGTATTTGCATGTTTTTTTAACCGTTCGATATCTACTAACTGACGTTCAATATAGCCTGCATATTTAGTTTGGATTTGGATTTGTTCGGCCACTTCTTCGGTTAACTCAGGTAGATTGAGGTCCTTAATCGCCTGCAAATCCTTGTACTTAATCTCAGGACGTTTCATTAATTCTGCTGCTTTGCAATCTTGTTGTAAAGGAGTTTCAAGGAAACCACTTAAAGCCTCATTATGACTTACACGTATCAACGTAGTTTTAAGAGCACTTAAACCTCGTTCAAGTTCTTCTCTTTTTTTACAAAAAGCTTGCCAGCGTTCTTCACTAACCAATCCTAACTCGCGGCCTTTTTCAGTTAAACGTAAATCCGCATTATCTTCACGTAACAATAAGCGGTATTCCGCTCTTGAGGTAAACATACGGTAGGGCTCTTGGGTGCCGCAGGTAATTAAATCATCTACTAACACGCCTATGTAGGCTTCATGGCGTTGAGGACACCAGAGTTCTTGCCCTTTGGTTTGCAAAGCAGCATTCATCCCGGCTATTAAGCCTTGGGCTGCCGCTTCCTCATAACCAGTAGTACCATTAATTTGGCCTGCAAAAAAAAGATTAGGGAGCGGTTTAGTTTGTAAAAAAGTGGTAAGGCCACGAGGGTCAAAATAGTCGTATTCGATTGCATAACCGGGGCGGGTAATGTGAGCCTTCGCAAAGCCGGTAATGGATTGCACAAATTGCACTTGTACTTCAAAAGGTAACGACGTTGAGATGCCATTAGGATAGATTTCATTAGTTGTTAAGCCTTCGGGCTCAACAAAGATTTGATGCGATAATTTATCAGCAAAACGAACCACTTTATCTTCAATGGATGGACAATAACGCGGACCAATCCCTTCAATTATTCCGGCATACATCGGTGATTGATGCAGATTTCTACGGATAATCTCATGGGTTTGCTCGGTGGTTTGAGTAATGTAGCAGGGTAATTGCTGTGGGTGATCTGTGGCTTTTCCCAGATAAGAAAAAACAGGGACCGGGTTATCGCCGGGCTGGATTAGCATTTGATTATAATCCAGTGAGCGTCCATCAATGCGCGGTGGTGTTCCTGTTTTTAAACGGCCAACCGGGAGATTTAATTCTCTTAGTCGCTCAGATAAGGCAATCGCCGGTGGGTCTCCCGCTCGCCCGCCCGAATAATTATTCATGCCGACATGGATTTTTCCACCAAGAAAGGTACCCACGGTTAAAACAACAGCCTTAGCGCGCAGGGTTAAGCCCATCTGTGTTACCACTGCGGTTACTCTATCTCCTTCAACAATTAAATCATCCACCGCTTGTTGGAAAAGAGTCAAATAGGGTTGGCTTTGTAGAATTTCACGAATTGCTTGACGATAAAGAACGCGATCTGCCTGAGCCCGTGTAGCTCGCACAGCCGGACCTTTAGAGGCATTCAGAATACGAAATTGAATACCGGCTTTATCAGCGGCCCTAGCCATTGCGCCATCCAGGGCGTCAATCTCCTTTACCAAATGTCCCTTACCAATCCCACCAATAGCTGGATTGCAAGACATTTGTCCCAGCATATCCATATTGTGGGTTAATAAGAGCGTGTTCGCGCCGAGACGTGCCGCAGCAAGTGCTGCTTCTGTACCCGCATGACCGCCGCCAACAACAATTACATCATAGAGTTTTTCAAGGTTCATAAAGGATAAATTCTTGCTCAACAAAATGAGCAATTATACACTTTTTTAACAACATACCCAAGTAGCCATGACGAATGTCAGGTTTTCACTAAAGTTTGTATTCATAAATAGAATGAAAACCTTGATTACGCTACGCTGCATCAAGGCTACGCGCTACTATAGTTCAACAATGGTCAATGTAGCTGTTAAACGCATCTTAAGGAATTAATTAGGAGTGGACTATCTTGTTCACTTTCAGAATTTTCTTTAGATACGGTGACATTAAAAAAGCCTCGCGAGGGTTTAATACTTGTAGTCTCATTTTGGTGTTGAAAATGCGAAAGGCTGGTATTTTCTAGAAAGGCTTTATAATCAGCTTTATCAAATTCAGGCAATTTAGCAGCCTCAGGCTTGTATGGATTTACTATAAAATAAGATAAGACACCAATAGACAATACTGCGGCAATAATCCCCCAACCTACACCGGTTGGAAGGAAGATTAAGGATATAAAAACTACAAAGGGAAAAAGCGAATCAATCACTAACTCACGTAGACCAATTTTAGATTGAAAAGCTTGTAATTGGCTTTGATGATGGGCACCAGCCATTAAAGTTTTCATCTGCATATATAAATATTTTTTTTGCTTGGGATCCAATTCATCATTAAAGGATTTTAATAATTCCTCGCATTCTTCCATGGTATTTTTTATCCCTTCACCGATTTTCTCCATTTTCAAATTTGAACTGGCATAGGTGTACATAGTTGTAATAACAAAACAGGCAACAGCGCCACAAAGACCTAAAATGGTTACGGTCAAAGGGGCAAGAGCTGCTGGCGGGCAGAGAAAACAAACGACTACGCAAAAAGCTAGTACTAAACCAAAGGCATAACAACAATCGTTAAATAAAGCCTTATCTTTATATTTCCAATCCAGCTTTTCTTTCGTTATAATTTTGTTGATTAGCCTAAGCTCTTCATCAAGTTCAGGCTTTTTGGCCTTCATTTGGTTTGATTCGTATAAATCATCACAGGTGGAAATTTTCAACTCAAGGGCATCAAGTTCATCCTTAAGCGCTTTTCTGTCTTTTTTCAAATCAAGCATATAGGCCTTATGATGGGCTGTAGCCTCCCAGTGCCGCCAAAGATTTAACATCAGATCAGCCGATAAAAGTGCAACCGTGGCTAAATTACCAGCGTAGCCCAGCATGCCGCGACCATTTAACCAGAGGAAGCAAACCATATTAATTGCTCCCCATAAGATATCGTTTAATATGGAGAATTTTCGCTGATTCCATTGCGTCGTAAATCGCTCCCAGGGCGGTATTAATGATTCTTCTGCGCTTGGATTAAAGCTGTGCTTTAATACTAAATATAATTGAATACCCAAACGAGCAAAATAGAGAACAAAACTGATGTAGCCTGAAATAGGTGCAACCTGGCTAAAAGCTTGGCCAGCATCTTTGACATGCGCAAAGTCGGAGGCGAATAAACCTAGCGCTGTTTCGAGCATACCTCCTGCCCAGACCCAGTAAAGACGTCGGGAGTTGATAGCAGTCATCCACTCATCGAGGGCTCCAGTTTTGTTATTCATCAATTCTTTGATTCGTTCTACTATCCATTGCGCTAAAATAGTCAGGCCAAGGTAGCCTAAACATTTGGTGTAATGGTTAATTTCACCTTGCAACTGATCCTTGGGTTTCGGTGGCTTGCCTCGATGCGATGAAAGGTCTAATTCCCGAATACGTTGTGAGCAGAGATCTAACATATCCTGAATTGTTTCAAAGTTATGAGTTCTATCCTCTGCCGCATCCAATTGATATTGAGCAAAGAGTAAACTATAGGTGAATATCAAATTATTTTTTTTTCGTAATATTTGTTTCGCGGTCAAAAATGGGAAGCTTGCTGGATTAATATGTGCTAATTCTTCTTGATAAAAGGCAAGTTTCGTCGGGAAGGCTTTTCGTTGGTTTGCCAGTTTTTTGGTGTCTAATAAAAGGGCGCGCGTGGAAAAAAGTTTTTCTAATTTATCGAGATTAACCAGGTCGTCTTTAGGGACATCCGCGGTTAAAGCATAGAGTTGGTGCATGCCTTTAATTTCAGCATCGCTATGCGCTGCGAAAGAAGACTTGAAGGTTTTTGGTATTTCTATACTACTCACCATCGCCGCACCTGATTAGAAATTATGCTTGTTAATTAGTTTGTGAATGCTCAAATCGAGCAACCTGTTCTTTTTTATACCATGATCCAGAATGCGAAATCAAGGTTTTGTTAAGGTATTTTTTGGAACTAAAGCCTAAGTTTAGATTTAAATTATTAATTTCATGCTAATCGCTGCTAAGTCTCGGTTATAAAAGCCAGGATATGACATAATCACCCCAATAGAATTTTAAACGAGATGGATATGAAAAAGGCAGTAATTCTCTTATCAGGGGGTCTGGATTCAACCACCTGCCTGGCAATAGCCAAAGCCGCAGGCTTTGATTGTTATGCGCTTAGCTTTGTTTATGGCCAACGCCATTCAGCAGAGTTAATGGCGGCCCAGCAAGTGGCAAAAAGTTTTGCTACAGTTGAACATCGCATTGTAAATTTAGACCTGGGTCAATTTGGCGGCTCGGCTTTAACTGATAAATCCATTCAAGTCCCGCGCTATTCTGCATCGACTGACATACCAATTACTTACGTGCCAGCTAGAAATACTATTTTTCTTGCTATTGCTTTAGGATACGCGGAAACGATAGGTGCAAAGGATATTTTTATTGGAGTGAGCGCAATTGATTATTCTCATTATCCTGATTGTCGCCCTGAATTTATAACCGCCTTTCAGAATTTAGCAAATTTGGCCACTAAAATGGGAGTTGAAGGCAATTCCATTACCATTCATTCTCCTTTGCAACAGCTTTCCAAGGCTGACACTATATTAAAGGGCTTAGAGCTAGGAGTTGATTATTCCTTAACCTTGTCTTGCTATCAAGCTACTAAAGAAGGAAAAGCCTGTGGCTATTGTGATAGCTGTGTTTTACGCAAGCATGGTTTTTTAGCAGCGGATTTAGCAGACCCTACAATTTATACATAATTTGTCTATTTTTAAGCCATTTTTATCGCGATGGTTCTGCTCTAAAATGGAGCTTTACAGTTATGTTACAACATATTGCGCATTTTTATTTCAAAACGATGAATTTGTTGTTATGATGCGCTTCGATTTTAACTAAGGAGTTTACTATGAGTAAATTTGGAAGAAGTGTGGGCAGACTATTTGCAACCATTAATGAAGGGCTCAAAACTGCGCAAAAAGAGATTAAAAATCATTTGCTGCGTCACTGGAAATTATATTCTGCTTTACTGATTAGTACGGTTGTTCTCGCTATTTTAATACCCGTTATTATTTTTGCATGGCCTGCCGCAGTAACTGGTGTTGCTGGTATGTTCGCAGCAATGCCCTGGTGGCTCGGTGGACCTACTGTAGCTACATGGATGATAGGCCTTATGGCGACTAATCTACCTGCTGCAGCAGCGTTTGTAAGCGCTTTAGCTTTTGGTGCTTCGTTAGCGGCTTGTGGTATGTTTAATCTTTGTACTTATCTTTCTAATAAGATGAACTTTAGCGCTACTCGCGACCTTCCGGAAAATAGGAAAGTTGGTAACTTTGAAGAGATTGGTGCGATTGCGGATGCTAATTCTGATATTGTTACTCCTCTATATGCATTTAAAGCTTTAAAAAAACCTACATTAGATCAATCGAGAGTATCTAATTCAACTGATGTTCCTAATATCAAAAAATTGTTTCAAACAAATGATTTTGAACCTCTCGAAAATTCTGATGATGAAATTCTCTTAAACGGAACAACACCTCACTATTAATAAGACAATTATAAAAAAACGCAACTTCGGTTGCGTTTTTTATTAGTCAAAAGTTTTTTCAGAGTTACAATTTGCAACTATTTCAGAAAATTCCAATTGAACCTTAACTTTCCCAATGATTAATGAAGCATTCCTTATTCTCATAGGTTATAATTCGTCCTTTTGTCTGATAGGTCTTAAATCATGTCAAAAGCTCGCAAACTGCTGGTTACTTCTGCACTGCCTTATGCGAATGGCCATTTACATTTAGGTCATTTAGTTGAGCATGTGCAAACTGATATTTGGGTACGCACACATAAAATGCAGGGGCTTGAATGTATCTCTGTTTGTGGAGATGATGCTCATGGCACGCCTATCATGCTTAAAGCTGAACTTTTAGGTCTTAGTCCTGAGGCGCTTACCGCTGCAATGCAGCAAAGCCACGAGCAAGATTTTAAAGCGTTTGCTATTCATTACGACAGCTATCACACAACTCATTCTGAGGAAAACCGAACGTTGGCAGCAGATTGCTATGAGCGTTTGCAGGCTGCGGGTGATATCGTTAAAAAAACCATTCGACAGGCCTATGATCCGGTGAAAGAAATGTTTTTACCTGACCGCTATGTAAAAGGAATCTGCCCTAAATGTAAAACCTCTGATCAATATGGCGATAGTTGCGAAGCTTGTGGAGCGACTTATGCCACTACCGATTTAATTGATGCGGTTTCTGTTGTTTCCGGTGCCAAACCGATTGAAAAAGAGTCAGAGCATTATTTCTTTGATTTACCTCGCTATGAATCTCTCTTAAAAGAATGGACACGCAATGGTCATTTGCAAATTGAAGTAGCTAATAAATTGGATGAATGGTTTGCAGCCGGTCTTAAACTTTGGGATATTTCACGTGATGCGCCTTATTTTGGATTCCAAATTCCCGGAACCCAAGACAAATTTTTCTACGTCTGGCTCGATGCGCCAATAGGTTACATGGCAAGTTTTAAGAAATATTGTGATGAAAGCGGCACCTCATTTGATGAGTTTTGGCAGAAGGATTCCACCACTGAGCTTTATCATTTTGTGGGCAAGGATATTATTTATTTTCACGCTCTATTTTGGCCTGCCATTTTATCGGGCTGTGGTTATCGTTTACCCACGGCAGTTTTTACCCATGGTTTCCTCACTGTTGATGGCCAAAAAATGTCTAAATCTCGAGGCACCTTTATTGAGGCACGCACTTATCTGCAACATTTAAACCCTGAATATTTACGTTACTATTTTGCTGCAAAATTAAATGGCCGCGTAGATGATTTGGACTTAAACTTTGATGACTTCACTAATCGAGTGAATGCTGATTTGGTGGGGAAAATTGTAAACATTGCTAGTCGTTGCGCAGGTTTTATCAGCAAACGCTTTGATAATCAATTGGCAGAAGAATTGGCTGAGCCGGTGCTTTATCAAGAGTTGCTTGACCAGCGTTCTCAAATTATTGAAGGTTTCGTGCAACGAGATTATGCTCGAGCTATTCGCCAAATTATGGATTGTGCTGATCGCGTTAATCAATATATTGACTCTAACAAACCCTGGGTTCTTGCTAAAGATGAGTCTAGACTCGCAGAAGTTCAGGCGATTTGCACTATGGGTTTAAATTTATTTCGCATCCTAATTACCTATTTAAAACCAGTAGTGCCCGTGATGGCGGATGAGGTTGAGCAATTTTTAAACTGCCCGCCACTGAATTGGCAAAGCATAGATGAGCCCTTACTAAACCATAAAATTAATAATTTTAAGCCATTAATGGTGCGAGTAGAACGAGAAAAAATTGATGCTCTGTTAGCACAAACCAAGGAGTCTTTAGTGACTATCGTTGAAGAGAAAAAAGAAGAGAAAACATCGCCTGACTCACAAGAAAACTGTATCTCTATCGATGATTTTGCAAAAATTGATTTGCGCATTGCGCGTATTATTGCAGCGGAATCAGTTGAAGGTGCTGATAAATTATTACGATTGCAACTTGATTTAGGTGATGAGCAAAAACAGATTTTTGCCGGAATCAAGGCTGCTTATGAACCTGCTGAACTGATTGGGCGTTTAACCTTGATGGTTGCCAATTTAGCGCCGCGAACCATGCGTTTTGGTGTTTCAGAGGGGATGGTTTTGGCCGCAGGTGATGGCAAAGGTATTTTTCTTTTACAACCAGATTCAGGCGCTGCCCCGGGAATGAAGGTTAAATAAAAGAATGATTTCTGTAAAAGCAATTGACGCAGTTTTACCGCAAACTCAATGCGGTGAATGCAGCTTCGCCGGTTGTCTACCTTATGCTGAAGCGTTAGCCCAAGGCAAAGCCGCAATCGATCGCTGCCCTCCTGGAGGGGTGAGCACCGTTAAGGCTCTGGCTGAGCTACTATCAATCGATGCAAGCCCCTACTTGCTTGAAGCCAGTGCTAATACGCGCGCCCCGGCCTTGGCCTTGATTCGTGAATCAGAATGCATTGGCTGCACCAAATGCATTCAAGCCTGTCCTGTCGATGCTATCGTCGGCAGCGCCAAACGTATGCATTCTATTCTTAGTACAGAATGTACCGGTTGCGGACTTTGTGTTGAACCCTGCCCTGTGGACTGTATCGAAATGGTCGCCATTCCGGAGCCAGAATATGACCGCGCGCTTGCTAGAAAGCGCTTTAATGCTCGCCAAGCCCGTCTGCTTCGAGACGAACAAGATAAACAACAGCTCTACCGGGAAAAACGCAAATTGGTAATCCAGTCAAGCGATAGCCTTCAAAATTTAGAAGCAAAACAGAGTTATATCCAACAAGCATTAGATAGAGCAAACGCAAAAAAAATTGAGTAGATTTATTGAGGTTAATCCATGAATAAAGAAAAACGGCGGGAGATTTTTGAGCGCTTTCGCGCCGAAAATCCGCAGCCGAAAACCGAGTTAACCTACAATTCTGTTTTTGAGTTACTAATAGCAGTGATTTTATCCGCCCAAGCGACCGATGTTTCAGTGAATAAGGCTACAGTTAAACTTTTTGCTAGAGCCAAAACCCCCGAAACCCTGCTTGCCTTAGGTGAAGAGGGATTAAAAAGCTATATCAAAACTATTGGTTTATTTAATGCCAAGGCTAAAAATATAATTAAAACTAGTCAGTTGCTTCTTGAGATATATAAAGGAGAAGTACCCGCCAGTCGCGAAGACTTGCAAGCTTTACCCGGGGTTGGGCGTAAAACAGCAAATGTAATACTCAACACAGCTTTCGGACAACCCACCATGGCAGTAGATACCCATATTTTTCGTGTTGCCAATCGTACCGGCATTGCTAAGGGCAAAACTCCGCTGGCTGTAGAATTAGGTTTAATGAAAAACATCGACAAAGAATTTCTTCATGATGCCCATCATTGGCTCATTTTACATGGACGCTATGTCTGCCTTGCCCGAAAACCGAAATGCCCGCAATGTTTGATTCGCGATCTCTGCGAGTACAAATATAAAACCCAATAGTGGCTAAGAGGAACAAGTGAGTTAACCTAGCAAATTTGCAAAAAGAAAGTTAATAGTGCTATATTTCCGAACATCTCAATCTTCAGATCTAGAATTGATCTAAAATGAGCGATTAAGGATATGATTTCATTTTTCAAGCTCCTACCCAAACATAGCTATCTCACGCTAACAGTCAGTTTAATGACTTGCCTCATTTTATTGATTAATATTTCATTTAAAATTATCACAGCTCAAGGATTAATCTTTAGCGCTTCAAGTGTACTTTGTCCTTTAATAGCTGCCTTTTATTTAATGATTTTAAATGAGTGTAATATAGTGCAGCAGCGTCATATTCTTAACCAATCGCTTCTTGCCTTATATTTATTTTCAATAGGAATTTATCTATTAGTTAATATGCCTGCTGCTGAAAACATTTATGAAAACCCTGCCTACCAAATCGTATTTGAAGATATTCCTAAAAAATTCTTTGCTGCAACCTTGGCCTTTGGTTTAAGTTTTTATCTACCTCATTTATTGTGTTGTACGAAAAATCCCGAGATCTTGCAGTCTTCTAAAAAACGGCTTTTACTTGCACTTTTAGGTGGATTTTTCTTTTTTAGCATTGATTTTGTTTTGTTATTTTCAGATCCCCATGTGCAAAATTTTAATCGTATTTATCTTGATTCATTAATGGTTAGTGTTGGAATGTTATTCTTGGTTGCTCTTGCTTATCTTAGCTGCCAGCAATTAATGTATCCTGCTCAGAAGTCAAGCAGAGCCGCGGCTCCACCTGCTTATTTAGCCTTTCCTCTTTACCATTATTTAGTCAGTTTTTCGGTAACAATTTTACTGCTTTGCTTAGCCTGTGAATACCGTTTAATTTCATTCACCAATTATATAACCATTGGAGCAAGCGCGATTTTCTTCCCCTTGACCCTTATAGCCTCTAATTTAATTGGTGAATTGTATGGTTATCGCGCCAATCTACGGCTAGCAATGGTGCTTATTTTGGCTGAATTAACGTTTGATTTTTTACTAATGGGTGCGATTGCTTTACCAGCGCCTGATTTTTTTAATTTAAATCCTTTCTATACTTCGATAATGCCGCGACGCATTCCTGCAGGAACTTTAGCTCTCTTTGTCGCCTTTGTTTGCAATGCTATGTTGCTTGAAAATCTAAAATACACCAGTTTGGGCCTCAATCGCAGCGCTCGAATTCTGATCGCTAACATAATTGCTACCTCTTTGCTTTGCTTGGTTAATTATAGTCTTTTGTATACGGGTGTTTATGCCTATGATCAAATTTTCAACCTTGTTTTAAGTGCTTGGGTTTATAAAATTATCGTTCTAATTTTGACACTCCCTTTAGTACTTTGGTTATTTAATTGTTGTCAGCGATTGCAAACTACAACCGTTAAATCGAGGTTTGAGTAAAAATTATTCTTTTATGAGGTTTCTTTTTTTATAGGACGTTTCCAGCCAAGAATTGTTTTTTGTTTAGTTACTGTCAAACTAAGCTCACCAGGCGGTACATTTTTTCGAATAGTCGAGCCCGCGCCAATAGTAGCATTTGCACCAATTGTTAAAGGTGCCACTAATTGAGTATCTGAGCCGATAAAGACATTATCTTCAATAATGGTTTGATGCTTGTTCACGCCATCGTAGTTACAGGTAATTGTCCCTGCGCCTATATTTACTTTTTGACCAAGAGTGACATCGCCTAAATAGCTTAAATGATTGGCTTTGCTTCCTTCATCAAATTGAGCATTTTTCGTCTCGACAAAGTTCCCGATTTTACAATGGGAAGCGAGTTTTGTTCCTGGTCTTAAACGTGCGAAAGGTCCGATAACACAATGAGCGGCAATATGGGAATCTTCAAGTACTGAATGGGCACAAATCTCACAATTTTCACCAATTATTACGTTGGTTAAAACACAATTTGGGCCGATTCGTGAACCTTTTCCTATCTTGACTGTGCCGTTGATAACAACATTCACGTCAATAAAAACATCTTGCTCACAGCGAAGCTCACCACGAACATCAAGGCGGTTTGCATCCGCAATACTAACTCCTGAAAGCATTAGTTGCTCTGCATTTAATTTCTGCCAATCACGCTCTAATTGCTGCAGTTGTAAACGATTATTAACGCCTTGAATCTCAAGCAGTGATTGGACTTGCAGGGATTCAATGGCTAAATGCTCGGCAGCGGCTTGTAAAATTATCTCGGTTAGATAATATTCCCCTTGAGCATTGTCATTGCTTAAGTTTGGAAGCCAGCGCGCCAAATCTGCGACTTGCACACAGCAGATACCGCTGTAAATTTCTTTAATTTGTCGTTGTGCAGGGCTGGCATCTTTTTCCTCTACAATGGCGCAAATTTCATTCTGATCATTGCGAATGATGCGCCCAAGGCCACTTGGGTTTTCCACGGAGGCGATTAAAAGGCCTAAGACTGCATTCTTGCTAAGATTAATTAGCTTTTCCAAGGTTTGTGCTTGAATCAAAGGCACATCACCTGAAAGCACCAGCACTTGTGAGGTAAGAGGTAGATGCTCTAATGCTTGCATCAGCGCATGTCCTGTGCCTAATTGTTCTGCTTGCCTTACCCAATTGACCACCAAATGAGGAAGAGCAGATTTTATCTTATCACCGCCATGACCATAAATAATATGAATTGCATCGGGGTTTAATTGCTTCGCTGTAGCAACTACTCGTTCCAGCATCGATTTTCCGGCTAATTGATGTAAGATTTTGGGTGTATCGGAAAACATCCGCTTACCTTGACCGGCTGCTAAAATAACAATTTGCAAAGACATAAGGTTTATTTTCCTAAGGTTTGTGAATCAATATAGCGCTCAAAGGCATGCGCCCCTTTATCATGCCGGACTTAATTCTCCGCATAAATTTTGTTCCATCAACGACTTAACTTTTTGATGGTCTATATTTTTGCTGAACAAGTAAAGCAGTTTGCAATGCGCCGCTTCCGGAGTCATATCCTGGCCACTAATTAAACCGGCTAATTTCAAGGTATGACCGGTTGCATATTGACTCATTTCAACTCGTCCTTGCTGACACTGACTACAATTGACAATGACTATTCCTTTTTGGCAAGCCTCTTCCAAAAGGGTTAAAAACTGCGGATCATTATTTTGTGCATTTCCCGCGCCATAGGTCTCAAGAATTAATCCGCGCAATGGCTGCTGTAAAATAAAATCTAGAACTTTGCTGGCAAAACCGGGAAAAATTCGAAAGTTTGCAATAAATTGTGGGCTAATAGTTTGCAGGCGAAAAGGTTTGTAAGACGGAGCCAAAAGAAGATCTTTATGCAGCTCAATTTGAATGCCAATATCGGCTAGTAAAGGATAATTGGGTGATGCAAAAGCATCAAATCGTTGCGCGGAAATTTTTTGCGCGCGATTACCGCGAAATAATTGCTTATTGAAATAAATGCAAACTTCTCTAATTGGCTGGTAAGCGCAAAGCCAAAGTGAGGTAATTACATTATCAATGGCATCATTTCGTACTTCGGATAAAGGAATTTGAGAGCCTGTGACTATGACAGGTTTAGCGAGATTTTCAAGCATGAAAGACAGTGCAGAAGCCGTGTAGGCCATTGTGTCCGTACCATGAAGAACAAGAAAACCATCAAAATTATCGTACTCATCAGCAATGTCAGTGGCGATACGATTCCAGTCACTGACGGTCATGTTGGATGAATCCAGTAAAGGTTGATATTCCTTGATAAAAAACTCTGGCATATCCGCATGAATTAAAGCCGGTATTTCCTCTAAAACCTGTTGCACGTAGTTAACAGCAGGCTCATAGCCGCGGCTAGTTTTCATCGAGCTTATAGTGCCGCCGGTATTGATTATCAATATGCGTTTTTTCATAATCATTTTCTTGGTTTGAATTACTAAAGTATATCCTAATGTCTGCAAACTATGCATTCACCCTTAATCAAAAGTCTTGCTAAATTATTTTACCCGTCTCCTTTACTGTTTAGGCATCCTTTTCGTGCAAATTATGCTTCAATAGACTACTAAATAAAAATAGTTAGTTAATAATGCCTTGAATGCGCAGATTTATTTGCCAAGCTCTTGTGGTTTGTGGAAAAATCAAGAGATTAACGGTTTAGTGTAAGCAGTGACATAATGGTTATTGATCGAGCCGGATACCGGTTGAATGTTGGCATTATTTTAGCCAATTCATCCGGTCGAGTTTTTTGGGGAAGACGACAAGGCCATGATGCTTGGCAATTTCCACAAGGTGGGCTGGTTACTGGGGAAAGTTCCTTAGAAGCAATGTTTCGAGAACTGCGCGAAGAAGTAGGATTAGACAGGGATGACGTTGAAGTTTTAGGTTCTACGAAACGTTGGCTAAAATATCGTTTACCCAAACAATACTTGCGGCATGGCAGCATCCCCTTAGTTATTGGCCAAAAACAAAAATGGTATTTATTAAGACTGGTTGCCTCCGAACAAAAGGTTCGCCTTGATTTAAGTGATTCACCCGAATTTGATAGTTGGCGCTGGATTGATTATTCTGAGCCTCAAGAGCAGGTTATTTTTTTTAAAAGACAGGTTTATTCACAGGCGTTAAAAGAATTAGAGCACCTTCTAAAGAGGCGCCGTACTCCTTTTGGTACACGACGTAAACGAGGTAATCATAGTCGATAAATGTTAAAAATATTAAAGCGCATAGTACAGGACGTTACTACAGCAAGTCATTTAACCGAAGCATTAACTATTTTGGTGCAGCGAGTTCGTAAAGCAATTGATGCTGAGGCTGTCTCTGTATTCCTCATAGATAACAAGCACGCCGAATATGTATTAATAGCTACCGATGGTTTAAATAAACTCGCCGAATCCAAAGTACGTGTGTGCCTGGACAAAGGATTGATAGGGCTGGTAGGGCGTCGAGAAGAGCCTATTAATATAGACAATGCGCCTGTACATCAAGATTTTTATCACAATCCTTTGCTCGGTGAAGAGTCTATGCATGCTTTCCTGGGCGTGCCTATCATTCAACATCGTAAATTATACGGTGTTCTCACTGTACAACGCGCAGAAACACGTTGTTTTGATGATGCAGACGAAGCTTTTTTAATTACTCTGGCGGCTCAACTTGGTGGCATAATTGCACACGCCGAAGCAACCGGTGAGTTAGCTCAATTAACGCAGCCCAAACCTCCGGGCACTCAGAAAAATGAGCCTGTGGCGCCTACTACTTTCGCGGGCGTAGGTTCAGTGCCTGGCATTGGCATTGGAACTGCTGTGGTAGTTTACCCCCTGGCGGATATTGATGCAGTGCCGCGCCACAGCATTGATGGCATTGAAGAAGAGATTGCTGAGTTTTATGAAGCCTTGCAATCAACTCGTGAGGATATGCAGCGACTAAGCAAGCGGATGAAATCAAATGTGGCTGATGATGAGCATGCTTTGTTTGATGTTTACTTGCGTATTTTGGATAAAGATAGCCTGGGTGCTGAGGTAGAACAGGTTATACGTCAGGAGCAAATCTCAGCTCAGGCGGCTCTGGCGACCGTCATTAAAAAACATATCCAGCAATTTGAAAGTATGGAAGATGATTATCTCCGTGAAAGAGCCAGTGATTTTCGTGATTTGGGTCGACGAGTTTTAGCTGAATTACAGCGTTCACAACGCGAAGAAATAGCCTACCCGCAACGCACTATTCTAATTGGCGAAGAGATTACAGCCTCAGCCCTTGCTGAAGTGCCGATAGGTCAATTGGCTGCAGTCGTCTCGGCGAGGGGAGCGAATAATTCTCACGTTGCAATCTTAGCTCGCGCCTTAGGCGTGCCAACGGTAATGGGCGTTCGTGGCTTGAAGGTTGAGCATTTGTCACGGCGAGCAATTATCGTTGATGGCTTTTATGGCCAGGTCTATGTTTCACCCAGTAGAGCAATTTTCGCTGAGTTTAAAAAACTCGCCAAAGAAGAGTTTGAACTTAACCAAAGTTTGGTAAGTTTGCGGGAAAAGCCTGCTGAAACGCTGGATAATTATCGTGTGTCTTTGCAAGTCAATACCGGTCTTGCCATGGATGCTGGCTTGTCTATGAGTGTTGGCGCAGAAGGAGTGGGCTTGTATCGCTCCGAAGTTCCTTTTATGAGTCGTGATCGCTTTCCCTCGGAAGATGAACAGTACATTATTTACCGTCAGATTCTAAAAGCCTTCTCACCTCGATTGGTCACCATGCGCACCCTGGATATTGGTGGGGACAAAATTTTACCCTATTTTCCAGTTAGTGAAGAAAACCCCTACCTCGGTTGGCGGGGAATACGCGTAACCCTTGATCATCCTGATGTATTTTTGATGCAAGTGCGAGCCATGATGCGGGCTTCAGAAGAGCTTGATAACCTTCGTATCATGCTACCGATGGTCACTAATTTGAGTGAGGTTGAAGAAGCCACCTATTTAGTTGAGCAAGCTTTTGAAGAATTACTTGAAGAAGGTTGTCTCATTGAGAAACCTAAACTGGGAGTAATGGTTGAAGTGCCTGCAGCAGTCTATCTTTCTCGTGAATTAGCTAAGCGTGTTGATTTTCTTTCGGTAGGTTCAAACGATTTAACACAATATATGCTAGCCGTGGATCGCAACAATGCTCGGGTTGCTGGACTTTACGACTCGCTACACCCAGCCATGCTGCGTTCATTGATGAAAGTCGTTGAAGGTGGACATGCTGCCGGAGTTGAAGTATCAATCTGCGGGGAGATGGCCAGCGATCCTTTAGCTGTCATTTTGCTGGTCGCTATGGGCTTTTATACCTTGAGTATGAATTCTTCAAGCTTGCCGCGTATAAAATGGGTAATTCGCAATCTCTCCATGGCTCACGCCAGAAAAGTTCTCGCTGAGGTTTTAGAATTTGAACATCCCGCAGAAATTCGCTTGCATTTGCAAAAAACATTAGAGGAAGTCGGTTTAGGTGATCTGATTAGAGCTGAGAAATCGTGAATTTAGAGCCGATTTTTGTTTATGCTGGCGCTGGCGTTTTTGCCGGATTTCTTTCAGGATTAATGGGAATTGGCGGTGGAATTATTGTAGTTCCAGCTCTGATTTTTTTATTTCAACACAATAATAATATTGCCTACCATTTGATTATGCCAATGGCGATAGGAACTTCTTTGGCCGTGATGGTTTTTACAGCACCGTCTGCGCTTAGAATCCATTATAAAAATAACAACATATTCTGGGCGGTGTATAAACGCCTTGTCCCAGGTCTTATCTTCGGTACGGTTTGTGGTGCTCTACTCGCTGATAAATTACCAACGCGACTATTGAAACTTCTATTTTGTTTTTTTCTGATAACTATTGCATTGAAAATGAGTTTGGAACTTTATCAAAAACCTAAGCTTAGACGCCGTCGTTTTCCTAAGCGCTGGGCAAACAATTTTATGAGTTTTTTTATTGGCTGCCAATCTGGTTTGCTGGGTATTGGCGGTGGTTCTCTAATTATTCCTTACCTCAGCCATTGTGGCTTGGATGTGAAAAAAATTACGCCAATTTCTGTCTTAACGACAATGACTGTGGCCTTTATTGGTACACTCGCTTTTATTAGTATTGGCAGCTTTCAACAAGGGCTTCCAGCTTTTAGTAGTGGTTTTGTTTACTGGCCAGCAGCACTGGGAATTGCTCTTACCAGTATTTTTTTTGCGCCCTTGGGGGCAAAATTAACTTATATTTTGTCGGCTAAACATTTAAGATACAGTTTTATAGTTTTATTGATAGTAATGATTATCGAACTGTTAACGACTAATAACCCCTAAAATCTATTTCGAGGCGTCAAAAATGATGGTATTTCCGCAAATCGACCCGATAGCATTTTCCTTAGGACCCATCAAGGTTCATTGGTACGGTTTAATGTATTTATTAGGTTTCATGGGTGCTTGGGCTTTAGCGCAATGGCGGGCAAAGCATTTTAACCTGGATTGGACTTCAGAGCAGATTGGCGATTTAATTTTTTATGGGGCTTTGGGAGTAATTATTGGTGGCAGATTGGGTTATATGATGTTTTATAATACCCATCAATTTTTTAGCCAACCCTGGATAATTATCAAGTTATGGGAAGGCGGAATGTCCTTTCATGGCGGCTTGATTGGTGTTGCTCTAGCAATGTGGTTGTTTGCTCGGAAAGTGAACAAACCTTTTCTACAAGTTACCGATTTTCTCGCACCTTTAGTTCCTTTAGGGTTAGGAGCTGGTCGTATTGGTAATTTTATTAATGGCGAATTATGGGGTCGAGTTAGCGATGTATCCTGGGCAATGGTATTTCCAAATTCCGATGGTTTGCCTCGTCACCCTTCTCAACTCTATGAATTCGGTTTGGAAGGTTTAATCCTTTTTGTGGTGCTCTGGTGTTATGCAGCCAAACCCCGGCCAGTAGGTCGAGTATCGGCGATGTTTTTAGTAGGCTATGCTCTTTGCCGTTTAGTGGCCGAATGTTTTAGAGAGCCTGATGCACAGCTTGGGTTTCTTTTTAGTTGGCTAACAATGGGACAATTATTGTCTATTCCGATGTTACTAGCTGGTTTATGGTGTTTGAAATGGAGTAAACAATGAAAACCTATTTGCAATTGCTGCAACATATTCTCGACCAGGGTGTCAAAAAAACAGATCGCACTGGAACGGGGACTTTAGCAATTTTCGGCTATCAAATGCGCTTTAATCTGAATGAGGGCTTTCCCTTATTAACCACTAAAAAATTACACACTCGCTCCATTATTCATGAACTACTGTGGTTTCTCCGTGGCGGCACGAATATCGCTTATCTTAATGAAAATGCAGTTTCTATTTGGGATGAATGGGCTGATGAAAAAGGCGATTTAGGCCCTATTTATGGTCAACAATGGCGGTCATGGCCAACACCTGATGGCCGTACAATTGATCAAATAACAGAGGTTATCGAACAAATCAAAGTCAATCCTGATTCACGCCGTTTGCTCGTGAGCGCTTGGAACGTGGGTGAGTTAGATAAAATGGCAATTATGCCCTGCCATGCTTTATTCCAATTTTTTGTGGCAGATAATCGTCTTTCCTGCCAATTATATCAACGTTCAGCAGATGTTTTTTTAGGCGTTCCTTTTAATATTGCCTCCTATGCTTTACTCACGCATATGGTTGCTCAGCAATGCAACTTAGAGGTTGGAGAATTCATTTGGACGGGCGGCGATTGTCATCTTTATTTAAACCATCTCGAACAAGCGAGAATGCAATTAGCCCGCGCGCCCTTAGCTTTAGCTGACTTGATAATTAAACAGAAGCCACCTTCTATCTTTGATTATCAATTTGATGATTTTGAATTTGTAAATTATCAATCTCATGCGGCAATTAAAGCGCCTATTGCTATTTAAATGAATTTGGATTTATTAACCTATCTAGCCAAAATTATTCTTCAACTTTTTATAGCTGGTCGCAGCAAGTTCATAATCAATTTCGCCTGTTGTCGTTGTAGGCGATTGATGCCAGAAGGTGCGATGATTGGCTAGCTTTTTTTTCACACTGTTAGTCTCTGTCGTTGAAATAATCTCTATTCGCTCTTGCAAGGGCGTATTATGTAAAGCTTTTTCAATTCGTTTGCCTTTCTTCTCCATACCAATAGTATAAAAGCGATCACGCTCATAAAATGACCTGATCGTTGATTTGACCGCCTGGTATTCTGGAGACTTGAGGGCATTAGCCGCCTGAATTAACTGAGGCTTAAGATAAATTAATTCTTGGGGGTTAGTAAATCGTTCTTCAGCATTGAGAATGAACTTTTTTAGAGACCTATCTTTAGGATGAAGATTTAATTTTAAATAATCAATAAGCTGCTTCGATTCAACTGCAAGGGGTATAAATTCTGCATACCTTAATGCAAATTCTTGTTGTGGGTCAGCTTCATTAAAGATGAAAAATATATTTTCATCTGCTGACTTGTAGGAATACAGTTGAGTGAAAAAATCAGCTATTTCCTGCAAAATTTCCGGTCGCTGAATATAGGCTAAAAATGATTTATTTTGTAAAACAGTTTGCAATAATTCATCTCGGCCATTTAAAAAGAAATTGATATAATGTTCATCTTCGGTATCAATATAAGAATCCACGAAGGTTTGCACAAAGCTGTCAGGAATTAAACATAGTTTGAGTAAAGCGTGGTTTACTTCATTTCTAAATTGAGTTGAATCAGAAAGTTCCAGGTCGACTATAGTACTAGGAAAAAATTCTTTTTCATGAACAATATCAAGCCAGTTTGTTGTTGTATAATCTTTAGGGAAGGGTAGAGAATCAACAGCTTCTGGACTTAGCTTGAATTCCCCTCCATATTGTTGCTCAGCAAAACAGCAATCACCATCAATTTTAATAACCAAATTATGCTCATTGAGGCCTATATTGCCATTATACAAATTGATTTCTTGTAAAAACATCGACAAAGCCAAGACCTGACCTAACTCTTTAAATTTACCATTGCGAAAATTTTCCGGTTGATTAAGAGGCAGTGGTTTAAACCCCTGAACCTCCTCAGAAAGAATATAGCAAACTCCGGTTATAGAATTCATTGCGAAGCGAGTTTCAGGCTGGGTTGGATAAATGAGGCGGGAAAATTCTTGAGCGAGGTAGGTAATTATTGCTTCTTGATAAGTCCCCATTTCTTTGCAAGTCCATTGAATTTCATCGAGTCGGCCTTTACGAACCTTAGATCCTAGAGAGGATTCGTTGGTAGATTTAAAATCGATAGAGTCTATAAAATCTTTAATGTCGTAAATTCGCATTATAATCCTTATAATTTGTAATCGGCAATTAAAAAAGTATAAAATATAAACATTCAGTTGGATTATGCTAGCAGAAGTTTTAAAACTAATCACCACCTTTCTTTCTCAATCAAAACTATAGCTTTAGGAGTGAAAATTTATCATGCAAAACTCAGGTTTCAACTTATTAACACTGTTGTTTGGAGTTTTAAGTTTTTTTCAATCTTCTGCCTATGCTGAGCTAAGTCAGAAGGTTGTAGAAAATAGAATCCAAACCTTTGTAAAAACTAAACCAGTTAAAGCTATGATTTATGGGTTATGGATTAATGACCAACCCATTTCAGTAGGTGCTTTAGGCGAATCGATGACCGCAGTGCCGGCTAGCCCTGATATGTATTTTCGTATTGGCGGGGTTATGGAGACGATGTTAACAACAGTGCTAATGCAATTAGTGGAGCAAAACAGGTTAAAGCTTGATGATAAAGTTGCTCTCTGGTATCCCAAGCTTCCCAACGCAGAAAAAGTTACAGTTAAAATGCTGGCTAACTGTACCAGTGGTTACCCTGATTATATTTATAATAAAGAATTTGCCAAGCTTGGACTAAAACAACCCTTTAAGCAATGGACAGAAAAAGAATTGCTTGATTATGCCTTCAAAGAGCCTTTCTCATTTCAACCTGGAACCAGCCAGCATTATTCTCATACGGATTATTTAATCCTGGGATCTATTTTAGCGAAGGTAGCTGATAAGCCCCCGGGTGAGTTGTTGCAGTCTAACATTCTACAACCCTTATCCATGAATAAAACTCAGTTTGGTCTCACTGCAAAGATGCCTTCACCCGTACTACATTCTTTTGTTAACTACCGTGCAATTTTTGAAGATTCAACCTTTTGGGATCCTTCGTGGGTGATGAATTCAGGTACTATGGTTTCTACTATTGAGGATTTAGGGAAATGGGGAAATACCTGGCTGCAAGGTAGCCTATTAACTGCAGAGTCGACCAAACAATTAAGAGCACCTGATACGGTTGGAAAAGGAAAAAATAGAGCTGACAGTTATTTCGCCATGGGCTTTGTAGTTATCAATCATTGGTTAATACAGAATCCTGATTTTGGTGGATACAGTGGTATTTTTGCAGTCTTGCCTGAAAAAAATCTGGTCTTTATTGCTTACAATACCTCAACTGCGGATAACAAAACCAACAGCAATTTGAGCCTAACTTTATTCCAGGAACTCGTTTCTGATTTAGCTCCAGAGTTTCCTCTTTTTAAACCTTAATAAAGGAAACAATTAAGTCGGAAAATAAGACCTAAGTATCAGGCTTCTAACCGCAATTTTTTTCATTACCGAGAGAAGGTAACATGCAGCCCGCCTTTAACATAAAATCTGAGCGACTTTTATGTAACAATGAAGCTGCCTTATCAATTAATTCTTTTTGTTAAATTGATATACGATTAAGTGTACAAATCTAAAATAAACATTAATTTTAAGCCGTTTTATTTGCTTTAGCGACTAAAAAATCAAGGATTTTAAGAAAACGATCTTCAGTTTTTGCCATCTGGAGATCGGTTTTAAATTGATCATTAATAATTATTGCCGGTACGCCCTTAATCTGAAATTCTGACATTTTGGCCATGCCATGTTTAACTTCCATATCGATCGTTGTAGAATTTTCAAAGGCGCTTTTGGCCGTCAAAGGATCGACACCTTGGCTTGCAAAGAAATCAATCATCCCTTTATTCGTGTTTAACCCATGTTTCTCTTTTCCCTGGATTTCTTTAAACAAAAGAGGGTTTAATTTGGCTTCCAGGCCTAAGCGTTGGGCTGTGTAATAAGCTTTGGCAAAGAATAACCAGTCTTCGTTAAAAACAACGGGCACTTTGGTGAAGCTAATGGTATTCGATTTCTGTTTAACCCAGGTTTCAAGCGCTGGATCAATTTGATAACACCAGTGGCAGCCATAGCTAAAAAATTCGGTTACGCTGACTTGAGTGTGGGTTTTATTTGACTCAGCTGAAGGGTTTAGAAGTTCATAATCCTTCCCGGCTACAAAATCCTCTGCTGTGGCTACTAGGGGTAGAATTAGAAAAATGATAGATACAAATTGTTTTAACATCATATGCTCTCGTTTAATTTAATGAAGACCTTGAAGATAATAGGCCACTGCTTCCATATCCTCTTGACTCATATGCGAGCTAATATCCCGCATAATGGAATTTAAGTCATTTGCTCGCTTGCCCTGTTTAAAGGCAAGCAGCTGCTGAATCGTATAAGGCGCGTGCTGTCCTGAAAGTACAGGAAAACCAGCTTGACCATTTCCCGTGCCTTTAGGACCGTGACAGGCAATACAAGCTGTAATCTGTTTAGCAAAATCGCCACCACGATACAAGAGTTCACCTCGTTTTAAATATTTTTCAGGCGTTGACCCTTCAGGAACTGATTTTTTTGCATAAAAATCTGCCAACTCCTGTATTTCTTCCTCAGTCAAATTAGCGCTTAACGCCGTCATCACGGGAGAGTCTCTTAAACCTCCCTTTTTAAAATCCTGCAATTGCCTCACCAGATAATTGCGGTGTTGTCCGGCAAGATTTGGCCATTCAGGGCTTGGGCTAACTCCCGATTGTCCATGACAGACTGCGCAGGAGACCAAGATTTCTGGTGTCTTCGCGGCAAAAACGGTGACTGAGCCGAGTAGCATAAAGGCAACCAGAATTTTTTTCATCTTTTTTCCGGGTATTTAACTCGTTTAATGGTACACTGCTTGGGCAAAAATCCCAAAACGAAATTGAAATAATGATTATCAATCCTTACCCAAAAGCCACATTCCTCAAATCTGCCGCGCGTGTTGATCAATTACCAAGCGATGAAGGCTTTGAAGTTGCCTTTGCCGGTCGCTCCAATGCCGGTAAATCCAGTGCTTTAAATTGCTTAACCCTGAATAAGCAACTCGCACGAACTTCAAAAACGCCAGGCCGAACGCAATTAATTAATCTGTTTAGCTTAGATGATTCACGTCGCCTAATTGATTTGCCAGGCTATGGTTATGCCAAGGTCGCCAAACAAATTAAAGAAGATTGGCAGAAAAATTTAGCTCATTACCTTGAGGTTCGCCAATGTTTGAAGGGTTTAATTTTATTAATGGACTGCCGTCATCCGCTTAAAGAACTAGATCAAATGATGGTCTCTTGGTGTTTAGACAGAGAATTGCCTGTTCATATTTTGCTGACTAAAGCGGATAAATTAAGTCGTTCTGAGGTAAAAAATACTGTGATAAAAGTGCGTAAATATTATTCTTTACTTGAGGACTTGATTAGCGTGCAAAGTTTTTCTTCTTTAAAAAAAGAAGGATTAGAGGGCTTGATTGCTAAATTGAACGAATGGTTCGCTTGGCCTGACGTGGTTGTTATTGATAAAGCGCCGTGAAAAATACCTCTTAAACGATGCAAAACTCACTAAGTGAAGCAATAAGGGCGCTCCGGGCGTCTTAAAAGTCGGCGTGCCTGGTGGGCTGCTCTACATTTCCAATAATATTGAAGTCTACACCCTTCTAGCTTTACTAGACGTTGATAAGGCTGCTATATTTTTTCAATTTGGTCACTTGTCCACGCGACCCGCAGGCTAATTCATCGATTGACTATCAAATTGTTGTTCCTCTGCTTCCCTTTTATTATTCAAACCCGCTGCGTGATGCCTTAATTAGACTTTGCGCACCCATTATTTGCAGGCTCGTTAAATGTATAAAATTGCCCTACAAAAAAGTTTGAAGGGCAATTTTGAACTTCAATAATTTATTACAAATTGATTTCAACATAAAGAAGGAGCTTAATGAAAAATAAAAGCCTAATAGTATTAGGTATTGGTATCACTGTAACAACCCTTACCTGTTCGTCAGCCTATGCTAAGCAAATTTATCCTGCAGAAATTATGGGAAGAGATTTAAATTATCCCGGACTTGGCTGGTTAGGCCACGTTGGCATTGCAAATGCTTACATGATGGACTCAAGCGGAATGAACCAAAATGCAAACATTGTTATTGAAATTCTTAATGAGCCGGTTGTGGGTCAACTTAATCCCATCAGTAATTTTAAATCTCGCTCAAAATATTGGGGATCTAAGTATGGCGTTGCAGATAGAGGTCTTTTAGGCTACAAAGTTTTAGTAGAAGCAAACCATCAAAGGTGGTGGTGTCCTGTTTATACTGCCAATACTGATTACCATATTGGCTCAGGAATTCCAACAACAGGCCAAGTAACTGAATGTGGAAGATGGCGATGTGATACTTATGTTTGGTGGGCATTCTATAGTCAAGGATTGGATACTATGCCAGGCCATGTCTGGTTACCACGAAATCTATTTAATTACTTCCCCTATTTTAATGATGAAAGATTAAAGGGAGAATCTTTTAATCCCTCAAAGGTGGTGAATAAGAAAACCTTAGAAGATGTATCAGTTCAAGAACTTAATTTAATGCCCTACGAGGAATTCCAAATGATAATGGACAGTCCACCTGCGCACTATGTAACAGCACCGTCCACTGTTCAAATACAACTAGCTGCAAATCCGGAGCTGAATGATATTAAACGTGGAATTATGATAGATAGACTAGTTTCACGGTCAACCGAACCGGATTTGATTAAAAAACTATTAACTATTTATAATGAAACGGACCGAGCGGAAATAAAAAGTAAAGTTGTAGAGAATTTAATGCTTTATAATCAACAACACCGCAATGAGAAATCCTATATTGTTAACGATAGACCTATAGTAAAAGATTTTTTTGAACAACTGTTAGATGAAAAATCACTGACTCCACATATGGCTGATACAGGAGTGAGAGGTTTTATTGATACACATACGGCTGATGAAACTACTAATAAATTAGACAAAATCAATGAATGGTTAACTCAAGTTAATCATCATTCTTCTGTGATGCTCAAATACACATTGACCTTTAAGTCAAAGGAACTGCAAAAAATCTATATGAAGTCATTGGTAAATGAATTAAAAAAAGCCAACGACTCTGACTTGGATAGCTATTTATTTGGCCCATTATCTATGGGTTATGAAGGATCAGGAAAAGACTTACTTGAACCCGAAGCTAAGCAAATAGTTATAGATTATTTAAAGGAGGTTCGTTATAAGTACACTCCTCAAGGGATTAAAGCTAATCCTGATGATACACATCGAAGTACTACAGCACCCTATTATTTTGAATTAATTAAAAAGATGGGGATTTAACACTAGATGGCGCCAGAAACTAGTCTGGCGCCATCATTAACCGTCTATCCACTCAAACTGTGCCAGCTCTGCTTGCTCCTTGGTTTGAAATTTTTCTGCCACTTTGTTTTTAACTAGTATCTTTTCCGGGCGCATAAAAGGGTGTCGCACAATACATTGTTGTGGCACAAAGCAAGGCGATTGTGGGCAATACTTCATGCCTTTTTCTTTATACCCAATGAATTGACGTGCTTTGATTGGTGAGAGGCCTGAGCGAATTATCAAGGCAATGTTGGGATTTAAGCGCATCATGTCGAGACAAAAAGCGTATGGAGCAGTCGCTTAATAGGGGTGTACATCGTTAATCCCTTGAATCTTTTTCTGCAACAGATATAAAAGACCTCGGATTGGCGCATTTCAAATCAATTAAATTGATGTCAAGGGTCAGATACCCGCTTGAAATCAAACATAATAGGATAAAGGTAGTTGCCCTAATGCCTCTAGCTCACGGTGAGTAAATAATTTCTACAGCGTAATTGACGCTCGCAGTTTTTTGATATGTAGCGAGCGTAATCATTTTTGCGATTTTTATGTATGACCACCCTATTGAACGAGAAGTTGCGCAATTGATGACACTTGTTCAATAACATGGGCTGATGTTTTTTCAATAAACTCAGCATTGTGTTGCAAGAAATCAACGGATTTTAACTGAAATACCAAAATAGCCCCATCGGTTATAATGTCATCGGGCAATACAACCTCTAGTTTAATGCCTCTAATTGTGCTTGTGATTGGAGCTACGATTGCCATTTTCGTATGCTCATTAAATGCTTTTCTGGAAATAACAAAAGCAGGTCTTCGCTTCATCATTTCTTTGCCAGAGCTTGGATCAAAGTCAAGCCAAATAAGATCACCCTGTTCGGGTATGTAGGCCATCAAATTTCCTTACCCCTCGCTGATTCATCGAGCCATTCCCTATCTTCATCGGTGAAGCGTAGCTTTTCTTTGGGCGTGCCAGCTAACAATTCATCTAAAGTGTGTTTTTCAACTACAGGGGTTAAAACAATTTTACAATCCACAATCGATAAATCCAGTGTTGAACCCACATGAAGGCCAAGGGTTTTTAAAATGGCTTTAGGGATACTGACAATGTTAGCACCACCAGATTGTCGGATGGCTAAATGGGTCATAACGTTTTTCTCCAATTAACTCTTGTTATACTATTATATAACATAATTTAGTTATATTAAAGTAAAACATAAATGAGAACAACTAAAGTAGTAACGCTTTGAATAATTGGCGTGAGGATTTAGCCCAAATGGGTGCTTCTTTGCTGTTATCGGGAATAAAAATGTGGGAATGCACTGAATGTCAGTCATGCGCAATATTTTGTCCTTTAAGATAAACGACAGGGGATTAAAGCGTTGGGTAATGCCTCCTGGATTTGGGAGCGCCCAGCAAAAACAAGTATTGCCTAAGACGCGCTCGATACCCTGACGTGGTTTGAAAATAACGTGAATTTTACATCATTGCAAACCACCGAATAGGGGTAGTTGAATAAATTGGGAATGGCAATGGAGCGGGTTTTACCGCTGCCAGAAGGGGCAAACACAAGCACGTGTTCTAACCCGTTCGAATACAAGGGAAGACCTAGTTTTTTACCGATGATGATACTTTGGTCTTTTTTTTGAAAAATCCGGCTTTATTAATGTCCATGCCATTAGAAAAATGGGCATCTCCCCATGCTTTATTGGCAGGTCGAAACCGCTCAATATTACACTTAAGCCTATTAATCCTGTAAGGCTTGCTGCGGCAAGTTGTGAGCCTATAAAAGTAACCAAAGCGGTGACTCTGAATTAATAGCCTCAAAAACGTAAGAGGATTTAGTAAAAACAGGTCTTGTCGCTCCATTTGTAACTGCCGATAGGTATCGCTATGAAGAGGATTAAAATTTTATTTAAACTTCTTCTCAATACCCCTTTCCCCCATTGAATAGAAGGATAATTGGCTCTAACTAAGCTAGGTAGAGCTAGGTACCCCTAGATTCCACGCTTTATGCGGGGAATCCATTCTGAGCGCTGATAAGTTTAGGACGCCTTGTTTGAGTTAGAAATAACACAGGGTGATTGAGAATGTTTAAATCCATCTAAAAGTTCTGCAGTGCGATTATTAAATCCTGCTCGTAAGCCCGGGAATCGTTTATCCTCTTCTATTAAACGAATAGCTCGCCCTAGCTGCATATTGGGCATCTCTGAAAGTCTGATTAATTCCTTAAGTCCCTCTATTTTTTCCGATTTTCGTGCACTAAAAAAACCAAAACAACTGTTATCGATTTCATCCTTTAATTCGTTAATCCGCGCTTTTATGGCCTCAAATTGACTATCAGATAGACAAGATTTTATTTCTATTTTTAAAGGTTTTTGAAAGAGCATTGCCCCAGATGAAGAGATTTTGCTGGATAGATTCGATTGATCTTTTAAACTTTGATTCTGTGTTAGTATTTGTATTGGTTTTTGTTTTTGTTTTTGTGTCTGAGTTGGCTTAAGCTCTTCAACTAGTTCAGGCTCTTTCACAGATTTTAAAAATAGAGCTAACTCAGTAAAGAAGCCCCCGTTTTTAAAAAAATTCTTTATGTCTTCATAATTCATTGAATCCTGTATTTGGCTAGATGACAAGCCTTCTAAAATGTTCTGACCAGCCTTTTTAATAGCATCTTGACTAGGTTTAAGAGCAAATTGAAATAAGAGTTTAGTCATTTCGAAAGCAGCAGGATTGGTTACTATTTCAAGAAATACATAATCAACTGTATTTTGACTATGCGCGCCTCGCTTTAATAACTTCTCCACAAAATAATAGTTATTTGCTTTAACTGCCAATCGAAAAACTATATTAATTGCATCTTGAGAAGGTTTATTATCTCCCTTTAAATCGAGAAGATATTCTTTAAATTCTTTTTTGGTAAACACCTCCCAAGCCATTGCAGTGAGAGTCGAATCCACATCTTTAGAGCTAGGCTTAACCACGGATTTTTCAAAGAGATATTTCATTATCTCAAAGGGAAGCGGATCAGCAATATGAGATGTTTTAAATAAGATCATGCCGATTTGCTGTTGGCTCGGTGGCTTGGCTTCATTATCGCAAATTTGCTTTACGAAATCCCAATCCTGATGAAAAGTGGCGGCTTCCAGAAGCTTGTCAATCGCTTCCTGGTTAACAGCGAGGCTATAAAGATAAGTAACTTTATCCTTAGCTCCACTAAAATTAGCAGCCGCTAGGATAAGAGCCCTAGAAATTTGAGCGTTGTTAGGTTTGTTAACCGCTTTCTCACAGAAGAATTTCATCATTTCCAGGGAGTCAGAATCGTCTGCCTGGTTTAGGGCTTTGATGAAAAGTTCTGTTGCGACCTTAAGGCTACATGAAACAGAATAAAAAATATCCAGTTTTTTGTACAAGAACGCCGTTTGGGCGACAGTATCCTGCGCTTCTTGTTCAATGAGATAGCCAGATTTTAAAGACAAGAGATAGGTGAGATAGTCCCAAAATTTTGAGTCAGCACTAGAAATTTTATTCTTGGTGATAGCAATTATAAGCGCATTTAAATCGTCGTTTGTAGGATTATTAATGGATATCTCAAATAAATCCCTAATCGTTTCAAAGGGCAACTCGCTAGCAACTTCTCCAGCTTTTTTTAAAAGCTTGGATATTGATTCTCGGTTTGGCGGATTAATTTCATTTTGGATCAAGAATGTGACGAATTCCCAATCGCTGTTTTTCGCAGCAGCAGCCAAAACCGCGGAAATAGTATAATTGGCAGCTTTGGTTGAGTTACAAAGGTATTTTATGTTTTCTCTATAGAGCGAAAAATTAGTATCTCTCATCGTTTTAAGCTCAATATTAGTTAAATTTGAGCTTGGCTTATTAGCGCTTAGCTCAAACAAGCTTTTTAAGATATCTGAAGCTTGTAGGCTTGGGGTAACATAAAGGATGGCGCTAAATTCTTTTGCAATCACGCTACTGCTGGGAGCATTATCTTGCCTTAACAGACATAAATTGCGCACCAAATCTGTTTGTTGAAACTTAACTGCCACTTTTAAAGCTATATCGATTACCCTCTGCTCAGGTTTATTTATTCCGGTTAAAGCACAAAGATATGAAATATAGCGCCAGACTTTATTATCAGGATTGTTTTCAAGCGATACGCAAAGCTTTTCTAAAGTCCACGAAACTTTGTCTTTAGCAATTATAATCTTGCTTTTCTCAAATAAATGGGTCATCACCTCAAAAGGAAGAGTCAAATTATTACAAAGATAATTTGCAAAGCAACTCCCGACTTTATTGACAGAGGGTGCATAACCTTCAGGTAATTCACATAGGCTTTTAAAAAGCTCCCAATCGCCAAAGCTGCCCGCTAAAACCAAAATATGATCAGTTTCCTCAGGGGTCGGGCCACTTTCTCCAGACAGAGCACAGAGATAAGAAATCATTTTACGATGACTTTGATAACTAATATTGTCGCTATTAATGCATTTATAATGAATTTTATTTAAGGCTTCATTCACCGTGAAACTGTAAATCTCGGTTTCTTGACAGAAATATTCAACAACTTCTAAACTTCCAGACAAGGCAGCCAGTTTGAATGCCCTGCTAATGTCTTTATGTTCAGGCGCTTCGTCTTTAGGTAAAGAGAAAAATTCTTTGACCGAGGCTAAGTCATTATTTTGTGCTGCGCTGTTTAATTCACTAGTTTTAGTAAAAGGCATTAGAGCGGTCCATTGAATTTCGATGATTAATTATGGTTGAATTATATCACAGAACTCTAATTAAAAACAAAGAGAATTATAATTGCACAATCAGTTAAGCTCCCCCCAACGACGCACAAGACCCAAATCCACATCGAATAAATCTAATACGCGACCAACCGTATGATTAACCAAATCATCAATAGTCTGAGGTTTATTATAAAAAGCAGGTACCGGCGGAGCGATGATTGCCCCCAGTTCCGTTACCGCCACCATATTTTTTAAGTGCCCTAAATGCAGCGGTGACTCTCTAACCATTAAAATTAAGCGGCGACGTTCCTTTAAGACGACATCTGCGGCGCGTGTTAATAAATTATCGGTATTACCACCAGCGATATTGGCCAGGGTCCGCATGGAACAAGGGGCGATAATCATGCCGAGATTGTGGAATGAGCCACTGGAAAGTGAAGCAGCTATGTCGTTAATATTGTAAAATTTATCAGCTAATTCATGTAGGGCGGCGGCGGATAGATTGCTTTCATAAGCACGGGTTTGCTGCGCGGCTTTAGTAACAATTAAATGGGTTTCTATTTCGGATTCTTTAAGGCTTTCAAGCAAACGTATGCCATAAATGATGCCGGAAGCACCACTGATGCCAATAATAATGCGTTTTTTCTTTTGAGTTGCCACGGTTAAAAGCCTTTGTGAGAGATATCTATTCATTATCGTTGAAAAAAACCCTCTCATCAAACCCGCTGTGAACCATTTTATTCGTCTATTAGGTTAGCGTTCCTGTTCAGCTAGAAGAGCTTTAACAATTTGAGGATTGGCGAGAGTTGATAAATCACCCAAATCTCTAATTTGAGTCACGCGTTTATTAGCAATTTCTCTAAGAATTCGGCGCATAATTTTACCAGAGCGAGTTTTAGGCAAATCACTAACCCATTGAATGATATCTGGTTTTGCGATTGAGCCAATTTGTTTTTGCACGATCTTTATTAATTCGTCTTTTAATGCCTGACTGGGCTTGCAGTTAAATTTTAAGCTAACAAAGGCTTGAATTCCCTGACCCTTTACTTCATGGGGAATGCCTACCACTGCTGCTTCAGCAACCTGCGGATGACTTATGAGAGCTGATTCAATTTCAGCAGTACCTAAACGATGCCCGGATACATTTAAAACATCATCAATGCGGCCGGTTATCCATAAATCCCCATCTTCATCACGTCGAGCACCATCACCGGTTAAATAATAACCCTTGGAAAAATAAGTTTGACGATAGCGTTGATGGTCACCGTCAATGGTGCTTGCCAGAGATGGCCAAGGATACTTAATCGCCAGAGAACCAGCTCCTAGGCCTTCAATTTCATGACCTTGCTCATCCAATAAAACCGGAAAAATGCCTGGTAAAGGCTGCGATGCGGCTCCCGGTTTTGCCTTTTCAAGGTTTGCTTGCGGACAGATTAGGATTGCTCCGGTTTCAGTTTGCCACCAGGTATCGACAATTGGACAGCGATCCAGGCCCACGTTGTGTTTATACCAAAGCCAGACTTCTGGATTAATAGGTTCGCCGACCGAACCTAAGAGGCGTAAAGAATCACGCTTGCTGCTAGCTAACCATTGGTCACCTTGACGCTTTAATGCACGAATTGCAGTGGGCGCGGTATAAAAAACAGCGACCTGATTTCTATCAATAATTTCCCAATAACGTGCCGGAGTAGGAGAGGTAGGTGTACCGGCAAACATCAAAGTAGTGGTTCCATTGGCTAAGGGTCCGTAAACCACATAGCTATGTCCGGTAATCCAACCCACATCTGCCGTGCACCAAAAAACCTCATTAGCTTTGCATTGGAATACATAGTCATGGCTAAAGGCAGCCTGGACTAAATAACCGCCTGTAGTATGTACTATGCCTTTGGGCGAGCCTGTTGAGCCAGAGGTAAAAAGAATAAAGAGAGGATCGTTTGCCTCCATTGGTTCGGCTGGACAATGGTCATCCACTTCTTGTTTTAATTCATGCCAGAGGTGATTAGAGATGGGATCAATTGCTACGGGTTCAGCACTATTTTTAATAAGCAAAATGGGAATTTGCAACCCTAGTGTGGCTTCATCCGCCTGTTGTTTTTGGGCGAAGTAATGCCCCCCACGATGATAGCCATCAGCCGTAATGAGTAGTTTACAGTCTGACGCTTGCAAACGTTGTCTCAGAGCTGCCGCAGAAAAACCAGCAAATACCACAGTATGTACAGCACCAATGCGGGCGCAAGCCAGCATGGCAATGGCGGCCTCCGGGATTAAGGGAAGATAAATTGCTACCTTCATGCCTTTGCCAATGCCAAGTAATTTAAGCACATTCGCCATGCGACAAACTTCAGCGTGCAAGTCTGCAAAACTCAGTTTTCGTTGTTGATGGGGTTCGTCACCTTCCCAGAGAATAGCCGTATGATTTGCTTTCTGGGCTAAATGTTTGTCTAAACAATTAGTGCTAACGTTTAATTTACCGCCTCCAAACCATCGCAGATCACCGCCTTCAAAACTACCTTCTAAAATCTGCGACCATGGACTTAGCCAGTCTACGTAGCGTTGAGCTTTTTCCGCCCAGAATTGTTGCAGGTCTTGTAAATTTTTTTCATGGTCTTGATTAATCATGGCGGAGTTAGCCCTTGGCGATAATTTTTATAATGGCGGAAAAATCCAAATTAGAATTGTTTTCCTCAATAAACCGTTGATAAAGAGCCGCAGCTTGAGCACCCAAAGGTGTTTGTACGGTAACCTCTGCGGCCGCATTTTGGCTTAAATTTAAATCTTTCAGCATCATTGCAGCGGTAAACCCAGGCTGATAATCGTTATTGGCCGGTGTATTAGGTAGCACTCCAGGGACTGGCGCATAGTGACTCATCGCCCAGCATTGGCCGGAAGAATTCGTGACTACTTCAAAAAGTTTTTTGGCAGATAAGCCTAGTTGTTCAGCCAGTACAAAGGCTTCCGACACAGCAATCATCGAAACCCCCAAGATCATGTTGTTACAAATTTTTGCAGCTTGTCCGGAGCCAGCAGGTCCTGTATGAATGATTTTTTTTGCCAGGTCTGTTAATAAAGTTTGAGCTTGTAAAAACGCTTCATCATCACCGCCCACCATTATTGTTAAGGTTCCCGCAATAGCACCAGCTACGCCGCCGGAAACAGGTGCGTCGACTGCGAGAAGTTTTTGCAAAGCGGCTTGTTGATGCAAATTTCTGCTGGTTTTTACATCTATTGAGGAACAATCGATGTAAAGGCAATTTTCTTTTGCGTAAGCAAATAATCCCTGATCACCTAAACAGACTTGCTGTACTTGCTCACCCGTTTGCAGCATGGTGATTATGATATCTTGGTTTAAGGCTAGATCTTTTAGGTTTGAGGCCAGTTTTCCACCGGCTTGATGCAGATTTTCAAGTGCTTGAAGGTCCAAATCAAAGCCTGTTACCTGATGACCGGCTTTGATTAAATTTAAGGCCATGGGCAGACCCATGTGACCAAGCCCTACAATTCCTAGATTTGCCATAGATTGTCCTTAATTCTTTGAGGCGAATTTATTTATTGGTTGGCATAACAAAGCTATTGTCGTTCCACTCAGATTCCGGCCATTTGCTAGTAATTGTTTTGCGGCGAGTATAAAAATTAATACTCTCCAAGCCATGCATATTACTATCACCGAAGGCTGAGTTTTTCCAACCCCCAAAGGGGTGATTGGCAATAGGTACGGGAATTGGAATATTAATTCCAACCATACCTACCTGGACTTGTCGGCTATATTCGCGTGCTGTGTAACCATCGCGAGTAAAAATTGCGCTACCATTTCCAAACTGGTGGCGATTGACCAAGGCTAGAGCTTCTTCAAAGTTATTTACGCGAAGTATTACCAAAACGGGACCAAAGATTTCGTTTTGATAAACTGACATCGATTCCTTGACTCCATCAAAAAGTGTCGGTCCGACAAAATAACCCTGGGGATGTTTAGCATGTTTAAATTGACGGCCATCAATGACTAATTTTGCCCCTTCCTCTACGCCCTGATCTACAGCGGCAATGACTCGTTGGCGATGGGCACTGCTAATTAATGGTCCCATATCTGAACCGACAATGTCGCCAGCATCAATTCGAATAGCCTTAATAAGAGGCCTTAATTTTTCAAGTAAGCTATCTGCAGTGGGTTGACCCACGGCAACAAGCGCAGAAATAGCCATACAGCGCTCCCCAGCAGAACCAAAGGCTGCACCAACAATTGCATTTGCAGCTTGATCAAGATCGGCATCAGGCATAATCACCGCATGATTTTTGGCACCGCCAAAAGTATGGGCACGTTTACCTTGGGCGGTTGCTTTAGTATAAATGGCTTTAGCGACTGGTGTTGAAGCAACGGCAGTAAAGCTTGCAATATCGGGATGAGTGAGTAAATAATCCACGGTGTTTTTATCGCCTTGTAAACAACTGGCAACACCTGCCGGCAAACCTGCTTCGGTCAGCAATTCCAGTAAGCGAACAGGAGCTGAGGGATCTTGCTCTGAAGGTTTTAAAATAAAACAATTACCGCTTGCGATCGCCGGAATCATCATCCAAACAGGCACCATGACTGGGAAATTAAAGGGAGAGACGCCAGCACATATGCCAAGCGGTTGACGAAGGGTATGGCAGTCAATATCAGTGCTAACATCTGCAGAAAATTGACCTTGCAGTTGGTTAATTAGGCCGCAATGAAATTCCACTACTTCAATGGCACGAGCGATGGAGCCTTTTGCATCCTCTAAAGTTTTACCGTGCTCCCGCGTGACGATTTTTGCCAAATCAATTTGATGGGTTTCCAAAAGTTCTCTAAATTTAAATAAAATTCTTGCCCTTTTGACAGGCGCTGTATTCGCCCATTGTGGCCAGGCGGATTTAGCGGCTTCAATGGTTTTATCACAAAGCGCTTTACCAGCAAAATAAACCCGGCCAATCGCTTCTCCAAGTGCTGGATTATACAAAGTATGGAATTTCGCACTAGCTGCCTCAACGGTTTTACCATCAATAAAATGAGGAACTGTATAACTCATCGACTAACTCCTATTCAAAAAAGCGCTAATCATAATTTGATACTGAGGATTGTTATTTTGAATGAGAGAGCCGCGAGTTTCGATGATTTCAAAATAAGTGGGATTACCAGCTTGCTGCAGCGCGTTTTTTAAGGCGTCTCCGATACAGGAGTTGGAGAATCCTACATAATCTTCTTGATTATTAACTATCATTACTATCCCTGTTAACTTAGCTAAAATTTAGTGTAACACGAAAGTTTTTTGGCAAATAGCTTGAAAATCCATTCCTGGAGGGAAATCGTTTGAGATTAATCAAGCAAAGTTTCTAAGCCATAATAGAGCGTATTTAAAGTTTGCACGCGTTCGCAGGCCAGAATAAGCCCGGGCATGAATGACGCTCTGTCAATGGAATTGTGAGTGATGCTTAGGCTCTCGCCCAAGGAGCCAAAGATAACCTGCTGATTAGCAACAAATCCCGGTAAACGAAGAGAATGAATAGGAACACCATGATGAAGACCCCCACGAGCTCCGGGAACTATTTCCTCTAAAGAGAGATCATTTCGTTTAGCCAAACGAGCTTGGCCAATCATTTCAGCCGTTTTCATTGCAGTGCCAGAAGGTGCATCGAATTTTTCTTGATGATGGGTTTCTATGATTTCTACTTCTGTAAAATAACGTGCAGCAACGGCGGCGAAACGCATCATTAGCATAGCGGCAATGGAAAAATTAGGAACAATTAATCCGCCCAATTTTTGCGCTTCACAGAGTTGTTTAAGCCTTGCAATTTGTTCATCAACAAGACCACTGGTGCCAATAACAGGGTGGGCGCCGCTATCAATGATAATTAAACTATTTTCATAGACACTATCAGCTCGCGTGAGGTCAATGACGATTTGAGCTTTGGTATTGCTAATTGCCTGTTTTAAATCATTCTGTCGTGATAAAGAAGCTACTAAATTGAAATCAGGATGATCATTAATTGCTTCGCAGGCAAGCCGTCCCATTTTTCCTGGCGCGCCGTTAACAAGCACTCGAACTGGCATAAATTTCCTTAGTCTTTGGTTTGTGATTTTTGTTCTTTAGCTTGTTGTTTAGCCTGCCATTTTTCCTCAAGTTTGACTTTGCGTTTTTCACGTTGAATTCGTAAAGCCCAAACAGCGGCAAAGGGCCAGCCTATGACTGACGCTTGCATGACCAAGGCAATTAAAGCGCCTCCAGGATTATCTTCAAGTAGAAGGATTAACCAGGGAAATAAGATTGCCAGGAAGGACATAAAGAGTCGTATAATCATTAGCCAAGCGCCTTCAATTTGAATTAAATTAGTATACACCGAAGCGTTTTAAATTTGCGAATTTACAAGTGATAATGATTGTTCGTTCAGACAATTAACATTTATCTATTTTTGGGGGAAATTATGTCAGGAGTTGTTGAACTGCTTATTAAACAAGAAAAACAATTATTAGATAATATTGAAACCTCAGAGATTCTTGCTGAGCTTATCGATAATGAATTTGTAGAACTAGCTAGTAGTGGCGCTATTCATGATAAGGCAGAGGTAATACGATGGCTTAATCATCGTGATCAAGCGATACGTTTTGGCTCTTCTTTTAAAGCGCAAAAATTAGCGGAGTCTATTATTTTATTGACCTACATCAGTTCTATCAAAGATACCCCATCCTCTGAAACCAAAAAAGCATTAAGGTCTTCAATTTGGCGCTTGACAGAAGGTAAATGGCGTATGGTTTTTCATCAAGGTACGCCGATGAAGACTAAAGAAGCTGTCTAACCCCTGATTGGACTTCGCATAAAATTAAGTTGACCTTTATGATAATTATTAGTACAATTTGCATTTTATAAAACAGAGTGTAAATAATATGAAATCTAAAAGCTTTACCGATTTAAATTTAAAGAAAAATTCAACTAATCGTTCACTGGCAAAGTATGTACTTTTAGGTGCAGTTCTTGGTTTTTTGCTGGTAGCCATTATAGCTATCTTTTTATTAGTTAGTTATGGAAGTGCAGGCATTGTACCCCTTCTCCTGGGTTTTGGTGGTTTGCTAGGTCTAGGGACTCTAGGCACAGGACTTAGCTTGAGCGGCATTGGTTTGGCTGTCATTGCTCTGTTTTCAGGTCTAGGGTTGGCAATAGGTCTTTGGTCGAACCGTTCAGAAACAAAACCTGAAAATCAGGAGCCAAATTCCTTAATAAGTTATTCTGAACAGGATTCCACACAACAAATGTTCAGTAAATCTTTCCCAAAACCAAGTTTACAGAGTACTTTACCTAAAGAGAGTAATAGTTTAAGTACTCCCACTAATAATCGAGATACCACAAAGCAGGGAAATAAAGAGCAAGTGAGCGGCAATTCAGAAGATATCAGTCTTGACAATTTAATAAACGAAAAGCATAGATTAACTAAAGAAATTAATAATAAATTAGGTAAAAATAAAGGTATTTTTAATCCATACGGCATGTACGATGGTTATGAAAAAGATTTGCGGGTTCTTAGGAAGTATGAAGGAGATATCGAATTCCTGGAGAGAGACGCCAAGTTTTCTAGTGTTAATCCTAAATAGCGTAGTTTATCAGCATGGCTGGCTATAACCTTAGGTGGTAGCCAGCTTTTAGAGCAAGTATTGCTAACTGATTATAACCTATCTGGATATTTTCCGCCTGAAGGCTTGCAAAGTTAACCTGAACATTGTACATTGTATGCGCATTTTAAGACCGGAACTTAATTTCCTTACCATAGCAATCTACATCCTGCAGATTTCCTCTTTATCACGTTCTAAGCGGTGTTGTCTTTGCTATCAAAGTTTATAAGTTATCTAAAAGGGTAGTTTCATGAGAAGACAAGAGCTTCATCCGCGTACAGAAGTAATTAATAAAACGCAAAAAAATAAATCGAAAAAAGCTCGATGTGAAGCTTTAACCTGGTTAGCGCAAAGATTTCCACAAGTTTTTGATAATAGTGTCTGCATCAGACCGCTTAAAGTGGGTATTATGAATGACATTCTTGCCTATGCTGAGGAAGCGGAAGCAAGTGGAATTTCTCGTAGTAAGTTGCGTGAGGCCGTTGTTGTTTTTACTCGTCGAATTGATTATTTAACCTGTTTAAAAGCGCGTGAAATTCGTGTTGATCTTAACGGAGAATCGGTTGCTGCAGTGACTGAGGAAGAAGCAGAGCGAGCAACGAGCAAAATCAAAAAACGAGTCGAAAAAAGCGCTCGTAATGCACGTAAAAATCTCGCTGGTAAATTGCCTTCTTATAGCCAGAAATCTACCAGTCAGGGAAATTACAGCAGTGTTCATGAATCTCTACCTAATTATCCAGAACGAGCGCCAGCTTTTAGCGCACAATCAGCAAGTCCTCCCTCGCCTCGCTCATCTTCGGTGGTAGTTAAGCACAAAGCTGCGCGTCAATTCGATCCGGATGCAGTCGCACGATTGAAAGAGAAATTAGGCTTGTCTCGAAAGCCAGAAAAAGAAGAAACTACTGATTAAATTAAGCATCATTAAACAGCTTAGTTCGGCTTATCTGGAGATAGTAATCAATTATTCCGCAAGTGGTTTAATAGCGACTGTTTCCAGAGCAATCAAGAGAACAAGAAAATTAAAATCGGTGATTTGATAGGGTCGTGATAAGTAAAAAATCCAAGCCAATCTGTGATGGCAAGAATATTAAATGTTAGTACTATCTTCTACTTTGCCAAGGTTAATTCAAATGAAAAATTCAATTATAAGTCTTCTTCTGGTTATTCCTTTAAACCTATTCGCTGCTAGCATTAACTGTCCTCAGGAAATTCACACAAACCAAGCTCTCAAGCAGCATGCTAAAGGCTGGGAGCCTTTTGTTGATGATTGGAACCAAGTCCATCAGTTTAATCAAATTTCATTTTATGCAGGTCATCCAAAAGAGCATGCAAGCCTGGCGCCAGATAATCAGCAGGGAGAGCTTATCTGGAACTTTACTAAAAATGAAATTTGGTTAGCCTGTGGTTATTTAGGCACAACTGTACAATTAATCCAAAAACTTCCAGCTACTATTAAGCATTGTACGGCCACTTATAGCGCCGATTTTTCAAATCTTAAACGATTAAATTGTGTTTAGAATTTTTTTAGATCAAAGCAGAGCTTCGCATTGTTAAAACATAGTTTTAAGAGAAAATATTGTGCAAATAGAATAGGCTGGCTATTAAACCTTTAACCATTTGAGAATCCCCTCCGGCAATGGAACCGACTTATTTTTCTCATAATTCACCCAAACGATTTTCGACGAGCCCTGAGCCATTAACGTCTCAGCTTGATAGATCTCATGCTCAATTATGAAGCTTGAACGGCCAGGACTGTGTAAAGAACTATTCAAGATCAAGGTCGCCGGATAAACAACTGGCTTTAAAAAGGTGCAGGCGATTTGAATGACCACCGGGCCTGTTTTTTGCTGCATATCAAAATGAATGCTTTGTAACCATTCAATTCTTGCTTCCTGAAAATAATCAAAATAGCGGCCGTTATTGACATGACCTAAAGCATCCATGTCACCCCATTCTATAGAGAATATTTTTTGATGGACCAGGTCTTTGTTAGTCATGATAAATCCACAGGATCAACATCTACACTCCAGCGAATGTTAGTAGCTAATTTATTGATTGTTAACCAGTTTCTTAGATTCGTCAATGCATTATGCAAGAGTTTACGTGACGGTGATTTAACTAATAATTGCATGCGATGTTGATTAGCTTTACGCGCCAAGGGAGAAGGTGCCGGACCTAACACTCGAATTCCTGCGGCTTCTAATTGAGTTTTACTTTGATGCAGAAATTCTAACACTTTGCTAGCTGTTTTATCTTGTGCACGAATGACAATTAGATAATTAAACGGCGGTAATTCGGCTTGCTGCCTGATGATCAGCAGGGCTTTGGCAAAGCTGTCGTAGCCGTGTTGAATTAATAAATTGAGCAAGGGATTAGTTGGAATATGTGTTTGAATCAGCACTTGCCCTGCATGCTCCGCTCGTCCTGCACGTCCTGCGACTTGAGTTAGTAGCTGGCCAAGACGTTCAATAGCCCGAAAGTCATGATTGAAAAAACCCGCATCACTGTCAAGCACAACGACTAATGATAAGCGGGGGAAATGATGTCCTTTTGCTAGCATTTGTGTGCCAACAATTAACTGGGTTTCACCGGTATGAATGCCCTCTAGATGCTTATCAAAGGCATTTTTTTTTCTTACTTCATCGCGATCGATTCGCAGGATTGAGGTCTTGGGAAATTGCTCTTGCAAATATTCATGAACCCGCTGCGTTCCTGCACCAATCGGTATTAATTCTTTACCCGAACAAGCCTGGCATTGTGCAGGAATTGATTTAACAAAACCGCAGTGATGGCAAATTAAGTGTCCAGATTGCCGATGTAAAGTGAGATGACTATCACAACTTTGGCAATCAGCCATCCAGCCGCAATGATGACAGAGAAGCACCGGCGCAAACCCTCTGCGATTAATAAAAACTAATACCTGATTACCTCGTTGAAGATGAGTGCCTATAATTTCAACAGACTTTGAGGCCAAGCCTTGTTGTAAATGTACATTGCGAATATCAATTAATTGAAAATGCAGGGGTGTACTGGTCATTGCTTTTTGATTGAGACGCAGATGGGTGTATTTTTTTTTATTGCAATTATATAAAGACTCAAGACAAGGCGTTGCCGTGCCTAAAATAATAGGTATTTTAGCTAGATAAGCACGCATTAAGGCAGTGTCACGCGCAGAATAACGCACACCTTCCATCTGTTTTAACGAGGTATCATGCTCTTCATCAATAACAATCAATCCTAAGTCAGGCATGGGAGTAAATACCGCAGCGCGTGTACCAATCACAAGCTTGACTAAATTATCACGAGCTAATTGCCACGCGACCTGGCGTTCGCTTTCATTGAGATTTGAATGAATAACCGCCATCGGTTCAGTAAATCGTGAGCTAAAACGGGCAAGCAATTGCGGTGTTAAACCGATTTCTGGAACTAAAATCAAGACCTGCCGCCCTTGGGCTAAAACCTTGGTAATGAGTTGCAAATAAACTTCGGTTTTGCCGCTTCCTGTAACGCCATGCAGTAAAAAGCAGTGGTAATTGTGCAGCTGTTTGGATACAGCCGCTAAGGCAAGAGCTTGTTCGCTGTTTAAAATTAAGGCAGTCTCTTGGTTCTCTTTGGCGGGAATAGGAAATTGAGTTTCTTGGGTCAAGGAAATGAGGTTCAGAGCCAATAGAGCATCTATATTTGCTTGACTAAAGCCTGCCTCCCTTAAATGACTCTTAGCGACAGGCTTTTTAATTGCTGCAAGAAAATCGATGAGCGCGAGTTGTTTTTTAGCGCGTAAGGATAGGCTTTTTTTTGCAAGATCAGCGTCTTGAATTAAATGATAAAAATCGGTGAGAGGAAGCTCAGTAGCGTCTCCGCTACGATATTTTTTTGGTAGTGCTAAAGGTATTACTTCAGAAAGTGGCGCTTGATAATAAGCGCTCACCCAATGACAGAGTGCGAGATCTGACTCAGATAGTAAAGGTTGTTCATCGATTAAAGCAGTTATTGTTTTTAGCTTTGTTTGCTCAGTTTCTTCGCAAGACTCCATAGCCACAACCACACCCAAGCGAGTTTTACTGCGAAAAGGAACCCAAACTCTCATACCTGTCAGAGGTTCAAATTGTCCGCCGTAGTAATCGAAATAATCTCGTTTGGTATGCGGAATCGAGACTTTGTAAATGTACTTAGGCGTCACGATGCCATTCATGGCTTGCCGATTGGCCGGGTGCTGAAAATACTTTAACCACAATTTTATGGATGTGATGGCGTTCTAACTCTGATTTGTCTTTGATTAATCCTTCAACAAACCAGCGCGATAATTCTTCCACTGTAATATTAATTAAGGGCAGCAGTGTTACATCTTCTTTCAAAAAAGGAATTTTTTTATGATTAAAAAGAAAATAGAAATAGTCTTCATCTTCAGTAATTTCTAAATAAGGCGAATATTGCGGCATGAGGAAAGTTTGGTTAAGCGAGCTGCATAATTTTAAGATTCGCTCTTTGTAATAACGATAATCAAAATTCATTCCCTCGCTTGCAACGCAGGTCGTGAGGGCAAGATAAACGGTATACAGATGACCGTGCAAGGGTTCACGTTCAGTGGCCGAGAAGATAGTGGTATGGCCTGCAGAAAATTTCATCGACTCTTTTTGCAGCTCAACGGTAGTCAGGTAATTCTTCATATTATAAATTCGCTCGTTTATCGTGTAGTTGAAAACCATTTAGGCTTAATTCACAATGCTTTGTGAGTGCGAGAACTTTAAATAATTCACCCATTTCACTAGGTTGAATAAGTTGTTTCACTGCTTGCACCGTTTTAAGTCGTTGATGCTCGTTAACTTGTTTTTCTACCAAGCATAACAAACCATTAGCTAGCAAAAAAGAGGCTTGATTCGTGTAACCGGCTACATGAAAACCAGCATCATGTGCCGCTTCAGCAACCTGAGTGAAATCCACATGCGCTGTAATATCTTGCTCACCAATATGGATAAAAGGATTGCTATGTGCCTGGTGACGATAATGACACATTAAAGTGCCCATGTTGCGATCAGGGTGATAATATTCATGCCTTGGAAAACCGTAGTCAATGATAAACATAACCCCTGACGACAGCATAGAAAAACATTGTTTAATCCATTCATTAATAAATAAATTAACTTCGGAGAGATAGGGACTTAACTCAGAGTTTAAGCTTTGTTTGACTTGCTTAATCAAGCGTTGATTCGTTGAGGGTTTGAAAATTTCTACCCATTCGCCTCGCTCATTTAAGCTTAAAAAACTTTCTTCAATACCTTGTTCAGTTTGTAAAAAACGATGAACCGGCATGGCATCGAGTACTTCATTGGCGAGGATAATGCCATTAAAGGCTTGACTGGGCCAGCGCTCAAGCCAGTGGATTTTATCGATGAATTGAGGAATTTCTTGCTCGAATAAGGCTTGTTGACGTTGGCGAAGAGTGGCTGAGACTTCCAAAATATAATAGTTATCTGGCAAACATGAAAGTTCATTAAGAGCCCTTAAGATATCTATACAAAGCCGTCCTGAACCTGCACCAAATTCAAATAAAGAAGGTTCCACTAAATTAGGCAAAATTTGCTGGCATTGATTGGCAAGGGTCTGTCCGAATAAAGGAGTTAGTTCTGGGGCTGTGATGAAATCACCCTTCGCGCCGAATTTTTCTGAGCCGCAACAGTAGTAACCCAATCCTGGGGTATAAAGAGCTTGTTGCATAAATTCGACAAAGGGAAGGTCGCTTAGTTCTAGCTGTTTATGTATTAGATCTGATAAATTCATAACTAATTGAGTTGACAAAATGAGGAACATACCTTGAATCAGGCGAACAAACAAGCGGCTAAAGTCGCTTTGGTGACCGGCGCTGCCAGGCGTATTGGCGCGGCAATTGTGAGCCAACTTCATCAGGTCGGTTTCAAAGTGATTATACATTGTAATCACTCAAGCTTTGAGGCGCAGGAATTGGCTGCGCAATTAAATCAGCAATGTGCTGATAGTGTAAAGGTTATAACGCAGGATTTATGTGCGCCTGATGTGGGAAATCTTCTGATTGAAGCGACTATTGCCTGGGCTGGTCGTCTGGATTTATTGGTTAATAATGCGTCAATTTTTGAGAAAACCAATTTTTCAAATTTCAGCGAGAAAAATTGGGAGGCATTATTTTCAATAAACGTTAAAGCACCTTTTTTACTAGCTCTAGCTGTACGGCCTTATCTTGCTGAAAACCAAGGCTCAATAATCAACATCACCGATATCCATGGCGAAACTCCCTTAAAAGATTATAGCGAATACTGTCAAACCAAGGCTGCATTAATTCTACAAACCAAAGCCCTTGCCCGTGAATTTGCCCCGCAAATTCGAGTGAATGCAGTCTCACCAGGCGCTATTGTCTGGCCGGAGCATGAAAATTTAGTGAGCCAAGAAATTCAAGACGAGATTATTGCCAAAACTCCATTAAAACGAAAGGGCGATCCGCTATTTATCGCTCAGGCTGTTTTAGCTCTTGCGGAAAACAAATTTATTACGGGGCAGATTTTGAAAGTGGATGGAGGGAGGACTATCTAAGTGACCTTTCTATCTTAAGCTTAGTTAGTCAATAACTGCTCCCTTAAAAGTATTAGTTAGTTATCTTAAACTCCTATTGAACACAACTTGCGCTGTATAACGCAAGTAATAATTTTCTTAAATTTTAAATTGTACCTTTCGTTTTCTTAGACTAGAATCAATATTTTTCACAGGGATAGTGAGTTGATGATATTTAGATTTAAAAGGTTAGTAGTATTATTAAGTTGTCTTCTTCCATTTCAAGTGATTGCAGATAAAGACCATTTTTCTTCTCACGCCTGGTCTCTCAATGCAAGTTTGGGCTATGAGAGTTATAGCGATATGTACCAAAAAGATGGTTTGACTGCTTTAAGTCGGCTGGGAATCGCCGTAAAAATAGCTGAATTTAAAAATTTTTTTTTAGCGGTTGAGGCAGGTATTCAAAGTGGTACACGTATGCGCCTAAAGGTGCCCTTTGAGCTCCTTGATGAGATGGGCGGCCTACCACTTGAAATTACGGTAAAACCAATGCTTGATCTGTTATTAACCGCACAAACGATTTCATCAAAAAATCTATCGCTGTCATTAATAGCTAAGGGCGGTATTGCTTACCGTCAACAACAACTTTTTCGTCAATCGGTCAATAATCTTTCCCAAGTAAATGCTGAAATGCAAATTGGTTTTGGCTATAAAATAAACAAGTATGCTGGGTTAAGTTTGTTATATCAACATGTTTTTGGAGGCCACCCTAACTTTAGGTATAATTCGACAACCGAAAAAGGACATATCGACAATATTACTAAAGAACAAGGAGTATTGTTTGGTATTTCAATATCTGCATAACAGGTTTGTAAAATGAAGAACTTAAAAATAGCTTTACTATTATTTATCCTGCCATTTCTCGTGGATAACGCTTACGCATCGAGCAATCCAGCCTCCACATCCTTTGTACTCCAAAAATTAGATGAGCTAAAAAAAGAGTTAATTAATATAATAACAAATTCTACTGGAGCAGCTGGACCTCAAGGACCAGCAGGTGCTGATGGAGCGGCGGGTCCTCAAGGACCAACAGGTGCTAACGGAGCAGCGGGACCTCAAGGACCAACAGGTGCTAACGGAGCTGCAGGTCCTCAAGGACCAGCAGGCGCTAACGGAGCGGCGGGTCCTCAAGGACCGACTGGTGCTGATGGAGCTCCTGGTCCTCAAGGACCAGCAGGAGTCTACACGGCCGGCCCAGGTATAGATATTTCAAACGATACGATCAGTACAATAGATGCCATTAAGACCTATTCAATCGGCGAAAAATCATTGGGAGGCACGATAATTTATGTTAATAAAGTAGGCAATCATGGTCTTGTAGCAGCAAATTCCGATCAATCTTTAGCAATCTCCTGGTGGCTGGCTCAAGACAATATTTCAAATCCTGATAATTTCGATGAGGATGGAAAAATGTATACAGATTGGCGATTACCCACCAAATTTGAGCTTAATTTAATATATGAGTTTCGTGATACGATTGGCCACTTTGATAAGGCAAGTTATTGGAGTAGTACTGATAACAGCTCCGATTCAGCCTGGAGTCAATCGTTTATAACTGGCGAACAATTACCTATGGACCATAAAGAAACTTATTGTATAAGAGCAATTAGGTCTTTTTAAAAGTTAGTCAATTATTCAGTGCCTTTTTCTAAAATAAAGACGTAGTGCAGCAGATAGCATAAACTTAGGCGTAATTGCATAGATAGTATTTCACTGTTACAAATCTTATTGGTGTGTCATGATTCAATTAAATAATAAGCTGTTGTTAAAGCCATTTATCTTCAAAAACTATAGTTTCGTAGCTCTCTGAATTCCTGGATCATATGAACTAATTACCTTAGTCCTAAAATCTTGTCACGAACAAGCGGTTCATAAGAGGCTTAATCATTATTTTTTTCAATAATTTTTCTTTTTTTAAAAAGTTCACACATATCCTGTTGATCTTCTCTACTTAAACTTTCTGATGCTTTCGGAAAAACATCTTTTTCTTCCTCATCGATATGGTGTAAATACTCTTTCTTTAAAGAATTAAATTGTTCAAGCCACTCGGGATTATTAATATCTAAAGCTTCCAATTCATCTAACATATCCTCAATGTCTTTGTGTTCCGCTACTGAATGTCTTGTTTGATCAGTAAAGGCTGGTTTTTTCATAAGTGTCGCATAAAAGGATTGTTCCTCAGCGGAGGCATGGGCTTTGACCTCTAAAGAAAATTCCTGCAGTAATTGCTGACATTTCACGGGATTTTTTACAGCACTCTCAATTAAATTTAAGAGCTCTCTATGTTTTCTGTGGTCTGTTTTTAATATTGTAAAAATATCAACATGAGAGTTATTCATTAATTTCCTTAATTTTTTATTAGTCTTTTAGAGTAGACTTGAGCCCTTGGAGCTGTCAATGGTGTGCGGCTAGTACCATGCTATTCAAATTTAAAGTTTGTTGGCGCTTAAGCGAACCTGTAAGTATAAAACTTCGCGTTGGATAAATTCATTGGGCTAAATAAACTCTTAGCTGATTGTCCAACGGGCTAAGAGAATCAAATCTATAAAGTGCTTGTATTTGATGATTATCTAAATGGTTGCGAAAATAATAGCGAAGTAGTGAGCGAGATTGTAAAACTGCTTTAAATTCATTTTCTAATCGGGCTAAGCCTTGCAAATGTTGTTGAAAAAGTACTAATTGCTGACTTAGATTGACTTTATGTTGTTTTGATTGCAGCAAGGATTGATAAAGCCAAGGTTTGCCCGTACCTGCGCGAGAAATCATAACGGCATCACATTGGGATTGGCTGAAAGCCTCTTGCAAATTTTTTTTCTCAGTAATATCGCCATTTGCAATAACAGGAATTGTTAGATCTGCTTTTATTTTAGCAATTTGAAAATAATTAACAGGTTTTTCATAATCATCAGACCAGCGTCTGCCGTGGATGACTAGCGCGTCTGCACCGGCATTCTCAATCATTTTAGCCAAAACCATATCTGAATCATTGGATTGAATACGTATTTTAACGGTTAAGGGGATAGAAATGGCTTGCCGAACGCTTGCAACAATTTCTGCTAAGAGTAAAGGTTGCTCAAGTAAAGCAGAGCCTGCTCCTTTTTTACGGATTTTCTCTTTAGGGCAGCCACAATTAATATCAATTAAATCAGCGCCAAGACCTTCAAGGCGGCGTGCGGCTTCGGCCATGAGCTGCGGATTCGTTCCGGCGATTTGATAGCACAGCCTCTTCTCATCTGGCGCGCGATAAAGATAGCGAGAATTTAATCTATGTTTATGTACCACATCATGAGCTGAAAGCATTTCAGTCACGGTATAAGCCGGTGCTTGAAATTGATTAAATAATTGGCGAAAAGGTGCACAGCTAAAGCCGGCTAAAGGACCTTGAATCAAACGATTGGCTAAAGTTAGAGAACCAATCTTTATTGTTTGGGCAATAAAAGGTTGCATTTGTCTGCTTAGAAACATAATGTAAATAATAAAAATTGCTTGTATTATACCCTTTAATTTAGTTCTTCGTTAATTGTCAGCATTATTTAGGTTGTAACATGGATAAAAAATATTTCTCGCCGATAGAATTGATTCAGATTGCTACTCAACATGCCTATTGTGCCGAACATTTTTTGCGCAATAATGCAGAGCTGGTGCTTAATGAAGATAAATCCTCAGATAATTTAGCGCCCTATATCACTTTAATGTATATGGCTTTTGAATTGACCTTTAAAGCCTTTCTTGCCCACAGTTTTATCACCAATAATCAGCATAAAAATCTGGTTGAATTAATTGAGTTAAGTAGCGATTTAGGCTTGCCCGGCCAGGACGTAAAATTATTAAAAAATCTATCTCGTCAATTTGCCTTCCGTAAAGGAGTGGATTACGAACTCTGGGATGATCGCCAGCAGCTACTTGTATTTTGCAATGAGGTTATTGATCTTTATGAGCGTATTCAGGAATTAATGCCCTTAGAGTTGCAGAAAGACTATTTTTTTAGTTAGCAAGATACTTTGCTTTAACCTTAGGCTCGATGCATGTTATTGTTCAATAAATGCCCAAAACATGGTTTGATAAGGTGTATGTTTTTTCTTGTTTCCAAATTCTGAATTCATCATTTCAATAGCGAAAAGTACAAGCTTTATCGAGGGATTTACCTTCAATTAAAGAAATTAGCTCCTGTGTTTTATTTGAATAAAGTAATCGATGCGGTGATTCTTGTAAATAAGCACTTAGTAGAGTTGCATCGAGGCTAATAAGCTTGGTAAACGATAACTTGGCCTTATCAGCTAACCTTAAGAGTCTTGATAATTGCTCTGGATTACTAAGAAAGACTTGTCGAAGAGAGCGCTCCATAGAGCAAACGTCTCTCAGCTTGGGGCGAAGGTTATTAGTAAACATTATGTTAACGCCTCGAAGATTATCAAAAAATTCACTACGTTGTTTGCTATCTAGTTCATTAATCTCCTTCAAAGGCGCTCGAGTATATTTAGCCAAAATAACTGATTCAATCAGAAATTCCCCCGCCTTAACGTCTAGATTTTTTATATCATCCCAAGTTTGATATTCAAAAATATCATCCAGATCTTCGCAGTTTAGTAATAGCTCTAGGAAATCCTCATTTATTTTAGCTAAGTCAGAAAGTGTGATATTCAATGAAAGAAGAATAGTTAAGTTATGGGGATGTTTAAAAGCAGCCTCTCTGCCACGATCAGATAGATGCATAATAAACCAGGAAAAGAAGCGAGGTTCTTCAAAACTTTTAAATAGCATACGAGTCAATAGATGTTTAGGTTGTATAACAATAAGATTCAAATGTCTTAGACCTATTTGATCTAAAAGCTGTTCAGTCCATCCGGCTTTTTTTAGAAGATTAATATTAGAGTGCACAGAACAGCTTGGATGTGAGCCTAATTTAGAGATTTGAGCATGGAGTTCTAAATATTCTCGCAGTTCTTTTGAGATTTCTTTAGTTTCAGGGTAGTTAAATAATTTATCCATTTTGAAAATAAAATCAGCACTAGCTTTCCTCACAATGCCAAAAAAGTCTTTCTCAATCTCCTCGAATTCCAGAATGGCACATAATTGTTCAAATTGATTCTCGTTTTTAACCAATGCTTTCAAACTTAGGGCGAGTTGGAGACGCTCTTTAAGCTCAAGTTCCTCTAAAACGGATATTAAGTCAGTCATATTTTCAATTAGAGATTTATTTTTAAGTACAAAACCTAAACGATCGCAGGGGTCAAGGGTTGATATAACCGAGGATAGAGGCAAATTACTGGATGATCTAATAGCTACAAGTGAGCCGTATTGATTAGCAAATCCTAATCGAGTTATTTGAGGGAGGGAGTTTAAAACAAAATATAAATCCAATCCTGACTTAATTAGAGTTTTAAAAAGATGAGCAATTTTAACTTTGATTAATTCATCACTTGCATTAATTAATCGAGTTAGTTCATCGATTTCAGTTATCTTATCCTGCTCTTGCTCAATCAATTGAAATTGTTGTGAAGAGTCGTTAATAGACTTAACTTTTAACCAAAGCGATATATTTATAAAATTAAATATGAAAGTGGATTTTTCTTCATCGTCAAGAAAGTTAAAAATTACTATTAAATCATAGCAATATTCAAATTCTGGCCAGGTATCTAGTTCCTCAATCATAGCTAGTAGAAATTTCATTCGGCTTTTGTGAGTAAATAACTTAAATGCAACTAAAAATTTCCCTATAATCTTATCTTTGTGAACTTCAATAAAATTAAGTTTAATGTCCTCAGGGATAGCGTGCATGTTAAGCAAGATAAACAATTGATTAGTATTTTTTATATTTTTTAAGTATTTTGTTGCAAAAATTTCATACCAATTCGGTTCATAACAGGCTGAGATAATTTCCAAATAAGATTCGCAATAATATAAAATCATTTCGAGACTTGAAATATCACTGTCAGCCTTAGACAAGCTGCCCGGATTAAAATAATCTGCTCGGCGCTTTAAAGTGGCGAATTTTAATTCGTCATTAGATTTTAAACTGTGGATAACTTGAGCCACATTGCCAGTTAAAATGGAATCAGCCAACCTTTCTAAGGGATTAACGCAGTAATTTACGTCATTGTAGTTGTAAAGTTGATTGGCCAACTGCAGCATGGGTGTTTTCGCATCGAAATAATGATCATATTCAGGAGCTAACTGATTAATGAGCGAATGCACAATGCGATTAATAATGGGTTGGAGTTGCTTTTCAAAGACTAGCTCGTTAACTTCATTCAAAAGGAAACTGTTCACTTCAAAATATTGCTGGGGCGGAACCAGGAGACGCAACTGCAAGCTGCTTATATAGTCTCGAGCTTTTTTAGAACCCCAAGCAAGATCTTTACGAAGTTCGTCAATAATGGTTTCCAGATCGCAACTGCCCTTATAATCATTTAAAACGCCTAAAGTTTTGGCTGGATAACAAAGCTTCTTCACTTGCGATTTTGGGATTCCTATTTGGTAAACAGCGCCACCGCCTTCTTTGTAGAAGGCATGGTACAAATCAATCAAGGCTTGAATATCCTGAGCCTCGATGGAAAGTTCACCCAACAGTTTTTTAAGCAGCGAGGCAAAACAAACCTCTCTTCGCGTAACATTATTAACCAAATAATCGATGGTATTAGAGGTGGCTAATTCGGCGTTACCAAAGACAAACACGTTGGCTGAAATCGCGTGTTCATTATAATCTGTGTCATTATTATTGATGTCTTTGGTTCCTTGCTCAGAATAATGGCTTATAAATTCAAGAATGGTTTTGAATTTTTTAGTATAAAAATTATAGCCTCGAAAGGCCTTCCAATTTTCATTCGCTTGTAACTGTTGATGTAAGGCGGACTCCACTCGATACACATAAGAGATACCGTTGTCACAAGCATGGTAGCAATATAAAAACTGCTCCTGTTTAAATTTTTCCCGTCGTATAAATCTGGCAAATTCATCAGTAATTCGTAGGCTTTGAGGTTCACTCAATTTGACCTGAAGGTAGGCTAATTTATGGGTCATAAAGTAGCTAATATTTTCTTCCAGTTGATTGTTTTTATAGTTCTCAGCCAAGCTCGCTTTAAGATGTAGTTCGCTAGGTGTTAAGGTTAAGGCTGAGGAGTTTGTAAAAACCTCGTCGTTCTGTTTAGACGTTTTTTTAAATTCTTTCATCACCGAAAAAAAGTTAAGCACCGAATGAGTGATTTGCTGGCGTATTTGCTTAGGCGAATTAAAAGGAATTTCATAAGCCAAGCCTTTCTCATTGACGAGCTTTAGCACTGAGTGCGTGTGCGTCATTTTTAAGGGCTTTCCCGCTACTATGCGTTGAAGATTTTCTCGCACCGCCTGTTGTTTGAGGAGCTCATAAAAAGGGGGATAGAGGATGAGCGCATTGGTTAATTTTACCGTTTCCTGATTTTCCACAAGAATTTTTTCATTATCCAAGGCCTTTAGCAGCTCTTCAATTGGAATCCATTGATAATGGCTGTGTTCCTCATCTTTAAACGCTTCTGCAGCTACAAACTCATGTTCGGTGAAGTACAGGCGGTAGAGAAAATTGGTCTTTGCTTTTTTAGAAATTTGATCGTGAAAAGGACTGTTTAACAATTGCAGTTTGGAATAGTTGAATAGCCCGCTTGATTCCTCTGCTACTTCCCGCACTGCAGTTTCGATAAGATTGCTATCTTCAAGATCTGAACTGCCGCCTAAACAATCAAACCAATCATGCCCTGTTCTCTGGCCTAAGAGAACCCGGCCTTTATGGTAAGAGAAAATCCCCGCGGCAGTTTTACCCGCCTGGGCTAATTTATCCACTTTGGCATAGCGTTGCTCTTCAGGGCAAAAAGTCATTACCAGTTGATCAATCCGCTCGCTAAAAAACTGGATATAATCCACCTGTAATTGCTCAGAAAGCATTAATTGCTTAGCGGCTCGCCAGAGCAGGGTTTCAATTTGCGGTAATTTTTTGAGAATCGCAAGGATTTGATTTTTGATATCCTCCTCAGTTAAATCCGCGAACCACTGCGCGCCCTGTGGGTTTTTAAGAGGATCGCGCAGATGCTCAATCTCAGTGACCAAGCGCGGATCGTCTTTGCGTTTGTCCCCTAAAGAACGAAAGATATAGTTTGCTCCGGCATCAACCAGGTAAACTTTTTTATTCTTGTCCACGATGAAATTATCAAATTTTGCAACATCAATATTGCCGACTAAGGCATGAAGCACAAAAAATTGTTTAGCAGTTTGTTTTATGAGTTCTTCATTAGCGTCTTTATCCGGTTCAAGGTATTCGCTTACCAGTACCAGGTCTTGTTGCTCATTATTTTTTAAGCACCTTAATTCGGGTGGCAAGCTGTTGTAGGCTTCACAAAGAGGTACTGACAGACCTGCAGTTAAATAAATTAGGTTGCTTAGGCATTCTAATTTGAGAGCATCTTTATTGGGCCCAAATTTTAAAACTAGCGAGCGCTCTGAGGAGGATATCTTAAAGGTACTCCTCGTACCGCCGCCTAAGGAACTAATGGTCTGAGTAAAGGCTTCTAAATCCTTGGGGAAAAAATCAGCCTGGGCGGATAGTTCTTGGGTCATAGTGCGGTGATAACGGTAGAAATGAATGGGTTTCCCCAGTTTAGTCCACTGCTCGGGCATTTTATTCAGTTCTGCTAAATTCTCGCTGATTACCAGCGCACGCTTAAAGTCCAAGTCCTGGAGAAGGTTAATTAAATTGTCAAAAGAATAGGCATAGAGTTTTAAGCTAATCGCAAAATGATTTAATTTTATAAGAAGGACTTCACTAAGCACGCTATCCTGGGGTAGCAGACCAATCACTTGAATTTGACTTTGATCTAAAGTTTTTAAACTATTAACCAGACTGTTTTCAACTAATTGAAATGGAGTTTGTTCTGCATTTAAAAAAGGAAATACCAGGGCATTTAAATCGAGAATTAGCAAATCACCTTGTTTTAAATTGTGGATAAGAGGGGTTATTTTAGAGCTTGGTTTATGATAATTAAGGAGATGAAGGTTAGCTTTTTCAATTTTTATTTCCACATTATTTCCTGATCAATTAAGAATTTCATAGCGTCCATCAGTGCTGGTTTAAATGGTTAATTAACTAAATTAAAAATAATTTTTAAACATTTAATCAATCCTTTTATTGCGCAAATTTTAACATGATGATATAAAATTAGTCAATTAAAACAGTATTCATACTTTTTAAAATTTTTATTGAATTAAGCTTTTAGGTCGCAGGAGCGGAGTTATCTTTTAACCTTATAAAGTCTATTCATTTCGACTTGGCATTAGATCTATTTCGCGCTAGGATATATTCTTTTGTGCAAGGTATGATGTATGGAGCAATTAGATCTTGAAAACACTCAAAAAGTGCAACAGCAGCTGTCTGGATTAAGTACCCACCTAAACTCGCGTATTCTTGGCCAAAATGGACTGGTTTCGCGGCTATTGATAGCACTTCTTGCTGATGGGCATTTATTAGTTGAAGGCGCGCCTGGGCTTGCTAAAACCCGAGCTGTTAAGGAATTATCGGCTGTGGTTGAAGGCGACTTTCATCGCATTCAATTTACGCCGGATCTGTTACCAGGTGACTTAACTGGCACCGATATCTATCATCCGCAATCCTCAACCTTTGTTTTTCAACCCGGTCCTATTTTTCATCACCTGATTTTAGCCGATGAAATTAATCGTGCTCCTGCCAAAGTCCAATCCGCACTACTTGAAGCAATGGCCGAGCGCCAGGTGACTATTGGTGGAACGACTTATCCTTTACCAGAATTGTTTTTGGTCATGGCGACTCAAAATCCTATTGAGCAGGAAGGAACCTATCCCTTACCAGAGGCACAACTAGACCGGTTTCTGATGTATGTGAAAATTGGCTATCCCGATGCCAAGATTGAACGGGATATCCTCACTTTAGCAAGAGACGAAGCAAAGGGAAGAACAAGCACTAAAAGGGCAGCCATAACGCCCTTAACCCAGGTGAACTTATTTGATGCTCGCCAACAAGTTCTGCAAGTGCATACTAGCGAAGCTTTGGAAAACTATTTAGTGCAACTGGTAGTTGCTACCCGTAATCCAGGTGTTTATAGCGAGGAATTAGCACGATGGTTACGTTATGGAGCAAGTCCGCGAGCCACTATTGCATTGGATCGATGTGCTAAGGCGCATGCCTGGTTAAATGGTCGAGACTATGTTACGCCCGATGATATTCACGTGATTGCCCACGATGTTCTTCGTCATCGCATTTTGCTGAGTTTCGAGGCAGAAGCTGAGGGTATTAGTTCTGATGATTTTATTGATTCGTTATTACGCTTAGTTGCAGTACCCTGAGGTAAGTTATGGCTGATGGTCTAAGTGTTGAACTTAATGAACTGATTTCGCTAAGACGGTTAGTACGCCGAGTAAATTATAAACCGGAATATAGTGCTGCCCATTCCGGTGCTCACTTGTCTAAATTACGCGGACGAGGTATGGATTTTGCGGAAGTTCGTAATTATCAGGCCGGTGATGAAATCCGGCATATGGAGTGGCGAGTCACAGCACGTACAGGTCGGCCTCACGTTAAAATTTACCAGGAAGAACGCGAGCTTCCTACCGTTATTCTTAGTGATTTTAATCCTTCTATGTTCTTTGGCACACGCATCGCCTATAAATCAGTAATTGCTGCTCGTTTGGCAGCACTCATCACTTGGACAGTAGTTAATCAGGGCGATAGGGTTGGAGGATTGGTTTTTTCAGCGTCAGAACACAATGAATTTATCCCTCGCAGCCGTGATATGGGCGCCTTACCACTTTTGGCCTCATTAAGCCAATACACTCATCAAGATGCCAAGCCTTATGCAAAAGCGCAGCCCCTGAGTGAAATTTTAATAAGATTAAGGCGGGTTACCCGTCCGGGAAGTATTTTGGTGTTAATTAGTGATTTCTATAATCTCGATGCCGATTGTGAAAGACACCTAAGCCGGTTGCGCGCGCATAGCAATATACTGGCTTATCATATCTGTGATCCTTTAGAGCTTGCACCGCCACCGCCGCAACATTATGCAGTAACCAATGGTCATCAAGAGGTACTTGTTGATATTACTAATAAGACCGTAACAAAGGCCTACCAAAATTTTTGCGATCAACGTATTAAAGATTTGGAGACGCTATTTAAACGATTAAAAATGCAGTATGTCCAAGTGACAGCCCATGATGATTTATCCAGACTAGTGCATCAGACTTTTCCAAGGAGGTCGCGTGTCTGAACCTCAGGTCTTAGCTGCATTGCGCGATATACATCTTCCCAAAGCCATTAGCTGGTGGCCCTTGGCGCCGGGTTGGTATATTGTATTGGCACTTGTATTAATAGTGTTTACGCTACTCGTTTATTTTATTAAGCGCTTATACGCAAATGGACGCGCAAAACGGCAGGCTCTGGTCTTGCTTGAAGGTTTTGAACAAGCCTATCACCGGGGAGAAAATAGCCAGTTAACCTCTATGAAAGTGTCAGAGTTATTAAGACGTGTGGCTTTAGTCTATTTTCCTCGAGAAGAAGTGGCCGGCCTAAAAGGTAAGGCTTGGCTGGAGTTTTTAAGCAAAACAGCAAAAGGATTGGATTTTCAGAGTTTAAGCGATTATTTGTTGCTTTTGCCTTATCAACCTGCAAAAAAAATTGAATTAGCCCCACTTTTTTTAGCTGCAAAACAATGGATTAAGCAAAGAGGGCGACCATGTTCGAATTAGCGACTCCCTGGATCTTAATTGGGCTAATCCTGCCTATGATTGTATGGTTTCTTCTGCCACGTGCCGAACTTCAATTGCCTTCCGCTTTGAAAGTTCCTTTCTATAATGCCATGCTTGAAATTATAGATAAAAAAAAGCCTGCACTGGCAGGACAAGCGCAGCTTGGTTTATTTTTAATTGCCTGGTGTCTTTTAATTTTTGCTGCAGCAGGACCACGTTGGGTTGGTGAGCCTCGTCCTCTAACACGAGAAGGGCGAAATATTATGATGGCACTTGATTTATCAGGCTCGATGGAACTTTCTGATATGGCTATCAATGGACGTCCGGCAAGCCGTCTTGCGGTGGTTAAAATTGCAGCAGAAGAATTTGTAAAAGCTCGTGCAGGTGATCGCATAGGTTTAATTCTCTTTGGTACACGTGCTTATCTACAAACACCATTGACCTATGATAGAAACTCTGTGTTGATGAGGCTGGAAGACGCAACAGTGGGTCTCGCCGGGCAAACCACATCGATTGGTGATGCAATTGGCCTGGCTGTCAAGCGCTTGGAAAATGTGCCTTCTAAGGGTCGAATGATTATTTTACTAACCGATGGTGCTAACAATTCTGGCGTTTTGCCGCCTTTAAAGGCAGCTGAATTAGCAAAATTAGATGGTATTAGAATTTATACCATCGGTTTAGGTGCTGAATCTGACCCCCAGGGGTTAAACGCCTTTTTTAATCCTAATCCTTCTTCTGATTTGGACGAGGAAACCTTACAAAAGGTTGCTGATCTGACTGGCGGCCGTTATTTTCGCGCCACTGATCCGCAATCGTTACAAGCTATATACGAAATGATTAATCAATTAGAAACGGTAAACCAGGAGCAGGCTACCGTTCGCCCACAGCATGATTATTATCCCTGGCCTTTAGCTGCTGCATTGTTAATTCTACTTTATTGGTTAGGTAAAAAAGCGGGGTGGCTGGCCCTCTATAGTAGGCGGGAGGTTGCTAGAGCATGAGCAATTTTCATTTTTTACGCCCCGGCTGGCTTATATTAATTCTTCTTATCCTGGGCTTATTGTGGTTTTTTCTGCGTCAAAGTTCTGGTTTAAATGCTTGGGCGGCAGTTTGTGATAGTCACCTTCTTAAACATTTAACCCAATCAAAAGGCCAAAGAGGCCGTCATTTTGCATTAATTTGTTTATTTATAAGTCTACTATTCATGTGTTTTAGCTTAGCTGGACCCACTTGGGCACGATTGCCAGTTCCTACTTATAAGCAAATACAACCCCGGGTTTTAGTTCTCGATTTATCCGATTCCATGCTGATTAATGATTTAAAACCTAACCGCCTCACTCGCGCAAAATTTAAATTGCATGATTTATTTGCACGTCCTATTGGTCAATTCGGTTTAATTGCTTATACAGGCGAACCCTTTGTTGTGGCGCCACTGACTGATGATGCACAAACTATTGATTCACTTTTGTCCTCTTTGAGTCCTGAAATTATGCCCGTTGCGGGGCAGAAACTGGATTTGGCTCTCGAAGAAGCTGCTCGTTTAATTGCTAATGCAGGATTCAAAGAAGGACAAATTTTAGTATTAAGCGGTGAAACACCCAGTTTAGAGGCCATTGAGACTGCTAAAAATCTTGCAAAAAAACAAATCTATACTTCGGTTATGCCAATAACGGGTGAGAAAACAGCAAGTACACTGTTTAATGATTTAGCGCAAGCAGGAGAAGGAGAAGTTATTCCCTTCTCAGATCGATCAATAGATCTTGATCGGTGGCTTGAAGTTTCCGGGAACCAACAAAAATTTACTTTATCTAATGATGATGATATCCCGGTCTGGCGCGATGAGGGACGCTGGTTTCTAATACCAGCGCTAGCTTTGTTATTGCCAATTTTTCGTCGCGGATGGCTACAAAGGATAGGAACATGAGAGTTTGGGCTTTATTAGCATTAATTTTTATTTCTAATAGCTATGCATCACCTTGGTCTGAGCTGTGGCTAACTAAAGACCAGCTAGGACAAAGCCTAATGAAAAAAGGCCAGTTTAAACAGGCAGAAGCTACCTTTAAAAAGCCCGACTGGCGAGCTGCGGCAACCTATCGCGCAGGTGACTATAATAAAGCCGCAGGACAATTTAAGGCTCTGCAAAATGAATCAGGTTTTTATAATAGCGGTAATGCCTTAGCTCATTTAGGGCAGTATGAGCAGGCCATTCAAGCCTATGATCAAGCGCTAGCATTGAATCCAAAAAATAAAGATGCTTTATTCAACCGTAAGCTGTTAGCTGATTTTTTAAAGCAAAATAAAGATAAGCAAAAGCAACAAGACAAGAACCAGCAAAATAAAGATCAGGAAAAGCAAAATCGACAAGAGAAGCAAGATCAACAGAACAAAAATCAACAAAATAAAGATCAGCAGGATCAAAATCAACAGGACAAGAACCAACAAAATAAAGATCAACAGGGTCAAGATCAACAGAACAAGAATCAACAAAATAAAGATCAGCAGGATCAAAATCAACAGGACAAGAATCAACAAAATAAAGATCAGCAGAAGCAAGATCAACAGGACAAAAATCAACAAAATAAAGATCAGCAGAGGCAAAATCAACAAGACAAGAATCAACAAAATAAAGATCAATCAGAGCAAAATCAGCCACCAAAAAAGCAACCAAGCCCTCTAAAACCTCAAGAAAAAGAAAATCAAGGCTCCTCTCAACCTGCGAATAAAATACCAACGCCGGAGGAGCAGGAAAAACAGCTAGCTAAAAAACAGTGGCTGAGGTTAATACCCGATGATCCCGCCGGTCTCATGCGAGAAAAATTTTTACGTGATCATCTGCGAAGAGAAGAAGGATGGTATCAATGAATTTAAATAAATTTTTATTGGTTTTAATGTTATTTTGTTTCTCAAATCTCGCCGGGGCAACCTTAAGCCTCCATTTAGATAGAACTAAGGTTGAATTAGGCCAGCCCTTTACCCTAACGCTAAAAATAGAGGGCGCACAAATCAATGCAATGCCAGATTTTATGCCCCTAGATCAAGATTTTATGATTGAAGGAACACAATCTTCGGTCAATTACTCGGTTATTAACGGCAGGGTAAAATCTGTCAGTGAGTGGACCTTGTTATTATCAGCTAAGCGTGAAGGCAGTTTATCTATACCGGCCCTACAGGTAGGCAATGAAAAAACAGTGGCTACAACTATCGACGTCGGGGATGTGAATGCTAATACCACAGCAACTCAGCAGCCGACAAAGCCAGATACAGGCCAAACACAACCGCAAGATTTAATGCTATTGACAGAAGTTAGTGTGCAGGATCCCTATGTTAATCAACAAATTATCTACACGGTAAAATTATATAATTCGACTAGATTACTTGATGCTAATTACCAACCGCCTCTTGTCGAAGATGCTCTTTTCATCCCTATGGGCAATGGCCGACGCTATCAAACGAGTGAAAATGGACGGATTTATGCGGTGGAGGAGCAACAATTTGCGGTCTTCCCGCAAAAAACGGGTTATCTAAAAATTAACCCCCCCTCCTTTGATGCCTTAATCTATGATCTTAAGCCTAAACGAATTTCAGTAAAGGCTAAGCCCACGACCTTGAATGTCAAAGCTATTCCCTCAGAATTCAAAAGTAAAAATTGGCTTCCAGCCAAACAGCTTCTGCTTAGCCAAGGTTACGATAAAGGCGCCACTACCTTAGCCGAAGGTTCTACCTTGGTTAGAACAATTGTTTTGCAAGCGGTAACTTTACCTTCACAATTGTTACCCCCTCTCGATTTAGGTAGCTCCGATCAATTTAGTGTCTACCCTGACAAGCCTTTGGAATCCAACCAATTTAAACAAGGCGATTTGATTGGACGCTCAACCATAAAGCTGACTTATTTACTGAATAAAGCTGGTAAAGTTACTATACCTCCTGTGAATTTACCTTGGTTTAATACGGTTACAGGAAGGGAAGAGCTGAGTTCTTTGCCGGGGTTAACCCTGGAAGTGGTGCCGTCAAACGCAAGTTCTGCCAAGACTGCCAAACCTGTGTCAACACCTATAGCGGTTCCTAAGCTAATTCCTAAGGCCATCGAACCGCCCTTAGTAAAGCCTGTAGCACAAGCACAATCCAACCTGGCCTGGTGGCTTGCGCTTATCTTTGGATTAGCCTGGTTGATGACGCTAGGCGCTTGGGGGTTGCAACGAAGAAAAAAACGAGGCTTTCAGGGCCAAAGTAAAAGTGAAATTATGAACGAATTACAGCACGCTTGTATGCATAATGATAGTGAAAAAAGCAGAGATGCGTTGATCAAATGGGGACAGCTCTACTGGCCTAATGCACAGATATTAAATTTACAGGATTTGGAGCAATTAATTCCGGAATCTGAATTGAAAGAGCAACTTCATCATTTAGCATCATTTTTATATCAAAGTTCAACAGTTGATAAGATCTGGAAAGGTAATAAACTTTGGCAAGCTATTTTGAATTTTAATCCAACATCTACCTCTAAAGTCGTCAAACCAAATCCCTTGCCACCTATCAACAGGCTTTAATCATGCAACTCAAGGAATATTGCCACCTCGATGCCCATGAATTGGCAAGCCTCATCAAAAACAAAGATCTCAATCCACAAGAGGTTTTAAATTGTGCTCTGGAACGTATGCATGAAGTCAATCCTCTGATTAATGCTGTAACCAGAGATTGTTCTGACTGGGCCCGTGAGCAACTTAAATTAATGACAGGCAAAGAACCCTTTTATGGCGTGCCTATTCTAGTGAAGGATTTAGGATTTACTTTGTCCGGGATTCCTCATACTGCAGGTTCTCGTTTTTTCTCAACAACCATTTCTCCTTTGACTAGTGATTTCATTCTGCGCTTATTAGCTTTAGGCATGATCCCTTTCGCTCAAACTAATGTGCCAGAATTAGGTTTGTCTTTTGTTACTGAATCACAGCTTTTTGGTCCTTGCCGCAATCCTTACGATCTGACTCGGACAGCCGGTGGCTCATCGGGCGGCTCAGCGGCCGCTGTGGCTGCGGGCATAGCACCTCTTGCTACGGCAAGTGATGGTGGTGGTTCAATTCGCATTCCTGCTGCCTGTTGTGGACTATTTGGCTTTAAACCAACGCCTGGTTTAGCTCCCACTGGCCCCTATGTTGCTGAGTCCTGGTCTGGCCTTGCTAGCTCTTATTTATTAAGTCGCAGTGTTCGCGATTCTGCGTCGTTATTTGAACCTTTAACTAGCACAATTCTAAATTCATCAACGAGCATGGAAACTCGCTTTGAAAAAGACCAAAGGCCTTTAACTCTAGCTATTATTGAAGACGCCTTTCCGAAAGTGTCAATTGAAAAACCGTGCTTTACTGCATTAGCCGAAGCTGAACGAATATTAAAATCCATGGGACATCAAATTATCCGGCTCCCGTTTTCTCTAGATTTAGACGCGATAAGCGAAGTTGTCATCACTTTAATTGCTGCCAACACCTGGGCTGAGATTGAAAGCCAGCAATTATTTTTAAATCGTGAAGTCGATAAAAATGAGCTTGAACCTATCAGTTGGGATTTTATGATGCTTGGTAAAGCAGTGTCTGCTTCACAATTAATTAGGGCTAGAAATCATTTGTATCAGCTAATGCGACCTTTGCACGAATTATTTAATCAAGTGGATATGATTTTAACACCAGCCCTGGCTAAATTGCCGTTAGTTATTGGCAGTCTGCCGACTACTCTTGATTTTATGCAATATCAACAGAAAAATATTGAGTTCTCGCCCTTTACTGCAATTTTTAATCAAGCTGGTTTGCCTGCTATGACTATGCCTGTTATGCGTGAGTGTAAATTACCCGTAGCTGTACAATTTGCAGCTGCCAAAAACCAGGATAGATTGCTACTTGGCCTTGCTTTGCAATTGCAAAAAGAGTTTGCAGACTTTAGTAAGCCCATTCTCAATGTTCTCCCTATTTAAGCTCCACTTGTCAAAAGGTTTACAAGCAGAATAAGTCCTTTCTGTCTAAGCTCTTGCAAAAGGTAGGCGTTTGGCGCTATCCAATAAATTCATCACCTCTTACTCTCAATTACAGGGCATTCATAAATAAAAAGCTTGAGTCTTTCTGACTTTTAATTGCTAAACCAGCTAACTTCCTCTAATGTAGAAGAATTGAATTTAATGGAAAAGTGGATTATGCTGCGGCGGTATTTCCCTCTAATGATTAGCTTATTATTGCTAGCAGGATGTGTTCGTCATCCTCATCAAACACCTCTTTCTTCTCCCTTAACAGCGGTAAAATCCAAGGTTGAGACCAGAGCTATGTCGACTTTTAATCGAGTGGATGTGCAAGGTGCAATCAATGTAAATCTCCGTAGCGGTTATAAACGTCCTGCCGTAATATTGCGTGGTGACCCGCGTGATTTAATGGAAATTATAACTGAGATCAAAAATGATACCTTATTGATAACAGTTAAAAAGGGCGCTCCGAAATTTGGCTCAATTGCAGCGGAGATTCACAGTCCTTATCTAAACTCCTTGGCTTACAAAGGCATGGGTACCGTAGTTGGTAATAATTTGCATTCTAGTCTTTTGGATCTCAACATCGACAATGCCGGTCAGACTACTTTAGGTGGTTCAATCGTAGTCCGGAAACTTGATGCACGCGGTGGCGGTTCAATAATAATCAAAGGCGCTTCCAGTCGCCATTTGCAACTTGAAATTAGTGATAATACCAAAGTCTTAATGGCCGGCGTGATGAATGTTAATAAATTAAAGCTCAAAGGTGATGGCTGGCTCACTATGTATTGGGTGAAATCTCCGATGCTAACCATTTGTGCCAAAGGCGTGAGCACCATCCAACTCGCAGGTGTAGTGAATAAGCTTGAGCTTGAATTAAGAGGATCTGCACGGTTTAAGGGGCGCTATTTAAGAGTTAAAAATGCTTTCGTGAAAACCCATGATAAAGCAATCGCGGAAATTTCTGCCTTAAAACATCAACATGCCCTTGCAACCGACGCTAGTGATATCTACTTTTACACCATTCCCCAAACTAAAACAGATTTCATGGCTTACCAAGGCTCTATTTTGGATATGCGGGATTTAAGTTTGCCTGATCTACAAAACTACGATCGTTACAACAAAGATATGCCCTGATTAAATTTCTAGGGAATTGATTAGGCTATTTTGTTCAATCGTTTGCAAGATAATGGCGATATCGCCATCCAAAGGCAGAACATGAGCTGAGTTTGCTAACCAGTGAATATTAATATTGGCTACACCACTGAAGCGTTCAGCCACACGTTGGGATGCCACTACCTCATCATAACGCCCTAAAAATAAATCAGTAGGGCAAGTCGGTGCCGTAAATTGAAATTCATGAATTAAGGTCAGGACTTCAATAATGCTCGTTAAAGGCAGTTGTCGATAGGCAATTTCATAATTGTTGGCAGTATATAGATTACCTGCGGCTGCGCGGATTTTGCGAAAGCCAAGCCAATTGAGAGTTTTAGCCAGTCGAATTGAATGTTTAAGCGATACAAATAGATCCAAAGCAGGCGCTAATAAATAAAGATGAGAAAGGCGATAATGTTTGCTTAGATGGGTGGCAAGAAGACCACCTAATGAAAGCCCCATGACGTCAACTTGCTCAAACCTTTTTGCCAAAGCTTCATAGATTTGTTCAACCTGAGCAAGCCATTCGCCCCCTTTAGCTTTGGCAAAGGCATCAATATTCTCAGCATGACCTGCCAAAACCGGACAGAAAACTGCATCGTAACAGTTAGTAAGAAGTGGTTCTAACAAACGATAAACTGCAGGAGTCGAGGAAAATCCATGGATTAAAAACAAGGCGCGTTGTGCTTTCACTCCCGTTTTTTCGATGGGTGCAATTAAAGAAAAATCCTGGTCATTTAACACAGAAATCTGTTCGCCGCGCCGCATACAACGAAATGAATCAATATTCATTGAATTCCCTTTGCTCAAAAATTTTGCAAAAAAATTGTAAATAAGTGCATAAACCAAGTCTTAGCTAGTCGAATTTGCTATTATTGAGAATACAACAAGCTGGGCTTAAAACACCAGAATTTAGTTTTTGAGGTTAGGAGACATTTCCATGGCAGATGAAGAAAATTTAAATAAGCCTAAGTTAGATACTAGCACAAATCCAGACAGTCAATGGTCTGACAAGGCTTGGAATGCTTATGATGCAGTAAAAACTGCGGGTTCTAAAATTTTAGATAAAATAACTCCGGACTCTCCAGCCCTCCCTCCTACTCTGTCGCCCAAAAAAGATCCCAAAGAAGACAATGCGGCTGAGAGTGATTACAAAATGTTAGATACAGCTTGGTCCGCTTGGGAAAATAATTATCAAATGCATAAAAATATCAAGAATATGATTAAAGAAGCGTATAACTCTCAATCGAAAAAGCCTAAAGAAGATGATGCGACTCAACAGAATGATGAGTCTAAAGAGCAGGATGAAGTTAAAGAGCAAACTAGTGATACAAGCTCAGCTACAACTAAGAGTGAAAGCGAAAGTGAGACTGAGACTGACACTAAAACTGAAAGTAAAAATTTGGAAAGTGAGCAAGCGTCAGGGTCATCACCTCCCCAATTATCAGGAATGAGCCCCGGGAGTTCAAGCGTTAACCCAAACCAGCAATCTTCAACTGAGGCAGCAAACAACTCTGAATATTCCAGCGCAATAGAGCCAGTCAATGCAAGTGCGGGTTCTGGAGGCTCTGGTATGAATGCTAATGAAGCAGTAGAAATGGTGGAAGCAGATCCTGCACTTCTCTTATTATAGGTCTACCCCCGCAGGGGGCAGATTAAGATTCCATCATTTTATGCGGTAGACTCTCTAAACGTCCTGCAGGCGTAATAGTTACAAAATTGAGTTTTCGCTGTAACTCCCGAATCGTATCTGAACCTGCATAGGTCAGTCCTGAACGAAGACCGCCAACGATATCAGCAATAATGGCTTCCTGATTTTCACGATAAGGTACATCAACCGAAACGCCTTCTGCAGTTTTCCATTCATGCATTTGACCTAAAAAATCTTCCTGAGCTTCTCGTGAGGCCATACCTCGGTAGCGTTTTATTTGCTTGCCCTCGGCATTAGTAATTGCTTTACCTGGTGTTGGCTCCGTACCTGCAAGCATGCCGCCGATCATGACAAAATCAGCGCCAAAGGCTAGAGCTTTCACAATATCACCAGAGCTACGAATTCCACCATCCGCAACAATTGAGCGATCAGCGCGGGCGCAATCTTGAATGCAAGTGAGCATGGGAATGCCAAAACCAGTTTTAATTCGGGTACTGCAAACTGAACCTCCACCGATGCCTGCTTTAATAATATCTGCGCCACAGGAAGCAAGATAATCTGCGCCGGCATAAGTGGCAACATTACCTGCCATGATACAGCGGTCGCCTAACAAGCTTCTTAAGTTTTTTAAGGTTTTACCCACATATTTGGCGTGAGCATGCGCCACGTCTACACAAAAAAACTCAGCGCCAGCATCACGTAAGGCTTCTGCTCGTTCTAATTCGCTATCGGTACAACCGACAGAAACAAAGACCTGACCCTTACAGCGTTTAAATTCCTTAATATTATCCGCAATAGATAAAAAACGATGTAAAGCACCTATTCCACCTTTAGATTGCATGAAATTTGCCATGGTAGATTCGGTGATGGTATCCATGTTAGAGCTTATAATCGGCAGGTCCAGATGTAATTTGCCTAATTTATCACTCATATCAATTTCAACCACTCGCCTTGACTCATGATGGTTATAAGCAGGGATCAACAGGACATCATCAAAGGTAATGGCAGGATTGCTCATTTCTTATCTCTCAAAAAGATCTTGGGCAAGCATTATACTGCTTATGCTTGAAACTTCTACTCTTTAGGCTATAAATGTTCTGCGGCATAGTACGCAAGTCGCGAACGTTCACCGCGTGTGAGCGTCATGTGGGCACTGTGTTGCCAATGTTTGAAACGATCAACGGCGAAGGTTAAACCCGAAGTTGTCTCGGTTAAATAGGGCGTATCAATTTGTTTAATATCACCGAGGCAGATAATTTTTGAGCCAGGTCCTGCACGAGTTACCAACGTTTTAATTTGTTTTGAAGTAAGATTTTGCGCCTCATCAATAATTATAAAACGGTTTAAAAAAGTACGGCCGCGCATGAAATTTAATGAACGGATTTTAATTTTATTTTGAAGAAGATCTTGGGTAGCAGCACGACCAAAACTACCGCCTTCCTGAGCACCATGCAGGACCTCAAGGTTATCCATCAACGCGCCCATCCAGGGAGTCATTTTTTCTTCCTCAGTTCCGGGTAGAAAACCGATGTCTTCACCGACCGGAATGGTTACACGGGTCATAATAATTTCAGAATACAGTTTGTGATCGAGAACCTGAGTTAATCCGGCTGCAATAGTTAATAAAGTTTTTCCTGTTCCTGCTGAACCCTGCAAAGTGACAAAATCAATATCCGGGTCAAGCAGCAAATTTAAAGCAAAATTTTGTTCACGATTACGCGCGTTAATTGACCAAACCGAATGTTTTGCTTGATAGAAATCTCGAGCAAGTTGGACCACGGCGCTCCCTTCGGTTAGCTCTTTCACAATGGCCTGAAATTCATTGTCCTGAGTACTAATGCAATCGTTGAAATTCCAATGACTTACCAAAGGACCACTAATGCGATAATAGGTTCTGCCATTTTCTTTCCAGGCTTCAATGTCTTTGGCGTGAGTGTCCCAAAAGTCATTTTCTATCACATGCAAACCGCTGTGGAGAAGATCAACATCATCCAGCACTTTGTCATTGTAATAATCCTCTGCAGGAATCCCGAGAATTCCAGCTTTAATGCGCAAATTAATATCTTTCGAAATAATAATTACTTGTCGGTCTGGGTATTTTTTTTGTAACCCTAAAGCAGTTGCTAACAAAGTGTTGTCAGCTTTATGTCCGGGCAAGGAAATGGGGCGAAGTGGTTCAAAATCATCGGTTTGAAAAAACAAGGAGCCACTGCTTTTTCCTTCGGATTGATAACTGGGGATACGCAAACCCGCAACAATTTCTTGATGGCTGGCATTCGCCATCAGTCCCACTAACATGCGGTTCGTTTGCCGCACGTTTCGTGCTACTTCAGAAATCCCGGTTTTATGGCTATCAAGTTCCTCAAGAACAACCATGGGTAAATAAATATCATGTTCTTCAAAGCGATAAATGGCTGAAGGATCATGCATCAGAATGTTTGTATCTAGCACAAATAATTTTACAGCTGTTTTTTCAGTATCCATTCTAAGTCCTCAGCAAAATTATCATTGTGCTGAGGGTTAGGAGTTCCGTCAAGTTTTGTAGTTATTCTGCTTGCAAGTTTTGCAGAGTTTTTATTAACTCAGCAACATGACCTTTAACATTTAGTTTTCGCCATTGATATTTTAAAATCCCTTGGGGATTAAAAATAAAAGTACTGCGTTCAATTCCGCGTACTTGTTTACCGTACATAGATTTCATCTTAATGACCTCAAAAAGTTGGCAAAGTTCTTCTTCGTGGTCAGCGATAAGTTCAAAGGGGAATTGCTGTTTAACTTTAAAATTTTCATGCAACTTTAAACTGTCTCGTGAAATTCCAAATATTTCGGCATTTAAATGTTTAATTTCACTATAAGCGTCGCGAAAATCCTGGCCTTGTTGTGTGCAGCCTGGCGTGGCATCTTTAGGATAAAAATAAAGAACTAGCCATTTACCTCTATAAGCGTCAAAATTTGCTTTTACGCCGTTCGTTGCATTGAATTGTAACGAAGGCAATTGGTCACCCAGTTTCATGAATTTGTTCTCCTTAAGCCAAAAATGGCTTTTATCTTAGTGTAAAAAGAGAGCTTCGCCAATAAAGCTGGATTGATGTATAATTCAAATCGGTCTTTTTTTTAATCTAATCTAATCCCAGGTGTCTGATGACAACCAAAAATAGCGCAACCATCGCGCTCAATAAAAAAGCACGTTTTGAGTATTCTCTTGAAGATGAATTCGAAGCGGGTTTAGTTCTCGAAGGTTGGGAAGTTAAAAGCTTGCGTGCAGGAAAAATAAATTTATCCGATTCCCATGTAATAATAAAATACGGCGAAGCGTTTTTGTTAGGCGCCCAAATTCAACCCTTACCTACAGCCGCAGTCCATCTTTTGCCTGAGGCGAATCGCACGCGTAAATTGCTGTTAAACCGCAAAGAGCTTAATCAACTGATAGGCTCTGTAGAACGGCAAGGCTATACGCTGGTTCCCCTAGCCCTTTACTGGAAGAATAATCGCGTAAAAATGAAAATTGCTCTGGCCAAGGGTAAAAAGTCTCATGATAAGCGTGAAACGGTTAAAGATAGAGATTGGCAGCGAGATCGTGCGCGTATTATGAAAAAACATCATTAAATATTATTTTGGCATAATTCATGTATATCAATCATTGCATTAATTTAAGCCATCTACCGTAGAGCACCTTTTGCGGACTTAGGGCTTAACAATTTCAACAAATTTTACGTATCGATAGCTATAACCTAAACTCAGGATATAGTTGGAGAGAAAAAATCAAGGAGCAATCTATGTGCGGTATCTTCGGAGCTTTATCTAAACGCGATATCTCCAGAGTCTTATTAGAAGGTTTAAGGCGCCTTGAGTATCGTGGATATGACTCTGCGGGTATAGCGGTGATTGATAGTGCAGGCCAATTAAAGCGCATCAGGATTCAAGGAAAGGTTCAGGCGTTAGCTAATGCTATGCAGGAAACTGCAATTTCCGGAAATATCGGGATTGCTCATACCCGCTGGGCCACCCACGGGAAGCCTTGCGAAGATAATGCCCATCCTCATATGTCTGACGGGGATATAGCCATAGTGCACAACGGTATTATTGAAAATTTTGAAGAACTGCGCCAAAAATTAATAGCGCTTGATTATGAATTTACTTCGGAAACTGATTCTGAGGTGGCCGCTCATCTCATTCATTATCACTATCAACAACATGAAGATTTACTTCTAGCAGTACAAGATGCAGCTGATGAGATGAAGGGCGCTTTTGCTCTTGGTGTGATACATCAAATGAAACCTCATGAAATAGTAGCTATTCGTAGAGGTAGCCCCTTGGTTGTTGGTTTGGGGATTGATGAGCAATTTATTGCCTCCGATACTCTCGCTTTGCGTAGTTTTGCCCAGTCTGCCATTTATATGGAAGAGGGTGACAGTGTACGATTAGACGGTGGACAGGTTCTTTTCTTTGATGAAAATCGTGAACCTGTTGAGCGTGCAATCCATTCAATGAATGGTGAAAATCATGCAGTCAGCAAAGGCCCCTACCGTCACTTTATGTTAAAAGAAATTCATGAACAACCTAAGGTTTTAGCTGATACCATGGAAGGTCGCATAGCTAGCCTTGACGTGTTGCGAGCCAGTTTTGGTGAGGCTGCTACCTCTTATTTCAAAAAAATAAAACAAATCCATATCGTCGCTTGTGGGACTAGTTATCATGCAGGCTTAGTAGCGCGTTATTGGTTAGAGTCGCTAACCGGGTTGTCAACTTCTGTAGAAATTGCCAGCGAATATCGCTATCGCGATGTAGTCGTTGCCGAAAATACGCTTTTTATTACTGTTTCACAATCAGGCGAAACAGCGGATACTCTCGCCGCTCTGCGCAAAGCAAAATCGATGAATTATCTAAGTACTCTTGCCATTTGTAATGTTGCAACCAGTTCAATGGTGCGCGAAGCCGAATCTGTTTTTTTAACTCGAGCAGGTGTGGAAATTGGTGTCGCCTCAACTAAGGCATTTACTACTCAATTGGTCGCTTTTCTTATGCTTGCAGCAGCGCTTTGTAAAGATGAACGCGCCGCGGTAATTTTAAATCAATTGCAAGAATTGCCAGCTTGTTGTCAGCGTACTCTTAAAATGAGTGATGAGATTAAAAATCTGGCGGTTATGTTTGTACCCAAAGCCCATGCGTTATTCTTAGGTCGCGGCGTGCAATATCCGGTCGCTTTGGAAGGCGCCTTAAAATTAAAAGAAATTTCTTATATTCATGCAGAAGCGTATCCAGCCGGCGAACTTAAACACGGCCCGCTTGCTTTGGTTGATAAAAACATGCCGGTCGTTGCTATTGCGCCTAATGATGAACTTTTAGATAAATTAAAATCTAACTTACATGAAGTGAGTGCACGTGAAGGGCAACTTATTGTTTTTGTTGATGATTCAAAGGCCTGGCCTGCTAACGGTGCACGCCTCATGCAGGTACCCACTTGCAGTTCATGGATTGCACCTATTATATACACCATTCCCTTGCAATTATTGGCCTATCATGTGGCTGTGGCAAAGGGAACTGATGTTGATCAACCAAGAAATTTGGCAAAATCTGTTACTGTTGAATAAATAAGAACTACAATTTGGCTATTTCAGATATAAGGCTTTGTTCTATAATTAAATTATTACCTTAAAGTACTTCGTGAGGATTTAGAGGGTAATTTTGTATGTTTCTTAAAAGCTCTTTCATAGGTCAAGTTGAATGAGCTATTTTTGCCCATCCACTTTAAATAACCAATCCTATGAAGTGAGCTAATGAAAGTAGACGTTAAATAGTTAAAGTCCGGATACACCGAACCGCTAAAGGGGCGAATGTTTTACTGGAGTTGTTAATCATAACACCTGAGGTAAAAAGCTGAGACCATGCAGAAAAACTAGGGAGAAAATTGCTCTCCGTAGAACTCCAGTAGTTAGCATTAGCAAATCCACCTAAATTATTATTATGTAACGTAGTGTACAAATTAGGGTTAGTAGCACCACAACCGGGATCCACCCCTAAACCCACATATCTTCCAAGCTCACAAATAGCTGGCAGGTACCAATTCTTAGTTAAGCACGCCTGCGCAGCTGGATATTGGCCCATTGGCGTTGCAAGGGCATTAGTATTGGCAAACCCATCGATAATACTGTCTGCGGCGGTATCATTTCCTACTGTTGCCCATAGGTATGTACCAGGTTCATTGGCCAATGCGGCTATTTTACCACCGATACTAGAGGTAATTGCTGTTGCATCATCCACCGCAAACAAAAAGCCATTTTGATAGATACAGCCGTATCCTAGTATCAGCACGTTAATGTTGGTTGAGGGTGCATTATCGGCACTCACTGTAACAATAGCGGGAAGGGGTAAAGTGCCCGGCGGTGTAGTACAGGGATTAGATCCGGCATCTGAACTCGCTATACTCCCCGGAGTAATGGTTATGTCGCAGGTTCCCCCAGCATTTAACGTTCCAATGCAAGTATTGCTGGTTATTGCGGTGCCTGCTGGAAGCCCTGTCGCGTTCACTCTTAGATTGTTCGCCTGGCTTGATCCTGTATTAGTTATTCGGATGATACGTGCAATACCCAAAAGCGCCGGATCAGCGCCTGGAGCCCGAATCGATAAAGCCAGGTTTTGAGTAAGGGCGGACAAGGTGGCTAGCCCGGGTGTGGGGGTTCGCGTGATGACCAGGGTTTCTCCGGGACTGGGTTGGTAACATTGGTTTGTGCCCTGGGGGAAGGTCACTTGACACATAAAAGGCCCACCTACAATCAGGTCGGAGGGCAAAGCACTGCCATTAATCGTTAAGAGTAAAACACAAGTAGAATTCCCAGAGCCTTTCGGGCCTAAAATACAGGGGGCTACTTGGCTAATACCAGTGGGAGTGGTAGGGCTTAAAACTAATTGATGGGGTTTATAGGAATTATTGTTTATCGTATATTGAACAGTAGCAGTGCCTGTGGAACTAACAGTCACTATGGGTGTTGTATCATGGCTAAAAGTCCAAACTGGAAGTCTAGCCTGAGCAGTACTGAAAAAACATAAAAAAATTAATCCCGCACCTATTTTATTCATTAAGCTTAATAAGTTCATGTCATATCCCTTAATCAATATAAGTGAGGTTAAATAATACCGTGATTAAACTGGTTGATATGATGAGTATGGCTAAGGTCTTTTTCGTTATAATTACTGGGTGCATATAAAAAATCCCTATAGTAAATGTCAGTCCATGTTTTATATTCATCATTAAAATATATAAGAAACAGATGTTTTGGTTAATCTATAAAAAAGTTGAGTCTAACCCATTGAGAATACGTTGGAATTAGTATTCACTCTACTTAAAAATTTTTTCGGCTGCAACTAATTCTGACATCGTACTAGGAATAATATCTTTAACCGAGCTAAATTAACAATTTAGATTTCAGAGTTTAGAGGACAAATCCCCCCCTCGACCTATTAATGAGCTTTTTTGTTGGTCGTTTCCAATCAATAAAATTAGCAAAATGAAAATTAACCAGTATATAATGACTGTGTTTTTTTACTACGATTTATGAGGATTTGAATGACTCTAGAGATACAAGCGGCTGCGTCAATTATTGCACAAGAGCTTAATGTTAAAGTTTCTCAAGTAGAAACAACAATTCGGTTGTTGGATGATGGTGCAACAGTTCCTTTCATAGCTCGTTATCGTAAAGAAGCAACGCAGGGCCTCGACGATACTCAATTAAGGCAGCTTGTGGAGCGTTTGTATTATATTCGCGAATTAAATGAACGACGCACCGTGGTGCTCCAATCGATTCGTGAGCAAGAAAAGTTAACTCCAGAATTGGAAAAAGCAATCCTTGCCGCAGATACTAAAACACGGCTGGAAGATTTGTACCTTCCCCACAGGCCAAAACGCCGCACCAAGGCACAGCTTGCTCGAGAAGCTGGACTTTTGCCCTTGGCCGAAGGCCTTTGGCAGGATCCGACCAAGGAACCTTCTTCATTCGCAGAACAATTTATTAATCCTGAAGCAGAGATAGTTGATACCAAAACAGCGCTTGATGGCGCACGACAAATTTTGATGGAGCTTTTCGGCGAAGATGCCGAACTTATCAATAAATTGCGTGAATACCTCTGGCAACATGCAATTTTAAAATCAATCGGTAACCCAGATGCAAAATCGAGCAATAAATATTCAGATTATTTTGATTATGCCGAACCAATCAAGAAAATTCCCTCTCATCGAGCCTTAGCCCTGTTCCGAGGACGCCGTGAAAATGTGTTAAAACTTTCTCTTGTTCTTAAAGATGATGCCGATTACGGTGAAAAACAGGTCGCTGCCTATTTTAACATTTTAGATGAGCAAAGAGCCGCGGATTCCTGGTTGCTCGACACGGTGCGCCTGACTTGGAAAGCCAAAATTTTTACAAAACTCGAATTGGAATTAGTGACTCGTCTGCGCGAAGCGGCTGATGTTGAAGCTATTAATGTTTTTGCTCGCAACTTACGCGATTTATTATTAGCAGCCCCGGCAGGACAACAAATTACAATAGGTCTTGATCCCGGGATTCGTACCGGCGTCAAAGCCGCAGTGATTGATCTTACCGGCAAAGTCCTGGATTACACGACAATTTTTCCTTTTGCCCCATTGAATGAATGGCATCAGGCGATTGCCGAACTGGCAAAGCTGGCTGCCCGGCATCAGGTTAATTTAATTAGTATTGGCAATGGAACAGGCTCGCGCGAAACAGAGCGTTTAGTTGGCGATTTAATTAAAATGTATCCTGATTTGAAACTCACAAAAGTTGTCGTTTCTGAAGCAGGCGCTTCCGTTTATTCTGCCTCAGAATTAGCTGCGAATGAATTCCCTGATCTCGATGTAAGCATACGCGGAGCTGTTTCTATCGCAAGGCGTTTACAAGATCCTTTGGCTGAATTGGTTAAAATTGATCCTAAAGCAATCGGGGTCGGTCAATACCAACATGATGTCAATCAAGCTCGTCTGGCCCGCAGCCTTGAGGGAGTTGTTGAAGATTGCGTGAATGCCGTAGGTGTTGATGTCAACACAGCCTCACCGGCCTTGCTAACTCATATTTCAGGTTTGAATGAAACCCTGGCTAAAAATTTAGTACAACACCGCGATGAAAACGGGGCTTTCCTAAACCGTGAGCAGTTGAAAAATGTAGCGCGCATGGGTGAAAAATCATTTCAACAAGCCGCTGGTTTTTTAAGGATCACCAATGGTGAAAATACTTTAGATGCATCAGCAGTGCACCCGGAAGCCTATCCATTGGTAGAAAAAATACTGGCTGATTTGAACGTCGATCTTAAGCAAATTATTGCAAATCCCGAGCTGCTAAAAAGCGTTAATGCAGAGAATTATGTGAGCGAACATTTTGGTTTACCGACAATTCGTGACGTACTACGCGAATTGGAAAAACCTGGGCGCGATCCACGGCCTGCATTTAAAACAGTTAATTTTAAAGAAGGGGTGGAAGATATAGCCCATTTACACGAAGGAATGATCCTGGAAGGGGTGGTTTCCAATGTGACTAATTTTGGCGCCTTTGTTGATATCGGCGTTCATCAAGATGGTTTAGTGCATATTTCTGCGATGACTAATCGCTATATAAGTGATCCTTCAACGATTGTTAAAGCCGGGGATATTGTGACGGTAAAAGTAGTTGAAGTGGATAAGGAAAGACGTCGCATAGGCTTAAGCATGAAATTAACTGAAGAGAAAATGCCCTTTGTGCAAAAAACACAAAAAGATAAACCACAACCTATGAAATCTGCTCAAGCGAATCATCAACATAGAGGGAAAAAACCTGAACCCAGTAAAAAAGCACAGCCCACAGCTGCAAAGAAAACAATATTTAATACCGCCATGGCTGATGCCCTGTCCAAATTAAAACGCGAAACTTGATGAAAACCCCAAGCGGCGAACTTACAATCCAAACCTTAGCCATGCCAGCCGACACGAATGCTAATGGTGATATCTTTGGCGGTTGGCTGGTTTCCCAAATGGATTTGGCCGCCGGTGTATTAGCCAGAAGACTTGCCAAAGGTCGCGCAGCAACCGTCGCAATTAACTCGATGTCATTTCTTCGCCCTGTTCATGTTGGCGATCTGGTAAGTTGCCATGTTGAGCTAGCTAAGCTAGGTAAAACCTCAATGACGATGAAAGTTGAAGTATGGGTAATGCGCTCAGAAAACGGTGAACATTATCAGGTAACCGAAGGAATTTTTGTCTTTGTGGCTATCGACGATGAGGGCAAGCCTCGATTAGTACCTGAGATTTTATGACTCTTGAGCTTAATAATTTAGAGCGATGGATTAAGGATATGGCCGCCTTGATGGAGCAAAGCGCTGAACTTGATCCGCAGCACTATGCGCCTTTTCTACAGGATCCGGAACTTGCTCTCAGTCTTGTGGATCTTATTGAAAGCCTGGATGATTCACAATTTGATGACGAACCAGCTTTTTACTCTGCCTGTGTTTTTGCCTTGGATATTTGCGTTGCTCAATTGCAAACTGCGCTGGAGAGAGGTAATAAACCAGCCAGTAAGATGCTCAATCTTTTGATGTCAAAAATTGCTAAATCAATCACTAAAGGAAAGCAAACGCTTGGCTTTTGGCTACCTGTCTTAAACGCCTTCTATGAAGTACATGCTGAATTATCCGAGGAACTCAAAGAAGCTTATTTAGAGTTAACCAGTCTTGAAGAAGAGCTGGCACCGGATAATGAAGCCGATCAATTAAACGCTATGCGAGCCATGCTAGACGAATTATCAGATTTATCAGTGTTTGATGTTGCTGAAAATTTCTTTGCCCAAAGTTATGCCATGCCGGCGGATTTTTTTATTGATCTAATCCTGGACCTTTACAGCATTGAAGAGGGACAAGATGTTGCTTTGTTAACTTTATTGCATCCAAAGCAAGAAGTAAGGGATGTTGTAATGGCGACCCTTGATCAGCTTATGGCAACAATCACTCTAAGTTCAATTTCACTTAGTCGTTTGCAAACTATAAAGAGCTGGTATCCAGAAAGTTATCAAGAACAATTTAATCAGTGGATTAAGATCCAACGCAGAAAAGGGGTTGTCTTTAGTAAAGATACGACAAAACCACGCATGCGAATCAAAGCCAGTGAAATTGATGGCTCAGGTGCGCAAGGCATTTTTATTCATGTTAAGAAAACTGCGAATACCCATCTGCTTTGTGGTTTACTGTTTAAGCAGGAGCTTGGCATCAAGGATGCTTGGCTTACTCCAGAACTACCAGCAAGTGGTGTAGCTAAATATTATGATGAAGCTCTTGATGACAGTGTGAGCCTAAGAGAAATTGATGAAGCTTATTTGCTAAGATTGACGGGACATTTTTTAGCACTCACCATAAATCAGAAAGCAATGCCGGATTTACATTTATTAGAAATACAAGAATTATTGGGCTTGCACTTTGAAGCTAAGCTAATTGATATTCCTCACTTAATCGAACAATTATCCGTGCAAATCGCCCCCTTCACCGCTGATGCGATGCAATCGTCTTTCAAGCGCTCTAAAAATTGGCTTGATACTAAACGCTTTGCAGAATCCTGGTTCGTTGAAAATGCCCATGTGGATAAATTAGTTAATCGGTTTTGCAGCTACGTTGAAGGCGCAAAAGTATGTCTGGTCAAAGATGCAATGGCGGTTGTTTTTAGCCAGGAGTTTGAAAAGCAGCGGGATAAATGGCTTTTCCATTTTCTATGGAATGCCTTGTGGGTTGGTGCAAATAAGCTAAAGACCGAAAAAGTTTGGCAAGATTGTTTTTTTATTGCCTATGCAATCCATCAGGGGCAACCCTTAGAAAGCATTCCACTAATGCGTGAGGTCTGCCAACAAACGGTGCTCAATAGCATAGACACAATGCAAGACCGCCGAACCTATTTAACTAAAGAATAATTTATATTTAGTAGTGAATAACCGCAGAGCTTATTTGCGGTTACCCTAAAAATAAGATCTATTAAACTAAATTTTATAAAATCATATCAATGTTGAACTCAAAATTGTATTTGGCTCATTATGTAATTCAGACTGAGGTTTAAAAAAGCCAATTAGTTGCTGCATCTTTTTACCCTTGTTATAGTCATTATTTAAGTAGTTCTCAATTAAAGTTTTTTGTGACTTAAGTCTTCTGGCCTTAACCTGGTCTTCAAACTCTTTGCATTTACCTACGAGAACTTTCTGATTAGATAGGTTTAACGGCAAGTCTTTTATATAACTTTTCTTAAATATACTCTGCGTCGTATCACCTGATTGTTTCCAGGCAAGATCAATTTTTGTTTCAGTTTGAAATATATCTATTGATTTATCCATTTTGTTTAATTTCTTCAAATTAGTGATTAATTCATAACTTGATTCAGATTTTGGCTTATATTTTGAAATGTCTGCTACCAACTCTTCCATCATTTTGGAATCGTATTGTTTTATTAAAGTTGTTTGAGCATTGATTACAGTAGGAGCTAAAGGAACGCGGGTAAAAAAATCTACGATTGTTTTTATACCGGCCCCAATGGTTAAAGTGAGAGGTAGGAGTGCCATATGAATAAGCCATATGGGGATTGTAAAATAAAAAAAGAGCATCGGGTCTACAAAACCTCCGAGAAAAGTTCCTTTTATATTCCGCCACCCAATCGATAACAAGTCCCAAAAATTCATCAAGCTCTCCTTCAGAAATTTAGTTAAAGAGGCTATTTTAACAACTTATTATTAAGTCAAGATTAACAATTTCACTGCGAGACTTATTCGTGAGGTATGGAGGCATCTTTCGGCGGTGATATTGCGTCAGATTTTTTAATGAAATTCCTTATAAATCGCCGCAGTAGTAGAGGTTCGAATGAGAAAATGACGAGTTAGATTGGTAAATATTATAAGGCTCATAACTGAACTCTTAACGCGCTCAGTTAAGAGCCTCTCACTATTTACCAATCATACTGTTTTAGACACATTGACTTCCTCATCTGTAAAATCGGCTAATTCTGTTCTTCGTCCTTTAACGCCCAAAAATGCGGGCAGGTTCAACTTGGATAATTTATCGTACAGTTTAGTAAACAGGATAGGAAACATGCCATTAGCCGTTACGTTGGCGGTTGTGCCAAAGGGATCGCAAAGTAAGTAAACTGCCGTAATCAAACCCACCATATCAGAGCTGAAACCAAGATGAGCTTCCAAGATAGGTGCGACTACAATGATTACACCGCCAGGTACTGCAGCAACAGCATATTTTGCCAGCGCTGTGTAAAGTGCAAAAATTGCAAAGGTTGAGATTGAAGGCAAGGGCAAGCCAAACGTTAAAATCGTCGCTAAACTTAGTATAGGAATTCCAATTGCACTTCCTAGCGTATGAATATTAATTATCGCTGGAACTAACATTCGCGCCTTTTCAGGATCACCAAGATTTTTCTCGGTAGACACTAGAAGCACAGGCATCGCTGCCGCACTTGAAATAGTACTAAAGCCTACCAAACTCGCTGGTAGAACATTTTTTAGATAAAAACTGAATTTTTTAAATGAAAATTTAGAGGCAACCAGATACCAAAAGCATATATAAGACCATTGACTAATCACAACCCAAACCAATATAGGACCATATAAAGTTAGCGAGGTTTCAAGCATATGCTCGTGTTCAAGTTTAAAAATAAATCCTAAAATAAATAGGGGTAGAAAAGGAATAAAGACTTTCTTCAAAAAGCCATTGGCTAAATTATTTAAAGTTGCCGCAACCGCTTTGGCTCTTGCACTAGGCCAGAATGAAAAGAATATACCCGTGCTAAAGCCAACCAATAGAGCGATATCATTGGATATTAATTTTGTAAGATGGAATTGCCATGCTGGTTCCAACTGTGGCCCAAAGGAAATTGGCTTCGCTGTAAAGTGTAATAGGTGTAAGCCAATATAGCCTGAGCTATAGCCAAACATTAACGCTGCAAAATTAGAAACAAAGACGCATCCAATTAATAAAAATACAAAAAAAAGTGCGCCTTTTTGTAAGTTGGACAAACAAGAGAATACAAAGCTAAAGATTATATAGGGCAATAAAAATTCAAGAAGTGTTTTCATACTTAAACTTAGCGCATAGCTAATCGCTTTAATATGAATAGGTACGTATTGACCCACAATCATGGGAAAAATTAGCACGCTTAAAAGCAAAATAAGAAACTTATATTTTTGAATCGAGTTTGTAGCCATATAAATCCTTATAAAAACCAAAGATAGATTATCAAGCCCCGAGAGGGAAATAATTCAAGGGCTATTATTGAAAATCTGGTTTTCACCAGAGTTAAAAATAAAATTATTATCGATTAAATATTAACCGAAACCTCTAGAATCTAGAAAACGTAGGCATAATACAACTAACTGGCGTAATTTTGCAAAACCTGCTTTTCGAATTGTTTGTTTTATGACGAAAAGAATAGGTCAATGTACCAATTGAGCAAGATCTGCTAAGATTCGTAATTTTAAAAGCTAGGATAAAACCATGTCAAACAACACAATTTTAGTGGTTTGGTCGGACTATTACAATAATCTGGCCAAGAAACAGTTAGATAGCTGTGTGCAACTGCTGGACGACTCCCCTTATAGCTATGAAATTGAAACCGTTGCCGCAGGCACTTATGAAATTCCAACTGTAATCCAGTATTTTCATCGTAATAAACCCTATGCAGGTTATCTACCCTTGAGCTTACTTCTTAAAGGCAGCACGGATCACTATGAATTTATTTGGGAACATGTTAAAGAATGCTTTATCAAATTTGCTCTCGACGGACTTTTAATTGGTAATGGAATAATTGCAGCGCCCACTATGGAAACTTTGACTGCTCGTGTTATTGAGCAGCAGAGAGTGCAAGAAGCCTACCATGCCTTGGATTACCTAATTAGTTTTAAAGCAAAGCAAGGATTCTAGTGCCAAAATTATTAATTGTCTCTTCGCAAATACATGAAACTCTCTCTCAGCGGCAGCTTTCACTTTGCGAAGCGCTCGTCAAACAATCGTCATATGATTATGAAATTGAAGCCTCAAACTTTGGAACTTATGAAATTCCTTTCATCATTAATGCCTATCAACAAAAAACCAGCTTTGATGGTTATCTGGTTCTGGGATTAGTTTTAAAAGCTGACCTCGATCATTATCATTACCTTATGTCGCATATCAAAGATTGTTTTAGCACCTTTGCTTTAAAGCAAATCGCGGTGGGAAATGGAATTATTTCAGGTGCTTCAATAGAGGAATTGACTCATAAAATTGAGAGTGCTCAGCCTTGCATTTCCGGTTACCTTGCTGCGTTTAATGCTGTTGATTATTTGATCAAATTGAAAAGAAATTTGTCTCTATAATTAGATGCGCGATTTTTGCTTCGCTAAATAAAGGGCGTTTTTTTAGCATTTCTTATTGATTTATAAGGTAATTATTCATTAAAAAAACATGTTGTATTAAATTCTATCTCGTGTAAAATTTTTACCAGCTATGATACGAATTATAATATACCTAATAATAGGGTTTGTTTGCCCGACATCGAGCTTGCGTTTGACTTTGGTTGAAGGAACTAATTCAAAGCTTCTGCCCTCATCTTTACCAGTAATAGTTTTGGTTAAAACTGAATCTAAATCAGTAACCAAAATTAAGCCTGAAGCGAAGCTGAACCTAAAATCTGTGGCTAAGATTAAAAAGGTCTCTCATGAAAAACCACAGAAAATTACGATTAATCAGGTGGCTTTGAAAAAAATTCCCTTTGAAGAGTTACCCGGATGGAATGAAACAGACATAAAAAACTCTTTAATCGCTTTCCAAAATTCTTGTAAAATTTTTCTAAAGCAGGATCCTTCCCATAAAGTAGGTTCGCGCTACATCAATATTCAGGCAAAAGACTGGCAACCTGCTTGCAGAGAAGCGGCTGCAATAGACGCTGTTTCTGAAGATGGGGCAAAAGAATTTTTTAAAAAATGGTTTCATCCAGTCGAATTTACTCAAAGAAAGCCAGTCGAAGGCCTATTCACGGGTTACTATATGCCGCAATTAAAAGGCAGTTTAACGCGTACTAAGGAATACAATACGCCTATATATAGTATGCCTTCAGATCTACATTGGCCTTCATCTAAACGCGCCTATTTTACTCGTGAACAGATTGATAGTGGTGCGCTTAAAAAGAAGGCCGCAGTTATTGCCTGGATTAATAGTCCGGTAGAGCGTTCCCTGCTTGAAACCGAGGGAGCTGGCATCATCAATTTAACCAGTGGAAAAAATCTCTATCTGGGATATGCCGGAGAAAATGGCGCGCATTATACTTCTCTAAGCAGCGTGTTGATAAAGAAGGGTTTGATGACCCCTTCGAACGCTTCAAAAACAGCACTCATCCAATATTTTAAACGCCATCCCAATAATGTAAATGCTTTTTTGCATAAAAATAAATCATTCGTTTTTTTTGAAGATTTGAAACAACCTGAAGCCTTAGGGGCCTTAGATATGACACTAACACCGGGCTACTCCTTAGCCATCGATAAAAAATGGATACCTCTTGGCTCTCCATTATGGTTAACCACAAAAAAGCCCCTTGAAAACAGTGAGAAAATGAATAACTTTAATCGACTAGTGATTGCCCAGGATACTGGCGGTGCTATCCGGGGTTTAATGCGCGGTGATATTTATTGGGGTTCAGGCAAAAAAGCCATTTTTCTTGGCGAACATATGAAAAATAAAGGTCGTTTTTGGCTCTTACTGCCGAAACATATTTTTGAGAAGCTGTTAAGAATAGGCTAATCATCCCAAGACTTTAGATTGACCATTCAAACCCTGCTTCTCTCCAGCCTTGAGAGCCTGCTTCTAAAGAATAAACTTGGGTATAACCCATTTTATTTAAATTATCAGCTGCTAAAATCGAACGAAAACCGCCGCTACAATATAAAATAATTGGAGTTTGCTGATCAGGTATCAGTTTTTCAAGATCTCTCTCAATAATTCCTTTGCTTAGGTGGATTGCCTTTGGAATGTGGCCTTGATTCCACTCGCTTTCCTCACGGACATCAATAAGCCAAATAGGCTCCCCTTTGTTTATTTTTTGTTGCAAATCTTGAGGTGTAATGAGCTTGGTTTGTTTCTTGGCAGCACTAACCAGTTTTAAAAATAGGGGGGTATGTTGTTTCATAGTTTCTCCTGAATTTTCAATCTTAGTATAGCCATAGTTAATTAAATTTAGTTAAAAGTTTGAAGCGCAAATGATAATTGCTATGCCAATGTCTAAATCTAGATTGTTTAGTATTGATAATAAAGGATTGAACTTTTTTTATGTCTAGATAGAGTGGCTCGCCATAGAGTAATGCAAATTCTTGTGTACTTTCGATTAGAGGTGAAAGTAAGAATCCTGAATTTGCCATGCTTGCAATTAAGCGATACTGTCTTTTGCTGCCATCATTTAAAAGCAAGTTTATAGTTAGCTCATTAATTTTAAACAAAAAATTTATAATTTTACCAAAATAAGTTGAGCTAATTTCAAGCTCGACAAACAGAGCTTGATTAGCGTTAGGAACTATAACTTGCTCCCCTAAATGATGTGCTTCTTTGGGTAGCTCCAATAACTTAGGCTCAAAGTCGCTGAAACGGGTTTTTCTTTTTAGGATTAAAAAATTATTAACAGCCTGCTGAGGTTGGTAGTTAGCAATTAGGAGAGGCCAACTAGCTCCGTCTTCTAAAGTAGGAAAGCGATTATCAATAGGCTCAAGTCTAAAAATAATATTGTCAGGTTTCTTATTAACTGATAAATGAGTTTTATTTTTTTCAATCATTGTTGAATTAAAAACTGAGTAACTTTGAAACAAGGGACGTGGAAACCAGGTATTTGCTGAAGAAATTAAATAGCTCTGTGCGAAAGAATAAATATCTGTTGTGCCTTTCAAACTTGGAAAAGGAGTTTGCTGATGTAGATAAGCTAGGGATAGCTCAAAATCTCGGCTATACCAATACTTGGAGCTTAGCCTGTTGTTTAAGCCGTTCCATGTCGAAGAATAAGTAGTTTGTAAATTATTACCTAGAGAGATTTTGCTGTAATTGCCGTTGATAAAACTCCAAGTAAAATACGAAAGAAAAATAAGTGGCAAAAGTGATTTTCGTTTAACTATAAAAATTAGGCAAAGTGCTGCAATAAGTACTGAGGTTCCTGCAATAAACGCATGACCATAGTGTCTGGTAAAAGCAGCTTTAAAAGAGATAAAGAAAAAACTAAAAAAAACAATAAAGAGAAATAACCTAAGGTGCTTTGGGAAGCGTGATTCATAGACTAAAGCGAGAAGGATTAAAATTGCATTGACTAAGTAGATGGCAATTTCAATATTCGACCCTGAGATTCCCATAGCCTCAGAAAATCCCGCGGCCAAAGAAAAAGTCTGGTAGTAATAAAGAGGTAGGTTTTGCAACAATTGGCCTGAGCCCAGCCAAAAGAAAACTATAGCGCTAATAAATGCCAAGAGACTGATTATAGCCTCTTTTTGTTTTTTAGAAATGAGAAGAAAACTAAAGCACATAAAGGCGATAACTAAAGACAACAGTGCAAATGAACCTTTAATCAAGGTTAATAAGCCTAAAGTGCTAAAAAGAAAGGCTAGAAGACCGGATGATGCTATCGTTAATTTACGCTGGCTAAGCTTTAGGCAAACTAAACTGACCAACAAAGTATAGGAAAAAAATAATGAATCACGTGAGTAAATCATTCCTGCTAAAAAAACAAAAAAGGCAAAATACCAGCGTAATTTATAGCCGCCTAAAAGGAAAACCAAAGCGAGCCAATAACAAAGTGCTAAATAAAAGCTGCCGCCAATCATTAACCAATCTGTCGCCGGATGATAATTTTTAGTGTAAATGGAAGAATAGGGTCCCAAGGTAAAAATAATCTCTGAACCAAAAGCAAGCCCTTGTGCTACTGCCTGATTTAAAGCTAAAGCCCAAGATGAATCAAGACTTGCCGCTGGCATCTTTGGTGAAAGCGGAACAAAGACTGCCAAGCTGCAGAGCAACAGGCTAAAACTTAAAATAAAGGTTATTGAGGTTTTGAGCGAGGTTTGGCTGTTCAACATAAAACATTCGTGGATTGCTTTTGATAAATTTATTCTGTACTCTAGTTTCTAATCAAAGTCTAGCGCTAAAGACCATAAAGCATGGATAGTTTATATTCTCAGGGAGAAGAATTTGAGACAAATTAGCGGGATGTTAACTGCTGTAAATTTAAATCGAAATAAAAAGAATTCAATTCCTAACTACTCTAATTTTTGTTCGATCACGGACTTGCACGCAAGCTATAACTCAAATCTAATCACATCATACAAAAAGAAATCTTTTCTCAATCAATCCAGAACACAGTGCTGAATTCAGTCGAAATAAAAAGGATAATAATAATGACTATAAAAAAACTGCAACTTTCCCTTATAACCACTCTTATTCTGAGCACCAGCCTTGCAATGGCAGGAACTATGGGCGTTGAGGCTCCTCCGGTGCGAGCTTTCGGTGAGGCTAGCTTTTCAGCAGGATACTTCGGTGCAAGAGTAGGTAAGGTTCAGCATATTAATATTGTTAGTTTAGTGGGTAATCGTTATACCCTTGATAAAAAAACAACAGATAATTTTCTAATAGGTCTTGGATATTTAGTTCACGGCAGAGAGTATAGCCGGTTCAATTTAGATTATGGCATTAAAGCGTTTTATCTTGCTGATACTCATGTTCGGGGCACTATAGTTCAAGAGGATCTTTTCACTAACCTATCTTATCGCTATAGCGTTTCACATGTACCTATTTATGCTATGGCTCGAGCCACTGTAAATAATGCAAGTCAAAATCTTGCTCTAACCCTGGATGCGGGTATTGGACCCAATGTTCTCACCACACATGATTATTATGAAAACGCTTTAGATAATTATACCCTCCCTGATAATGCATTCCACAATCACACTCAAGCTGAATTTAGTGCAACAGCAGGTGTAGGTGTTAAGTTTAATAATTTATTTGATTCTGCTTCTATAGAGCTTGGTTATCGCTTCTTTTATTTAGGACAAGGTAATTTCCGTTCAGCAAACAACCAAATTTTAAATCGATTAGTGACCAAAGATGTCTACGCAAATGCAGTTGTATTGACGGTTGCTTTTTAAGGAAGTTAATGAAAAAGATTTGTATCTACTTTACCACTTTAATAGCTTTTTTTTTCGCTTCAGTAAGCTCTGCTGCTCCGGGAAAATTTTTTGAAGTTAGACAAGTAGGTTCTATTTTATCCGTCACGCTTAATCCACTAGCGCCAAAGAGACCCTATCCTTTGGCGGGAATAAAAGTGAATGTTGAGACGCCCAATTTCAAAATATCTAATTGCCAATTGGATCCATTCACTGGTTTTTGTGGATTTGTTGCAAGCCATTCTAATCCAGTGCTATTCAACCTGGTGGGTACGACAGGACCTCTGAGCATTTCCCTTTGTTTAAATACAAAAGCTCCTTATACGTGCCAGGACTACTCTATTCAATTTCAAATGCCTACGATACCCGATAGATTTGCCTATATCCCCAACGGTAATTTTATTTCGAAATGTGGAATTAGTCCGACAGGGGATTTTGTCAATTGTACAACCACTACCAATGGACTTGCTGGTCCTTTAGGCATTGCTTTAAATCCTGCTGAAACCTTTGCCTATGTATCAAATCCTCTGCAAGTAGCAACAGCGATTAGCAAATGTTCTTTTACTGCCAATAGAGATTTAGTGAATTGTAGTATTACTGGCAATAATTTCATCCTTCCTTCAGATATAGATATTAATCTGGAAGGTACTCGTGCTTATATTTTGGATAGTTTTCTTGGAGGAGTGAGCAATTGCGTCATAGCTTCTGATGGGGAGTTGATAAACTGTGTAAAATCACCCACTGGTGCCAATTTGCCCACCTCCCTTACCTTAAGTCCATTGGGAACCCATGCCTATGTGATCAATGGAGATGTTTATCGTTGCGATATAGGCTTTAGTGGAAATTTATATAACTGTGTAGGGTCGACCCCGACCCTTGGTGGGGGTGCTTTTGCGATCGCAATGAATTCAACCGCTACCCTAGCCTATATAACGACGAATACCAAAGTTTACAAATGCCAAATCTTAGCTTCTACAGGTGATTTGTTTGGTTGTGTTGCAACAGCTAACGGTTTCATAAGCGCGCGGGATATCCTTATCAACGCGACGGGTACTTTCGCTTATGTGGTTGATAGCGCGGCAAATAATGTATCAAAATGTGTTATCAATGCTAATGGAGATCTATCGGCTTGCAGTATTGCTAGTACTGGTTTTATGGCACCTGTTTTCCTGGCCTTAAGTAATATCTGAATGAGCCATGTTGAAATTCAAAGGAGTGCTAGCACTCCCTTTTTAATTGACCATAATAGTTTCCATATTAAGGCGAATTTAGTACTTATTTACTGATCACTACTCTTAAGGCTTGCAACTTTAAAGTCGCACGATTGATGTAAGCTTCACTTTCATTAAGTGTATGTTTGAAAAAATTAATTTCTTCATCACGGATAGCGGGGTTTAGATTTTGTAAATTCTCCAATCGGATTATTTCCTGATTGAGGCTAGTTTCCATTTCTATTTTTGCACTGTCTAAAAGAGCTGGCAATTGTTCTTCTCCATAGATCTGACTCTGTCCCAAAATTTGTTCAATATCTTGCGCTAAACGTTTAACAATGGCGGGTCCTGTATGACGATTTAAGGGTTCACAGAGACTGTTTAACTGGCTGTAGCTCAAAATTTTCGATAAATTTTTTCCCGAAGGTTCAGTGAGAATTCGAATTGGTATTAAAGGAAGAAAACGATCAAGTTGCAAGTATTTAGGAGCTGCACAGTTGACCGTATAAAATGTTTCCAACAATAAGGTTCCAGGCTGGAGGCCTTTGACCGAGATGGTCACCATAGAAACATTGCCAAGTTCGGAATTAAGAATCATATCCATAGACTCAGAAACCATGGGATGCTCCCAACTTAAAAACTCCATGTCTTCACGAACCAAGGCTTTTGATCGTGAATACGTCACCATCATGCCATCTTCTTTTAAACCGGGGAAATGACTGGTTTTCATATGTGAAGTGGGACGTAAAATTTCAGCAGATTCAGAATGATATTCATGTTCAATTCCATATTCCTGAAAAACAGCTGCCATATAATTTTCAAGCTCTATGCTATTTTCTGCCAGGTTTAAAGCGCTTATCAAATCTTTTGCAACCACGCTATTACAAGAGTTTAATTCTAATAAGCGGTCACGACCTTCTTTAAGTTTAAGTGAAAGTTCTTCATGAAACTTTTGAGTTTCTGCAATTAATTTAGTAAATTCCTTTTTTTCAGCTGTGGTTTTTAATTCTGCTAAAAGTGGCAAAAGTCGTTTCTCGAATTTCTCAAAAATAGTAAAGCCAAACGAGCAACTTTTTTCAAAGAGCTTTAGTCCCTCATTATACCAGCGAAAAAGACTTTCTTGAGCGCTATTGTTTAGATAAGGTACATGAATCTCAATCTGATGACGTTGACCAATGCGATCCAGGCGGCCAATGCGCTGCTCGAGCAAATCAGGGTTTAAAGGTAAATCAAAAAGGATCAAATGGCGGGAAAATTGAAAATTTCTTCCTTCAGATCCTATTTCAGAGCAGATAAGCGTCTGGGCACCATTTTCTTCATCAGAAAAATAAGCAGCTGCTCGATCACGTTCAATAATCGTTAAACCTTCGTGAAAGGAGGTGCTGCGAATACCTTCTTTTAGCTTTAGATGCTGTTCAAGAAGCATGGCAGTTGACGCCTTTGCACAAATTACCAAGGTTTTTTCAGGTTCAAGCTCTTTTAATTTGGCGGAAAGCCAAGTCACTCGAGGATCACTTTGAAGCCAACCTTCGTTGGCAATTCGAGTTTCGGGGTAAAGATTCACGCCCTCCGAATTCAAAGAAATGGACTTGTAAATCTCGGGATTGGGCAGAAGGTATTGGTGCAATTTACGTTTGGGAAAACCATCTATCGCATCGCGAGTATTACGAAAAAGCACCCGGCCTGTACCATGTTGGTCAAGTAATTGTTTAATCAAATCATCGATAGAAGAAGGCGTTTCGCCTTTTAAATAGTTTTTAACTTGAGCTTTGAGAGGCGTTGTTAACACATCACTCTCTGTTTCGGCACGATAATTAAGCAGAGTTTGTACTAGCTCATTAAGTGCTTTGTAACCCTGCTCTTCTTTTTTGAAACTGGGGAAATCGTAAAATCGTGAAGGATCAATGAGACGTAAGCGGGCAAAATGACTTTCGATACCTGCTTGTTCAGGCGTAGCAGTTAGGACTAATAATCCTTTAGAATGTTCGGCCAATTGGGCAACGCATCGATACTCTGGACTCACTTTCTCTTCGGACCAATGTAAATGATGAGCTTCATCAACAACTAAAAGATCCCAGTTTGCTGTGCTAGCTTCTTGTCTTGCTTTTTCGTTAGCCATAAGAAAATCCAGGCTGCACAGCACAAGTTGATTCATCTCAAACAAATTATTTTCTGAAGACACGGTGTCTAATTCAAAATCCTTATCATCAATCTCTTCTCCAAAACTTTGCTCTCGCTCATAAGCATTTTGATCAATGATGGAAAAATACAAATTGAAGCGTCGAATCATCTCAACAAGCCATTGATGAATGAGTGTATTTGGCACCACAATGAGAATGCGATTCGCGCGGCCTGTATAAAGTTGATAATGTAAAATCATACCTGCTTCAATAGTTTTACCAAGACCAACTTCATCGGCCAGAAGTACACGCGGTGCATAGCGTTTTGCAACTTCATGGGCAATGTATAGTTGATGAGCCAGGTGATTTGTCCTTGAGCCCAGCAAACCACGCACCGTTGATTGCTGTAATTTAGCTAGTTGATTAAGGGTTTCGATCCGTAATTTGAAAGCAGGCAATTTGTCGAACTGGCCGCTAAAAAGTCTTTGTTTTGCTGTTGTTAATTTGATAAAACAATCCAACTCCAGTTCATCGACACAAACCAATTCTTCTGCCTCATTCCTACCTTGATAAAGGCAGAGATTATCTTCTTCATTAACTTCAGTTACGGTTATTTTCTGCTGATCCATCGTAGCAATCTCATCACCAATTTTGAAAATGATGCGGGTTAATGGGGCATTATCAGATGCATAAATCCGTTCCTCACCGGCGGCAGGAAAGCTAAGGCAGACTTGTCTACCTTCAATTTTGGTGATTATACCTAAGCCAAGTTGCGATTCTGAATTAGAAATCCAGCGCTGGCCAATAATAAAAGTCATTGAAAAGTTTCCTGATAAAACGATGAAAAAAATTAGCGTGATATTAGCATAAAATTAGAAGTTCTTATGCCTGCATTTTTTAAAAAAAATGGAGAATTGGCTGAGAGTTTGGAGCCGTTTTTTAAAATTTTCTAACATAGGGCTCGAGGAGATATCCTGTATTGTCCAGGGTATCCACTCAATCTGGCAAAATATTGCTATCTGCCTCGCTCTAACCGCTCTGTTCCCTGAATAACTTAACCTTCGCAACTTGTTTGCTAAAGCCCTGTTAACTTCACCAAATCACACAACGCTTTTTATTAACCATTGAGCATTTAGTCGGCGCTGAAAATGCAGTCTGAAACTGAGGCATGTTTGCCAGTGTGCCATTTACCCGATACAGCATCGGTGGATGGGGATCAGTGGTAACAAGATTAGTCATTTGCTCTGGACGAATGTTAGATGCCCAAACATGAGCTGCGCCTAAAAAGAATTGCTGATCTGGTGTCAAGCCGTTAATTGTTGGGGCATTTTTATAATATTTTGAATTATGAAAAGCATGATAAGCTAAAGTTAAACCTCCTAGATCAGCAGTAGCTTCGCCCACAACTAAACTACCTTGAACCGGCATATCACCATTGACTTTATAATTTGAAAATTGCTCTATTATACAAGAAGTTGCTAACTGGAATTTCTTAAGATCAGCCTCAGTCCACCAGTTTTTCAAATTGCCCTGACCGTCAAATTTTGCGCCTTGATCATCAAAGCCATGGGTCATCTCATGACCCATAACAAAACCGATGGCACCATAATTAACCGCTGCAGGTGCTTTAGGATCAAAAAAGGGTGGTTGTAAAATACCGGCAGGGATATTTAAGTTATTCATAGAGGGATCATAGTAGGCGTTAATGGTTTGTGGTGTCATAGCCCATTCGTTTCTATCCACTGGCTTGGCAATTTTATTTAAATCCCGCCTAATCAGAAATTGATTAGCACGAATAATATTTAATACGTATGGACCGCGGTCAATTTGTAAATTTGTATAATCGCGCCATTTATCAGGATAGCCTACGCGCTCTTCAATTAGTGTTAATTTCTTCAAAGCAGCCTCGCGTGTTGCGACTGTCATCCATCCCAAGGTTTTAAGATCCTGTTGCAGTGCCTTGCGGATATCTTGCAGTATTTCCAAAGCCGCTTGTTTGGAAGATGCGGGGAAATATTTTTCAACGTACAACTTTCCGATAGCAAAGCCTAAAAGGCCATTTTCAGTTTTGACCACACGTTTCCAGCGGGGCAGTAATTTTTTTGTTCCGGTCAGAACTGCATTCATCTGGAAATTTTGCTCAACGAAGGGGGTTGATAGGTAAGAGGCAAAGCCATCAATCAAATGCCAACGCAAATAAATTTTCCAATCTTTAAGCGGAACAAGTTGTAGTTGAGTATCCAAGGTTTTGAAAAATTCGGGCATGGCAAGATTAATTTTTTTAATGGCAGATAAATTAAGTGCTTTTAAATACCTCGACCAGGAAAAATTAGGAGTAAGTTTCTGCAGCGTATTAAGATCCATCATATGATAAATCGCATGAGGATCGCGTTGAGCAGTTTGGGACATGGATGCCTTGGCAAGCGTCGTTTCAATACGCATTACTGTAGCGGCCGCAACTGCTGCGTCTTTGGGGCTATTGCCAAGCAGTTCAAACATTTTAGACACATGCTGCTGGTAGGCAGATCTTATTGTTTGAAATTTTTTATCTTCTTTTAAATAGTAATCTCGATCAGGTAAACCAAGTCCGGCTTGCAAGGCTGCACCAATCATTTCCTCGCTGTTTTTAAAATCTTGCATCGAGCCAAAACCAAAGGCTGCATCAACGCCTATTAATTGCAGATGAGTAATAAGGTCTTGTAAGTCAGTTAGATTTTTAATGGCTTCAATGCGTGCAAATTCAGGTTTTAAAGGAGCCAGACCTAGTTTGTTAATGGCGCTTTCATCCATGCCACTGTAATAAAAATCGCCTACTTTTTGTTCAATACTACCCTTTAAGGGTTGTTTATCTTTAGAGGCTGTTATTAACATTTGATGGATAAGTTTTTGAACTTGCTCATCGAGTATATGAAAGGAACCCCAGGAAGAATAGTCTGGCGGTATAGGATTGTTTATTTGCCAATTGCCATTTGCATAAGTATAAAAATCTTGAGTGGGTGACGCTTTGTTATTAATCCAATCAAGATGCAGTGTATTTGCGGCCTCATTATTATTTGAATTAGTGGCATAGGTTGCTGAAGTTAGACCGGAAAAAGCTAAAAAAATAGCTATAATAGCGGTGGATTTTGTCCAAGGTAAAAAAGTTATCAAAGTGAGCTCCTCTTAATTAGGGTAGTTTATTAATGCGCCTCATCCCAATTTTTACCGACACCCACTGAAACCACTAAGGGTACAGTTAATTCGACGGTGTGCTCCATTAATTCGCGAATAGTTTGTTTAATTTTATCCACTGCATCTTCATGAACTTCAAAGATTAACTCATCATGTACCTGCATGATCATCTTCACTTGTTCTCTGTCTTGAGTCGCTTGCCATTTTGCTAAGTCTAACATTGCCTTTTTAATGATATCGGCAGCGGTGCCCTGCATAGGCGCGTTAATAGCTGCACGTTCTGCCGCTTTTCGTCGCATCATATTGGGTGAACTGATTTCCTGTAAATGTAGACGGCGACCAAAGACTGTTTCAACATAACCTTGTTCATGAGCTTGTTTGCGCGTGCGTTCCATGTAGTCAAGAACCGCGGGATAACGTTGAAAATAAAGATCCATATAATACTGGGCATCTTGGCGCTCAATACCTAATTGTTTAGCTAAACCAAAGGCTGACATACCATAAATTAGACCAAAATTAACTGCTTTTGCTCGCCTTCTATGCTCGGAGTTGACCGCACTCAGCTCCACCTGAAAAATTTCACTAGCCGTCGCAGAATGAATATCCCAACCCAGAGCAAAGGCCTTTAGTAAATTTGCATCCTGAGATAAATGGGCCATGATTCTTAATTCAATTTGAGAATAGTCAGCGGCGACTAATACATGATGAGCAGGCGCTATAAAGGCTGTGCGAATTAATCGGCCTTCCTCACTGCGAATGGGTATATTTTGCAAATTTGGATCGCTAGATGATAAACGACCCGTTGCCGCAATGGCTTGGTTGTAAGAGGTATGTACTCTTTGTGTTTTTGTATTAATTCGTTTCGGAAGGGCATCAATATAGGTCGAAACAAGTTTAGATAGACTGCGATATTCAAGAATCACAGCCGGCAAACGATAATCAAAAGCAAGTTCTTGTAAAACCGATTCGGCTGTAGAAGGCTGACCTGTGGGTGTTTTAGAAATTACCGGAATCTTTTGTTCATCAAATAAAATTTCTTGTAATTGCTTAGGTGAATTAAGATTAAAAGGTTTGCCTGCTAAGCTTTGAGCTTCATCGGCTAGGGTTTGCATTTTCTCCTTGAGCCTAACACCATGCTTTAGGAGTAAGGGCTGGTCAATCAGCACGCCTTCATATTCCATATCAGCTAGCACAGTGAGCAGCGGTATCTCCATAGACTCGATAACCAGTTTAAGTTTATCGTCGAGCAGAGAACTAAGCTTATGGTGAAGTTGCAGAGTAGAGCTTGCTTCTTCAGCAGCATAAGCCGCCGCTTTTGCAAGAGGAACTGCATCAAAACAAAGTTGTTTGACACCTTTCCCTGCAACATCTTCATAGGAAATTGGTTTGTGCCCAAGGTATTTTAAAGCGAGGGAATCAATATTATGGTTGCTTGCATTGGAGTTTAACACATAGGACTGGAGCATAGTGTCGGCGTTGATACCTTTAAGTTTGATGCCATGATTCCGAAACACGTTGTAATCATATTTTAAATTTTGCCCAATTTTACCAATCTTGGGATTTTCCAGAACTGGTTTTAGAGTCATCAAAACCAGCTCTAATGATAACTGCTCGTTACCATCTTGATGAGCCACAGGTATGTAGGCTATTTTATCAGCGTGAGCCAAAGTGATGCCCACAATTTCAGCATTCATTACTTCAAGACTTGTGGTATGAATATCAAGGCAAAATAAGGCTGAGGCGTTTAAGTCCTTAACCCATTGTTCCAGTTGATTAAGCGTAGTGACTAGTTCAAACTTGTTGGCTTCAGCAGGTGTAGTGTCAACCATCAGCGCTTTTTCAGTATCTTCTTGAACCAACAACTCTTTTAACCAATTTTTAAATTCCAGTTCGCGCACAATTTCGAGAAGACGATTTTGATTGGGCGGTTTGGGTGCTAAATCTGAAAGGCTTAGAGGCAATTCGAGGTCTGTTTTAATGGTCACTAAACGTTTAGACAAAGGCAAGTGACTTATACTTGCCCGTAAATACTCACCAATTTTTCCGCTGATTAAAGAGGCATTGGCTAAAAGAGTATCAAGGTCGCCATATTCTTCCAGCCATTTTGCAGCTGTTTTAGGACCACATTTGGTAACGCCGGGTATATTGTCTACGCTATCACCAATTAGGGTAAGATAGTCAATGATCTGCTCAGGCCTAACATTAAATTTAGCTTTTACTCCGGCGATATCCAGAATTTGATTACTCATAGTATTAATAAGCGTGACATGCTCGTTTACTAATTGAGCCATGTCTTTGTCACCTGTGGAAATGAGTACATCTATTTTTTGCTCAGTGGCTTGGCGTGCCAAGGTGCCGATTACATCATCGGCTTCAACCTTATCGATAATAAGCAAAGGCAAGCCCATTGCTTCAAGTGTGTCTAACAAGGGTTGAAATTGGCAGCTTAAATCATTAGGCATTGATGGTCGATGCGCTTTATATTCTGGATACCATTCGTCTCTAAAAGTTTTACCTTTCGCGTCAAATACAACAGCAATTTGTTTTGGTTGATAATCTTTGATTAACCGCTTGACCATATTAGCAACGCCAAATACAGCGCCAGTGGGTTGCCCTTTGGAATTAGTAAGCGGCGGCAGGGCATGAAAGGCACGAAAAAAATAAGACGAGCCATCAATAAGAATTAAAGGAGCTGCCATTAGTCTTCGGCCTCATATTGAGCCAGGCGCTTGGTTAACAAATCTACTTTCTCACCCAAGGCTTTAAGGTTTTTACGCATTAAAGGAATACGGGTAAGACCAAACTCTTGTTCTATTGCTTTGTCTTTTGGGCGTGCTGGATTACCGAAATAAATGTTACCTTGTTTGAGATGTTTTTTCGGAGGAACGCCGGCTCTTGCTGCAAGAATGACCCCATCGTCAATACGGACATGATCACTAACTCCGACATTAGCAGCAAAAATAACGTGATTGCCACTCGTTGAGCTACCGGCAATTCCAGTGAAGGCACAGATAATATTGTGTTTACCTAATTTGACAGAATGAGCGACTTGCACCAGATTATCAATTTTAGTCCCTTCGCCAATAATGGTAGATCCCATTGTAGCTCTATCGACAACTGTATTTGCACCTATTTCTACATCATCTTCAATAATGACATTACCGATATGGGGTACTTTCAAATGCTGATTATCAACAAAAGTATAGCCAAAGCCATCTGAACCAATAACAGCTGATGCATGGATTAACACTCTGGCGCCAATTTGGCAATGATCATAAATGGTTACATGAGGGTGAATAGTGCAATCTTTACCTAATCTGACATTGGCTCCAATGCTGACATGGCTTTTCAACACACAGTTGTCACCAATTTCTGCTCCAGACTCAATCACTACAAATGCTTCAATTGAAAGATTCTTCCCAAGAATTACATCTTCTGCGATCACTGCGGTGGGATGAATACCAAGCTGAGGTTTTTTACCTGGATTATAATGATTAAGTAGCTGGATAAAAGCCTTAAACGGATGACCGACTTGAATAACCGGTTTAATTAAGCTTGTTACAGCAGTTTTGACTAAAATAGCAGCGGCCTGTGATTTTTCTGCTTTCACTAAATTTGCCTGACTATCTGCAAAAACGAGCGAATCGACAGAAATATTATCAATTGGCGCCAGGCATTGAACATTGATTTGTTCATCACCAACCACTAAGCCCTGCACTAAATTAGCTATTTCATACAGCGAAACATTCATTTAATGACCTTATAATCATGCAAAATAGTACGATTATAACGCGATGTTGTTTAAGTTGCGACTTATGTTTCACAAGAATGTCCAAATAATCTTGGATTAAAGAAAATACAGATTTCAGCAGCCGATTATAATCTCATTGCAAAGCTAACAAGTTCCAGTAGATAGCCAGAACTTGTTAGGTATTGGATTGCCAAACGCTCATTAGACGCGTCTTAGTAACAAAGCAGCATTGGCTCCACCAAAGGCAAAATGGTTCGATAAAGCGATATCAATTTGCTTTTTACGCGCCTGATTAGGCACATAATCAAGATCGCAAGCAGGATCAGCCTCATCCAGGTTAATCGTGGGTAGTAAGATATCATTTTGTAAACACAGAGTAGTGGCTATAATTTCCATCACTCCAGCCGCCCCAATACTATGACCAGTCATTGCTTTTTGGGCAGTTATGGGAATTTCATAGGCTCGTTTACCAAAGACCGATTTTATCGTGTTAGTTTCAGTAACATCATTTAATTGAGTGCCCGTGCCGTGGGCGCTAATGTATTGAACATCGCTGGTTGCCAATTTAGCATCATCAAAGGCTGCATGTAAGGCGCGAATCTGCCCTTGCATATCAGGTGCGGTAAAATGATAGGCATCACAGCTCGCGCCAAAACCAATAATTTCAGCATAAATTGTCGCCCCTCTGGCTTTCGCTTGTTGAAATTCTTCAAGAATTAAAATGCCAGCGCCGTCAGCCATTACCATTCCATCACGATTTACATCAAAAGGGCGGGAAGCAGATTCTGGTCTTTCATTTTGAGTGGACATCACGCGTAATTTACACCATGCAGCCATTATCGTTTCCCAAACCAACGATTCAGTCCCTCCACATAATGCTGTAGTTAGATTACCGTGCACGATTTGCTGATAGGCTGTACCAATCGCTTCTGCGGAAGATACACAGGCATTGGAAAAAGTCGAATTTGGTCCGCCTAAGCCAAAAGCGATGGCAATATGATTTGCAATAGAATTTGGCATGCCACGGATAACACTTAAAGCAGGAATTTTTTTCCAACTGTCAGTGTAGAACGATTTATAAGCCAATTCCAGCTCGGGTGTACCTCCTAAACTGGTGCCTATATAAGTGCCCGCACGAAAAAGGTCAGCAGCGCTAAGACCAGCACGTTCAATTGCATAATGCGCGCAATAAAGCGCATATTGTGCTGCTCGAGGGTAGCGTTTTGAGCGGTTAAATTCGGGCAGATTTTCCAAAGGCAGGTTTGTTATTTCTCCCGCAATTTGTGTGGTATAAGGACTAGGATCATAGCTTTGAATTCGTTTTATGCCGCATTGCCCCTGTTGCGCCGCTTGCCAAAAAGCTTCAATTCCATTGCCGATGGAAGAAATGATCTCCATCCCTGTAATGACTACCCTTTTTTTCATTCCTTGTCCTCTTCGCACTGACTGATTGTATCCACACAGAACGTTTGATTTAAGCGCGTAGTGCACTTAAAATTATCCATTCATCAAGATTTTGTGCTCTTATCTTTGTGCTTCCTTTGCTAATAAAACGAATACTAAAGGTGCTTCGGAAAAACTGTCAAGCCGATTTTATACTTCCCTTTTATTTTGTTAGTAGTCAAAGTTTTAAAAATAGTTGGATTGATTGGAATATGGGCGGGATGGTTTAAGAATTTACTTTTTTAAGTCTGAGCAAAATTTTAGGTTTTTATTAGTTGCCCATTTAATCGATTAATTCTTAAAAAGAGTAGCGAGCTTGGTAGCAGGGATAGCCCAGAAATCAATTGAGTTAACCGATTTAAATTCGTTTTTTGTATAAAGATTTAGCGCGCTATGGTTTGAGGTTTCTACATCCAATGCAAGTTTTGTTTTCCCTTGTTCTAGCGCATTATTGATACAGTTAGCTAATAATTCACTGCCAAACCCTTGGCTTTGGTATTGAGGTATAATTGCGATATCAGAAAAAATAGCTTTTTCATCTTGTAAACGCACATGGGCCTTACCAATCGCTTTACCATCAATTGAAGCAAGCAATATAGTATAATCCGCTTCAGCCATTAAACTAATAAAACGCAGGGGCATATTTTCTGGTTCAACGGGAAAGCAAAGCTCATCAATTGCGCAAAGTGTTGGTATATCATTCTCGTTTGCCTTACGAATAGTCAAGCGATTTTTTTTAATTAAAATAGGCTCAAAACTATTACGCTCCATATGATATTCACTATTTTGATAATTAAAGCCTAGGGAGGAGAGCCATTTTTCATGAGCTGCCTCGGGCGTGGAAAATAAAAGGGTGCCAACCTGTTTAGCTTCAATCAGAGGGATAAGTGCTGCAAGCAGTTGTTTAGCTAGACCCTTACGGCGGTGATTCGGATCAATGATCATTGTGATTTCGCAGGCATTAGTGTAAAAAAAATAGACACTTAAAAAACCAACTAATTTATTATCTTGATAATAAAGAAAATTACTATCGGATAAGCGTTTTTGCTCGAGGATATGGATATATAAAGGGGGAAGATCACCGTCTGTGGCTTTACATAAAGCTGCAAGCTGATTAAGAGAGTCCAATTGCACTGTATTTAACTGATTATTGCAAATAAGCATAGTTATCAAAATATAAGAGAATTAATTATAGTTTAACAAAAATAAATGTGAATGACCATTATTGAGTGTCATTGGCCAATAATAATGCAATTCCTCTAGCCAGTTTTAATTAGTTTAAAATCAAGCTGTCCCTGTTTAAAGTTATGCGGATGAGGTGCCTCAACGGGAACATTAGGATTAGAGCCCTCAACATTTAAAGCAGTTGGTGGACGATGTGAAAAAAAATAATAAAGCCCAACAGCAGCTAAAATGATGATAATAAAAATGGCAATAATTCCAACAGCCTCATTTTGGTTATCATTTTTCATCAAAATCTCCTTACTATCTTGTCTTTAAGTATAGTAAGGAACTTAATTGAATAAGTTCAGTGAGCTTTTAAAACAAAAATAAGACTAAAAAGCAAAATTTAAAACATCAAAACCAACTTCCAAGATAATTAATAAAATTATGATAATTTCTAAATTATGAGAATGGCGTGTTTCCAAATAGCCATTAAACATATCAAAAATTTCATTAAGGGTATCCAGGCGATGGTTTATCGCGTTAACACGCCTTTGAATATGAAGGTAGCGCTCCGTCATAATGTAATATTCTTCTAATGTGGGATGCTGCCAAAAATATTTGGGATGATAAAGAAAATTGGAAATTAGATTCATTTCGCTTTTGGCACCTAAAATCTCGCCAATAACTTGTTGAATTTGATTTCGTTTAATAGGCATATGTCCTCGAACAGCGAGGCTTTGGATCATGGGGTTGTATTTTTCAATCAGTGCTTCAATGATGGTTTCAAAATATTGCAGTTTCACAGATTGAGAAAATCCATAAGAAAAACTCAATTTCAATTCATCATTATCCTCATCCATGGTGAGAATATCGACCTCGTAATAACTATGTGGCCCGATGGTTGTTTTATTGGTTATCTTATAGCTAAATTCATCGTGAACTGGAAAAGAAATAGGCTTTTCAGCAAAAAGCCTGATGGTATCGAGATAGGCTTGAATTTGATAGCGCTTAACTCCCCAGGAAACGACGGTACCATTCTTAAATACATAGACTAACGTTTGATGGTTATTATAACGGCTCAATTTCAACACACCGCGTGATCTAACGGACCCAAAATCGGGCAAATTTGTTTTATAGTGTGCATCCAACCGATTTAAATCAATTGTATTGGCAATGCAATAACTTAAGCATTCCATAGTTTAAATAACCTTTGAATTAGGCTTATAAGACGTGGCACCACTTACATAGAAAAGCGAGCTGCACCACGAAACTAGCTAGCTGGTTTTGTAATTATAACCAAATTCGCATCAGGCTGCACTCGGAAGTTTAGGCTCTTTCATCAACCTCACGGACTTGATAAGCTTTTTTTCTATCGGTTGCACCACATAACCATTGGGGGCAAACTTCTAGAATCTCAGCTATTTTATCCACTTGATCAACAGAGGGCAAATGATATCCAAAAAGCATGGCATTAGCTAAATGGCGAGTAACTCCAAACACTTTCGAAACTGCCTTGGTTTTCTCTGATAATTCTTCGGGAAAACCTAACGTCGACAATTCACGATTAAAACGTTGCGAAAACATTTTATTGTTCATTTTTTCACTCCATGAAAAAATTTAAGGCCAGACCTGTACTGACCTATTTTCGTTCAATAGCCCTATTTATACTGCAACTAGAACGTATCAACCCGTCAATCCTTTACACAGGTACGTCTGTTATAACTTATTTTTTAAATCCAGAAAAGTGTTTTTTAAAAACAGTGAGTTAGCTGATGCGAGAGAATTGCTCAGAGTGAAATATTGTGAGCAAAGTTTTATGCAAAATTATAATTAAAGTGTTAATTTATTAAATTTTAAGGCATAAGGGCGCGTGTTGTTAAAAACACGCGCTCGCTTTTAATCAAGGTTCTCTTCATTGGATGCATAATAATTTAAATCAAGTTCCCTGGCTGCTTTGACGTCATCCAGGCGTCTCACGGGCAAAGTATGCGGTGCTTCTTTTAGGCAAGTCGGGTGAGTCTGGGCTTCATGACGAATGGCTTGCAAGGCACTAATAAAGCCGTCAAGTTCTTCTTTACACTCGGTTTCAGTAGGTTCAATCAGTAAACATTCCGGCACCAGCAAAGGAAAATAGGTGGTGGGAGCATGAAATCCATAATCAAGTAAACGTTTTGCCAAATCCATGGCATTAATGCCTAAAGCTTTTTTCTCTTGTCTTAAAGTAATTATAAATTCATGCGTTGCCCGTCGTCCAGGATAAGCTAGATTAAAACCGGCTTTTTGTAACTCAGAAAGTAAATAATTTGCATTAAGCGTAGCAAATTCTGATACACGTAATAAACCGGCTTTACCCAATACGCGAATGTAAAAATAGGCGCGCAGAAGAATGCCAATATTCCCCATAAAACAGGATAAACGCCCTATGGATTGGGGGACATCAATGGAATTAGCCCAGCGGTAAACCTGCTCTTCTTTGATAACAGTGGGTAGAGGCAAAAATGGTAATAATCGTGTGCCTACGGCTACAGGTCCAGCTCCAGGACCGCCGCCGCCATGAGGGGTAGCAAAGGTTTTGTGGAGATTAAGATGCATAACATCAAAACCCATGTCGCCGGGTCTCACTCTGCCTAAAATGGCATTTAAATTAGCACCGTCATAATATAGAAGACCACCAGCTTGATGAACAATTGCGGCAATTTCTTTAATCTGACGCATAAAAAGGCCTAAAGTAGAGGGATTGGTTAACATAATTCCAGCAGTCTTTGGACCTACTCTTTGACGTAATTCTTCCAGGTCGAGATCACCATCTTTGGCGGTAGTTAGCTCAATGAGTTTAAAGCCGCACATGGCCGCCGAAGCAGGGTTCGTGCCATGAGCTGCATCAGGAATCAGCATTTCATTTCTCGCTGAATCTCCTCGTGACTGGTGATAAGCTTTGATCATTGCAACACCGGCAAATTCCCCCTGAGATCCAGCCATTGGCGTTAATGATACACCGGGCAAACCGGTAAGTTCTGAGAGATAACTCTGTAGCTCAAATAGAGCTTGTAGAGTACCCTGGCTTGCATTTTCTGGAGTTAAGGGATGGCGATTAAGTAAGCCTGGCAAAGAGGCAGCTTTGTGAACACCACGGGGATTATACTTCATAGTGCAAGAGCCAAGCGGATAGAAATGCGTATCTATTGCAAAATTCTTTTGTGAAAGCCGCGTGTAATGACGTACTACTTGCAATTCAGAACAGGCCGGTAGCCGGGGAGGTTTAACTCTCAAAAAATTATTCGGAATATTTTGCTGTAGTTGCGTCTCATTTGGTGCCTGAGCTCGAGCTTGACGGTACGCCCTTGAACGTTCAAAAATTAGCATAGCTTACCCTCCGTTTTTTGAATCAGCTCCTTTAATTCTTCGCAATGTTTAACGGGTGTAAATTCAATAAATTTATAGTCAACGATTTCAGCCAAAAAATAAGGATCTTGCTTGAACACTGATTCTAGATAAGCTTTGTCAGTGCTAGCTGCAATAATGATTCCACCGGTCCGGGGCTTCATTGGCCCTGATGCAATGAGCAAGCCTTGTTTATAATGGTATTCCAAAAATTCACGGTGAGCTTGTAAATATTTATCCACTTCTGAAAGTGGTGCTTTATAGGTCAACTCTACGATAAACATTAAATACCTCGCTTTGCCATGATTTGTTTGAGTGAATTGGCATAGTGTGCAATCTCTTCATCAGTGCGCATTTCTGTAGCGCAAACGAGTAAGGTATTTGCCAATTGGGGAAAATGTGACTCCACTGAATAACCACCAATAATTCCTGCATCGGCTAAATCCTGGAGAACCTCATCTACTGGCTTATTGAGACGAAGTAAGGTTTCGTGAAAGTAGGGCGATGAAAAAACGGTCTCGACTCCTGTGATTTTAGTCAGTTCAGTGACTAAGTTCAGAGTGTTATGATGACAATGACGAGCTACCTCTAATAAGCCTTGAGCACCTAATAAACTCATATGTATAGTCGCTGCAGTAACTAATAAGCCTTGATTTGTGCAGATATTGGACGTTGCCTTTCCACGCCGAATGTGTTGTTCTCGAGCCTGGAGCGTTAGGCTATATCCCGTTTTACCCTCTCTGTCGAGCGTTTGACCAATTAAACGTCCAGGTAGTTGGCGCACATGTTCCAGACGAGTGCTAAAAAAACCAAAATAAGGACCGCCAGAAGCCATTGGTGAACCCAGTGCTTGTCCTTCACCACAAGCGATATCAACGCCCTTTGTTCCCCATTGCCCTGGGGGTTTTAACAAGGCCAGGGCTATAGGATTTACAGACGCGATGGCAATTATCTGGTTTGCTTGAGCCCAATCCGTTAATTGGTCAACCTGCTCCAGACATCCAAAAAAATTAGGTTGAGGTATAACCAAAGCAGTAATATCTTCGTCATTATATCTATCTAAAGCAGAAAGCGGGGTAATGCCTTGCTTCTCGTCAAAGGGAAGATTAATTAGTTCAATATGCTGGGTTCGAACAATAGTCTCAATGGTTTCACGATAAAGAGGATGTAGAGTTCCACAGACTAAAACACGATTAGTTTTACTCTTTTTATTAATGCGAATGGCCATGAGAATTGCCTCAGCCAAGGCAGTTGCCCCATCGTACATCGATGCGTTAGCTACTTCTAACCCTGTTAGCTCAGCTATCATGGTTTGAAATTCATAAAGTAGTTGTAAAGTGCCTTGACTTGCCTCTGCTTGATAAGGTGTGTATGAGGTTAAGAATTCTCCTCGTGATGCCAAATCCCAGACAGCTGCAGGAATATGATGTTCATAAGAACCGGCGCCCAAAAAACATAGGCCATTCTGATTGTTATTAGCGAACTCTTGAGCTTTTCTTAGCATAGCCATTTCGCTGAGACCCTCAGGAATATTTTTTAGATCTCCATAAAACAAGGCTGCAGGAACTTCATCAAACAAATCGATAGTATTAGTCACACCTATGCTAGCCAGCATAGCCTCTACATCTTCGCTAGTGTGGGGGATATAAGGCATATTATGGCTCCTCGTTAGCTATCACTTTCTCGTATTCTTCGCGGTTTAATAAGTCCTTGATCTCAGCAGGATTATTAGCTTTCAATTTAACTAACCAGCCAATGCCATAGGGATCGTTATTGACAAGCGCAGGATTTTCATTGACCTTCAAATTAACAGCAACCACAACACCACTGATTGGTGCATAAAAATCAGAGGCGGCTTTTACAGATTCCACAACTCCAAGTTCATCTCCAGCCTGGACTTCCTGGCCTTCCTCTGGCAAATCAACAAAGACCATATCCCCTAGTAATTGCTGGGCGTGATCTGTAATACCAACGATAACTTCGTTGCCCTTATCCTCTAACCATTCATGCGTTTTGGTAAATTTTAAATCTGTCATGTTGCGTCCTTTTATAAATTATAATTAGTTCTAACCTCTACAAGGGTTGGCCTCGCTTCACAAAGCGAGGTTTTCGCACTTGAGCTGGGATTAATTTACCGCGAACATCAATCATCACCATTTCAGTATTTACTATTGGCAGGCGTGCAAGCGCGATAGATTGACCTAAAGTAGGAGAATAAGAACCGCTAGTAATAATTCCTTCTTTACCATCTTGGATAAGCACTCGTTGGCCGGCGCGCATAATGCCCTTATCTTGCAAAACTAACCCAACTAATTTTCGTTTTAGACCCAGTTGTTTTTGCGATAAGAGAGCCCCCATGCCGATAAAATCGCGGTCTTCGGGTTGCCATTTAACTGTCCATTCCAATCCGCATTCAAGCGGGCTAGTAGACTCATCCATATCTTGTCCATATAGCAGCATTCCTGCTTCCAGGCGAAGAGTATCTCTGGCAGCCAAGCCACAGGGTTTTACTCCGGCTTTTAAAAGAGCAGCCCAGAATGTGGCAATTTCATTTCGAGGAATAATTATTTCCAGGCCATCTTCACCGGTATAACCCGTACGGGCAAAAAAATAGTGACCTACATCAACGCATTCAAAATTAGTAAGAGTGGAGACGGCATCAATCTGAGCTGGTTCAAGAATGGACATGGTTTTGGCAATGGCTTCTGGGCCTTGAACTGCTAGCATCGCAAATTCATGACGTTCTTGCAGACCTACAGCAAAACCTTCACTTTTACTGCGGATCCAGGCCAAATCGCGGTTTCGTGTTGCTGAGTTCAGAACCAAACGATAATTATCGGATGCACGTTGATAAACAATTAAGTCATCGATAATTCCTCCAAGTTCATTGCACATGCAACTATAAAGGGCTCGACCATTATGTTCGAGTAAATCGACATCATTAGTTAATAACTTGCGTAGAAATTGTCGTCCCCCTGCCCCGAGAACGTCAACAACAGTCATGTGAGAGACGTCAAACATTCCTGCGTTTTCACGAACAAACTGATGTTCATTTAATTGTGATCCATAATGCAGCGGCATTTCCCAGCCGTGGAAATCCACCATTTTAGCACCTGCGGCCAGATGGCTGGCATGAAGTGGTGTTTTAGCTATCATTGCGATCTCCCTTTTTCACGCATGGTTGATGATAATTATACTCAGATGAGTCCTGACGACAAGAGCTTCTCTGCTTTATCTTTTAACCAAAAAGCTGCCCTTTCATCAATAATTCTCTTTCAAATTGCAAAAATATTAGACAAATATGTCTTATAATTAAGCTATATGAGTAAGGAGATCATTATGAATACTTTAAGCAAAACCTATAAAATTTTCGGGGGCGCTCTAGTTTTAGTGGGTTGCTTATTCACCAGTGCAGAGAGTCTAGCTCACGGTGGTTGGAATCATGGAGGTGGTTGGAATAACGGTGGGGGATGGAACAACGGGGGTGGCTGGAATCATGGCGGCCATAGATGGAACCATGGTGGTGGTTGGGGCGGTGGTGGTATTTATATCACTCCTTCTTTTTACAATCAGCCTATTTATAGAAATTGCGGTTGGGTAGGTGGACACTGGCAACGTGGTTACTGGATTCCCGGGCATCGTGTTTGCTGGTATTAATACCAATTAAGCAATCTAATCTATTTGGCTTCTTTGAGCGGGTGGATTAGGATAGAGGAAATTAATAAATAAGGATAAGCGTGACTCATTGGTTAGTGTCATCGCGAAACATGCTTGATTTGATCTGGTTAGTTTTTCTACTTTATTTGCTTGGACATTTTTGGTGCGATCGGCGGATTTTGGCGAAAGCCAAATATTGGTTGATTACCAAGGGCCGTATTAGTCATTTTGAATGGGCACGTTCGGGAAGGCTATTATGGCCGAAAATTACATATAATTATCAAGTATTTGAGCAAGAGTATTCCAGTGAATATCTTTTTCTGGACACAGCTCATAATAATCCGGCCAGTAAATATGCTCGTCTTGTCGCTTATCGAGCTGCTGTAGCTTATGAAGACGATAAGGAAATAGATGTTTATTATAATCCTAATAACCCCAGCCAGGCCGTTCTCGATATAACTATTCCCCGTAAATTAAATATAATTATCAGTTTATTACTAGCGCTTGTCCTGTTGCATTTAGCTGTAGTTATTGCTCGATTTTTATAGGGGCGGTACTATCAAGGGGTTGGACGATATCGCATTTGCATGAAGGTTTAATCGCTTTAGATTCTAAACTGGTTATGGCGAAGTTGCGGATACCTTGACCGGCTGGCGCTTCGCTAAAATTAATCGTGACCTCAAGCGTTTGTTTTTGCTGATATTGAGGATTCTGATAGACTACCAATAAGGGCATCCTGGCTTGCCAATGAGTGGAATCTTTGGTGATTATTATTGGCGGATGGGTTGCTACGGCACTAACAAAATAAGAATTAGCCTGTACTGCCTCCGGGATCTTTGACTCTAAAAAAACCTTGCTATAATCAGTCCATCCTTTTGCAGTGAAATATTTTGCAATCTCTTGTTGGCGTTGCATAAAATTTTTATAGTCAAAACTATAGGTAGCTACTATCGCTTCATTAGCCCAGACGGCTAGAGCTGTTTCATCTGCTCTAGCGGCATGGACAGAAAATGATACACCAATTAACACTAAGGCAAGGTAATTTTTAATAGTCATGGAGACGATCCTGGGCAGTGATTAATCTGCAAAAGTTATAAAAGTATTTTCAATTTTAATTGTAGACTGCTTAAAAGGACAAAAAAACCCCATTTTCTAATTGTATCGGCGACAGCTAGTGCTGTTTATGTTATTTTATGCGCTCTCGGAAGGGGTAGTCAGAGAGCGTTAGAGCTTAAGCGCTGTTAGCTATTTCATCAATAGGTTCAAGTTAGAGTGAAGGGGGCATTTGTGGGCAATACACGTTTTTATTTTGCCAACCGCGATAATGTCAGCCGTTTTATCAACCGACTTGATCTGCTTCTATTAATTCTTATATTCTCCCTCATTTTTTTTCTCGGCTGGGCCGGAAAACAAATGGCGACACCTTACCAGCTCGGCGAGCAGTTATCGATATCTCTTGATCCAGCAAGCCTTCCCTTCTATGCACTGCGAACTGTATTGCGCATGTTTATCGCCTTGGCCTTGTCGATAGTATTTACTTTTATTGTCGGCACCTTGGCAGCAAAGAACAGGCGGGCAGAGCAAATAGTGATTCCTGCAATTGATGTTTTACAATCTGTTCCAGTGCTAAGTTTTCTATCTATCACAGTGATTGGTTTTATCCAATTATTCCCCGGAAGTTTATTGGGACCTGAGTGCGCATCCATTTTTGCTATTTTTACGGCTCAAGTTTGGAATATTACCTTTGGGTTTTATCAGTCTTTAAAAACTTTGCCTCATGATTTAAAGGAAGCCGCTTCGATGTTTCAGCTGTCAGCATGGCAGCGTTTCTGGAAAGTAGAGGTTCCCTTTTCCATGTCGGGTTTAGTTTGGAATATGATGGTTTCCATGTCCGCTAGCTGGTTTTTTGTGGTCTTGTCGGAAGCCATTTCGGTTTCGCATCAAAATATTCGTTTGCCCGGCGTGGGCTCCTATATTGCTCTGGCAATTGAGCGCCATGATCTCCATGCCGTGGGCTATGCAATTTTAACCATGGTTATTGTTATTTTTCTTTATGATCAAATTTTATTTCGACCTTTAATTGCCTGGTCGGAAAAGTTTAAGATGGAGCCCTCGCCTGACGAAGAAGAATATCAATCCTGGTTGATTGATTTAATCAGAGGCAGCCGTTTAATGAAGCGTCTTGGACGCATGCTCTCAGTGCTGAAGGATCATTTTGTTAACACCAAATGGTTTGGCAAACGGGGTGTTAAATCCGTAAAAGAAATGGATTTTCGTCGACAAAAAAAGCTGGACTGGATTTTCAATTCCGTCATTCTCTTCGCAATTTTAATAGGTGGAGGTTTATTTCTCAATTTTATTCTTAGAGAACTTAAAATAAGTGAAATAGTCCATGTTTTTTTGTTAGGTGCAGCAACGGGAACACGGGTAATTGTGCTCATTATTATTAGCTCGCTAATTTGGATTCCTGTAGGCGTTTGGATTGGTCTAAGACCTCGCCTGGCTCAAAGAATTCAACCCATTATTCAATTTGCCGCAGCCTTTCCTGCCAATTTATTTTATCCCTTATTTGTCATTGCCATCGTGCAATACCATTTATCAGTGGAAATCTGGGTGACTCCACTCATGATCCTTGGCACCCAATGGTACATTTTATTTAATGTTATTGCCGGCGCCGCAACCATTCCTCGCGAACTCTATTTAGTTGCTGATAATTTTGGTGTAAAGGGTTGGCAATGGTGGAAACGTTTGGCTTTACCCGGCATTTTCCCCTTTTATATTACGGGGGCAATTACGGCCGCTGGTGGTGCCTGGAATGCATCAATTGTGGCAGAATGGGTCAGCTGGGGAAGCACCACTTTAGAAGCAACAGGTTTAGGTGCTTATATCCAGGAAAGCACTATTGCGGGTGATTTTCGTAAAATTGCCCTGGGGACAGCAATGATGTGCATCTTTGTCCTAACCTTTAATCATTTAATTTGGCGCCCGCTGTATCGACTGGCGGAAGAGCGCTTTCATTTCAATTGAGGCTGATATGCCAGAAACAATAATCGCTATTGAACATTGTCATAAATCCTTTAAAAAAGCATCGGCACAGAATCTTCTTGTGCTTGAAGATGTAAATTTTAAATTGCATGTAGGTGAGATAGTTGCTTTGCTCGGTAAATCGGGATCAGGAAAGTCAACTTTACTACGCATCATTGCCGGACTTATTCCTCCTTCCTCGGGCTCGGTAACTTATCGAGGCCATCCTGTTAATGGCCCGATGCCAGGAATTGCCATGGTTTTTCAATCTTTTGCTCTTATGCCTTGGCTCACCGTGCTTGAAAATGTAGAGCTGGGATTAGAGGCGCAAGGCGTTGGACGTGAAGAACGTCGGCGGCGTGCGATTGAGGCGATTGATACAATAGGTTTGGACGGTTTTGAATCTGCATTTCCGCGAGAGTTATCAGGTGGAATGCGACAGCGCGTCGGTTTTGCTCGCGCTCTGGTTATTAATCCGGATGTTCTCCTCATGGACGAGCCTTTTTCCGCGCTTGATGTGTTAACCGCTGAGAATTTAAAATCGGATTTACTTGAACTTTGGCAAGAAAAGAAAACAAATACCAATGGCATTTTATTAGTAACTCACAATATTGAGGAAGCAGCCATGCTTGCTGATCGCATTATTATTTTTGGTTCAGATCCTGGGCATATTCGTGCTGAATTACAAGTTAATCTTCAACATCCACGAGCTCCGGGTATGCCGGAATTTCAAAGCCTGGTTGATAAAATCTATACTTTAATGACGACCGGGCCCAAAGGTAGAGCAAGAGGCGCGCAGAGAGAAAGACAAATTGGCTTAGGTTATAGGTTGCCGGATGTAGAGCCTTCAGAACTGTCAGGGTTAATTGAAACCATGAAATCGTTTGAAGAACGTATCGATTTACCTGAGCTTGCCGACGAAATTATGATGAATATAGACGACCTATTTCCTATTTTGGAAACTTTGGAAATTTTAGGCTTCGCCAAGGTATCCGATGGTGATATCCAGCTTAGTGAATTAGGAAAACAATTTTCTGAAGCCGATTTGCAAGAACGAAAATTGTTATTTGCTCGCAGCCTCTTGGAAAAGGTGCCTTTGGCTCGCCATATTCGTCGCGTGCTGGATGAAAAAATTGGCCATCGCGTTTCTGAAGAGCGTTTTTTATCCAAATTAGAAGATTATCTTAGTGAAAAAGAAGCAGAGCGAGTTTTACGTACTATGATCGACTGGGGACGCTACGCGGAAATTTTTGCTTATGACTTTAATACGGGAACTCTGAGTTTAGAAAATCCTGGAATTTCCGATGCTGCTCATAACAATTAGAATTTCTAGCCCCTACAATGAAAATTACAACACAGCCTCCTCTCTCATTTGAGAGGAGGGAGATTAATAAAGTGGTTTGACAGTTTTACTTGCCAGTATTGTATCTCTCTTCCAATATCGCCACTGCTGGCAAGGTTTTTCCTTCTAAAAATTCAAGAAAAGCACCGCCGCCAGTGGATAAATAGGAAATTTGCTGCATTAAATCATATTGGTCGACTGCCGCTAAAGTATCGCCGCCGCCGGCTATAGAAAAAGCGTCGCTATCGGCAATGGCAATTGCTAAAGCCCTTGTACCGTAGGCAAATTGAGGAAATTCGAATACACCGACTGGTCCATTCCAGATTATGGTTTTTGCCTCATCTATAATATCAACATAGCGATGTATTGTTTCTGGACCAATGTCCATAATCATGTCGTCAGACGCCAAATTAGCTAAGGTTTTATTATAGGCAGGACAACTGTCAGAAAATGATTTCCCCACGACTACGTCAGAAGGTAGAGGAATTTTACACCCTTGTTCCTCGGCCAGAGCTAGAATTTCGCGAGCTTCATTGAGCAAATAATCCTCAGCTAATGACACTCCAATCTCATAGCCTTGGGCTTTAAGGAAGGTATTTGCGATACCGCCACCCGGAATTAAATAATCCACTTTAGTAACTAATTGTTTGAGTAGGGTTAATTTGGAAGATATTTTTGCACCGCCAACAATCGCAACAATAGGCTTAATAGGGTTTTTCAATACATGCTGTAAAGCTTCCAATTCACGAACCAGAAGCGGCCCTGCTACTGCAATCGGCGCATATTTAGCAACGCCATAGGTCGAGGCTTGAGCGCGATGAGCAGTTCCAAAAGCATCCATAACAAAGATGTCACAGAGATGCGCAAGCTTTTGTGCCAAGGCATCATCGTTTGCTTTTTCACCATGATTAAAACGAACATTTTCGCAAATGACTAATTCGCCGGGATTTACTTCAATACCGTTTAAATAATTGTCAATAAACCGTACAGGATGTTGTAGATTAGCCTCTAGATAATTGGCAATAGGTTTCAAAGAAAAACGAGGTTCAAAACGCCCCTCTTCAGGGCGTCCAAGATGAGAGAGAACCATTACGGCCGCCCCTTCTTCAAGCGCCATTTTTAAAGTAGGTAAAGCAGCTTGCAGCCTTTGGTCACTAGTAATAATCCCATCTTTGATTGGAACATTTAAATCTTCGCGAATTAGCACACGCTTTCCTCGAAGACTTAGTTCACTCATTTTGAGCAGATTCATAAGATATCCTTTAACGATTCATCATACAGTGCGCTGTATCTAACATACGATTAGAAAATCCCCATTCGTTATCATACCAAGCAACCACTTTTACCAGATTTCCAAGAACTCTGGTTTGCTGAGTATCAAAAACTGCTGAAGCAGGATAATGATTAAAATCACAGGATACCAGAGGTTCTTCGTTAATATGTAAAATGTCGCTTTTTGCTTTACGCATGATGTCATTGACTTCTGCAACGGTCGTTTCACGTTTGGCGGTAAAGGTAAGGTCGACTACAGACACATTTAGGGTGGGTACGCGCATTGCAAAGCCATCTAATTTGCCATCTAATTCAGGTAAGACCAAACCAACAGCAAGGGCCGCACCTGTTTTAGTGGGAATAATGGAATGGGCCGCAGCTCGCGCGCGGCAAAGATCGGGATGATGGCCATCTAATAACATCTGATCTTTTGTATAGGCATGAACTGTATTAACCAGACCATGACAAAGCCCTAGAGCGTCGTTCAGGGGTTTAACCACAGGGGCTAAGCAATTTGTGGTGCAAGAAGCGTTTGAAACAATCAAATCAGTCGCTCGTAAACTTTCATGATTTACACCATAAACAATAGTTGCATCCACCCCTTTACCCGGAGCCGAAATCAAAACTTTCGTGGCACCCGCTTTAATATGTTCCATAGCCGTACTACGCTCCGTAAAGCGGCCCGTGCATTCAAACACCAAATCAATATCCAATTCTTTCCAAGGAAGTGTTGAAGGCTCTCTTGATGAGGTAATAAGAATGGGATGGTTATCAACAACCAAATTTGAGCCTTCCACACGTACATCGAAACCGAATCGGCCATGAGTTGAATCGTAACGGGTTAAATGCGCGGTGGTTGCAATACCGGAGACATCATTGATGGCAACGACATTAAATTCAGATTGTCGGTTATACTCGAAAATGGCACGTAAAATACATCGACCAATTCGGCCATAACCATTTATCGCGACACGGATTGTCATACTACTTCTCCAATTACAAAGACTCTTTTTTTTGAGTCAGTTTCTTTAAATAGTCTATCCCAAAAGCTGCTCTAAGGTTAACAGTATCTTGTTAACGGTGATGCCGAGATATTCATAAGCTTGTTCAGCCGGCGCTGAAACACCAAAACGGTCAATTCCAATCACCGCACCATCTAAGCCTACAAATCGATACCAGTAGGCCGTAGCAGCAGCCTCTATAGCCACACGTTTACGGATCGCATTAGGTAAAACCGATTCTTGATAAGCTCTATCCTGGCTAAGAAACCGTTCAGCGCAAGGCATTGAAACGACTCGAATTTTTCGTCCAGCTGTGGATAATTGTTTTGCCGCTTCAAGTGCTAAATGAACTTCAGAGCCTGTGGCTAAGATAATAGCGTCAGGATTGCCCTGACATTCATTTAAAATATAGCCGCCTTTTGCAATGAGAGTTGCCCCATTTTTCCTGTGTTCTAAGGCTGGAAGGCTCTGCCGTGATAAAAGCAAAGAAGAGGGCCCGGTCTGATGTTCAAGAGCCTGTTGCCAGGCAACGGCCGTTTCAACTAAATCAGCCGGTCGCCAAACTTGCATATTGGGCGTCATACGCAGCATGGCCGCATGTTCTATTGGTTGATGAGTTGGTCCATCTTCGCCTAGACCTATAGAATCATGAGTAAAAATATAAATAACTCGCTGTTTCATAAGTGCGCTAAGACGCAAAGCATTTCGTGCATAGTCAGCAAAGACTAAAAAGGTTCCGCCATAAGGAATAAAGCCACCATGTAAAGCAAGACCATTCATCATTGCTGTCATACCAAATTCGCGCACGCCGTAGAATAAATAATTACCAGAAAAATCCTGGTTAATGGCTTTAGTTTGTGACCAATCAGTATTGTTTGAACCCGTTAAATCAGCAGAGCCACCGAGCATTTCCGGTAAAAGCGTAGCAAATTGCTGAATACATTGCTGCGAGCTTTTACGACTAGCCTGTGACTTGTTATTGAGTCGACATTCTTCGATAAAATTTTGAGAATAACTATCCCAATTATCGGGTAAGTCACCGTTTATACGGCGCAGAAATTCAAAATAATCGTCTTTATACGATTTTTGATAATCATGACAACGTGCGAGCCATAGCTTTTCATCGTGTTGCCCTTGTTCGACATGGTTCCATTTTGCATAAATGGTATCGGGAATTAGGAAAGGACTATGAGGCCAGTTAAAGGCTTCACGAACTTGCTGAATACCCGCCTCGCCTAAAGGTGCACCATGTGATTTCTCACTGCCAGCAACGGGGGAACCCAAACCAATAATGGTTTTACAGATTATCAGGCTTGGCTTTGCTTTTTTAGACTGAGCTGCTTCAATCGCATCATGAATGGCTAGTTGGTCATGGCCGTCAATGGGGCCAATAACATGCCAGTTGTAAGCTTTGAAACGTGCAGCTGTGTCATCACTAAACCAGGGATCAACTTTGCCATCAATTGAGATACCGTTATCATCATAAAAAACAATTAATTTGCCAAGTCCCAAAGTTCCCGCAAACGAACAAACTTCATGGGAGATACCTTCCATGAGGCATCCATCTCCTACAAAGGTGTAGGTATAGTGGTCGACTATTTCAAGATTAGGCCGATTAAACTGAGTGGCGAGCAATTTCTCAGCAATAGCCATACCGACAGCATTTGCCAAACCTTGCCCTAAAGGGCCTGTTGTGGTTTCAACACCCGGCGTCTCACTTAGTTCCGGGTGTCCCGGTGTTTTAGAGTGCAATTGACGAAAATTTTTAAGGTCGTCTAAAGTTAATTTATAGCCTGTTAGATGCAATAAAGAATAAAGCAGCATTGAACCATGACCATTAGATAAGACGAAACGATCGCGATCAAACCAATGTGGATTTTTGGGATTGTGCTTTAGAAATTTTTTCCAGAGTACTGTTGCTATATCAGCCATGCCAAGCGGCATGCCAGGATGCCCAGATTGTGCTTGTTCAACTGCATCGATGCTTAAAAATCGAATAGCATTGGCTAAATCATTGGAAAGGCTCATGCGTTCTCTTAATGCTGTCATCAGGGGGCACTATTGTCGCTCAGAAGCTCCTAATCATCAAGCTGGCAAATTTTTAAAACCAGTTCTGAGCTAGCCGCTCGTACCTATGAAAAAAAACCATTTATATTTAACTAATTAGATTGTTATTTTAATTTTACTTTTTGCTTATTTTTTGGGATGATGGCCCGTTTGAAATAATTTAAGGTCGTATGTCTGAAGTTTTGCAACGATTAGAATCTGTAATAGGCGATTCGTTAAGTTATGATGAAAAGAATAATCTTACCTGGAAATTGGGCAAAGAGCTTAATAACAAGGGGGATGAATTTTTTCATCCTTGGGTTACTGAACACCCTAACTTGAACGCGCTTTATAACCTAACTTGTATGCAGCTTTCTCACCTTTTAGCACAGAAAAAATCCACTATTGAGCAATTTGATGAAGAGGAAGCAGAAGCGATAACCAAATTGCTTTTAAGAGCCTTAGATATTGCAGAGTTACTAATCCATATTTATTGTCGATTTTTGCCTGTCAATCGTGAAGTAGAACGCTTAAAAGAGGAACAAGAGGTTTATCGCACTTTATTGCGCATGCGAGAAATTCAATTTCCTGAAACTAATAAAAATTATAAGACAGAGCCGTCATTTTTTATATTTAGGTATCTTGAATTTTGCAAGGTTATGTCAGCTCTTTTCCAAAAAGTGCAGCTGCCTCAAGTAATTCTCGATTATGTTAACGAAATTGATTTCTCGACCGCTTTGAAAAATTTTTCACAGAAAGTCAGAGCGACTACTGCTGAGTATAATATTTTCCGTTTGTTAGTTGTGCGAGCAAGACGCTTCTTTACCACCTTGGTACCGGTTTTAGCGCATGTTAAAAAATACGTTCAATTTATAGCAGTAATCGATCCTTTTATTTCGCCTATTGTTAATTATCTTGCCTGGATTTTTTATCTCCCGCGTTTATTTGTCAATCTTTTCTTGTTGCTCAAACATGTTCTTCCAAATCGCTGGATGACCGATGAAGAAAAAAAATTAAGCTGGCAAATTCGGTTGCAAGCACAACTACAACGCCGCTGGTTTGAATTGCTTAATGATTCTCTATGGTTTATCGGTGGACTGTTAGGTTGTTTTGTCTTTGTTGGCTCCTTAGGCTTTGTAGGCATGTATTTGACTATTGCTCTTTTCTTTAAAGATATGGTTTCCTCAAGCGTGCGCGCTTATATTGAACTTGGGCGTTTAAATAATTTACGTGCGGAGTACGTTCAAAGCGCCAAAGACCTAGATAAAAGTGGTTTGACGGATGCTAAAGGAATGGTTGAGATCCAGGAATACCAAAGGAATTTGGATAAAACACTCTGTTATGAAAAAAAACGATTAATACTCAGTGTTATTAGCACTACTTGTTTATTTTTAGCAATGTTGCTTGCTATCCCGGCTATTCCCATCCCAATGATTACCTTTATTGGAGCAGTTATAGTATTAATCATTACTATTCTCACCTATTTAGGGAACAAATGGGTAGAGACTCAAAAGCCTTTAATCAAGGTTAATGATATTGCTGATAAGGGTAAATTACGCTTTTTTAAGCCCGCGGTTTTGCCTGGCTCGACAGAGGTAAAAAATACCGGACAACACAGTCAAGTTAATGTGAATACTATTAATGAAGACTTTGAACAAGATGAGAGTCAGCAAGAAAACCTGGGAATTCTTTAGGATATAGAGCAATAAAGGATTCGATGCTATTCTGTAAAAATTACTAATATTGAGACCCACTATGCAAGCTAACAATCTTCCCCAATTTAAAACTATCAATATCGATAATTTTGTTGATTCGCTTGATAAATTTCTTCAGGAGAACCTACTAAAAATAGAAGAAATTCTTAGACCTAATCAAAAATATAGATGGGAAAATCTCATGCAACCGCTGGACGATATAAGTGATGGTCTTGAACGTTTATGGTCGCCGCTGTCTCATCTTCATGCAGTTGTAAATTCGAAAAAACTTCGCACAACTTACCAGGCTTGTCTACCCAAACTTTCTGCTTATGAATCTGCAATTGGTCAAAATCAAAAGCTCTATAATGCGGTAAAGTCCTTAGATCAAACTGAATTAAATGCTACTCAACGCAAAATTGTAGTTGATCTAATTCGTGATTTTGAATTATCAGGAGTTGCCCTATCCGAAGAAGATAAAAAAAGATATGAACTTATCCAAACGCAGCTTTCCAGTTTAGCTAATGAATTTGAAAATAATATTCTGGATGCTGGGCAAGCTTTTAGTATTCATATTAGTGACGAAAAACGATTAGCAGGCATACCTGAACACGCCTTACTCAGCGCTCAGGAACTAGCTGTTGAAAAGGGTTTAAGTGGATGGCTTTTCAATCTGGAGTTTCCTTCTTATCTTGCTGTGATTACTTATGCTGAAGATAGAGCTTTGCGAGAGGAAATATATTGGGCCTATACAACTCGAGCTTCTGATCAAGGCCCAAGTGCTGGACAATTTGATAATTCAGAACATATCGAAGCAATTTTGGCTTTGCGTCAGGAACAAGCTAAATTACTTGGCTTTGCTAACTATGCAGAATTATCGTTGGCAACTAAAATGGCAGACTCCTCAGAGCAAGTTCTTGGCTTTATGAAAAAATTAGCCACAAAAGGACACTCCCAGGCACAAGCTGAATTTGCACGTTTAACAAAATTTGCAGTAGAGCATTATAGCCTTAGTGAGTTAGAGCCCTGGGATCTTGCTTATCTTTCTGAGAAGGAAAGCGAAACGCTCTATGCCATATCGCAAGAAGAATTGCGTCCTTATTTTTCGCTGGATAAGGTGATGAGTGGGTTGTTTATCATTGTGAATAAACTCTATGGCATGAATATGGAGGAAGTATCCGGGGTTGATAGCTGGCATCCTGAGGTAAAATGTTATCGTGTCCAGGATGAAACAGGGCAGGATCGCGGATTTATTTATGTGGATCTATTTGCGCGCCAGCATAAACGTAACGGCGCCTGGATGGATTCTCTGCAAAGTCGCCGGAAATTAGCAAACAATAGCATTCAATTACCCATTGCTACCCTAACCTGTAATTTTGCCAAACCTTCCGCCATGAAGATGGCCGCTTTATCCCATGATGAAGTTTTGACTTTATTTCACGAATTTGGTCATTGTCTGCATCATGTATTGACTCAGGTCGATTATTTAAATGCTTCGGGTATCAATGGTGTGGAATGGGATGCTGTTGAACTACCTAGTCAATTTTTTGAAAACTGGTGCTGGGATCAAGAGGCTCTTAAGCTGTTAACCAAGCATGTTGATAGTGGTGAATCATTGCCGGATGATTTATTTAATAAATTATTAGCGGCTAAAAATTTCCATTCCGCTTTGGCTTTAATGCGTCAATTAGAATTTTCTCTATTTGATTTTCGTATCCATCAAGAATTTAAATCGGATCAACCGCGTTTAGTCGCAAAAATTCTCAACGAAGTCCGCCAGCAAACCACTATTGTCCCCATTGCTCCTTATAATCGCTTTCAAAATAGCTTTTCTCATATTTTTGCTGGAGGTTATGCGGCAGGATATTACAGTTATAAATGGGCTGAAGTCCTTTCTTGCGATGCCTTTTCACGCTTTGAAGAAGAGGGTATTTTTAGCGAGAAAGCAGGACGTGATTTTCTTCATTCCATTCTGGAAGTGGGTGGTTCTAAAAAAGCTGCAGAGGCTTATTTAAACTTCCGAGGACGCCCTGCAACAGTCGATGCCTTACTACGGCAAAGTGGAATTAATTAAGAAGCGGGGCTAATCTAGCTACGGCCAAGTTTTTTGTGTTATACTTTAAATGTACAACTTGGGGGCGACCTGGCTTCGACGTGGGTTGCGAAACTTGAAGTGCATGCCGAGAATGAGAACTCTCGTAAATAAGGCTCAAATAAACATAAATGCAAACGATGAAAACTACGCGGGTGAAGCTATTCAAGCGTAAGCTTAAATAGTAACACTGCAACGTGTACTGCCATAAAACCAGTGCCCCGTTGACCGAGCTCTCTTATCGGTATCGAATCAACGGTCATAGAGATAAGATCGCAGCTTGATAGGTCTCGAATCAAGTTGTTAAACTAAGAGAATCGCCATGTACCATCCTGCCTATCGGAGGGTTCACGGTTAAATTAAATGACAAGGCTACGCATGTAGAGCTGACGGCAGAGGATCTGCGGACGCGGGTTCAATCCCCGCCGCCTCCACCATTTAACTTCTTGATTATAATAATAAATTTAACTTTTTCCTATCACGGCTCCATGCCGGCACCATTTCCTTTAAATGACTACTCCAATCATGAATAGGACGATACCCTGATTTTGTAGAATTATCTGGAATCAATCGGCCATAAGTTTTAATCACCATTTCGACATCCACGTGACCTAATTGCTTTAAACCCACATAATATTTTCGCCTTGCGATAGCATCATTGAGGCATAAGTGTGTCGAGTTTGATAAGTATTGCGATAACGAACACCAGCTTTTTTTAAAACGTGCATCCACGCTGTATGGCGAACTTGTTGGGAGGTTTCCCAAGACTTATTAGTCTGGGGATTATGAAATACTCTACTTTGTAGTGAGAGGGTGTATTTTTTTGTTCTTCTAATGCTGCTAAAGCGGGATGCAATAAAAGAACCTCACGAACTCCAGCCTCAGTTTTAGGCCCTTTTAATCCTTTTGCTACAATAGTTTCTTAATCCTGAATTAATTGATTTTTCCAATCTATGTCCTCCCATCTTAACCCCGGCTATTAAATTAAAAGATTTAAATAATCAAACATAGGAGTTTAACCGGATTTATAGTATCTATACCCTCTTAGCAAGAATAATTTCCAGCACAATCGTTTTTTATTTTTGCAGCAAGCAAAATTGCTAAGCGATCGTAATGAGACCAATTAAATAGGTTGGAATAATTTATTGATAGCATTTTTTCAAACTCATAAATTTACCCGTTAACCACGGATAATCTTTTTTTTGTAGCAGCGATAGTTATAACGCAGTTTGATAATCGTGAATCCATTCGTACGTTTTCGTACGAATGGGCTCCAAACCCCTATTAAAAACTAAAGACAGCGGAGGCTAGATTTTCGTTTTGAGCTTCCTCCTTTTCGGTCCTCTTGATTTCTTTAATAGTAGGAAATAGTTTTAGGTAGTGACCTACGTATTGTCCGTAGTCATATCTCGCTTGGTAGTAATCTTTCACCTGAACAGAAGAAAATCCTCTTTCTTTGGCTTTTAGGGGTACGCCGCCTAGGGGTTCATTAATGGTTAATGACTCTGTTAGCTGTTGAATGACTTGTAGATTAGGATTGTCAGCCCTCTTCTGAACGTAATTAATTACAAAAAGAACAGCGCAAATCGAGAAACCTAAAGCTGCTCCTATTCCTGCACCAATTAATGTACCAATACCAGGAGCTATTGCTGTGCCCAATACACCGCAAAATCCCGCACCTAAAATACAACTTCCAGTTAGACGCCCGAGTGCTTCTGAAATACCAGGAGAGTTCGGACTTTCGAAAAGCGAATCCACGAACTTTATCGTAAGATAACTTCCTAATCCTCCTAAAATAAAACCATGGAAACCCACAAGGATCGCATGCATAAGAAGGAGAGGAACTCCAAAATATGCACCAATCCCCAGAACTAAGCCAAACGATATTATTGCTACGGTTACTAATAATTTTTCAGGTATTGTCAGCTTAAATTCTTTTTTTGCAGCTATTTCCCGATCAATTAAAGCAACCAAATGCGAATTTATTTGACTGCTATTCTGGCCGTCTGGAATTTCACGCGTGAGTGCAGTTCTATAAATAACACCAGTATGGGAATGCTTGCCGATAAAATGTAAGTTTTCTTGGTCATCGAAATGAATAAAATAGATTTTATTGACTTGCTCTTCATTTATTATTTTAAATGTTTTTTGATGCTTATCGTTATTTATGTTTAACTGTTCAAAGGTTTTCGAATCTACTCTCATTATTTTTACTGCAGTATTTGATTTTCCCATAAAAATTCCCCTGGAATTGTTTGGTTAAGCCTCAAAATGACACAAAGGCAGGCGGCAACTTAACATAAAAGAAATAAAATTTACAGTATTGATATATAACACTTGCTATTCTGTAAGTTACAAATAAAGAGAAATAAAAAAAAGGCTAATATACTGCCCCAGTGCCTATTATTGCGGTTACTACTTCTTGCAAAGAACAAGAGTGCTTAAAGGCAGGATTAATAAGCATATTTATATTTGGACTAGTATGTAGTTTTTTAGATATAAAAGGTTGGGGTATTTTTGCATGCATTGCAATACCTACAATTGTTTGGAGTACGCAGTGGATTAGGCAATCATTAAATAATGCAGTAGATAACATCGAAAAAATCGTTCAGAAAATCAAAGACAGTTTAGATTCAACGGATTCATTGGATGAAGTAACTTAAAAATAAGGAACTCCAACTTCACGGCAACCTATATGCAATATTCAATTTAACCTCATTGCGCTACATTCACTAGATGAGAAAAGGCTTTCCTCGACCGTGGCTCATTGAAACTCCATTATTAGCTGTCATTTAAGTGGATCACCCAAGCAATGATTAATTATTAACTGGTAAATAGATTTTCTTTATTAAATGTTGTAAATCATATAATATTAATTTGGTTAAATGTTTGAAAAATACTATGTGCGTAACCATTTAATTTAAAACAACTTTTTTGTTAAATATGTTAATTCTTCATTATGGCAATTGTTAATTCTTTCAAAGAGGGTATGTTAAAAGTCTATGGCAAAATTCGAGCACTACGACTTGAGCTTAAGTACCATCGTTTGAATCGCCTTTAACTGATCTGATTATTGATTTAGATCACCCTAGAAAATTACAATTGAGAGGAACTACTAATCCCGCAGTCTTTTTTCAGTTAAAGCATATTTTCCATACATTGGAGAGTATTGGCTCCGCAAGAATTGAAGGTAATAATACAACTGTAGCAGAGTATATTGAAACAAAACTTGATCATAGGGTCATTACCCAATGCGATTTTATCGCGAAAAATGGGAGAGGCAATTGCTGCGGGAGTTCCTCTAGTGTATTCACCCAATTTTACAGGAAAGAGGAATTTGATTGAGTGTATTAGAAACTCTTCTGCTGCATGAACATTAGGGAAAAGTTTGCCTTGTTTGTCTTTCCTTAATAACTCCGCTTCTTCTAGTCGTTTTATGCCTTAGAGCAACTCAACGAGGAGCCGCATTTACAACAGAGCATCCAGAAGAAGCCTATGAGTTATTGTGCCAAGTCAAACCACAGCTGCGAACGCCGATGTATCAAACGATTTTTATACGCACCTTACCATTTTTTTCTCGTACCTTGCTGAATGTTGACAAGGATTGGGATAAAGTTGGGCGCTATACTAAACATTTAAATATTGTTAATAATACTTTTGATATCTTGCAATGCTATACCAATCGTTTTTTACCTGAAATGCCTTACTCTGATTTAAAACCAATCGCTTGTTGTCTTGAAAGCTAATAATGCAGCAGAGCATTGAAAATGGGGGAGGTTACTTGTTATCGCATTGTTTAGATTGACTTCCTAGCTGAAACTTAATATTATGAACATAATTTATACTAAATTAAGTTTTATGAGGTTTAGCAAGTCATGAAAATTAGATCTTAAGTTTGCCCAGGCACTGGGCAATGGTTAAAACCACTTGGTTTTGTTGACACACAAACGCCCGACTTAAGAGAAAATTATGACTCATAAACCGATTCAATTTAAAAGCATTCGCTTTTCGCTCCCTCACAAACTCTGCTTTGAACAAATCAACGAAACTATTTCTTATGGTCAGCGTATTGCGATAATTGGCCAAAATGGCTGTGGGAAATCCACGCTATTACAAATGATGCTGGGTCAAATTGCGCCAACGGATGGTGAATTAATCCTACCTCAAGATCTTGTCATTGGCTATGTTCCTCAATTAATTGAGCAGTTTAACTCCCTAAGTGGCGGACAACGATTTAATAAAAAATTATCGGAAGCCTTGGCTGCTTTGCCTAATATTTTATTGTTAGATGAACCCACTAATCATCTGGATGGAAAAAATCGTAATTCACTTATGCGAATGTTGCGTTCATTTAGAGGTACACTTGTGATCGTAACTCATGATGTCGAGTTACTACACCATGCTATTGATACTATTTGGCATATCGATCGAGGCAGGGTACGTGTGTTTACCGGGTCATATGATGATTATCAACATGAATTGCTCATTCAGTATCGTGCAATTGAACAAGAGTTATTGTTGCTTGCAAAGCAGAAAAAAACAGCTCATCTTGCTTTAATGAAAGAGCAAGCACGCGCTAAAAACAGCCGTAAAGGTGGTGAGAAGAAAATCGAAAATAGAAAATGGCCAACAATTAGCTCAGCGGTTAAAATGAGCCGATCCAACGAGACTTCTATTCGTAAGAAGAGTGAAATTAGCCAAAAAAGGCAAAGGTTGAGCGAGCAGATGTCTGCGTTACAACTGCCAGAAATTATTAAACCAACATTCTCAATTCAGGCAGGCGAAAGCGGCCGAGTTTTAGTATCCATTAGTGATGGGGCTGTTGGCTTTGATCGCCCAGTTTTAGCATTGATTAATTTGTCGATTACCAGCGGTGATCGAATTGCTATCCACGGCGATAATGGTTCAGGTAAATCAACTCTGATTCGAGCCCTTTTGGGTGATACTGCCATAGTTAAAACAGGCTCTTGGCAAGTATTGAGGCGAGACTATATTGGTTACCTTGACCAGCACTATTCAACATTAAATGCACAAAAGACTGTTTTAGAAGTCATGCAAGATTGTTTTATAAATGCGTCTCATGCTGAAGTTAGAAAACATCTGAATGATTTTTTGTTTCGTAAAAATGAAGAAATCAATACAACCGTTCTAAACTTGTCTGGTGGTGAAAAAGTTAGATTGTCGTTAGCACAGATTGCTGCCAGCACACCGAGGCTTTTAATTCTTGATGAAATAACGAATAATTTGGACCTGGAAACGAGGGCTCATGCTATTCAGATATTAAAAGATTATCCAGGGGCGATGGTCATTATTTCGCATGATGCTGATTTTTTATTGTCTATTGGGATTAACGCTAATTATGGCATTAAAATGAGCGCTAATCGGTCAGAACTTAATGAACTGGGTTGAAGGAAAATAGTTAATCAATAAGTATCTGCAAGCATTTCTCGCGGCCTAAGTCTCTAGTTAGTGAAATAATCATTTAATATCTTAATTGTGATCGGTTTAATTAAGTGGCTACCAAATGGTTTTAAACTACCATCCGATTTATCTATGGATGCTTGTACCTTTTTGTCAGTTAAATTACTTACAAAAATATATTGTTGATTAGCCTTTCGAATAAATCCGACAAACCAGCCATCACGTAATTTACTGGGATTAGTTAATCGTTCATTACGACCATGTCGACCAGAGCCTGTTTTACCAAAATAATCTGCACCGCTATCTAGTTTTCCGATATACAAATTTTCCTTTGTATTAACCAGGGCTTCATTTGAAACGGGCAGCTCATTGCTAAGCATTAATATTAAGAATTTAAGTTGTTCCATAGCAGAAATTTTTAAACTACTACTTAACCAGGCATGACTAAGACCATTATTCTTGCCTTGATCGCCGTTAAAATTTTGATTGCCATAATCAAAACCTGCTAAATAATGTTTGATACGAGCATAGCCCAATTGCGGAGTAATCTGTTGAGATACCCATAGAACCGAATATTTAAGCCAACTATTAGGAGTTTGATCGCTCTCATGCTCAGGAATTACTCCTTTTTTACCATCCCATTTAAAAACTGTCTTTTGATTGATAATCCCTTGATTAAAAGCCATTAAGGATAAAGGAATTTTAAATGTCGAATTTGGAGAAATTCTTTGGTTACAATAATTGTTCGGATTAAACTCACTCACAATTTTATGCTCATTAAGGTTATAAAGAATAAAGCAGGCATCGTAGTTTTTGAATAGTTCCGAAAATTCTTGTGTGGTTTTTGCATAAACATTTATGGAGACTGAGCTAATAACTAATAGGAGTAATAATAGTTTTTTCATTTTTGAATACTTATAACATTAGATGATTACTAATAAGCAATAATAATATCACTAATCACCTTGTGAAACTAAATCATTTTTAAAATGGTTTATCCTGCACGCTTTGTATTCCCTAACATTAAATTGTTTCTTCTTTCATAGGAGTATTATTGCCGTTATTAATTAACTTAAGAAGTTTTATAATGCTTTAAGCTAATGTATCTATACAATTTGCTCTTAAACCGTAAATTTACAAGTTATGTCTTTTTGCGGGCAGTTATCACAGCCCGCACAGAAAGTTTATTAATTTGAAAAAATACTGCTTTAAAAGGAACAAGTGGAACAGTCGTCATCATCAAGACTATCATCCTCATCCTCTGAGTAACAGGGACTATGATAGATAGCATAGGCAATAAGAACTGCCCAACCTATAACAGAGATAAAGCATGCAAGCATCTCACAAGCTGATAATTCCCAATCTTTCTCAGCCTTTTTATTGGAGGACAATTTGACGGGAGGGTTTTGACTTTGATGAGCTGTTCCTTGGGCGGGGAATAATGAGAAAGGATTGGCTCCTGGATTTGTTGTAGTTTGTGTTTTGGCAACATTTAATTTAGAGACATGAGCTTGAAACGATTTTGAAGTAAATTTTTGTGGCGAAGAATCGACATCTATTTTGTTCTCAGAGTTTTCAATTCTAGCTCTAGTTTTAGCAGAAGATAATTTAGGTGTACCTCGAGGTGATGAACTGACCTGTTCTTTTTGATAGGATTCCATTAGATAATTAATCTTTTTCGGTTTATCAGCGTATTTAGTTTGTTTCAAGGGAGTTGTAAATTCTCCTTTTTCCAGATCTACTACTATATGCTCGCAGCTATTAGGATGAGGAAAGGTCTGAGATTGAAATTTAAGATTAGTTTCAAAAAGGGTATTGAATTGTTCTGTTATTTTAGCGTATAAATCGTTTAAATTATCACCAGAAAAAAAAGTATTCTCTGCAAGTTCACTGCCCAGTGAAGGCAATAGTTTTCCAAAATTGGGGAATGGGGTTTCACAAGCATTTACCAGTAATCGCTGTAATTTTCCAATTAACCGATTTTTATCAATTAAGTTATTTTCATAATTTTCTAATGCCTTTTCAATTCGTTTTAAGTTAACCAGATGCATTGTAGAAGAGAGCAAGGTCTCAAGCACCCTCGTAGTATCTAATGTTGTATTATTGACTTGAATAGTAGGGGGATAAATAAAAGAACTACGGAGGTGAACCGCTTGATTAATAAAATCAATATATATTGGCATTACCTCTTTTAAAAGAGGTATCTCTTCTTGAACTAATTTATGATTGAAGAAATAGCTATACTCGTGAATATAATTGATAATAGTAGTAATAGAAGGAGTATCTCTATCTTTATACCAGCCTAAAAACTCTTGTTTTAATTCTTGACCTAAATATTCGTTAGGAATCGTTGCTAAGCATAGTTCTAAATTTTCCTGATTATGAAGAGTAGGTAAGAGTATCTCAATTTCAACGCTAGACCCCTCAGGCCGAATTGTTGCTAGGGGATACTCTTTTACAAAATTGTTTCCATCGTCAGTAGACATAGAGAGTTTAACAATACGACCGATAATGGTAATGTTTTTTATTAATTCCCCATCAAATTCTACAGCGAACATAACTAAATCCTCTAAATAGGTAATACGTCAAAAATTAGCAATGAAAAAAGAATTGCGCTGGAATAGTTACAGATTTTTTAATCCAAGGTTCGGTTAGAGCCTTTGAGTTTGTGGATAACCGATTCTGTTTATTGGAATTATTAATATTCATCGCTTAGATCCAATAGGATATAATCTAATCAACTTAATTGTCAATTAAATGCGCTTCAAGTCAAAAAAAGGGGCGTTTAAGATTAAGCGCCTTATCATAAGGAACAACAGGGGCTATCATCTTCAAGAACATCAGCCTCATCACCTGGATAGCAAGGACTATGATAAATAGCATAGGCAATAAGAACTGCCCAACCTATAACAGAGACAAAGCATGCAAACATCTCACAAGCTGATAATTCCCAATCTTTTTTTGCTTTTTTATTGGGGGATAATTTTTCGACAGCTTTAGAGCGGGGACGAAGCGTTTCTGGTGTGGAGAACAAAGTAGATGGATTGGTTCCCAAGTTGATCTTCTGTGTGTGGGGCGGTGTTAGGGATTTTTCTGGTATTTGATTGAGTATAATTTTAGGTGAATTGCTAGCAGAATTTTGCGGTTGAGAAATTTTAAAATTCTTTGGTTTTTGTGGTGAAAATCCTGTTTTGCCGTATTGTTTTTCATTTCCGGGTGAGAAATCCAATTTTCTAATCGGACTGGTTTCAGGTTCGATGTGCTTAGAATTTGGAGATTTTTTAATATGTTTTGGAGTATTGTTTTTAACGGTTTTAGTTTCCAGATCAATAACGATATAATTATTAGTGTTAGGATTTGGGAAAACTTGTTCTTCAAATTGAAGATTATCAATTTCTAATTGATTCGAAATTTGCTCATCCATCAAGTTATATAAAACATTGAATCGTTCACCCAGGAAAGGTAGGTTAATTGATAATTCTTCATGGAGTGAGGGCAATAAGGTTTTAAAATGAGGAAAGGGGGTCATAGAAGCTAAATGAAATAAGCGTTCCATTTGTTTTATTAGATCCCTTTTAAGAAAATTGTTTTTATCTGCCTTTAGTGCCTTTATACAAGAATTTATTGGCTCTAATATGTCCTTAATATGAAAAATTAATGCAGTTAATTCAGTAATAATCTGTTTAGTATCCAGAACAGTCTGATTAAAAACTGTGGTTTTAGGTAAATGCTCATCTTGCATCAGAGAGTTTATATGAGAAATTAAATCGACATAAAGGGGTAATGCATCTTTAACATAATGACTTTCCGCTTCGATAATCTCGGAGTCTATATCAAGAATGTTAAGATAAGGTGAGATTAAATAGGATAAATAGTCTAACGAGGAGCCAGTAGTAAACTGATAGAACGCCTTTAGAAACTGAGCTTTTTCCTCTGCACTTAATTCTTCACTCCACAGGTTATCTACAAATTTTTGTAAATTTTCTGTATTAGCTTGATTGGGTAATTGTAGTAATAATGTGCTAACACCTGGCTCATTATCCTGTTCAAACACCCGGCAATTTTTGAAGGAATCACGCTTTAAAAAATTTTCTAATTCCGTTTCTGCTACAAATAAACCTATATAACGCCCATAAACAACAATAGCTTTTACCTGTGACTCTCCGTGAAACTCAAAATTAAACATAGTTAAATCCTCTTAATATTCGCAAGTCAGATCATAAACAAGGCATATGGATCTGCTGTGGGAACTAATGTAATCGCATGTAAAATCTAGCGTTTACAAATCCGTTTGTTTGCTGAATATTTTACAAGGGGGTAAATTTATTGTTCATTGTAGGCAATATATCTGAACTAATTGTTTAGTCAATATTTTAGCGACAAAATTCAGAATAACTCTCATAAGTTTGATTTCAAAAACCTTGGCTAAAAATAAAATTGTCCTGATTGTAGATAAGGCTTCTCTGCGAGCGAGAACTAGTAAGCTTGAAATATTTAATCCAGCTTACGTATCTTATTGTAAAATAGATAAATTTTAACTATGCTAGCCACTTAAAGGACACTAATCTCAAAAATTGATTAGTAAACTAAAGGATTAACCTGATAGTCAACAGATAGTTGGCTAATTAAACAACAAACCTATGGGCATAAAGACAAGCCCATTTATTTTATAAAGGAGTTAAATTTTAAAGGAGGAGAAGACAATTTATTCAAGATGAAAAAGAAAAGCTTGCTTTTCTTCGGTAGCTTTGCCGCGCTTAGTGATGCTCTCCTTATCAAACCTCTTTAATTACCTTATTTCAATGGAAGATAATATGCTTATAGAAATTGACCCTCTAGCAGAGCCGGGCGAAGATGAAATCATCTTAAGTTTAATGGAAGACTTAAATAACTTAGACTCTCAAGGCAAACAAATTGTTTTGTTGGATAAAGAGCTTAGTCCAAGAATTTTAACTAGGGTATTTAATACCGCGGTAATAAATGGACTAGTGGGAATCGTAAAACAACTCTCTAATATAGATGAGATTTATCAAATACTTAATTTTAAAGAAGCAATCGAGGCCGCTGCACAGAAGGGGAATCTGGAGATAATAATATATTTATATGAAATTCATCCTAAAGCTACTGTACCGGACGGTAGCAACGCACTCTGTCTAGCGGCGCAAGAGGGTTATCTTAACATAGTAAAATACCTGGTTGAGGTTCCTAAAGTAGAACCTAACGCGCTTAAAAATGCTGCAATCCTTGCAGCCTCAGAACATAAACAGCAGAAAGTGATTGAATATTTAGCCACCCAGCCTAGTTATGATCCTTTTAAAAAGGAAAATTCTCAAAATAAGAATAAGTTAATTAGGCTACTTACCAATTTTGGTGCTACTAAAGAACGCAATTCTCATCATGTTAAACAAAATCTATTTTTATTCTTTGCCTGTTCGCAAATGAAGAGCTTAGACAAAGATTCGCAGAACAAGATCGTTTTGGCTGCGCTAGAATTGGATTACAAGTGTACAGATTTCAAACTCTAATTTCTATTAAAGTGTACTCGAGGAATTAACTCTCATACCCTGCTTGATTGACAAGTGGGTATGAGAATTAGGTGCTAGAATCATTATGTTAAAATCAAGCATATATATACAAATTACACAGCGACTCTAAGTTCTACCATAAATCGTAGCTATCTTCACTCTCATCCTGCTTATCAACAACTGAATTTACTAAACAATCATCAGTGTCACTAAATAATTTTTTTACCAGAGGTATTTTATTGGAAAAAAATGTTTGACCAGTGGTTAAATTACTCTGAGTTGGTGCGCCTACAGCAACATAATCTGGGCCACTAAATAAGCTCTTCGTCAAATTCGAGTCATCGGTAAATCTAAGCTTTCCTTTACAACTGACTAAATTTGCAGAAAAGCTTTTTTGTTCAGCCGGATACTCTTTATCTTTGGGATAGGTATTAACTCTGGTTTCTAAATTTTTATTTGCCGCCTGAAATTGCTCTTTTTGTATCAATACAGGGAGTCCACTTAGCGCCTCTTTCACGCTCTCCAAGGTATAGTTTGTAACTCCCATAGGTTTACCATCATCAAACTTTTCTATTTGAATCGTGTCTGCAATAACTAAATCACAGGCCAACATGGCAGATATACCACACTGTAATGAGTCCCATGAAGGCCAAAAATCTCCGCTTTTGTTGCTAAAAAACACAATCTCGCCATTTTTATTAATTTTTATATTTCCGGCTGTTATAGCGGCAGCAGCTTGTTGTCCCTCATTGGTCATCGCAAAATGAGGTGGTATGTAGGAATTTGGAAGCCCTTCCCTTGCGAATAAAAGTTCGTAATTGGGTGTCAATAGATATCGAAGTACAATGGGCTTTTCTTTTGAAGAAGTTTTCCTGACTTCATCAACCAATTCTGATAATGAATGAATAGTATAAACTTTAAATTTTCCTGCAACTTTATTATTACGTGTCGAATTATTACCTATAGATTTAGGAATCGATTCCAGCGAATTAAATAGTCCATCCTCTTTTTTAAGCTGAGATTGGATGGTTTCTTTTGCATCCATTTGCATTTCATATTTTCTTTTGGCCATAATTAAAATCCTCTACATAAAAAAGTTGGCTATTTTGTATAAGCCTGAGATAGTCGGCTAGGCTAATCTTTTGAATTTATTATTCTTTTTTTTATTAATCCAAAGAACACTAAATTTATCCCAAAAAAAAGGAGTTTTACCTCCGACTAAGGAGATAATATTACCATAGTGTTTACGTATAATCCAGTTCATCATTTTTATGCGCATATTAAATTGAATTTTAAAAGGCAAATTTTTAGTGCTAACTAACTGATCATATTGGGAAATTTATTCGATTGTAAATTGTTCGAAAATTGGACAAATATTTATTTATACTATTTTGAGTAAGCAGACTAGATTGATACATGGAAGTTTGTACAAATCTTATTTGATGCAAAATTTTGTTATTGTTAAACCAAGCAGAGCTAACTAGATTGGTTCATGCAAACCCGGCGGAAATTTAGCCCATTTATAGCCATCAAAGCCAAGTTTTTCACTAATTTTAAATAACTTTCTCATGTAGTGTCCATCAAAAGTAGATTCAGCAATTTGATTAAACTGAGCAGGTATATAGGCAAGGTTGTAATCAATGTGATATCTGACTGCGTAGGCATATAAACGATATAGATCGCCAATTCCCTGGTTTTTTGTGAGAGTAAAAATAACTCGTTCCAGTAAATTATGGAGCTGGGGGTTTACATTTTCCCATTCTGGAGACACTTTTCTATTACGTATAATATATAAACGCTTGGTGACGCTTTTTTGCTGATTGACATAGAGTTTTGCAAAGGGAATCATTGCTCGTTCATAGAGCATTACTTGCGTTTCCACGCCGCCATCTAAATGCATTTCTTTATATTTTTTACCTTGAGCGATAACTTCAAAGTATTGAGGAGGAAATAGTCCAGGTAAAGCCGCGGAGGCTAATAAAATTTTATGCACTAATTCAAGCGCCTTGGGATTTCCGCTAACGGCAATGGCGCCAATATCCCAAATAATTAGACGTTGAGCATTTAATTGGGTGGTTCCGATAAATAAGCGGCGCCCTTTTAAATGCTCTTGACCTATTTCCTCGAGCATCTGTTGATTAAGAATTTTCTCCATCATTATCCGCATAGGTTTGTTTGAAGCTAGGGATGGTTTAAGAATGGGTTTTATATAAGCTAAAAGAACGGAAAGCGGGTTGTGAAGTTGATAAATTTTTTCATCTGATAAAGTGGTATAAACCTCTTTTAAAGGCTCATCGTATTTTGAGCCTAAAAAAGCAAAAGGTGCTATCAAAGCGCCGGTACTGATACCGCTAACTAAATGAAAGGTTGGCCGTTTACCTGATCTAGACCAGCCGTATAATAATCCGGCTCCAAAAGCACCGTCAGCGCCTCCTCCGGAAAGAGCCAAGGCATTAATTACAATAGGAAGATTTCCATGATTCGCTTTAATAATTTGTTCAAAAGACTTTTTCGCGCTAATTTCCATCGTTTTGCTAGGCGCATCAGCCCAGGCTCTAATATGTCTAAACCCACTTAGATGAACATTTTGACCCTCGAGCTTTTGGGGCAAGGGTTTGTAAAGTCCGGTGCTGGAACAGGAGGATAAAACTAAACAAGAAGCCAGGATATTCCAAAAAATTACGGTTAAAAGCGAAGGTGATTCCATTTGTTTCTTTTTGAAAAATAAAAAAGCATTAGAACATAAATATCGGCTTTAAAATAGACAAAAATCGAAGGCAGGCTTTTTAAACCTGCCTCAGCATATTAAGGATTTAGAATTTTATTTTTGATATAGAGCCCTGCAGCTTTGAGGCGATTATCAGTCCAGGTATTGGCTGAGCAAGTGCCGGAAATCCATATCGCACCGGAAAGTGCATCATCGGAGTAATTCCAATTGGTCCAACCTATTTTTTTAGCGGCCATTAACTGCATATATTTATCGGACATTATAAAATCATTGGCCCCGTCACCACTGTAAGTTTGAGTGCCAAATTCTGTAACAAAAATAGGTAAAACCTTTGAGGCATTATCCAAAGCATTTAAATAATCATCGCGATGGGAAGCTGCGTAAAAGTGGAAGCTATACATAATATTGTTAAAACTTACCGGGTTGTTAACAATTTCCTGATAAGAACTTCCCTCTGATACGCCTAAGGAACTCCAGCCTCGACTGCCAACGATTATGGGTGCTTTAGCATCAATGGCTCTGATAACGGGAATGATCTGATTCGCATAGGATTTAATAGTTGCCCAACTTACGCCATTTGGCTCGTTTGCAATTTCATAGAGGATATTATTTTTATTTTTATGCGCAGTGGCGATGTCGCTAAAAAATTTCTTGGCACTATCCAGATTATAATTTGGATCGCCTGGATTTAAAATATGCCAATCAACAATGACGTAAATGCCGCGGTTGTATGCTTCATTAATTAAATTTGACATTTGCTGAGTAAATTGAGCTGGATTGGCTTCATAGCCGCCTTCCTGAACATAGAGAGAGAGGCGAACTACATTGGCTTTAAAATTATTCGTTAGATTGTCAAAAGATGACGAGGTGAGGCAAATTCCTTGCCCATACCACTGCAAGCCATGAGAACTCATGCCTTTAAGTTGAATGGCCACACCTTGTTCATTACATAATTGTGTACCACAAACAGTTAGCTGACCATTCAGGGCGAGGGGGGTGCCGCTGCTTTGCTGCGTTAAGGTAACGTTTAGAGCTGCATTGGCTGTTGCAGTCAGGGGCTGTGGTGAAAATTTGACGGTATAGCCTGGGACAGGATCTGCTGAAGCATTGTATATGACGCCGTCGCTTAAAAGCACAGTATCAGTGCCCTTGCCGTTGATGAGGTTAACAGTTTTACTTAATGCAGAGCTGTTGTTATTAGGCATTAACGTTATTTTTAGTGAAGTTAAGGTTGAGGGAGCACCGATTACATTTAGACTGACTGTATCTTGAGCACCCTGAACGCATTTATAGCTTAAACTGCTTGTTGTGGCGGTCGTATTTGCTACCAAGCTAGCTGGATTAAAAGAAGGGGTACAAAGGTAGCCATTAAAGCTAATTACATCGCTAGAAAAACTATAGTTAGCTCCTACTTTTAATTGGCTGACAGTGGCTGAGCTATCCCAATTAACCGTTTGTATAATCGTTGACCCATTTTGTATGTCTCGCAAAGCAACTTGTGGTTGCTTAGTGTAGCCTGCGAGCTCATCGGGTAATTTTTGCAAGTTTATCGTTATTTTACCCGTTTGCTGAACGAGGCTGTAACTGATCGTTGAGGTAGTTTGTTGATTGATTACCAGGTTTACTGTACTAGGCGTTGCAGAACCTTGATAGCTATTGCCGCTGCTATCTATAAGCGCATCGGCAGAAATTGTATAGACCCCTGGCGCTAGACTATTAACTGTGGAACTGCTAGACCAAGGGATTTGGATCTCACTAATCTGGTTACCCTGAAAGCTAAGGTGCACCAAAGCATAATTTTGATTAACATTTGCAGGTTTGGAACTGGCATTCTTAAGAAGAAGGCTTCCTGTTTGTGCAGGTGTTTCACCTGTATAAACTTGGACACTATTATCTATATGGGTATCCCTACTAAGACCATAAATTAGTTGAATAGAATTTCCTACAGGTAACTGAGTACTAACACCGGGATAAGCAGTGAAATGTATCACAACTGTTGCTAGGTGAGTGCCGTCTGTTTGGGGTTGAGAATTAATGTTTAACGGTGCATCTGGATAAGGAAGGGGATTGAAATTGCCCCAAAAATTTGTATTAAGTGGTGTTCTAGTTTTAAAGGTTATCGTCGTGTTTTCAAAATTAACTGGTGTTGAGCAATTATTGGTTAATTTTAGGGTAACCGTCATCCAATCAGCATTCCCATTTTGCAAAAACTGAGAGGCAATACAAGCAGTAGGTTGAGGAGCAAGGCGTGGATTAAAGGATTGGGCAGCTAGTGCATTTTGAGTGATTAAGCAAATAAGTCCTAAACTTAGAAGATATCTCATCATCATGTTCCCTATGAATTAAGTTAAGCATCTACCTGGTGTATGATAAGCGAGAATTTATCTTGAAATAGTTATACACCGTTCGGAAAAAAACCATAGGTGGTTTTTCATAAGCAAAAATAGTTATACCATCAAAATTATTAGAAGAACAAGTCATGCTATCATCTTGAGCTTTGTGCTTCTAAATTGAACTTGCTAATTAGCATTTAAATAAAATAAAGCCCTACTAAAAAAAGCAGATAAAATAAACTGAAACTCGCCAAACGCAAACTAGTTAAAGCACTTTTCTTTAAAAGACAATAAAGACCTAAGATGGATAGCATGGTGATCATGGCTCCCCAGATTACCGCCTTATCTAAAATCCAACTGGTAAAAAAAAGGCCTAAGGCACTGGGCAAAGTGGCTTGAATCATCATTGCACCAGAGATATTGGAAAAGGCCAAAAGGTGTTTCCCTTGCCGAACCCAGATTAGAGCATTCATTATTTCAGGCATTTCTGTGGCAATAGGGCTCAATAATAGAGCAACCATCTGAGCCGGTATACCTAGCCAAGGGCCAATGAGCTCTAGTTGGTGCACAAAAAGTCTGGAGCTTAGGAAAATGATAATGAGAGCAATCCCCGTTTGGAGTAGGGCCCAACCACGAGCAGGATTTTCGTCATGAGGTTTTATTTTTAATGGTTCGATAAAATCGAGATGCAGTAAATCATCGCCACCCTGCAATTCTTGCCGTACATAAAGGACATAGGCACAGAGAAAGGCTAGTCCTAGCCAGGGCTTGAATCCAAACACAAAAAGCCCAAGCGCTATTTTACAAACAAAGATCTTCATAAACCACATTTGATCAGAGCTTAAACGCTGTTCAGTTGATTTCGATAAAATGGGCTTTAATTGATTTTTTTTTGATTTATAAAAAGTCAAACCGACTACTGCATAGGCGATTGTTGCCAATACTAAAGGGCCACCAATCGCAGCACCGATACCAATGTCTTTTTGCTGCGGGCTGCTTCCAAAAGCGACAGCAACCAAAGTGACAACACACTCGGGCAAAGCCGTACCAAAGGCTGCCAAGAGTGAGCCTGTGGCATTTTTGGATACATTGAATTGCTTGCCAACCCATTCGATACTATTAACAAAGTATTCGCAAGAAAGATAAATTGCGATTGCAGAGCCTAATAATAAAAAAATAACAATCAAACTATTCATAATTCACTTGTTGTTTTGGATAGATCAAAATTAGCCGTACTTCACAAAGTTAGATTCTCATCATAACTTAAGCCAGACAGTTGTTCAATTTTGAAGCTTATGTGAATATTTAAGATTTCCTTAGATCAATTCCTTAGTGCTATATTTTGTTGCTTTCATAAATCTCATTAACTACCATTAGTTCAAATTAGCATTGGTTAAGGTCAGTTTGTTAAATGTTTTATCTTGCAAAAAGTCTTTTGTTTTTTGGTAATGCGCTTTGGATTATCCCTTTTATTACTATCGGATTAATTTGCTTTGATCGACGAATTTTTTATCAGGCCGCGTGTTTGACCTTATTATCAATGCTTTTTAATGTTGCGCTCAAAATTAGTTTTCAAATTCCCCTTCCCCCTGAACTAGGAAAACCCGGCTTTGGCTTTCCTAGCGGTCACATGCAAATGGCAACCATTTTGTATATTTGGTTTGCTATACAAATGAAAATGCGTGGTTTAACCACCCTAATAATAGTAATGCTATGTGGTTTTGCCTGGAGTTTAACTTATTTTAGCTATCATGATTTGTTTCAAGTATTTGGTGGCGCATTTTTTGGGCTTTTAATATTAATTGGATATAATTTGATTTATTTAAATTGGCCACAAAAATTACCCAGCATAATACTCATTTTAGCTACTATTTTAATTAGTTATATCCAATATCAATATCCTCTTCTTTCTGGCCACGCCTGGCAGGGTTATTATGGTCTTTCAGGGCTGATCATCGCTAACAGCTTAATCGCCAAAACAAGAACAAGATTATTATCACCTAAGTTAGTTGCGAGCTTAAGTTTGTTTTTGGTAATGATTATTATCTTAATATTTTTCAAAACAGTAATGAACGACCAAGAGCCATTTTATCTTTCTCAGCTGTTCTGGTTTTTTCTCTGCTTTTTAATTCTCTGTACTGAAAATTTAGCTACAAAATTAATCGGAGTGTCTAAATAGACTCTAGTTCTCTCGCCTGCACGAAAAGCTCTTTAGCATGCGAACGAGTTTGCTCGGTTATAGTCAAGCCACCTAACATACGAGCAATCTCATCTATTTTTTCCGCTTGATTCAGAGGTAAAATGCGAGAAAAAGTGTGTTCGTGGTCGGAATATTTTTCAACAACAAAATGATGATGAGCACTTGAGGCAACTTGGGGTTGATGAGTGACACAAAAGACCTGAAGGCGTTCACCCAATTTGCGTAGCATCTGGCCTACTAAGGCTGCAGTAGCGCCGCCGATACCGACATCCACTTCATCGAAAAAAAGAGTCGGTGTAGTTCCGCGTTGAGCAGTAACCATTTGGATGGCAAGACTTATGCGTGATAGCTCGCCACCCGAAGCAATTTTTGCCAAAGAGTCCGGAGACATTCCAGGGTTAGTACAAACCATGTATTCAACTTTATCGAGACCGTGTACTTGCATTTTTTCCAGAGGATTTAATTCAATATTAACCTGGCCTTTGGGCATGCCTAATAAATGAATGTTAGTGGATATTTCATGGGCTAATTTTTTAGCAAAATCCAGTCTGGAGGCTCTAAGTTTGAGCGCTGTTTTTTCAAAGCTTGCATTGGCTTGTTGTAAATTTTGTTCTAATTCCAGGAGTTGGTTTTCAGACTCTTTTAAATCCTTAAGTTCATGTTCAAGACTCGATGCATGTCTAGCTAACTGACTAGCATCCACATGATATTTACGAGCCGTTTGATGGAGAGTGCTAATGCGCCTCTCGACCTCTTGCAAGCGCTCTGGATCAATCTGCACTTGTTCTCTAAATTTATCCATTTCGTCAAAGGCTTCTTCACACTGAATAAAGGCACTGTTGATTAGCTCAAAAACAGTTTTAATAGCTTTGTGCTCTTGAGGCAGATTTTGCAAGATTTGCAAAATCTGGTGAAGTCCTTTTGAGAGGTTTGGGCCTTCATCGGTATTTAGCAGATGACAAATCTGCTGAGCCTGGTCGATGTAATCGCAAGCATGGTGTAATAATTGATGCTCTTCATGTAGATTTTGCATTTCATTTTCTTGCAAGTGCAGGTTAGTTAATTCCTCTATTTGAAAACTTAATAAATCAATTTTGTCTTTTTGATTGTCTTTTTCTCGCAAAAAGGCAATTTTCTGTTTAATTTTTTGTGATTGTTTAAAAAGCTGATTCAGCTCATTTAGTAACTCATGGTGACCGGCATAGGAATCCAATTGTTGACGATGAGTAGCATGTTGCATTAATGTTTGATGTTGATGTTGGCCATGAATATGGACCAACAATTCACTCAATTCCTTTATTTTTTGCAAGGGAAAGGGTTGGCCATTAATGTAGGATTTAGAACGGCCTTCCGTATAAAGTACGCGTCGGAGGATAATCACGCCTTCTTCACATTGCATATCATGCTGCAAAAGCCAATGAGCAGGTTCTGATTCCGCATCAAAATGAAAGCTGGCAGTAATGTCGCATCTTTCTTCATCAGCACGAATCACCGATGCATCTGCCCGCCCGCCTAAGGCGAGCATAAGTGCATCAATCATTATAGACTTTCCAGCTCCAGTTTCACCGGTAAAAGCAGTCATGCCATTGGCAAAATCCAAATCCAGGAGTTTAACAATCGTGTAATTTTCTATGCGTAAATTGGTTAACATTAATCTAACCTCAATTAGTGACTAGCACGGTTATCTTGTCTGATAATTATCCTTGATGTTTTGATTCCCAACCTAGTTTGATTCTTAAAGTATCATAATAATGGTAATCGAGTGGATGCAATAAGCGAAGCTGATTCTTGTTTTTCTCAACACTCACTAATTGTCCCGCTTTAACAATTCGTGATTCATGACCATCACAGCTAACCAGCAAATTATGTTCATAACTATTGCTAATTTTAAGATCAATTTTTGCTTCACCATCCACAACTAAAGGGCGTGAGCTTAAACTATGGGAGAACATAGGAACTAAAACAATTGCATTCAATAAAGGATGCATAATGGGTCCGCCAGCTGATAAAGAATAAGCCGTAGAGCCTGTTGGCGTGGAAAGAATCAGACCGTCAGAACGATAATGACAGACGAATTGCTCATTAATAATGACATCGAACTCGATAAGATGAGTTTCTCTGCCGCGCCCTAAAACCACATCATTCAGTGCCTTGCCTTCAAAATACGTTGTATTGTCATCGTGAATTCGAGCGTTTAGTAAAAACCGTTGTTCTTCTTGGTAGTCACCCGCGAGGACTGCACTCAGTTGTGTCTCAATATTTTGCGGTGAAATATCAGTTAAAAAACCCAAGCGTCCACGGTTGATACCGATGACAGGTACATTCACCTCGATTGCCATACGAGCTGCAGAAAGCAAGCTACCATCGCCGCCAACAACAACGATGAGATCATGACTTTGTCCCATGTCTTCGCGCTTTAGAATCGGTAGGTTGATTTTAAAATTAGCAGCGGTGTCAATGTCTAAAAAAGCATCGAAACCCTGGCTTTGCAAAAAATCACTCACGCGTTGCAAACTTTCGTTAATCCCTTCAGTAGCACGATGTTGCCGAGCATATAAAATAATTCGCTGAAATTTTTTTTTCATGATCTACCAATATTGGTTTTAAAAGAGACTTAGCTAGAAAATCAATTACATTCTAGCGGATTTTAACGTGAAAATCAGTCAGTGTTTTTTATATAATCAGGCTTGAGCTTTAGCTGCGGTTTCATGCAATCGCTTTAAAAAGGGATCAATAAAACCATAACCTAAACGAGGTATGTTGTAATCCACCATTTGCAGAATAACTACGTCTGAGTCCATTGCTGCATCAAGAATTCCTTTTTCAAGCGTTTCACTACCCGGAGGGGAGATATAAGTTAGTGCCTCGGTGGGATGGTGCTTGATGTTGGTCATATAATAATTAGAAATGGTTAGGCTAGAGTAGCTCTTTGCCTGATCCAAAGCCATAATAATCTGATGCATAAAGCTATCGCTGACTACTAGTAGCTTGGGCAAATAGTTGTCATAAAATCGAGCAGACGTAGTGGGGTAGGGCGTTTTTTTGACAAGATTTAGCTTGGATTTAACGTTAAGGACAATTAAACCATCTTGATCAATAAGCTCCGGATTTTTATATTGCGGTAGTCCACAGCGTAATGAAGGTGTGTTGCTGAAGGTCGTTCTAATATTGTTATATAAATGTTTCGCTATGATACAGCCTGAGTAAAAATTCCAATGAACGCCCGAGTTAGGGTGGGTTTCAATTGATTTTTTTTGATAAAATTTACGTAAAATAGGCCCTGAATCAACTACATTAACGCCTTGTTTTTTTAACTCTCTGCCAAAACTTGCAATATTATCATAAATATTTTTGTCCGGCTTTACTAAGAAACGTTCCCCGAGGCCATCTAAATGGACATAAGCTTTTGAAGCGCTGATAACCACGACAAAATGTTTACCCTTTGCGGCATATAAATGCTGAACTTCAAGCAATTTTTTAGCTAATTGCTGATAAACCTGAGTAAGATAATCACGCTGAAGATACTCATTATTTAACTGAATTAGTGAACTGCCATAATACAAGCCATGTTGTTTTGTAAAAATGATACCGGTTTGCTCCTGCTCTTTAAAAAGGCGAAAAGTTAGGTCATTAAAAAGCCTTACATACAGAGGTTTAAAACCGATGTCTTTATTAATTATACCTTCTAAGTAGGGCTGTAACTGTTTATCAAACCATCCCTTTACAAGCGTTGGAGGCTTGACGGCTCCGCTTTCTATATACCCTGCTAAAAGACCTTTAGGGAAATGAAAGAAATAACCGAGAGCTGGTAAAAACAGAAAGGCTATAAACAGCAAAGAAAAAATAAAGGTTAAACGCTCTTGTTTATTTGTCAGCATGGCTAAAACCTAAAGTATAGGAAAGCGGTATAGCCTGCGCTAAACATTCCCATCGTGGCTAAGGCTAAGAGCATTAGAATGCAGCTAAAGTAAATGGATAATTGCGCTGTATTGCCCTGGATAGTCATTGTTTCACTCCATGCAGACTTAAGCCACTCCGGGGTTTTCACATAGTTAGCGGGTAGTTTAAAGAATATAATTACAGAGCCAAAAAATAATAAGAACAAATCACGATTATTAATAAGATAGCCCCAGGGATGATAGTTTTGTTCTAAAGTAGAAAATCCTAGCATTACTTTGATGAATTCATAGGCATAGCCCACAGTAGGTGCGCGAAAAAGTACCCATCCGAAAAGAATAACAAGTAAGGTCAACGCTAACTTTACAATAGAAGGAATATAATTTTTTAAGTTGGGAAAGCTCTCACCGCAATATTTTTCAAGGCATAAAAAGAAGCCATAATAAGCACCCCAAAGAAGAAAAGTCCAATTCGCCCCATGCCAAAAACCAGAAATAATAAACACGATCCATAAATTAACAAAGGCTCGAGATTTGCTAGTGCGGTTTCCACCTAAAGGTATATAGAGATAAAGCCGCATCCAACTGGATAAGCTAATATGCCAGCGTCGCCAAAATTCGGTTATGCTTTTCGCGATATAAGGACGATTGAAATTTTCTGGAAAACGAAAACCCATCATGCAACCAAGACCAATTGCCATGTCTGAATAACCTGAAAAATCAAAATAGATTTGCAGCATATAAGAAAAAGCACCACCCCAGGCACAGCCCTGCGAAATTTCTGAAGTGGGCAAAGCAAAGATCTTGTCGGCCGCTAGACCTAGTTGATCGGCAATTAATATTTTTTTAGCAAAACCAACGCTAAATCGGAAACAACCTACCAAAAAAGTGGAATTGGAATAGGTTCGCTGATGTAATTGGGCGCCGATATCATGGTATCGAATGATGGGACCGGCGATTAATTGCGGAAATAGGAAAATGTATAAGGCGCAGTCATAGAAATTGCGGGGCGGAACAGCGCGGCCTTTATAGCTATCAACTAAATAACTAATTTTATGAAAAGTTATAAAGGAAATTCCTAGCAAAAGCGGTCCTGTGCTAGTGGGTGCGATGCCTGTATATAATTTTAAAGGCATAAGTATTTCATTGATTAAGAAGGCGCTATATTTAAAGCCAATCAAAACCGCAATATTAATTAAAATTCCCACTGTTAAGAGTAATTTTTTAGCTGTCTGCGAAAAAGGTGAACTTTCTGAAATGGCTTTTGATAATTGATAATCAAGGAAGACTAAAACCAGTAATAAAAAAACATAGACCGGTTCACCCCAGGAAAAAAATAAAATAGAACCTAACAGAGCAATGAAATTGCGGTATTGGCCTTTATCTGGCGCCAGATAGTAAGCAGAAAGAAAAAGCGGCATGAAAAAAAATAAAAATATAGGTGTGGTAAACAGCATCTCTGGCCTAAACGGGTTATCTGAATATATCAGGAGGCTAATTTAATAAGTTTTAATCGCTTTGTCGATGTATTTTTAGTTCTCATTTCCTGTAAAAGTTAAAGTTTTAAAATTGACAAACTGTCCTTCTCTTCGCTAGACTCGCTTTAATTAGTTCACCAGGGGTGCTTTAATCATTAGATTAAAGCTGAGAAACACCCTTAGAACCTGCACTGGGTAATGCCTGCGGAGGGAGAGTGAGAGTAAAAATTCAGTTTTAATTTTTTGCTCTTTCTCCTAGATTAATATTTAGGAGAATCACTTGAAAATAGCTGCTCTGCTCCAACTAAACTCATCTCTACTTTTAAAAATTTATAATCACCGTTTTAACCTCTCTCTGCATAAGGGTGAACTATCGCAAGCTATTTTTAAATCATTTTTGAAGCAAGATGAGCTTTATTTGAAGGCTTATACAAAAGCACTCAAAGAGGTTTCCAGACGATTAACCAAAGAAACTCATATTAAACACTTCAATCGGTTTATCGAAAGTACTCTTGCGCTTGAACAAGATATTCAATTTAACTACCTTAAAAAATTTACAACAGTTTCTTTCTTTGCTGAAAAACAAAAGCCAGTTCGCAAATTACCCGTGATTACAAAGTATAGTCAACACCTACTAGACACCTCAGTCAATGCCTCCCTGGAGGAAGCGGTGATAAGTCTTCTTCCCTGTTTTATCATTTATCAGGAGCTTGGTTTGAGAATGGATTTATCCAATTGCACTCCTGAGCATCCTTATCGAGAATGGATTGAAACCTATTCGAGTGAGGAGTTTAGAATTTCCACTTCAAATTTCATTCAAATTGCTGACGAGCTCAATCAAGGGCTTAATTGTCCCTATCATCTTAATAAAATTCAGCTAAGCTTTAAGCAATCTATTGAGTTCGAATACCGATTTTTTGAGGAAATTTTTTCACTGAATAACGAGATTGTTCAGGATTCAATCTGTTTTAATCGCGCTTAAGAATTTAGAATTTGTGATGTTAATAGTTCAATTAATTCTTCGCTAAAATTAAGGTAAATTCGATTGTAGATTATCGATATTTGTTGCAAATCAGCGCGAATAGTCTTGTGAAAGCAACTAACTTGAGTTATATCTACTATCTTGGTTTTTAATGTTTCTTAAATCAAAAATCCTGGTTGCAAGCAAACAGGATTTTATTTGATCTGATCATTTTCACTGTATCAATGACTAGAGTAATGCCATCTAACTTTTAGTCGTTATTAGAACGAGAAGCGCGTTTACGCTCTGTTTCTTTTAACGATTTTTTTCTTAAACGTATAGAGAGCGGTGTTACTTCAACCAATTCATCATCGTCAATAAATTCCAAGGCTTGTTCAAGCGAGAAGCGGATTGGTGGAGTCAGAACGATATTTTCATCAGTACCCGAAGCACGAACGTTGGTTAACTGCTTTTCTTTAGTCACATTTACTACCAAATCATTATCGCGAGCATGAATCCCTACAATCATTCCCTCATAACAAGGAATCTGTGGGTCTAGAAATAAGCGCCCGCGTTCTTGTAGATTAAATAGCGCAAAGCCACGCGCAGTTCCTTGACAACTTGCAATCATAACGCCACTACCGCGCTTGCCAATACGTCCTTTTACCGCAGGGCCGTAGTGATCAAAGACGTGATAATTTAAGCCAGTACCGGAAGTCGCAGATAAGAATTCGGTGTGAAAACCAATTAGTCCACGGGTTGGGATGATGTAGTCTAAACGCACTCGCCCTTTGCCATCTGAAACCATGTTTTGTAAGTCACCACGACGCTCACCTAATTTTTCCATGATAGCGCCTTGATTGTTTTCTTCAACGTCTACAGTTAAGCGCTCATAGGGTTCGAGGAGCTGGTCACCTTCTTCACGCATAATTACTTCAGGTTTTGAAATAGCTAATTCAAATCCTTCGCGACGCATGGTTTCAATTAAGATTGATAAATGTAACTCGCCACGTCCTGATACTTTGAATTTATCAGGATCTTCGGTGTCTTCAACACGCAAAGCCACATTATGCAAAAGTTCAGTTTGTAGACGTTCACGAATTTTACGGCTGGTGACAAATTTGCCATCTTGGCCGGCAAAGGGTGAGTCATTAACCTGGAAGGTCATGCTAATTGTTGGTTCGTCAACGGTTAGCGGTGGTAAAGCTTCTACCGTATTGGGATCGCAAATGGTGTCAGAGATATTCAGGTTCTCAATACCTGTAATGGCAACAATATCACCGGCATTTGCTTCACTCACTTCAACGCGTTCAAGTCCTTTAAAACCTAAAATTTGAAGTAAACGACCTGTGCGTACTTCGCCTTCTTTATTGATAATTTTTATTGGCGATTTAACTTTGATGTTACCGCGATTTACACGACCAATACCAATAGTACCGACATAAGAAGAGTAATCGAGGGAAGAAATCTGCATCTGGAAAGGGCCTTCTTCGTCGACATCAGGGGGTGCTACTTTATCAAGGATGGTTTGCAATAAAGGACCCATATCGCTGCTTTCATCTTCCAAATTATATTTGGCATAACCATTTAAGGCAGAGGTATAAACCACAGGAAAATCCAATTGTTCGTCTGTTGCGCCTAAATTGTCAAACAGATCAAAAACCTGATCCATAACCCAATGAGCACGGGCTCCAGGTCTATCAATTTTATTAATGACCACAATGGGCTTTAAACCAAGAGCAAAGGCTTTTTGGGTTACAAAACGAGTTTGAGGCATAGGGCCATCAACCGCATCAACTAGCAACAGTACGCAATCTACCATGGATAATATACGTTCGACTTCGCCACCAAAATCAGCATGTCCGGGTGTATCAATAATATTAATTTGATGATCATGCCAGAATACGCAAGTATTTTTAGCGAGAATGGTAATTCCTCGTTCCTTTTCGAGTGCGTTAGAATCCATGACGCGAATTACCTTGGGCGCTCGCTCACTAAAAGTACCAGTTTGTTGCAGAAGTTCATCAACTAAAGTAGTTTTACCATGATCAACGTGAGCGATGATGGCGATATTTCGAAGCTGTTTAATGGACATACATGACCTATATTAATGCGGAATTAGTTAACCTTTTATTGATCTAACGAGAAAAAAGGACAAATGTTCATCGATTATACATGAACTAACCCATTAATCCCATAATTTATTGGTTGGTCGAAAATCTATTTAGATAGAAGAAGTAAACCTTGATTACGCTACCCTGCTTCAAGGTTTCATTAATAATGTTTTCCATTGGTTAACTTGACACTCCTTCACGTCCCTCTTGATCGTGTTAATATTATTTATCGCATACAAATTAAATTATTCAATTTGCGGCAGAAAATTAATAATTATTAATAGGAACACCAAATGAAATTTTTTCCAATTTTTCTTTTTCTGCTTCAATTACCGCAAGCTGTCTTTAGTTTTCAATTAGAAGAAACGACAATCTCTGAGGTGCAAAACGCAATAATCAGAGAAGAAATATCTTGCGAGCTCTTAGTGATTTCTTATATTGATAGAATTAAAAAATTTAATTTAACAGTCAGCGATTCTGCACCTATCAATGCTTTAACTGAAATTAATCGCTCCGCTGTGGATAATGCCCGGCAAATTGATAACTATTTTGCAAAAACTAAACAATTAATGGGACCATTACACTGCGTTCCTATAATTTTAAAAGATAATATTGATTCATTTGATACTACAACCACAGCGGGTTCCTATGCCTTACTCGGCAATCAACCCTCAGATGATGCTTTTTTAACTAAGCAACTGCGCGATGCTGGGGCAGTTATTCTGGGTAAAGGGGGGATGGATGAATTTGCCTGGGGAATGATGGGTATTAACAGTCGTAATGGCAGAATAGGCAATGCCTATGACCCTGATAAAAATCCAGGTGGTTCAAGTGGCGGCCCCGCTGCTGCGGTGAGTGCTAATTTTGCATTAGCAGGAATTGGTTCAGATAATAGTGGTTCCGTGCGCATTCCTGCAGTATTTAACGGACTAGTAGGATTGCGCCCTACAACAGGTTTAATCAGTCAAGCAGGCATCTTTCCTATGGGAAAGGTTGATGGAATTGCGGGACCTATGACCAGAACGGTAGCTGATTTAGCGATATTATTGGATGTAATTGCTAGACCCGACCTTGAAGATCAGAAAACAAAAAAGAGTATTCGTCCCCAAAGTTATAGAACTTATTTGAATAAAAATGGATTACAAAAAAAACGTATAGGCATTGTGCGTCAAGTAGGAACTATAGATACATTTAAAGGTATGCCCGAGAACGTCCGTGAAATTATGCAAAAAGCTTATTCTGATATGGAAGAGCTTGGTGCAAACTTTATCGAAATTCAGTTAAATGAATTTGATAATAAGCGTGACTATAATCAAGCCGGCGAAATTCAGGATATTAACAATTACCTCAACAATTATCCTGCAACCAGAAAAAATTTCCGTGATATCTGTGAATCAAATCGTACTCGTAATTTTGGTACAGTAGAACAATGCTTAAAATTCATGAATAAAATGAATGCGCAAACGATAGATGAAATTAAACTGGCAGATAATATTGCCGTAAAAAACAATAATTATCTAAAAAAGTTGATGCAAGAAAATCAACTGGATGCTCTACTAATACCGATTTCAACACAGGGAATTGCAACCTATGATGGTTCAACTATTAATACTTGGCGTGCTCCTGTTTCGTCAAATTCTGGTATGCCTGCAATTGCCTTTGTTATTGGGTATATACAGGGCATGCCAATGGGAATCGAACTGGTTGCTAAGCAATATGCAGAATCCACTTTGATTGAGATGGCATATGCTTATGAACAATACAAACCCAAAAGACTAGTTCCTAAAATGCTAAAAGAGAATAAACAAGTTGAGGAAATGTCGGTGGCTCAATTTAATAATGTCATAAATCAACTAGGCAAACAGGCCTATGAAAAAGTATTGAAGCTAAAGGGTAATAGTGAGAAACAATTAACAGCAAAGGTTTTTCAAAAAATTACTCAATCGGTATTGAATAGAATAAATTTAAATTTCTAAGATTAATCAAAGGTTAAATTTGGCTTTAAAGCTAAGTATAACCTTTAACGAGTCTTCTGGATTATCAATCCATGGAAAATGCCCAGCCCGGTTGATTAATTGAAGAGAAATATTATCACGGTGATAATCCGGGTTGCTGGAATAAACAGTTAAGGGAATAATTTGGTCATGCTCACCGGCTATTATTAAAGTGGGCAATTGCCTTGGTTTTAGTTTTGCTTTATAACTTGCGTCAAAATTTTCATCAGACCATGCTACGGCGCTATTATTTATCGCTAAACGTTGAAATATTGTTTTCGCTCTATTAAGACTCTCAGGCATAAATGAAAATTTAAGGGATGCGATTAGTAAATTGCGCAAATTATTGTCACTAGATTCAGACGCATAGATATTGCTGCAAATTTCAAGATCTGGGGTTAGGTTCTTCTCTATGTGAAGATTAAAGTTTTCTTTCCACTCCATATCAGGGGCGCTGTCTAACAGTATTAGTCCTGAAGCCAGTTGTTCAAGTTCGTTAATACTCTGAACCATCATTCCTCCAGTGGAGTGAGCAACTACAACTGGGTGATCTAAGCCAATGAGGGCTTCAATAAGGGCTTGATGCCAATTAGCAAAATTGTAGCTTTTACTTATATTAGATCCATCATTAGGATAATCCAACAGCCAAATAGGATCGTCAATTTGTGTTCCTAATAATTGAGCAAGTTCGGTTAAAGAGTCAGAGCTTAGACCGGGTGAGGGAATTAATAACCAATTTATCTGTGTTTTTGAGTGACTATTAATAAAACAATTTAATCGAGCCCCACTTTGAGTGAACAAACAATCGTCGGATATTTCCTGCATGAAAGAATCTCGCAAATTAATATTAAATAAAGTCTAGTTATCAGCCACCCGATCGGCATCCTCTTCGCACATTGATAATATTTTTTGTGCTTGATGAGTTAGTAAGTCAATCGCATTTAATTGAATATTATGGGCCTGAACTAAATCTGCTAGCGCATTAAAGCTGTTGCAGCTAATTAACTTTTCTTTGAGTGCTTGATCCTGGTTTACAACCTTTAAAAATTGATTAATCTCTGCTTCAACCGCTGTCAAAGCCGTTGGGGTTGAAAGTTCGTTAAGCCAAAAACCTGCTTTGTCAAGAAATCCTCCCCCACCACGTCCCCATTGGGCGCCTGTTTGTGGTTTTAGGCCTGATAAAAGCTTGTTTACATCCTCTGATTGCTCATCGAGAATTGCTAAAACACGCCCGGCTTGTGCTTGCAATACTTCAGCATTTTTTAAGTTAAAACCTAATTTAGAAGCAATTTTTACAACATCGGACAATTTATTAGTGCCAGAAAGTTCATCTTGTAATTTTAGATCATTAGTAATGGCCGTAAAGAATAATTTTAACTCTTCAGACATTTGATATGATTTTGGATAAAATTTAATATTTTCAACCACATTTTTTCCTTGTTTAATCTAAATAATAGGATTTTACCATTATAGAATAGAATTCTGGTTAGAACTTAAAGGCGATTAAATCTATAATACTGTTAAATAATGTAAAAAAGTATGAGCGAATTTTGAGTCATCAACTTTGTTTTTTTTTAAAAGCCTCGCAGTCACCAACTCATTATAATTTATGTCGTTATTTACAGGAACAAAATTGGCTTTTAACTTTTCATGAAAATGCCGACTTTAGCGATGAAAATTTACAATTTGATGCAAATACGGCTTTGCAGCTTGAATATAAACATTTATTAACTCAATTAGTGTCAAAGAATTGCCCAGCCGTCATGCCGCTTAGCTATTGCATCAATGATGAAAATTGGTCGCGAATTTTAGCTCAGCTCGCTCTAACGCCTAATCCCTCTTGCTGGATCTTAAAACCTTCCTTATTAAATAACGGTCAATATATTAAAATTTTTCAAAATTTAGTGGATTTAAACGCCCATTTTTTAAGTTCAAAACGTCTTGGCGGTGAACATGTTCTGCAAAGCTACCTTAGACCTCATTTATTAAGAGATAGACGAAAATATTCAATTCGTATGTTAGTAATAACTACTAATTATACGGGTAATTATATTTATCCTCATGGCTATTATAACGTAGCTTTGCATCCTTATGATGAGCGTAATTTTTCTGATCTTCGCAGTCATTTAACTAATGAACATTTACAAAATGATGAAGCAAATGTTTTACAAATTCCTACACAGCGTTTTACTGAATTCTCAGCAATTTATCCGCAAATTAAAGCCATAGTTACCGCCGTAATAAAGGGTTTGAAAGTGGAAAATCCAAAGGCTTTTCAAAGCAATAAGAAGAAAACTTTGGCAATCTTTGGTTTTGATTTTATGGTCGATTCCTCTGGGCGTTTATGGCTTTTGGAAGCGAATCATGGTCCCTGCTTCCCATTAGTAGATACACATCCTTTACAGCGATATTTATATGCTGATTTCTGGAAGTCTTTGATAGAAAATTTTATTAGACCGCTAGCCTTGGATCAACCCAAAAATACCTTTCAAAATCAATCGTTTGAATTGATATGACCACGCTATAATTAGCAATTGATGCAAGAATCTTATCATCTTCAGCTAATCTTGGTACAAGCTTTGCTACACTAAACTTAGGAAGCAAAGAAGGGGATATCATGAATAAGTTAGTATTGCATCCCACCGAAATTAGCCAATGGCATGCTTTAGTCTACGAAGCCCAAGCGTCAAGCCGTTTGATGCTTAGCGAGAATACTGAAAGTTACCTGGTTTTTCTACTAATGCGTTTTTCCCAAGAAATTAAACTCATTGAATCCGTCGTAGCCCTCGATTTCTTAAATTCTGAGCACAAACCCAGGCAACAACAAGCGGAATTGTTACGTGAAGTGGGCGATAAAAGTTTACTTTTTTGCGGACTTTTTCCGGGCATGGCAGAAAAACGTCATGTGAGTTTGAATTATTTTATTGATATGGGCCAAGCAGCTTATTTTAGTGTAGGTGAATTAAATGATAGTCAATCGACTTTATATTTTCAATTAAGCGAGCAGTTCTTGATGCTGCAACAAATTTTAAAGTCAATGCGCGGAGAAGTTCTCCATCATCCATCCAGTGATAGCATCTGGGTTTCACCGCGAGATTTGCCCTTGCAGTAGTGGCTCTTGTTGTCTTAAGGTTTGCGAAACATCATCGTGACATCGATTGCATCATAGCTGTAATGTTTATTACAAAAATCACAACTTATATCGATTTTTTCTCTCTCTTCCAGGAGCTTTCTCGCTTCTTCTTCACCCAGAATAGTTAGAACATTTTTCATTTTTGCTTCATTACAACGACATTTAAAGCAGATAGGACGACTCTCAAAAAGGCTTAATTCGGTTTCATGATACAAGCGATTCAATAAAGTCTGGTTATCCAATGTTAATAACTCTTCCTCACTTACTGTCTGTCCTAGAACCACAGCGTATTCCCAAAATTGTTCCCTTTGTGCTGTATCTTGCCCAGGCATCAATTGCAGGAGCATACCGGCGGCCATTGAATCATCAACAGCAAGCCAAACCTGGCTGGCAACCTGTTCAGATTGGGCAAAATAATGAGTTAGATTTTCGCTCATTGATGTCGATTGGATAGGAACTATGCTTTGATAGGTTTGAGTTTGCTTGTACTGATTGATAGTTAGAACCATCTGACCTTGCAAAAAAGCCTCAGCATAATCAGAAACTTCCAATCCTTCTTTAAAAGAGGCATAAGCTCGCATATTTAATTGATGATCGCATTGGACTAATAAAAGAGGTAAGCGTTTATCGCCCTGGAATTGCAGACTCAATTCGCCTTCAAATTTAATCGACCCAACAAGAAGTAAGCAAGAAATTAAGGCTTCACCCAGAAGATTACGAACCATCGAAGGATAGGGCCGTTGACTCATAATCGTTTGATAGGTTTCTTTTAAATGAGCGATCTCACCACGAATACAGGCATGTTCAAACATAAAACGCTGTAAGGAATCTGTTTCTTTCATAAAAACCCTGGATGCAAAAAAGTGGCTATTCTAACATAATATAAAACAAAGTTGCTTGGCTCCCATCCGCAGGCCATAATGCGCGCTCTTTTAACAGTTGAGCACCTTATATGCTAAATCCTCAGCAAACGGCAGCAGTAAAATACATTGATGGCCCTTTGTTGGTATTAGCGGGAGCCGGTAGTGGTAAAACAAGAGTAATCACGCAAAAAATTGCGTTTTTGCTTGAACAATGTGGGTATACAGCCAATTCAATTTGCGCCGTAACATTTACCAATAAAGCGGCCAATGAAATGCGAGCTCGCATCGCATCCGTCTTGCCAGCAAAAAGCCGACGTGGTTTAAAAATCTCCACCTTTCATACCTTGGGCTTATCCATTATCAAACAAGATCTTCCTTTATGTGGATTAAAAAAAGGCTTTTCCATCTTTGATAGCGAAGATTGCCAACAATTATTGCGCAGTTTTTTGCCCGTGGGTAAAGCTTCTGACAAGGATTATCTAATGAAGATCCAACAGCAGATTTCTCGTTGGAAAAATGATTTACTTGAACCCGATCAGGTAAAGAATCTAGCAATAAATACTGAGATTTTTAATGAAGCTGCCCAAATCTATCCGCGTTACCAACAATCTTTAAAAGCCTATAATGCCGTTGATTTCGATGATTTAATCCGCATGCCAGTTAAGCTTTTAAGCGAACATCCTCAAGCGTTGGAGCTCTGGCAAAATAAAATTCGTCATTTATTGATTGATGAATATCAAGATTCAAATGCTTCCCAATATACTTTAGTGAAATTAATTGTTGGCAAACGTGCAGCCTTCACGGTGGTAGGTGATGATGATCAATCTATTTATGCCTGGCGCGGAGCAAAGCCTGAAAATTTGGTGCAATTACAACAGGATTATCCGCAGTTGAAGCTCATTAAGCTTGAGCAAAATTACCGCTCAACTTGTCGAATTTTACATGTAGCTAATCAATTAATCGCCAACAATCCTCATGTTTTTGAGAAAAAACTCTGGTCAGAACTTGGTCAAGGGGAAATGCTTCGCGTTCTATGTTGTAAAGATGAAAATGATGAGGCCGACCAGGTTGTTGCCGATATGATTAGCCACAAACTTCGCAATCGCCGTGATTATAGTGAATATGCTATTTTGTATCGCGGTAACCATCAATCAAGAGTCTTTGAAAAAGTGTTGCGACAGCATAGCCTTTCTTACCGAATTAGCGGTGGCCAGTCCTGGTTTGCCCGAGCTGAGGTTAAAGATATCTTTGCTTATCTTAAATTACTATCCAATGAAACCGATGATGCTGCCTATTTAAGAGTCATTAATTGTCCAAAACGCGGTATTGGCGATGCGAGTTTGGACGCGTTGGGTCAGTATGCGCTAAGCCGCGGACAAAATCTTTACGGCTGTGCTGATCATCTCGCCTTGGCAGAACGAGTTGCCGAAAAGCCGCGAGCTGCCTTGCAGCATTTCAAAAATTGGCTGGAAAGGATTAAAACCAGGCTGCAAACAGAGCCAATCGTTGAGGTTTTGCGTGAAATGGTGGGAGACAGTGGTTATGAAGCTTATATTTATGAGCAGTGCGACAGCCCCGCCAAGGCGCAAAAAAGAATGGATAATGTATGGGAGCTTTTGGAGTGGGTGGGACGTTTATTGGCGAAAGAGCCAGAAAAGGACCTGGCCGATGTGGTGAATAAACTTATTTTAATTGATATTTTAGAGCAAGCCGATGAACAGCAAAAAGACACAGTACAGTTAATGACCTTGCATGCCTCAAAAGGACTAGAGTTTCCCTATGTCTATCTCGTGGGTATGGAAGAAGAGTTACTACCCCATCGTGTAAGTATTGATGATGATCAAATTGAAGAAGAGCGCCGCCTTGCCTATGTAGGCATTACACGTGCGCAAAAAGAACTGTGTTTAACGCTGGCTAAACAACGTCGTCGTGCGGGCGAATCACAGGTTTGTCTTCCTAGTCGTTTCCTTGATGAATTACCGCAAGACAGTTTGGAATGGTTTGGCAAAACGGGTGAAAAAAATGAAGAAAAATCGAAAGCTTTGGCTAAATCGCATTTAGATGGTTTGAAAAATTTGTTAGAGACGATGAAGTAATTATAAATACTGCAGTGGATTGACATTCGCCCTACCTGCAACGGCTCGTCTAGGCATCCAGTAGCGGACAATTGATCAATTTTGTTCTTGAGCTAATATTTCTGGATGCCCCGGACAAGACGAGGCAGGTTAGACACGAGGAATCAATTATTTTTACGAACTCTATGCCCTTAAGCGCAAAATTTAGTGCCCTTTCCACATCATACCGCTAAGCTGCAGAGGCATTAAATCGGTTAGGTAATTTTTCTTGTAAAAAGGTTTGAGACGCTGTATTGCTTTCTGGTTCAAAGAAGCTAAAACGTTGTTTGCTATATATCGGGTTTAAAGCCTCTCGAGCAATACGTTTAATAGCCTCTTCACTAAGGTTTTCCATCGTGCTCAAATCCTTTCTTAACTCAAGAAAACCTTTTATCTTGGCTTGAGCTTGTTTTTTACCAACCCTAACTTCTTGCAAACGCTCAATAATCTTATCAATATGATAAAGCATTGGATCCAGTTGCCATTTACCTGCTGAGTTTGCCTCTGTTGCTTTAATAGTTACAGATTCCTTGGGGGGAATCCCTCGTTGTTTGTCAAAGGAAGTATTCCATGATAGGGGTTTTAGAGGTCCATGACGCCCAGTTAACGAGGCTACGAGTTCAAGTTCATAAGAATTGGCTAATTTAGTCCCTTCTATAAAATGCTGTTTAATGGCTTCATAATCATCTTTATTTTCTGTCGATATTTTAATTTTCTGAAGCTTTTGGGTGCGTTGGTTTGCATAAAAGAGCTTGTTTTTGAAAAGTAAAAGCGCATTATTAGCTTGCAAGTTTTCGCGGAAATGTTCAAAAGAAAGATCCTTTTCACTCGTAATATGAACAAGGCTAAAGGACTCGGGTCGTTTATCAACGGCAAAGGCCTCCCAGCCTGTAATACTAGCTAGTTTATCGCGAAGAGAATGTACTTTTGGGGTGAGATAAGGAATTATTCGAGATGCAAGGTAATCCCAGCTTGCAGCAAGAATATAAACAGGAGAAGCTAGAAGATGAATGATATAAGTGGGAATATCAGTAGAGTGGTCATGACCATGACCTGCGCCTAAACGGTCTTTAATCATTCCTTTTAAATCATGATGATGATGGTCATGGAAAAGAAGGGCAGCAAAATAATGTAAATCGATGACGCCTTCAATACCTGTATCGGGGATTGCGGTAGCAAGTGGTGGTACATTTTTTACTTGATCAGCCGTTACGCCGATACTAATTAAATGCCCAATAAACGCAATAAATCGCAGTGGAGTTATGGTTAATTTTAAGATCAAACGAAAGGGATTCAGGATTTGCAGCCAATTCTCCGTAGCCATTAAATGATCAAAAGCAGCAAGCAGCTGTTTAGGAATTTTTTTAAACAGACTACCCGGAGAAGTGAGTGCATTATAAATTAGCTCAAAAGAATCACTAGTATTTTGCAAATCAAAGAGAAGCTGCGCTCCACCGATGATCACGGCAGTTACAAAAGCAATAAGGTATTTAGGTAAATTGCTCGCCATCCAAAGGAATATAGGTTGCCCTCCAGTAACAATAGTCCACCAGGTTCCGGCAGTAAAAACTGTCAGGATAATATTTAAAGCAAAAAGGATGACGGCGAAGATAGCTATTGATACATTACGGACAGAAATTCCCTTTTTTAAATCATTACGTATCGTGTGAAACCATTTTACTATCGTGTTGTTATGGATCATATCAGTTACGGCATTATAAACTAACAAAGTGTAAGCAGCGCCGGCTATAACTGCCATCGGGATAATGAGAAAAGGCAGCCCTGCGGCTGGGATAGCTATAAAAGGAAGAATGGTTAAGGCATCGATAAGAAGATAACTGAGGCCAACAGACATGCAGGCGCCAGCTATCACACTCCAAAACTTTACCTGCTGATATTTTGCTCGACGCTCATTAAGTGGGCTTTCTTTCTCTTTAACAGGATGAGAGTTAAGCCAAATACCAAGTTCGGAATTATTAGGTATAGAATCCAAGGTATTAGATTTAATGAAAATCGCAAATTCTTTTTCGATTTGGTATAATTTTTGAGCTATTTCTTTTTTTCTTGTCGGAGTATCGACGTCTATTGGATTATCATCAATTACCTTGAATAACGCATGCTGAGTTTTGTAATCCTTTAAAATTTGCGGAACTATTTCAGTTAGATTCTCTTCGTTTTCATAAGCAATCTGTTCTAGCAAGTAGTCCTTAGCTTGTTGATGTCGTTTTTGTTTATCCAGCCACTGACCTATTTGAATTTCATTAGCAGTTGGCTTAAAATTCTGTGGTTTTTTTGGGAACATTTGCAAAGAGAACCAGTTTTCCATGTCCTTTAAACTTTTTTCAAGGGCAGTTTTATCCAGTTGTGATTTTTCATCCAAGTTCTTATGGCTGTATTTATGCAGCTGCTTCAGCTTTGCCACATAAACTTTAAAAAATTGCGGGCAATCCTCAGCCTTAGGATCGATTGGGTAAAATTCCTTTGTGAATTGTTCGAGTAAATAATCCTTAGCTAGCTCATTTTCCAAGTGATTACGTTTAAAAAGTTTAGCAAGCGCACCTTTGATATTTTGTAAGTAAATTTCTCCATCATAGGCTACTGAAAGGACAAAGCAGGAAAGAGCCAGAGCAATTATCGGCACAATGGCATACATTCCGGTAAAGCTCAAAAAGCCTATGATTACACTGGCCCCAATGGTAAGCAGAAGCAAAAGCAGGTAATAAGGTATTTTTTTTAGTTTCATTGTACACCTGAGGAGCATAACTAAATGGAAGTGTAACTTTATAACAAATGAAAATGATTATCAATACGATTGAGCACAAAAAAATTTCACTCTATCCAAGCGATTTAGCGACTGTTAGAATGCTGGTTTTTCGTCAAACTTAAGCAAGTAATTTTGGCAAGCTTTAGCGAAGTTAGGCAGAATCAGGAGATTTATGCATTTTTTGTGGACTATTAGCTTAATCACCGGAATTATTTTAACTAACCCTCTTTTTGCCCAGAGTGAGCAACTGCAAGTTCCACAATGTTTAGCCACTCATTTAGCAATTCAGCATAAGATTCTTGCAGAAAATAAAGCTTTTAAAATTATTGATATTCCTTTAACAGAAATGGATAACTTGGTTTTGCAAGCAGATGAAATGGGTTGTGGATATTTTATAAATCTAAGCCAGTATTTTGCTGGCACTTCTTTTTCAGCCCAGCGACAATTAGCCCAGACTTTACTAGCTAAAACGCGGAAAAAAAAGTTAACTTCAGTTACTCTCAACTACAAAGTTCAGCATCAAGAACAGGTTGAAGCTGCTCTTAAAATCGTTAACTCCGCCAAAGTTTGGCAAACCCTAGACCATTTAACCAGTTATTACAATCGGTCTGCTACCGAAACAACAGGTCTTCAAACAGCAGAGTGGTTAAAGGCTCAATTTGAAAATCTGGTTCTCGCATCGGGTCGTCAGGATAGCAGGGCTTATTTTGTGAAGACTCGAGCGCCTTATCAACAACCTTCATTGGTAACGGTAATTGGCAAAGATCTCAAAACCCCGGCAATTGTTATCGGTGCACATATGGACACCCTTAGTGGCTTGATGCCAGGTGCTGGCGATAATGCTAGTGGTTCTGCAACTATCCTTGAAGCAGCACGCATTTTATTAGGATCAAAAATGACTCTAAAGCGGCCAATTTATATTATTTGGTATGCGGCAGAAGAACGGGGATTAGTGGGTTCTCAAGCGGTAGTAGTGGATTTCTTGACCAATAACATTCCAGTTAAAGCGGTAATGCAGCTTGATATGGCAGGTCATCGCCATGATGATAACGATCCGACCCTCTGGCTTTACCGTGATGTAACGGATAAGACCTTGAATCATTTTGTAGCTGAACTAATTAACACTTACCTTAAAGTTCCTGTAGCTTATTCTCAATGCGGTTATGCCTGCTCTGATCATGCCTCATGGGCGGCAAAAGGCTTTTCTACGACTTTCCCTGTGGAAACCAGCTTTGCCGAGCATAACCCCTACATTCATAGCTCCACTGATACCTTGAGCTTATTAAACACAGAGCATCTAATGAATTTCACCAAGCTTGCCTTGGCTTTTGCAATGGAGCTGGCGCTCAGTGAGTAAGACTAAAGTTGAATTCTGATAAGCGATTAAATATTAATCATGATCTGACGGCAGGGGCTTGATTCGATAACTTTAGATTGATTATCTCTTGAGTTAAAAAAAGAAGAATGTCCGAATGGATGTTTAGAAGGATTTTGTGAAGAGAAATAGTTATTTACATAATTATTTTCTTTTTGCTTTTTTTCATAGTGCTTAGCACCGAAACTTGAAAGTTGTTTTTCTAATTGCAATTCATCAGTATTAACTAAAACGTTATATTTTTCGGAATGTAATTCTAAATGAGCACCCAGTTTATTATTCAAACAACAAACATTCGGCTGCACAGATCCTTTAGAATCATGTCCATGAACTCGGTTTACTCTATATGAATGTGATTCATTCTGAAAAAAATCGTATTTTCGATTCCACATTAAAAAGAAAACCGGGTCGCTTTGATCACAACCATCATTATAATTGGGTAAGTCAATAACAAGACCTTGTGTAACATAGTTCCGCTGAAAAGCCTGATTAATCGCATCTATAGTCGCTGCATAGTCTTTAACAGTAGCGGTTTGATAATTAACTCCAAGCTCATCTGCTAAATTTTTAGTCACTAAATCATCGGTTAAGGCATGAGAAAAAATGGTAAATTCTTTGTTATTATTAACTGTATAAGAAAGAAGTTTTAGACTGGGAAGATAAGCTTCTTGTACCAGCGCTAGTATGGTCTCTTTAGTTAATTTTCCAGCATCAATCAAGTCTTGCAATTGATTCATAGAACGACCAAATTTTCGATCACCGCAGTTATTTTCTGAACGAAAAACGCCAGTGGTTTCTAAACTTTCAATAAAAGTAAAATCATGGTTTGAAAGCATAATTTCAATCTTGATTGAATTTGCTTTTAAGACTTGTAACAGTTTTAAAGTGAAATAATCATTAGAACCTCTGTCACAAAGCGTGTCACCTATTAGGCAAATTTCGATGTTAGATATTACCGATAACTCGTCGCAAATTGTTTCGAAGTCCGCCAGATCTTCCTTGTTTAAATCATTCACTTCTTGTTTATAAATTTCAACAAACCGCTGATAGTTTTTTTTATCGCAAGCTACAACACCTTCTTTGATTAGGAAGAATAAAAATTTTAAGGCGTTACCATGTAGGTCGCCTAAGGTTAACTTTCTTGCATTAGGAAAAGGTCTGGCTTCTGGATAGTTGTCAATATTAACTAACTCTTCGATTACTTTGGTTTTCATAAACACTCTTTGATCAAAACAAAGGCAGTATTATGACGCTAAATTATTAAGGTTTTATTAAATGCAAAAAGTATATATTGATCGCTGCATGATTTTAATTTTCTCAACTAGGCTTATTAATCTTAGGTAGCGGAGGGCAATGAAAAGAGGCCGTAATTTCTCCTTGTGAATTAACAGCTTGCAAAGCTACCGGGAACTTCCAAAGTGTATGCAAATGTTTGAGTACATCTTGTGTACTTTCTCCAAGAGGGACGCGGTTTTGCTGGGCATATTGCAAAACCAGGGAACGATCCCCTTCTACATCGACTGAGTAAACCTGAATATTCGGTTCTTGATAACCAAGATTGTATTGCCTTGACAGCGCTTCGCGTATCGCTTGATAACCGTTTTCATCATGAATGGCGCTTACTAAAAATTCAGGATTTCGATCATCATCGATGATATGGAATAATTTTAAATCACGTATTAAATGGGGTGACAGGTATTGGGCAATGAAACTTTCGTCTTTAAAATTACGCATGGCAGTATCAAGGCTTGAAAGCCAATCGCGATTGGCAAGATAGGGAAACCATTGCTTGTCTTCTGCAGTCGGTTTTTCGCAAATGCGCTTGATATCTTGCATCATATTATAACCCAGTGTGTAGGGATTGATGCCGCTAAAATGAGGACTATTAAAAGCTGGCTGCATGATGACATTGGTATGATTTTGTAAAACTTCAAGCATGAATTCGTCAGTGACTAAACCCTCATCATAAAGCCCGTGTAGAAGGGTATAATGCCAAAAGCAAGCCCAGCCCTCATTCATTACCTTGGTTTGACCCTGGGGATAAAAATATTGCGCTATTTTTCGGACAATGCGAATAATTTCACGTTGCCAGGATTGTAAAAGAGGAGCGTTCTTTTCAATAAAATAAAGAATATTTTCTTGGGGCTCATCAGGGAATCGTTTTTTAGAGCCCTCACCGCTGTTCAATTTGGTTTTAGGAATAGTTCGCCACAATTCATTAACCTGTGATTGAGAATAAATTTCGCGGTTTTCTTGACGAATTTTTTCCTCTTGCAGCGATAAACTTGCCGGGTGCTTATAGCGATCAACGCCATAATTCATCAAGGAATGACAGGCATCTAGAATAGTTTCAACTTCATCTATACCATAACGTTGCTCGCATTCACTTATGTAGTTCCTGGCAAAAACCAAATAATCGATAATGGCATCAGCCGAGGTCCACATTTTAAAAAGATAATTTGATTTAAAAAATGAATTATGGCCATAACAGGCATGTGCGATGACAAGAGCTTGCATTGCCATCGTGTTTTCTTCCATTAGATAGGAGATACAAGGATTAGAATTAATGACTAATTCATAAGCCAATCCCATTTGCCCGCGTTTATAACTTTTTTCAACACCAACAAAATGTTTACCAAAAGACCAATGATGGTAACCGATAGGCATGCCTACAGAAGCATAAGCATCCATCATTTGTTCGGCAGTAATAACCTCTATCTGATTGGGATAAGTATCTAATTTAAAATCATGAGCCAAGCGTGCAATTTCTTTATCGTAGGCTTGGATAAGCTCAAAGGTCCATTCAGAGCCAGTAGATAAAGGTTCTTTTTTCATGCGGTTTTCCTTTTAAATAATTGACGGAAAACAGGGTAAATATCAGCTACAGTATCGATATTTTCCATGGCAAAATTTGGATAGAGTGTAGTTACTTGTTGATAAACTTCCCAAAGGCTTTGGTGATGTCTTGGCATGATTTCAATGTAGGCAAAATATTGCAACAAAGGCATTATTTTTTCTTGTAGAAGCTCCTGACAATAGGGAGAATCTGCATTCCAATTGTCACCATCAGAGGCTTGGGCGACATAGATATTCCAGGAAGCAGCAGGATAGCGTGCCTCGATGATATTGTTTAGCAATTCCAGAGCGCTTGAAACAACCGTTCCACCCGTTTCTCGCGAATAAAAAAACTCTTCCTCACTCACTTCCTTTGCTGAGGTGTGATGACGAATAAAAACCAATTCTATTTTTTCATAATTTTTGGTGAGGAAAAGATATAGTAAAATGAAAAAGCGTTTAGCAATGTCTTTTTTAGCTTCATCCATGGAACCTGAAACATCCATAATACAAAACATAACTGCTTGAGTTGAGGGCGCAGGAATTCGGATGCGATTGTTATATCGGAGATCAATGGTATCAATGAAAGGCACGGCGGCTATTTTCTTTTTTAAAAAATCGATATCTCGCTCAAGTCTTAATCGATTAACGGTATCAGTCAAATCAAGTTCTGCTAATTCTTTTTCAGCATCGCGTAATTGGCGTTTATAAGGTGACGCTAAAGCCATACGTCGACCGGTCGCTTGGCGCATTGATCGGATTACATTGATATTGGTGGGTATACCACTGCTGCTCACGCCTGCACGAACTGACTTAAAAGTAGTCACTCGGGCTAATTCTTTTTTAACTAAATCCGGCAATTCCAAATCTTCAAAGTAAAGCTCAAGAAATTCTTCACGAGAAAGTTGGAACACAAATTCATCTTCACCTTCACCACTATCACTGGCATGACTGCCGCCACCGCCTTCGCCAGAACTGGGGCGTTTAATACGATCGCCTTTTATAAATTCGTCATTACCGGGGAAAATTCGCTCGATGCTGCCGCCTTGGCCACGATGGAAGCGATGCTCAGTGATGTCCCTTGCTGGGATGCTTATCTGTTCGCCCTTTTCAATTTCGGTAATACTGCGTTTACCTACAGCATCAGAGACGGCGCGCTTGATTTGATTTTTGTAGCGTCGCAGAAAGCGTTGTCGGTTTACCGTGCTCTTTTTTCCTGCATTCTGTCGTCTATCAATCAGTTGCGACATAAGTCATTCCTTCTCATTTGAAGAGCTACAACCGTCCTGTGTTGATGCCATTATTGCGATTTTCTAACTCGCAAATACCACTCGCAAAGAAGCCGCACTTGTTTGCGGGTGTAGCCTTTATCCACCATCCGCGCAATAAATTCTTCATGCTTCTTCTTATCGTCTTCTGAGGCTTTGGCATTGAAAGAAATGACGGGCAACAAGTCTTCTGTATTGGTAAACATCTTTTTTTCAATGACCGACTTTAACTTTTCATAACTATTCCAGACTGGATTTTTGCCCTGATTATTAGCACGGGCTCTTAGCACAAAATTAACTACCTCATTACGAAAATCTTTAGGGTTAGAAATTCCAGCAGGTTTTTCAATTTTTTCAAGTTCTGAGTTTAGGGCGCCTCGATCGAAAATTTCACCAGTATCTGAATCACGATAATCTTGATCCTGAATCCAGAAGTCAGCATAGGTGATATAGCGGTCGAAAATATTTTGACCATATTCAGAGTAGGATTCGAGATATGCGGTTTGAATTTCTTTACCTATGAGCTCTACGTACTTAGGCGTTAAAAACTCTTTAATAAAGTTGAGATATTTTTCATGTAATTCCTGGGGAAACTGCTCTTGTTCAATCTGACGCTCGAGGATGTAAACCAGATGCACCGGATTGGCAGCAACCTCTGCATGATCAAAGTTAAAAACCTTTGATAAAATCTTAAAAGCAAAACGAGTGGAAATACCGCTCATACCTTCATCAACGCCGGCAAAATCACGATATTCCTGATAGGATTTTGCTTTGGGATCTGTATCTTTAAGCGATTCGCCATTATAAACACGCATTTTAGAATAAATGCTGGAGTTTTGTGGTTCTTTCAAACGGGTCAATACAGAAAATTGAGCCAACATAGCCAGTGTTCCCGGTGAGCAAGGGGAATTTTTCAGTGAAGAATTATCGAGCAATTTCTGGTAAATACGTAACTCTTCAGAAGTACGCAGGCAATAAGGAACTTTTACGATATTTATCCGATCGATAAAGGCTTCATTATTTTTATTATTACGGAACGTTTGCCATTCCGATTCGTTAGAATGTGCAACAATTATCCCTTCAAAGGGAAGGCTTGATAAGCCCTCTGTTGAATTGTAGTTACCCTCTTGTGTTGCCGTAAGTAAGGGATGAAGCACTTTGATAGGGGCTTTAAACATCTCTACGAATTCCAATAATCCGCGGTTAGCGCGGCAAAGTCCGCCTGAATAACTATAGGCATCTGGATCATCCTGAGAGAATTCTTCCAGTTTACGGATATCCACCTTACCCACTAAGGAAGAAATATCTTGGTTGTTCTCATCGCCAGGTTCAGTTTTGGCAATAGCAATTTGTTTCATGCGTGAGGGTTTGATTTTTACCACACGAAATTGACTAATATCACCATTGAATTCTTGTAAACGTTTAATCGCCCAGGGTGACATGGCATAGCGAAGATGGCGGGTTGGTATCCCATAACGTTCTAGTAATAAGGCGCCATCCTCATCGGCATTAAAAAGAGAAAGAGGTGAATCATACACCGGTGACCCTTTAATAGCATAGAAGGGTACTTTTTCCATCAAATCTTTTAATTTTTCCGCGAGTGAAGATTTACCTCCACCAACAGGCCCCAGTAAATAAAGTATTTGCTTAGTTTCTTCAAGGCCTTGAGAGGCGTGTTTTAAAAAGCCGACAATTTGTTCAATCGGTTCTTCCATGCCGTAAAAATCATTAAAAACAGGATAACGAGGGATAATTTTATTGGAGAAAATTCGCGAAAGTACAGAATCATGACGAGTATCAATCATTTCAGGTTCGCCAATTGCCATTAGCAAACGTTCGGCAGGATTTGCATAAGCCGAAGGATCTGTTTTACAAAGTTCCAGATAATCTTCAAGGCTCAACTCTTCCGCTTTGTTATCGACAAAACGCTTCGTATAGTTCGCTAAAAAATCGTGTGTACTCATGAGCTATCCCCTTTTACTTATCCCTGATGGGATGACGCTATTCTTTGATTCTTTTTGCATTTCGCTAGTAAAAGCGAGACACTAACCTTCATATTTTAGTATAGACTTTATTACTAAAGCAGCTTTTTAAAAGATCCACAAATCTGTAACTTATTATGATCGGAGCAATGTTCATGCCAGACCTGACAATTTATCGAAAAGATTATCAAGCACCTTCCTTTATCATCTCCAATGTTGATCTTGACTTTGACCTTTATGACGATCATGCCCTTGTTATAAATCGCATGCAATTTAAACGCCAGGCTGAAGAGGTTTTGCATTTAAATGGCGATGAATTGGAACTAATCAGTTTGAAAATAAATGGAAGATTATTAGAAAAAGCTGATTATCGCTTGGAAACTGATGATTTATTTATTGACAATTGTCCTGAGGAATTTAGTTTAGAAATTGTAACTCGGATTAAACCGCAATCGAATACAAAATTATCCGGTCTCTATCGCTCAAATCATCTCTTTTGCACTCAATGTGAAGCTGAGGGATTTCGGCGCATTAGCTTTTATCCTGATCGTCCCGATGTATTAGCCAAATTTAAGACAAAAATTTCCGCTGACAAAGCGACCTACCCTATATTACTTTCTAATGGTAATTTAATTGGCTCCGGTCAGCTGGAAAAAGGTCGTCATTGGGCACAGTGGGAAGATCCGTTTAAAAAGCCCGCTTATTTGTTTGCTTTGGTGGCAGGCGATTTAGCATTTATAGAGGATAAATTTATAACTTCTACTGGGAAAACCGTTGCTTTACGTATCTATGTTGAACCTGGCAATGAAGATAAATGTGCTCATGCTATGGAGTCATTAAAAAAAGCAATGCGCTGGGATGAAGAAGTCTATGGCCTTGTTTATGATCTTGAAATTTTAATGATTGTGGCCGTTAATGATTTCAATATGGGTGCAATGGAAAATAAAGGGTTAAATATTTTTAACTCCAAATACATTTTAGCTCGTCCCGATACCGCCACCGATACAGATTTTGCTGATATCGAAGGCGTTGTCGGCCATGAATATTTCCATAATTGGACTGGTAATCGTGTGACTTGTCGTGATTGGTTTCAACTCAGTTTAAAAGAAGGGTTAACCGTATTTCGTGATCAAGAATTTTCTCGTGATATGAATTCTCGTGATGTAAATCGTATTAATGATGTCAAAGTGTTGCGTACTATCCAATTTCCTGAAGATGCGGGTTCAATGGCACATCCAGTTAGACCTGACTCCTATCAGGAAATTAATAATTTCTATACAGCAACGATTTACAATAAAGGAGCTGAGGTAATCCGCATGCAACATAGCCTTTTAGGAAAAGAAGGCTTCCGCAGGGGGATGGATTTATACTTTGAACGTCATGATGGCGAAGCCGTTACCATTGATGATTTTGTAGCTGCAATGGAAGACGCTAATCAAGTTGATTTCTCTCAGTTGAAACGATGGTACAGTCAAGCAGGCACACCGGAAGTAAGGGTAGAGAGTACCTTTAGCCAAGGAACGCTTAATTTAAAAATGAAGCAATCCTGTAGGCCTACTCCTGAATCTAAGGAGAAGAAACCCTTTCACATACCAATTCGCATCGCCTTATTTTCTGAAGATGGACAAGCTCTAACTCTTAGGCAAGATATTTTAGAATTAAAAGAAGAAGAGCAAAATTTTAGTTTTCCAAATTTGACCGCCAAACCGATAGTTTCATTATTACGAGATTTTTCTGCACCCATTAAATTATTTCAGGAACAAAGTGAAACTGATCTACTTGCCCTATTGCGCTACGAAACAGATGGCTATGCTAAATGGGACGCTTCGCAACGTTTAATGCTTGCATGTCTAAGTAAGTTTTTGACTTTGTCACCTGCTCTATGGCAAATTCCTCCTCAACTAATTGCAGCTTTCCAGCAAATTTTAGAGGACGACTTACTTGATCAGTCATTAAAAGCGGATTTACTAACTCCTCCTGGCTTTGAGGATCTGGCTGCAACTTTAACGCTAGCGGATGTGGATGCGATAGAAGAGGCACGCTGTTTTTTCCGCATGGAATTAGGTCGCCATCTCTATACATCGATGAACTCTTTATATCAAAAACTTTGGCGAGAAGAAGATCAGGGCATGTATGCAAAGGCCTATAGTCGACGAAAATTACGAAATCTATGTTTATGGTTCATGATGAAGGCCGATGAAAAGCAGGCTTTAAGCTTATGCCAGGAACAATTTAAAAGCGCTAAAACAATGACTGACAAAATTGCTTCTTTCGCCAACTTAAATAATTGCTCACAGACTAAGATAAAACAAAAAGCAGTCACAAGTTTCTTCCAACAATGGTCTAAGGATGAACTTGTCTTGGATAAATGGTTTTCAATTCAAGCCAGTTCAGAATTACCAGACACTTTGGCTGTGGTAAAAACCTTACTAAAACATCCAGACTTTAGCATGAAAAACCCAAATAAGGTTAGGGCGTTAATAGGTAGTTTTTGTCAGGCCAATCCACGTAATTTTCACGCAGCTAATGGCAGTGGTTATGATTTTTTGAGTGAAATGTTAGTTCTAATTGATAAAATAAATCCACAAATTGCAGCCCGCCTCGCCACGCCATTTACGCGGTGGCGTCGTTACGACACCAAGCGGCAAGCATTGATGAAAGCGCAATTAAATCATCTGTCAGCATTGAACCTGTCTCGCGATCTCTCTGAGCTCGTTGAAAAAAGTCTGGTGGATTAAGTACTTCTCTTCCATTCCTACGTTCCCCGCTGTATGCGGGGAATCCAGTTTATTTAGACCATGAAGGATAAATTGATGACTGAGCGTTTTGCAGTAATGGGTAACCCAATTAATCATAGTTTATCCCCTTTAATCCACCAGCGCTTCGCAGAGCAACTGAGCCTTGAGTTAGATTATCAAAAACTCTTAATCCCTGACGAGTCCCAATTTGCCTTCGCGGTAAACAATTTCTTCTCTAAAGGAGGTAAAGGTTTAAACATTACTCTACCCTTTAAACAAAAAGCCTTTGCATTGGCCCATTATAGTACAGCTCGATGCCAACAAGCCAAGGCTGCAAATACCCTATGGTTAGAGGAAAATAGAATCCAGGCTGATAATACTGATGGGATTGGACTACTCAACGATTTAGCAAACTATTGCGAGCTTGAGGGTAAGAGATTGCTTTTATTAGGAGCTGGAGGCGCTGCACGTGGTGTAATTGGTCCTTTGCTCTCGGCAAATATTACTGACTTAGTAGTTGTTAATCGCAGTGAAGCCAGAGCAAAAGAATTGGCAGCAGATTTTCCTCAAATTAAACGTTCAAGCTGTTCTGAATTAACTGGTCGTTTCGATTTAATTGTCAACGCCACCGCGGCGAGTTTGAACAACGAAACATTAGAGTTACCGCAGAACATTTTAAAGTCAACTACTCTTTGTTACGACCTATCCTATCTAAGAGCAAAAAAAACGGTTTTTGTTCAGTGGGCTCTTGACCAAGGACTTCAAGGTGTAGATGGATTGGGAATGTTGATTCAACAGGCTGCTGAATCATTTTATATTTGGCATGGACTAAGACCTGATCCGCTCAAAGTGATAGCGGAATTCTCAACAGACCTTAATTGTTTTTGAAAAATTTTTCCACTTCAACTGCTCGCTCCAAAGTATCCTGATAACCTAAACTTATAAGCTCCCTTGTAAAACCCGGCTCGAACAATAAAAAACTAAGCAAATCGCCTGAATGATGTTTGGCTCCCAAAACATTTAACAATAAGCGAAGCAATGAAGGCATAGTATTATATTGCGCTTGGGCAACTGCAGCGATGTCAAAACTTGGCCTGAGATGAAAGGTTTCAATAGGGCGCCAGGGCGAGCGACGTTTTTTCCACATCGATAATAGTTGGGCAATGTCATTCATTCGATTAACCATTTCAATATCTCGATCGAGATTATCAAGGAATAAACCATTCAGCATTCCCCCTAGAATATGAGCAAAACCGATATCGCCATTTTGCAAGGTTTCTGGTTGTTGAAAAGTTGGATGCTGACGCGTACCTATGACTAAAACCTTATCGATTTGAAAACGAATTGCTCCTCGAAGGGGAGAAACCAATCCCATTGAGCCATCCCCATAATGAAATCCTCCGAGACTAACAGGCGGAAAAAATAGGGGTAAAGCGCTGGAGGCAAGAATATGTTCCATACAAAGATCGACTTTTTTACTAATGTGCCGAGGATAATGCCAGTCTTCAAAATAAGCATCGCCATGCTGATAAAATGAAATCGTTTGTTGAGTTTCATAGCAATGACTTATAATCTCAACAGATTCTAAAGGTGAACTAGCGATATTCGCTTTAATTAAATCAAAATCAATGATATTGGTTATAAATTCGCGCAGAGGAGTCGTATCAAGTAAAGTGCCTGGTTGCTGTTGCTTCACGACTAAATGGCTTAAATTGAGTAAAACCGATTTTGAAAGTTGAAAATTAGATGCTCTGAAAATTTGTTCACAACGTATATCAGCCCAAAGGGCCTCAATTTTTTCAAGGCCAGAGTTGAAATCATGGGCATATTCTGCAAGTACAGCTGCATTAATTGAGCCCACGCTCACACCGCTGATTACCTCAAAAGGCATCTCTTTGTCTTGTAAAATATGACCAATCGCTTTAAGCACACCAGCCTGATAGGCACCGCGCGCTCCACCTCCGGCTAAATATAAAGCTTTTCGAGCCATAGTCACTTAATTGTTTAGTTGATTTAAGGAATATAGTTGACTTAGCAGGTCTAAGGCAAGCTTTGTGAAGACGCCCTTTAAAATTTCTTCCTAAGAATTTGAAAAAACTATTTTGCAATTCATTCATCTAACTGATATAGCTTAACAAACCTTTCAAGGATTGATAGGCTATCTCCATGTTAATCTTGTTTCGCGATCAACCACGCGCTTTTTATACAATATTCTTGTTAGAAATTTGGGAGCGTTTTGGATTTTATACCATGCAGGGCGTGCTGATTCTCTTTTTTATTCGCTATTTAAATTTCAGCGATCGTGAATCCTATTATATTTTCGGAGCTTTTTCCGCTCTTGTTTATAGTATGGTAGCCTTAGGTGGATATCTGGGCGATAAAATCCTAGGTACTAAGCGTACTATTGTTCTGGGCTTAATCACGCTTGCCCTGGGCTATCTATCTCTAAGCTTCGCGGGCAAAGCACAAATATATCAAGCTCTAGGGCTGATTTGTGTAGGCAATGGTCTTTTCAAAGCAAATCCATCAAGTCTTTTAGCCAAATGCTATCAAAAAAATGATCCGCGCTTGCATGGAGGATTCACACTCTATTATATGGCAATTAATTTAGGTTCGATTGTCGCGTTGTTAGTCGGCCCTGAGGTTGCTAACCATTTTGGCTATTCCTATGCTTTTTTTCTAAGTTTCATTGGCCTTAGTTTAGGTCTTGTCAATTATTATCTGCAACGCAAAAATCTTGCTAATATTTACACTGAAGCCGACAGGCGAGTTGTCTACCTTAAAATTTGGACGCTGGTTATAGGGGGGATTATTACCCTCACGCTGATATCTGCTTATTTATTACAACATTTTTTTCTGGCAAGAAATCTTTTCTGGCCAATTTTTATTCTTGTTACTGGCATATATTGCAACTATATGCGCAAAGAAACTAAAGCCTCGAGAATACGAATGATTGTTGCTTATATTTTAATGCTGCAAGCAGTGTTATTTTTTACCCTTTATCAACAAATGCCAACCTCCTTGAATTTATTCGCTGTGAATAATGTGGAGCCGAAGTTATTTGGAATTCGCATTGATCCGCAGAGCTTCCAATCCCTTAATCCGATTTGGATTATTATCATGAGTCCTATTCTGGCAATGCTTTATCACAAGGCGAATCAACGGGGAAGAGCAATTCACTTACCTTATAAATTTGCAGCTGGAATGCTTTGCTGCGCTTTTGGTTTTTGTATTCTTTTTTTTGCAAGGTATGCACATAATGGCGAAGGTTTAGTTAAATCATGGTGGTTAATTCTCAGTTATTTATTTCAAAGTACAGGCGAACTTTTGGTTTCAGCTTTAGGCGTTGCCATGGTTGCTGAATTAGTTCCTCGAAAAATTGCAGGCTTCGTCATGGGTCTGTGGTTTTTAATTACAGCAATGGCGGGTTTTTTGGGAGCCTCAGTCGCATCACTCACTGCTCTGCCAAATAATTTACAAGCCGGTGTAGAATCTCTCTTTATTTATACAAAAGCCTTTGCGAGTATTGGCTTGGTCACATTGGTTATTGGTATTATAATGTTATTATTTGCCCCAAAATTAACTCGTTATATTTCCAGTAGCTCTTAATGTATAAAATTTGTAAAGATTTATGTCATTTTTATGATCACTTAAGGTTTTGTTAAGATCTTTGTTTTATCCTAGTTGATAAATTAAGCTTTAAACTTAGCTTTACCAATGATAGTGAACGGTGATTTATGACCAAAAAAATAGCACTTAGCCCCAAATCACAAGGCCTAATTGCTAAATTAAGAAAGATAAAACGCTTAACCCATAAATTTTTAAGTACTTTTAGTTTAACTTCGCAGAAGACAGCTGAGAAAACTAAACTTATTGACTGGTTAGCTCTTGATCAAAACAATCATGTTAATGAAAAAGCTGAAATTCTTTTGGCTGCTTTAAATGCTTCTTTGTTAAAAGATTTAGATAAATCACTACCAAATTATCGAAAAAAACAAAAGTTAGAAGAAGATAATTTTGGTCAGTCACGCAAGTTAAAAACAGGACTTTTCGGACTCCTTACTTTTTTAGGGGCTTTAGTTTTTGCTTGTGGCGGTTTCGATGGCATCACCTTAATAGTCAGCCTTGTACCCATGTCAACACCTCTGCTGTTTACCTTGGGTATTGTATTTGCAATCATCTCTGTTCTAGCTTTTAATGCTTTTGATTTAACTGAAATCGCCAAAAATCTTAACCTCTCTAAAAAAGAAGCATGCCATCTTGTTGATAATTATTTAAAAGAAATTTCAGAAATTAATAAAATTCGATCACGTATTAATGAGAATTTTATTAACCATAAAACTACCGAGGAATTAGAGGAAGATTTACGATTAATTGAACTACTTATAGCTCGTTATGAGCTTTTAAATAAAGGCAGGGATGCCCTGACAAAACAAAGTGCTAGCCAACGCTTAATTTTCACCAAGTATTTTATTTCCAGTTTAATTGGTCTTGTCTATTTTAGCGCTGGTTTTTTTGCCGGACAAGCGCTTGCAATTGCAGTGGCAAGCCTTTTTCTTGTTTCGTCAGCAGTAGTATTTTGGCCGATTTTTGCAGCTAGCTTTGCCGTAGGCGCTACCGCCTTCGGAGTTTACTGGTTTGTAGAACGACCGAGTATCGATAAATTAGTGAGTCATTGGTTTGGTCTTGATAAGGAAAAAATTGATTATTTATGCGATGAACAAAAAATGGAGAGTCATAAAACCAAATTAGAAAATTTAAAGATAAATCTAAAGTGGCGTTATGGAATTTTAGCTGCTAATTTTAAAAAAATTAATGACTCTAAAACCGAGCTCACAGAGATTAAAAAACGTATTAGAGAATTACAATTAGATTCAAAACATCCATTAAAAGAAGCAGATTCAGGATTTTTTTCCGCTACCCCAAGGTTGATAATGAATCAGCAAAAAACCATTACCCTGCGCGAAAAAACGCTAAAATTAATTGAAACAATGAAAGAATCACAGCCTGCAACCTTTTCCAAGTTATTAAAACTGGATATCTCTAATAATATTAAGCATAAAAAAGTTATAAAGTGGTTAAATCAAAGCAATCAAACCTTAACCGATAAACCCCAGGACGATTTGGAGCTCTCAAAGGCTTCATTAAAAGTTGCTTTAATTAAAGAATTAGCAGTTTCAATGCAACTTCCCTTAACTGAAAAAAAACCTAAAGAAAAAAATTCCGATTATAATTTTTTATATTATTTCCTGGCATTCGCAGGGACCATTTATTTTGGTTGTGAGGGTTTTTCGGGAATTACCTCGATCTTGGGTGTATTCTCCCTTCATAAAGCTGCGATCTTAGTTATTGGAGCTCTTTTTGGTTTGGTCTCAATCATTGCTTATCATGCTTTTGATTTAGCTGAAATTTCAAAAAATCTTGGAATTAGAAAAAAGTCTATTCCCAAACTTGTGGATGTTTATCTAAAAGAAGTTGACACCATAAAGCAAATTCGAAGAAGCTTAACTAATCTTTACGTCACACGAAAAACTATTGAAGAGCTTGATGAAGACTTGCAGCTTGTCGAAGTAATTATTAACTGCTTTAAGCACCTCGATGAAGAAAGGGCTTCATTAACCGAGCTTATGACGGATAAAAAATTAACGGTTCTAAAATACTTTGCCTCAGGTATTGTCGGCCTTATCTATTTCAGTACTGCCTTTTTTACCGGCCAATCAGTTGCCATGGCTTTTGCGGCTCTTTTTTTTACAGCAATAGCACCATTATCTTGGCCAATTATTGTAGCCAGTACAGTGATTGGTCTTGCAGCACTTGCAGTGTATTGGTACGTGGAACGTCCAAGTATTGAACGATTTATTTCTAATCTGGCAGGACTCAATCAAGATAAAATAGAGCAGTTATGTGAGCCTGAAAAAGTAGTTGAACAAAAAGAAAAACTTGAACAATTAAAAGCTAATATTTTAACCTGCAAAAATCATTTAGCAACTTATAGCGAAGACAGTCTTAGCTATACAATACAATTAGAAGCAGCAACAGTGGAATTAGAAATGCTTAAAAAAGAGTTACAAACTAATAAAGACGGCGTTAATGCCTCAAGAGATTCTTTGTCTTCGGATAAACCTGATATAGCTAACGAAAGAAATAGTTTTTTTCATAACCTAAAACTTCAACCCATTACTAAGACTCAACAGCCTTCTCTTGGTTTAAATATTTAAAATTGCTTTAACAAAGGGAACGGTAATGCGTCGCTGAGCAGCAAGAGATGCCTTATCCAGGTAATCAAGGATGCAATGCAAATCATGCATATTTCGCGCGCAGCGATTTAATAAAAACTGTCCAACGCTAGTTGATAATTCAAAGCCACGCTTTAAAGCATGCTGCTGAATAGTTTTAATTTTCAGCTCATCATTTAACTCATTCAATTGAACTACTAAGCCCCAAGCCAATCGTGAACGTAGATCAGGTAAATTGATGGCAACTGAGGAGGGGGACTGTTTACCCGAAATAAGCAAAATGGTTTTGCCATTATCGCGAATTTTGTTATAAAGATGGAACAGTGCTTCTTCCCAAATTTTATCACCGGCAATGGCATCAATATCATCAATTGCAATTAAACTCTGCTCACCTAGCTCATCAATACTTTCCGGTCCCCATTCTTTTAAAACATACAAGGGTAGGTAAATAGCAGATGCATTGGGTTTTAATTGACTACAAGCTTGAAGCAAATGTGATTTTCCAGAACCCGCTGTTCCCCAGATGTAAAATAAAGAACCACCTTCAGCACTGAAGCTAGCTACTAATTGCTGTTGTAAAAGAATATTTTCACCCCAGCAAAAATCATTGAGAGTCGCTTCGTGATTAAGCTGAATTGCTAGCGCTAACTGCTGATTCATCATTTTATAAGATGGGAGAGGGTGTAGGCTTTTTTCCCCCAGGTACAAACATAATCTATGTAGGTAGCCGCTGTGGTTAAAGCTGTGACTAAAATCAAGCCATTCATTAAATAGGGGTTAAAAGCAAAAAATGCTAATTCAAACAGACAGACGGTTACCAATATTAGCTGTAAGCCTGTGTTAACTTTGCTTAATAAAGTCGGTTTAAAATCGAGTTTACGATGAACAAACCAAAACCAGGCCATTACACCAAGTGATATTGTCAAATCACGCAGGAAAACTAATGCTACAAGCCACCAGGGCAGTAGACCTAAAAGTGCTAAAGAAATAAAACTTGAAGCTACCAATAATTTATCTGCTAAAGGATCAATAAAAGATCCTAAAGGGCTCTGCCAGTTAAAATTTCTTGCTAACCAGCCATCTAAGGCGTCGGTAAAGCCCGCAAAAATAAATAAATAAAAGGCCTGCGCGAATTGGTGTTGATAAAGAAACACCAGAAATGGCACTATCAGCACCAATCGAAAAAAGGAAAGTGCGTTGGGAACATGTTTTAAAATCGTAGGTAGAAATGATGACAATTTAATCTGCTCTCTTTAGCTAATGAGCAATGCTATTGGTTATGCTACTGTATAATTTTAAAGTGTATACAATAGTGAGGCTACTGTCACGTCTCAAACAGTGAATAAGCAAGTCCTCAAAAGTTCCAATGTTAGCATTCAAGCGCTTTTTTCATCATTTTTTCGATAAATGATAGCAGTGTTACCAATTAGTTGAATTAAATCTGCCTTAAGTTGGGTGCAAATTTCGGCGGCAATTAATTGCCGGTCTTCTTTTTCAGCGCCATTAATTTTAATTTTAATTAATTCATGAGCTGTTAAAGCAATATTAGATTCATCGATTACGGCCGGTGTTAAGCCTTTATTACCTAAATAGACTACAGGTTTTAAATGATGCGCTTTCGCTTTTAAAGATTGTTTGAATGAGGTATCCACTAAATATTTCCTGTAAAACTGTTTTTTGCTGAACTTTGTTAGGTTAAAACCTTAGCTTTTCAGATTTGAAAAGATAAATTTTCAGCAATTTGGCTTAAAATGTCGAATTATTGCACGTTTTGCTGGGAAAAGGTAGCAGATTTCAGTATCATCTGATAATTAATCCGTTACAATGATCCTTATGCCCCGTTCCAAAAAAAGTAGTACCCGTTGGTTACAAGAACATTTTAATGATATCTATGTCAAGAAAGCTCACGCTGAAGGATTCAGAAGCCGTGCTGTTTATAAGCTAAAAGAGATAGATGAAAAAGAACAGCTCATAATACCAGGTATGACAATAGTTGAATTGGGTGCCGCTCCAGGTGGATGGACCCAGTATGTTGCGAAAAAATTGAATGGACATGGTATTATTATTGCTTTAGATCTATTGAATATGGATGCAATAGCTGATGTAGAGTTCATTCAAGGTGATTTTCGGGAGGATGAAGTTCTGCAAAAATTAACAAATTTGATTCCTGAACACGGATTGGACTTGCTTTTATCAGATATGGCCCCAAATATGAGCGGTACAACTGTAGTGGATATAACCCGAGCGATGTACCTAGCCGAACTTGCTTTTGATTTTGGTTCTAAAATGCTAAAGCCAGGCGGTTCTATGTTAATGAAAATTTTTCATGGTACAGGATTTGACGAACTCATTAGACTTGCGCGCTCACAGTTTGATAGAGTGGTAATCCGCAAACCTTTAGCATCTCGTGCTCGCTCACGTGAAACCTATTTGCTGGCGAAGGGCTATAATTTATAGTAACTTTATCGTTCTAACGTCGTAGAAATACGTCATAATTGAGGTCAATGCTTTGAACGACATGGTAAAAAATTTATTTCTATGGCTGATTATAGCTATCGTACTTGTCTCGGTATTCAGTAATTTTGGCCCTCGCCATTCTTCAGCTGAAAAATTTTCCTATAGCCAATTCTTGAAAGAAGTAGATCAAGGCATGATTACTTCAGTGACCATCGAAGATAATAAGGTCATTAAAGGAACTACCAAAAATAATCACCGCTTTGTCACTTATATGCCTATGCAAGATGATGCTTTACTCGGTGAATTGCTCAAATCCAAAGTGGATGTGAGTGGTCAAGAAAAGCAACAAGAGAGTTTCTTATTGCATTTATTTGTTAACTGGTTCCCCATGCTACTTTTAATAGGCGTGTGGATTTTCTTTATGCGTCAGATGCAAGGCGGCGGTGGACGTGGAGCAATGTCTTTTGGTCGCTCCCGAGCTCGCTTGCTTGGAGAAGATCAGGTTAAGGTAACCTTTGCTGATGTTGCAGGCTGTGATGAAGCAAAAGATGAAGTGAAAGAATTAGTTGATTTTCTTCGCGATCCCACCAAATTTCAAAATTTAGGCGGACGAATTCCTCGTGGCGTACTACTTATTGGTCCTCCAGGTACAGGTAAAACCTTGTTGGCACGTGCTGTTGCCGGTGAGGCCAAGGTGCCATTTTTTACTATTTCAGGTTCAGATTTCGTCGAAATGTTTGTCGGCGTAGGCGCATCAAGGGTGCGTGATATGTTTGAACAAGCAAAAAAACAAGCGCCTTGTATCATTTTTATAGATGAAATTGATGCTGTTGGGCGACATCGTGGTGCCGGACTGGGAGGCGGTCATGATGAACGCGAACAAACCCTGAACCAACTTTTAGTGGAGATGGATGGTTTTGAGGGAAATGAAGGTGTGATTGTGGTTTCCGCTACTAACCGACCTGATGTTCTGGATCCGGCTCTACTTCGTCCAGGCCGTTTTGACCGACAAGTCGTTGTTCCACTGCCAGATATTCGAGGTCGGGAGCAAATTCTTAAAGTTCATTTGCATAAAGTGCCTATTGAAAAAAATGTTGAAGTATTACCCATTGCGCGTGGAACTCCTGGCTTTTCAGGTGCGGATCTTGCAAATCTGGTTAATGAAGCCGCTTTATTTGCTGCACGAGCTAATAAACGAAAAGTAGCTATGATAGATTTGGATAAAGCCAAAGATAAAATTATGATGGGCGCCGAACGTCGTTCAATGGTAATGGATGAAAATGAGAAAAAATTAACTGCTTACCATGAAGGCGGACATGCTATCGTAGGTCTTTTAGTTCCTGAACATGACCCCGTATATAAAGTAACTATTATTCCACGCGGACGTGCCTTGGGAGTTACAATGTTTTTACCTGAACAAGATAGATACAGTCATTCTAAACGTCGCTTGGAAAGCCAACTGTCCAGCCTATTCGGCGGTCGTATTGCTGAAGAAATCATTTTTGGCCCAGAATCAGTTACCACTGGAGCATCCAACGATATTATGCGAGCTACCGAAATTGCACGCAAAATGGTTACCAATTGGGGCTTATCAAATCTTGGACCGCTTACCTTCGGTGAAGAAGAAGGTGAGGTTTTTCTGGGTAGAACAGTCAATCAGCACAAAGAAATATCTGATAAAACTGCTCAACAAATTGATAATGAAGTCAGAATTATTATTGATAGAAATTTCCAGCGCGCCAAAGAATTATTATTGGCAAATGTTGATAAATTGCATTTAATGGCCAACGCTTTAATAAAATATGAAACTATTGATGCCTTACAGATAGCTGAAATCATGAAGGGACAAGAGCCAACTCCTCCGGAAGATTGGGAATCCTCTCAGAAAATGGAACTTGAAAAAAAAGGTGAGGACAACACTTCAAAATCAATTAACGGCAAAACTGTTGATCATCCTGCCGGTGGGCACTAAATCTTATTGATTAAGAAACAGAGCAGGAACATTCAAAAGGTTCTTAGTCTAATTTATTTCAAAACAACAGATGTTTGGCCAGCCATTCTTAATAAGGCAGCCAAACATCCTTCAGTTCCGCAGGTTAGCAAATTTCCGTGAATACAGAGCAATTTAAAAAGTGGTGCGAGTCTTACAGATCTAAAGGGTACAGAAAGCCCTTGATTATGGGAATTCTTAATGTCACTCCGGATTCTTTTTCAGACGGAGGAAAATTTTATCAGCTTGAGCACGCCCTCACACAGGCACATCGAATGATTGCAGCCGGTGCTGATTTAATTGATATTGGCGGTGAATCAACGAAGCCTGGCGCTTTAATTGTAAGTTGTGAGCAAGAATTAACGAGAGTTATTCCGTTAATAAAACAATTACGAAAAGAAAGTGAAATCTGCATTTCCGTGGATACCAGCAAGCCAAAAGTTATGTACGAAGCGGTGAATGCCGGGGCGGGACTTATCAACGATGTAACTGGTTTTAGAAGCGATGATTCACTTACCACCGCTGCTGAATTATCTGTGCCTCTTTGTATTATGCATATGCAAGGAAACCCAAAAAACATGCAACAAAATCCCTGTTATCAGCAAGATATTATCACTGAAATTAATACCTTCTTTCAACAACGCCTCGAGGCTTGCTTGACTGCTGGTATCAAATCTAAGCATCTTATACTTGATCCAGGTTTTGGCTTTGGTAAAACTGTGGAACATAATTTGCGTGTTGTAAATAAGATTAAGAAATTTAAACTTTTTAATTTGCCGCTAATGTTAGGTGCATCTCGTAAATCAACCTTAGGCACCATTTTAAATGCCAGGGTAAATGAGCGCTTGGCTGGTGGCCTGGCTGTCGCAGTATTCGCAGCCCTGCAAGGCGTGGCAATAATAAGAACACACGATATTGCTGAAACTAATCAGGCATTAACAATGATTCAGGCCATTAAAATGATAAAAAATCAAGAAACGAGGGCATAGTGACTAATCAACGAAAATATTTTGGCACCGATGGAATTCGTGGGCAAGTTGGGTCATCAAATATTAATCCAGAATTTGTACTTAAACTAGGTTGGGCAATTGGTAAAGTCCTTGATAATGGTAATGGTCAACGCAAACGAGTAATCATCGGCAAAGACACACGAGTCTCTGGTTATATGCTGGAATCTGCTCTAGAAGCCGGCCTTTCTGCAGCAGGAATTGACGTCTCTCTGCTTGGACCCATGCCAACTCCAGCTGTTGCTTATCTCACCCAAACCTTGCGTGCTAACGCGGGCATTGTGATCTCTGCCTCTCATAATCCTTTTGAAGATAATGGAATAAAATTTTTTACGGCAGACGGTTCAAAATTGGCTGATGCTATGGAAATGGCAATTGAAGCTGAGATTGAGAAACCTTTACAAACTGTAAGTTCAGCAAAATTAGGTAAAACAACACGTATAAAAGACGCACCTGGCCGTTACATAGAATTTTGTAAATCCTCAGTCCCTTCTCTGACTCGCTTATCAGGTTTAAAAATAGTGGTGGATTGTGCGAATGGCGCTACCTATCACATCGCTCCTAATGTTTTTAGTGAACTTGGCGCGGAAGTGATAGCAATGGGCAATAAGCCAGATGGATTTAATATTAACCGCGATTGTGGGTCAACCTCACCCGAGGCACTTCGAAGCCTAGTCATGCATACCGGTGCAGATTTGGGTGTTGCTTTAGATGGTGATGGAGATAGGCTAATTTTAATTGATAATAAAGGTAATATTATTACCGGTGATCATATTATTTATATCATTGCTAAAGAACGCTATCAACGTGGACAGCTTCATGGCGGTGTGGTGGGGACTTTCATGTCCAACTTCGGCTTGGAAAAGGCAATTAAAAACCTGAATATTCCATTTTTACGTACAAAAATTGGCGACCGTTATGTTATGGAAGCTTTAAAAGAACAGGATTGGAAAATAGGCGGCGAATCCTCCGGCCATGTTGTCTGTCTGGATAAAACTACTACTGGAGATGGCATTATAGCTGCATTACAAGTGTTATCCTGTATGGTCAAACAGGAGAAAGCTTTAGATGAATTAGTGGAAGATATTCAACTTTTACCTCAGACTTTAATCAATATAAAGACTGCAAATGCCAATACTTTAGCTCTACATCCAAAAGTTTTGGAAATGGTTAACGATTTATCCAATCTTTTAGAAGGTGAAGGCCGTGTTTTACTGAGACCTTCTGGCACAGAACCTCTCCTGAGGATTATGGTTGAAGGTCCTGATAGTGAACAAATACAATTACATGCTGAGCGCCTAAGTGATGCTATTGTCAATTTGGAGAAAAAGACTTTTTAGACCTCGATTCGAAACTATCTTTTAATAATTATCGCTTCACCTTTGACAGTGTCATCCAAGTTATTTATTCAATTGGTTTAAAAGCAACTTTAGTCATGCTGCCTTCAACAAAAGCAGGGCTATTACTAGGATTCTTTTAAACTTTAAGGTATAGTCCGCCCCTGATTGCGCTGAGGTTTAAGATTCTTTTCAGTGCTAATGAGGGAGGAAGCGGTGAGGAGAAAAATTGTAGCGGGTAACTGGAAGATGAATGGTCGAGTCGGCCAAATAAAATCTTTGTTGCAGCAGTTAAAAACTCTTATCAATGAACCAGGCGGCGCTGACTGTCTTGTATTGCCGCCATCCATCTATCTCCCTCTTGTCAATGAATATTTAAATGATAGTTTTATACAATGGGGTGCACAAAATGTTTATCCCTGCGATTCAGGAGCATTTACCGGCGAGTTATCAGCGCCCATGCTGCAAGAATATAATTGCCGTTATGTTTTAGTGGGACATTCTGAGCGCAGAAATTTGTTTGGTGAAGATGAAAAATTTGTTGCTGATAAATTCCACCACGTAAAAGAACATGATATGATACCAATTCTTTGTGTGGGTGAGACCCTAAAAGAGCGCCAGCAAGGATTAACCGAACAGGTTCTTGCTAAGCAAATTCTTGCCATCACAGCTAATAGCAGGCGATGCTTTAAAGATTGTATAATAGCTTATGAACCTGTCTGGGCTATTGGAACAGGTCAAACTGCTACACCGCTGCAAGTACAAGAAACACATTTATCAATCAGGGCGCTAGTCGCGAATTTTGATCGAGAAGATGCAAAAAATTTGTCAATTTTATACGGTGGCAGTGTAAATGAAAAGAACGCCGCTTCGCTCTTTGCGATGCCGGATGTTGACGGTGGTTTAATTGGGGGTGCATCCCTTAATGCACAACAATTTGTGGAAATTGTAAAATGTATCAATTGATTTTAACGATCCATGTATTAGTTGCTTTAGCCTTAATAGGGCTTGTATTAATACAGCATGGTAAAGGTGCTGATATAGGCGCGGCTTTTGGTTCAGGCGCATCTGGAACAGTTTTTGGTAGCCAAGGTACAGGTTCATTTCTGTTTAAATTAACTGGCGGCCTGGCTATGACCTTCTTTATAACGAGTTTAACCCTGTCCTACATGGTTTCAACGCAATACCATAAGGCAGAGCGACAAGTCATCCCACAACAAACCTCTACACCGGAATCGAAGATTCCAGTGCCGGTTAATAACGGGAACAATTAATTAAGCCGAAGTGGTGGAATTGGTAGACACGCCGTCTTGAGGGGGCGGTGGCGCAAGCTGTGCCGGTTCGAGTCCGGCCTTCGGTACCATAATAATCCGAGCGAACAAAGATGCTTTCACAATATTTGCCCATACTTGTTTTTATCATAATTGCTCTCGTAATGGGACTTGTGATGCTAGGAGCTGGCTCTTTACTTAGCAAACGCAAACCTGACGCAGCGAAAAACTCACCCTACGAGTGTGGATTCGATCCTTTTGAAAATGCGCATATCCCTTTTGATGTAAGGTTCTACCTGGTTGCAATTTTATTCATTATTTTTGACTTAGAAACAGCCTTTTTTGTGCCTTGGGCTGTTGTGTTACGCAAAATCGGATGGTTTGGATTTTCTGCAATGATGCTCTTTCTAGCTTTATTAGTTATTGGTTTTATTTTTGAGTGGAAAAGAGGCGCTCTTGAATGGGAGTAAATATCCCTCCTACTATTTCCAACTATAAATAGTATTGAACTAGTATAAACCTTATGAACAATTAGTATTTATTAATTAGGCAGATTAAATTGGCTGAATTTATAAAACAACTTAAAAAAAGCAGAACCTATTCTGCTATTGTAAATAAAAATTTTAGAGGCTAGCTATGACTGTTGCTGAATTACAGAAAAGTGGCTTTGTTACCACATCAGTCGATAAATTAATCGGCTGGGCACGTAGTGGTTCAATGTGGCCTATGACCTTTGGTCTGGCCTGTTGTGCAGTTGAGATGATGCATGTTGGGGCTTCGCGTTATGATTTGGATCGTTTTGGAGTAATTTTTCGACCCAGCCCACGTCAATCAGATGTGATGATTGTTGCAGGGACTTTATGTAACAAAATGGCGCCTCCGCTTCGCCGAGTTTATGATCAAATGGCTGAACCAAGGTGGGTAATTTCCATGGGTTCTTGCGCTAATGGTGGTGGTTATTATCATTACTCTTATTCTGTAGTAAGAGGCTGCGATCGTATTGTTCCAGTTGATGTATATGTTCCAGGTTGTCCACCCACTGCTGAAGCTTTGCTTTATGGAATTATTCAATTACAGAATAAAATCAAACGTAAGCAAATAATTGAGGCTTAAGACCCGCACAGGTAAGATCAGATGACGAAATTAATAAATTTAGCCGAAAAATTAAAGACAGAATTGGACCCACTAATTTCCTCTGTAGTGCAGCGTCATAGTGAAATTACGCTTGAATGCGAAGTTAAGCACATTAAAGATTTACTAAATCAACTTAAAAGCCATGAGGCCTTTGCCTTTGATCAACTTATGGATCTTTGTGCTGTTGATTATCTACTTTATGGTCAATATGACTGGCAAACTGAATCTGCTAGCGAGAGTGGATTCTCACGCGGTGTAGAAAGGCAAGCAGAAAAAGCCTATACACTCGATAAGCCACGTTTTGCAGTGGTTTACCATCTTTTATCCACAAGATTAAATCATCGCTTGCGAGTTAAAATCTATGTTGACGAGTCTAACCTTATCGTTCCTTCAGTCCATGATATTTGGAAAACTGCCAACTGGTTTGAAAGAGAAGCTTATGATTTATATGGAATTTTATTTGAAAACCATCCTGACTTAAGACGAATACTTACTGATTATGGTTTTATTGGTCATCCCTTTCGTAAAGATTTTCCACTCAGTGGACATGTTGAAATGCGATATGATGCTGAGTTACAACAAGTTATCTATGAACCAGTAGATCTGGTACCTAGAATACTTGTGCCAAAAGTAATACGAAACGACAATCGCTATTTAATTGGCGAAAATCGAGGAAGTGAAGCATGATAGAATTACAAAATTATACTCTCAACTTTGGTCCTCAACATCCCGCAGCTCATGGTGTATTACGTTTGGTTCTTGAGTTAGAAGGTGAAACAATTGTACGGGCTGATCCGCATATTGGCTTATTGCATCGAGCCACAGAAAAATTAATCGAAACTAAGCCCTACCTTCAAAATATCGGTTACATGGATCGCCTAGATTATGTGTCGATGATGTGTAATGAGCATGCTTATGTAATGGCTATCGAAAAGCTACTCGGTATTGAAGTCCCTGAGAGAGCACTTTACATCCGTACTATGTTTGATGAAGTAACGAGAGTTCTCAATCACCTGCTTTGGCTTGGTGCAATCTCATTAGACATTGGTGCCATGACCGTTTTCCTCTATTGCTTCCGTGAACGAGAAGATTTGTTTGATTGTTATGAGGCAGTTTCTGGTGCTCGCATGCATGCGACCTATTATCGTCCTGGTGGAGTAGCACGTGACTTGCCTAGCGCTATGCCGCAATATAAGCCATCCAGATGGCACAATGAACGTGAAACAGAAAAAAGAAACGAAAATCGCCAAGGCTCATTATTAGATTTTCTCTGGGCATTCACTGAACGCTTTCCTAAATGTGTTGATGAGTATGAAACCTTACTTACAGAAAACCGGATTTGGAAACAACGCACGGTTGATATTGGTGTAGTTTCACCCGAAGCAGCCCTGCAGTGGGGATTTTCAGGTCCTATGTTAAGAGGCTCCGGAGTGGCTTGGGATTTACGAAAAAAACAACCCTATGCTGCTTATGATAAAATGAAATTCGATATCCCGGTAGGTAAGACAGGGGATTGCTACGATCGATATTTAGTACGTGTGGAAGAGCTAAGACAATCTAACCTAATTATTCAGCAATGCATTCAATGGCTGCGCAAAAATCCTGGCCCTGTTAAAGTTGCGGATCACAAAATTACTCCTCCATCTCGTGAAACCATGAAACATGATATGGAAGCACTTATTCATCATTTTAAGTTTTTTACAGAAGGTTTTTGTGTCCCTGAAGGTGAAGTTTATGCCGCTGTGGAGGCGCCTAAAGGTGAGTTTGGTATTTATTTAGTGTCAGACGGTGCGAATAAACCTTATCGTTTAAAAATTCGCGCACCAGGCTTTGCACATTTGTCCAGTTTCGATGAAATGGTTAGAGGCCATATGCTGGCAGACGGAGTGGCGATTTTAGCAAGTCAAGATATTGTGTTTGGCGAAGTTGACCGATAAAAATTAAAGCAAAACTTAAAGCTAGCTAACTCCTATTTTAATGAAATGTTAAAGGTTAAAAGAATGCCTGATAATTCAACTAAATTACTTCGTCAATTTGTATCCTCAGCAAGTATGGATGAAATTGATCATTGGATAAGTAAATACCCGCCCGAGGAAAGACAATCGGCAGTTATGTCCACCTTAAGAATTGTTCAAGAAGAACTTGGATTTCTTACGCCTGAGTTTATGGATGCAGTTGCCAATTATTTGAAAATGCCAGCCATCGCAGTTTATGAAGTCGCCTCTTTTTATTCAATGTATGAATGCAAACCTATTGGCCAAAATTTGATTAATGTTTGTACTAATATATCCTGCAAGCTTTGTGGATCAGCAGAGATTGTAAAGCATCTTGAAGAAAAGTTGGCTATCAAGCTTGGCGAAACAACAACAGACGGTAAATATACTTTAAGAGCCGTAGAATGTTTAGGTGCCTGTGTTAATGCACCAATGATGCAGATCAATAAAAAATATTACGAAAATCTGACCAACGATAAAATTGATACAGTGTTGGAGAGGTACGATGAACAATAGAGGTGGTTGTCATGGTTGAACAAAATCAAGTCTGTTACCGAACCTTCCATTTAGAGGAACCATGGACGCTTAAAGCTTATACAAGTATAGGTGGTTATAGTGCATGGCGCCGTATATTGGCAGAGCAAACACCTGCTCAACAAATCATTGAAGAATTGAAAACCTCTGCTTTACGTGGACGTGGTGGCGCCGGCTTTCCTACGGGTTTAAAATGGAGCTTCATGAATCGAAATGCTCCAATACAAAAATATGTAGTTTGCAATTCTGATGAAGGAGAGCCCGGTACTTGCAAAGATCGAGAGATCTTAACCCTTAATCCTCATCAATTAATTGAAGGTATGGCCATAGCTGGATATGTCATCGGTTCAACCGTGGGTTATAATTATATACGCGGTGAATTCTGGCTGCCTTTTGAAAGAAACGAATTTGCGTTAAAAGAAGCTTATGCTGCAGGGCTGCTAGGAAAGAACATTCTTGGGAGCGGTATAGATTTTGATTTATACAATCACCTGGGAGCCGGGGCCTATATCTGTGGTGAAGAAACAGCTTTACTCAACTCTCTTGAAGGTAAAAAGGGTCAACCAAGATTCAAACCTCCTTTCCCTGCAAATTATGGTTTATATGGAAAACCCACCACTATTAATAATACAGAGACCTTTGCTTCTGTGCCGGTAATTATGGAGAAGGGTGCAGAGTGGTTCTTAAAACTTGGTAAACCCAATAATGGTGGCACAAAATGTTTTAGTGTTAGTGGCCATGTCAATAAACCTGGGAACTTCGAAATTCCTCTTGGTACACCTTTTAAAACTTTGCTTGAATTAGCTGGTGGAGTTCGTAACGGTAAAAAAATTAAGGCTGTAATACCTGGCGGAACTTCCATGCCTGTTTTGCCGGGTGAGGTAATGATGAAGTTAGATATGGATTATGATTCTATCCAGAAAGCAGGCTCAGGTCTTGGTTCTGGTGCCGTGATAATCATGGATGAAACCACTTGCATGGTTGATGCGCTTTATCGGATTTCAGAATTTTATATGGAAGAATCTTGCGGACAATGCACGCCTTGTCGCGAAGGTACTGGATGGTTGGTTCGTCTAATTCATCGCATAAAAGAAGGCCATGGAGTACCAGGCGATATTGAAAAGCTTGTTGATGTAGCAGATAAAATTGAAGGACGTACCATTTGCGCCCTTGGAGAAGCTGCTGCTTGGCCAGTACAAAGTTTTGTGAAACATTTTTACCATGAATTTGATTATTTCATTAAGCATAAACGCTCGATCGTCGCATAATAGCTAGAGGTTGTTCACGCTAGAGCTGAACACCAGCGTCGTCGCAGCATAATTGAGAAGGTTTAAACAATGGCTACCATTGAGATAGACGGTAAAACATTAGAAGTTGAAAATGGCAAGATGATCATTGAGGTTGCTGATGAAGCGGGAATCTATATTCCTCGTTTTTGCTATCACAAAAAATTATCGGTAGCAGCCAATTGCAGAATGTGTTTAGTTGAGGTTGAAAATGGCCGAAAACCAGTTCCTGCTTGCGCGACACCCATCACTGATAAAATGAAAATATATACTAAATCCGAAGAAGCGATCCGCTCGCAAAAGGCTGTGATGGAGTTTTTATTGATCAATCACCCGCTGGATTGTCCAATTTGCGATCAAGGTGGGGAGTGCGAACTTCAAGACGTTTCCATGGGCTTTGGTGATGATTCATCTGAATATAAAGAGTCGAAACGTGCGGTTACCGATGATGATTTGGGCCCATTGATAGCAACTGAAATGACCCGATGTATTCATTGCACACGTTGTGTTCGTTTCGGTGAAGAGGTTGCAGGATTTCGCGAGCTAGGTGCTACCGGACGTGGAGAAGCGATGCAAATTGGCACTTACGTTCAACACAATATCCAATCCGAAGTATCGGGTAATATCATCGACTTATGCCCAGTAGGAGCTTTGACTTCTAAACCTTTTCGCTTCAAGGCAAGAGCTTGGGAATTAACACAACACGATAGTGTTGCACCTCATGATTGCCTCGGCTCTAATGTCCACCTTCACGTGCGCCGTAATACTTTAATGCGTGCAGTGCCTCGTGAAAATGAAGCGATTAATGAAACTTGGCTTTCCGATAGAGATAGATTCAGCTATGAAGGTTTAAACAGCGAAAAACGTGCAACTCTTCCTAAAATAAAAAAAGATGGTCAATGGCAAGAAGTTGATTGGCAGACTGCTTTAAAGTTCACAGCAGAAGGAATTAGCCGTGTGATTAAACAACATGGCCCCGAACAATTTGCAGCTTTTGCTTCACCTTCTTCTACTGTCGAAGAGTTCTATCTTTTACAAAAACTGATGAGGGAATTAGGCGTTGAAAATCTTGACCATCGTATCCATCAAGTGGATTTTCGCGATCAAGATTCGCAAACAACGATGCCCAGCAGTTCATTACAATTTAGTGACCTGGAAACTCAGCAAACAATTCTTATAGTTGGTAGCAATATTGACCGCGAAGTACCTTTAGCAGGTATTCGAGCACGTAAAGCGTTTAGAAATAGCGCCAAGCTTTTTGCAATCAATCCCGTGGATTACTCTTACCACTTTGAGCTCTCAGGAAAAATTATCGTTTCCCCTCAGGATATGGCGATGGAATTAGCAAAAATATTGCTAGCGCTTAGCGATGATAGTTCTAAATTTCCTGTCGAAGCTCAACGCTTATTAGTAGGTCTAGAGCCTGATGATTTAAGTCGAGAAATTGCTGAAGCTTTAAAACAATCAAAGTCAGCAATCATCACCGGAGAAATTTGTGAAAACCATCCTGATGCTGCTTTATTGCGAACATTAATTCATTTAATTGAAGACCATTCATCAGTAAAAAACTTAAGGTTAACAACCGGTGCAAATAGCGCTGGCGCCTGTTTAGCGGGTATGTTGCCACATCGTGCGGCCGCGGCAAAACCTGTAGCAAATCCAGGCTTGGACATTCAAGCTGCATTAGATGCTAAATTAAAAGGGTATTTTTTACTCGCTGTAGAACCCGGTTTAGATTTCGCTAATCCTCACAACGCAAGACAATCAATGTTGGGAGCGGAATTTGTAGTGATGCTTACCGCTTTTGAAAATGAGTCTATGCAAGATTATGCGAATGTGATTTTACCAATAGCTCCTTATGCAGAAACTTCAGGAACCTATATTAATGTAGATAAAACCTGGCAATCAGTAAATGGTGCTCAATCCCCCCATGTTGAAGCAAGACCTGCCTGGAAAATTATAAGAGTTATCGCAAATTTACTTCACTGCAGAAATTTTGATTACGCGTCTTCAGAAGAAGTATTAGCTGATCTGAAATCGCTAGCATCTATGTCTAGTGAACTTAAATATCAGCCTTTTTATCCAGACTCCTTACCGCTCAGTAATAAACAACTAGTGCGAGTGGGAGAATGGCCTTTATACCGTAGCGATATGATAGTAAGAAATGCACAATCGCTTCAAAACTGTGCAGCTGCAGAAATTGCTTGTATTAAACTGCACCCAACGACTGCCAATCGATTAAATTTAGATGATACTGCTACTGTATCTCAAGGTGATATTGAGATAACATTGCCGCTCAAACGCGATGAGCGCATGGCAGTTGATGTCATATGGGTAGCAAATGCAATGCCGGAAACCGTAGATTTAGGCCATTCGTTTGCTGCAATAACTATAAAGCGCTAAAACAGGTAAATTTATGCTACAAGATATTGGCATTCTGCTTTGGATAATTATTAAAATATTGGTTATTTTAGTTCCCCTTATTTTAGGAGTTGCCTACTTAACTTTTGCTGAGCGCAAAGTTATCGGTTATATCCAGGTACGAATAGGACCAAATCGTGTTGGTTTTAAAGGACTTCTACAGCCCATTGCCGATTTGTTTAAACTAATTACAAAAGAAATTATTGTCCCAACCAAATCGAACAAATACCTGTTTGTGATTGCCCCCTTGTTTGCCTTAGCTCCTTCTTTAGCAGGTTGGGCAGTCATTCCCTTCTCAGAGGGTATCGTTCTTGCCAATATAAACGCAGGTTTGCTCTATTTGTTTGCTATGAGTTCACTTGGAGTCTACGGAGTCTTAATAGCTGGCTGGGCCTCAAATTCAAAATATGCAATGTTAGGTGCTATGCGCTCTGCAGCCCAAACAATTTCTTATGAAATTGCTATGGGTTTTGCAATTGTCGGTGTTTTACTGGCTGCTGGAAGTTTGAATCTCACTGACATCGTTATGTCACAGCGCGGAGGCATATGGCATTGGTGGTTTTTACCGCTGTATCCTCTATTTATGGTTTTTTGGATTGCAGGTATTGCTGAGACAAATCGAGCACCTTTTGATTTGGCTGAAGGTGAGTCTGAGATTGTTGCTGGTTTTCATGTGGAATATTCAGGAATAGGCTTTGCTATATTCTTCCTGTCGGAATATGCATCCATGATTCTAATCTCCACTATGTTAGCTATTTTGTTTACCGGTGGATGGTTATCTCCTTTTGAAGGTCTGCCTTTATTACAAGATATTTTCTTTTTTGTACCTGGCTTTATTTGGCTTCTAATTAAAATTTCCTTCTTCATCTTTGTATATTTATGGGTTAGAGCGACTTTCCCGCGCTATCGTTATGATCAGCTGATGCGTTTGGGATGGAAAGTTTTGATACCTATGACTATTTTCTGGGTTATTGTTACAGCACTGATGGTTTTAACAAAATTTAAACCCTGGTTTTAACCAGCAAATGAGCGACTAATGAAACAAGTTTATCGATACATTAGACATTATTTTCGGAGCTTTCTGCTTTTAGAATTATTAGCAGGTTTAAGTGTTACTGGGAAATATTTTTTTAAGAAAAAAATTACCGTCCAATTCCCCGAAGAAGCTACTCCTTTATCACCGCGTTTTCGTGGCTTACTTGCACTTCGTCGCTATCCTAATGGAGAAGAGAGATGCATTGCCTGCAAGTTATGTGAAGCTGTTTGCCCGGCTTTAGCCATTACAATTGATTCGGAAGTACGCGAAGATGGTTCCAGGCGAACTACCCGTTATGATATTGATACTTTTAAATGTATTTACTGTGGCTTATGTGAAGAGTCTTGTCCTGTAGACTCAATCGTAGTTACTCCTATTCAGCATTATCATTTTACTGAACGCGGGCAAAACATTATGACTAAAGATAAATTGCTGGCAGTTGGCGATTTGATGGAAAAAAAATTGGCAGCGGATAGAGACGCTGATAAAGAATGGCGTTAATGAGGTAGAAAATGCATGACTATTTAATACAGATTATTTTCTATGTGATGGCAGGATTAGCAATTCTCTCAGCACTAATGGTTATCACACAAAATAATCCGGTACGCTGTGTTCTTTTTCTTGTTCTGACTTTTTTTGCAAGTGCTGTGCTTTGGATGTTAGCTCTAGCTGAATTTTTAGCATTGATACTCGTTTTAGTCTACGTAGGTGCTGTCATGACCTTATTCTTATTCGTGGTCATGATGTTAAATATAGATACTGAATCTATTAAATCACATATGACAAGATATCTTCCTTTTGGTCTAATCCTAGTTGCGTTGCTTACTGGTTTGTTGATGGTCGCTGTACCGGAAGGTAGTTTTAAGAATGGCGTTGAGAAGGCCGCGATGGCGAAAGCGGAAAATGAGCTTGTCCAACCCACTTTTAAGTCTAAAGTCCAGTTATCTAATACTGAAACAATTGGAATGGCTTTATATACCGATTATGTTTTTGCTTTTGAGCTTGCGGCCGCTTTATTGCTGGTTGCAATAATTTCAGCTATTACCTTGGCTCATCGGGAATTACATCGCTCAAAGCGTCAGAATATTATCAAACAGCTCATGACTCGTCCCAGTGACCGAGTTGAACTAATAAGTATGAAGTCTGAAAAATAAAACTAGGATAGATCGATGATACCAGTTACCCATTATTTAATATTGGCAACAATTTTGTTTGGCTTAGGTTTGGTTGGTATTATGCTGAACCGTAAAAATATCATCTTACTTTTAGTCTGCGTAGAATTGTTGCTTTTGGCCGTAAATACTAATTTTATCGCTTTCTCTCACTATTATGGCGGAATAGCAGGTCAAATTTTTGTTTTTTTTGTATTAACAGTTGCTGCTGCAGAGGCAGCAATAGGCCTGGCCATAGTTGTATTGCTTTATCGAAACAGAGGCAATATTGATGTAGATAAGATGAATCATTTAAAGGGTTAAAACGTGAGTATTCAACATCTTAGTTTAATAATAGTTTTACTTCCACTTCTTGGCTCAATGATCGCGGGTTTTTTGCGCAACCAAATAGGACGCACTGGTGCTCATTCTGTAACAATTGCAGGAGTAGGACTCTCTCTCATACTATCGATTTACGTTGCTTTTATTATACTTAGTGGGGCTCAGGAAACGGTTAATGTAAACCTTTATACCTGGGCAAGTGGTGGTAATGTTTTCCCCTATTCTTTCAATATTGGATTCTTGATCGATCCGCTTACTGTTATTATGTTACTTATCGTTAATTTTGTTTCTCTTCTTGTTCATATATACAGCATCGGCTACATGGTTGACGATGATGGCTATCAACGTTTTTTTAGTTATATCTCTTTATTTACCTTCATGATGTTAATGCTTGTTACCTCAAATAATTTTTTGCAGTTATTTTTTGGTTGGGAAGGTGTAGGGCTTGTTTCGTATTTGCTTATCAGTTTTTGGTATCAAAAAGAATCTGCTATTCAAGGCGGTTTAAAAGCATTTCTTGTTAATCGTGTCGGTGATTTTGGTTTTCTTTTAGGCATAGCGATGGTATTTGCTTATACCGGCAGCTTGGATTACGAGGTGGTTTTCCGCAATGCAAATAACTTGGCTAGTCAAAGTGTTGAGCTATTTGCTGGGCATCCCTGGTCAGTGATTACGGTAACTTGTTTACTGCTCTTTGTAGGAGCTATGGGTAAATCTGCTCAGGTGCCTTTGCATGTCTGGCTGCCGGAATCAATGGAAGGCCCAACGCCAATTTCTGCCTTAATTCATGCTGCAACTATGGTTACAGCAGGTGTTTTCATGGTAGCAAGAATCTCTCCATTGGTAGAATTATCGCAAGTTACGCTGTCATTTATTTTAATAATTGGAGCCACAGGCGCTTTATTTACTGGAATACTTGCCTTGGTAATGAATGATATTAAGCGGGTTGTAGCTTATTCAACTCTGTCTCAACTTGGTTATATGATGGTGGCTATGGGTGCTTCTGCTTTTAGTGCTGGTATATTTCATCTTTTAACTCATGCCTGTTTTAAAGCGTTATTATTCCTGGCGGCAGGCTCAGTTATCATTGGCATGCACCATGAGCAAGATATGCGTAAGATGGGTGGTTTGTGGCGAAAAATGCCCATAACCTACGTAACTTTTTTAATAGGCTGCCTAGCCCTCTGTGCTATCCCTCCTTTTGCTGGTTTCTATTCAAAAGATACAATTATCGAGGTAGCTAAATTAACCGAAATACCAGGCAGCAGTTATGCTTATTATTGCGTTGCTTTGGGGGCAATGGTTACGGCACTTTATACCTTCCGCTCATTGTTTATGACTTTTCATGGTGAGCCACGAATGGATGAAGACACTAAAGCACATATTCATGAGTCTTCAACTGTGGTATTACTTCCACTCATATTGCTGGCTATTCCATCGGTAATCATTGGCTATATACTTTATATGCCTATTCTTTACAACACACCCTCACTTATTGGTAAATCATTGTTTGTGCTACCCCAATATAATGTTTTAGCTGAATTAGCAAAAGAAGTTAAATCGCCGCTGCAGGCGGCTTTGCATGCCCCGACTTCGATTATATTTTGGTTAACTTTGGCAGGAATATTAATTGCCTGGATTTGCTATATTGCAATACCAACAATTCCTGCAAAACTTGCTAAACGATTTTCCTGGATTTATCGTTTTCTACTTAATAAATATGGATTAGATACCTTTAATGATTTTGTATTTATTCGTGGAGCAAAGGCGTTAGGAAGATTTTTTTACCACACAGGTGATCAAGTTTTAATTGATGGTGTGATCGTTAATGGCTCAAGTCGTACACTAAGATGGTTTGCGCAAAAAGGCCACATTATACAGAGTGGGTACCTATATCATTATGCGACTGTCATGATTCTAGGTCTTATTTTTTTCCTATGCTGGTTATTACTTGGCTGATTATTAAGGTGAAGGTATGCATCATTTGCTAAATTTATTAATTTGGTTGCCCATTCTTGGAGGAATATTTGTTTTCCTCACAGGGGATGACAAGAATCCAAATTTATCTCGTTATTTATCATTGTTCACTGTGATATTAACTTTAATTTTGTGTATCCCCTTAATCAAAGAATTTGATCTTGGCAATTCTAATATGCAATTTATTGATAATGTCACTTGGCTGCCCGCTTTAGGTATCAATTATACCCTTGGAATTGATGGGTTTTCTCTCCTTCTGATTACTTTAAGCATTTTTACCAATTTAATTGTCATATTAGCAACCTGGGAAAGCATTCATAAACGTGTTGGGCAATACATGGCCGCCTTCCTCATTATGCAAGGTTTATTAGTTGGGGTATTTGCAGCAACTGATGCAATCGTCTTTTATATATTTTGGGAAGCTACCCTAATTCCCATGTACTTAATTATTGGTATTTGGGGTTCAGATAATCGGGTTTATGCGGCTATAAAATTCTTTCTTTACACCTTTTTAGGTTCTGTACTCATGCTTGCAGCATTCCTTTATATGGGATACCAGGTAGGGACCTTTAATATAGAAACTTTTTATGCGCTTAAACTTAGTATGACCGCACAGACTTTGATTTTTATAGGTTTCTTTTTTGGATTCGCAGTGAAAATACCTATGTTCCCGGTTCATACCTGGTTGCCTGATGCGCATACGGAAGCACCTGCCGGAGGTTCAATTGTTTTGGCAGCAGTTTTATTGAAGTTAGGCGCTTATGGTTTTATACGTTTTGCTTTGCCCATTGTTCCCGATGCCTGCTCAAAATATGCAATGTTAATGATTGCCCTTTCAGTTATTGCTGTTGTCTATATTGGCTTGGTGGCTATTATTCAGCAAGATATGAAACGATTAATTGCCTATTCTTCAATTTCCCACATGGGTTTTGTTACTTTAGGTTCGTTTGCAATTTTTAGTATTGCACATAATTCAGGCTTAACTAACGCAGGTCTAATCTTGGAAGGTGCGCTAGTAATTGTCATCTCTCATGGTTTTGTTTCAGCCGGTCTCTTTGCCGGAGTTGGTTTTATCTATGAGCGTATGCATTCTCGACAGATTAAAGATTTTGGTGGTCTCGTCACTTCCATGCCAATTTTTGCTTCCTTCTTTATGCTGTTTGCTTTGGCTAATGCTGGTTTACCAGGCACCTCAGGTTTTGTTGGTGAATTTATGGTTATCCTAGGCGCAATGAAAGCTAATTTTTGGTTATCATTCTGGGCTGCAACAACATTAATAACTGGTGCTTCCTATACTTTATGGATGTATAAACGCGTGGTTTTTGGGCCTGTTGTAAATGATAAGATCGCTAAGCTAAAAGATCTTACTAAATTTGAAATAAGTGCTTATGCATTATTAGCTTTAATGGTTATGGCCTTAGGTCTATATCCTAAGCCTATGCTTGAATATGTACATCAGAGCGTAGACCATACACTTTCTCTAGCTAGCAAAACAAAATTATAAACTTGGAGTTAGGTAAACCTGAGCTCGGACTAACTTTTTTATGCAAGATCTTACTTAAAAATTAAGTGGCTTAAAGCGAACTCATATTTTTTCGACCCAAAATAAAAGAAGTAGACTTCAACCAATAAGGTTAAACAGAAATGACAATAGAATTATTAGAAAATATTCACCTGGCAATACCCGAGATGATCATATTGGCTACTGCTTGTGTAACCTTATTAGTAGACTTATTTTTACGACGCAGTTTTCCTTCCTTGTCTTTTTTCTGTGCCTCAGCGGGATTAATCCTGGCTGCTGCGTTTAACTTTTTATATTTAGGCAGCTATAAAACAATAATTTTTAGCGGCTTATTTATCAGTGATGATGTTGCACAGTTGATGAAACTTTTTATCTACCTATCTGTATTTTTAAGTTTTCTATATTCTAAGCAATATATTGAAGAACGAAAGATGCCAACAGGTGATTACTATGTACTAGGGTTATTTTCTACCTTAGGAATGATGGTATTAGTCTCTGCACATTCCTTACTTACAATCTATTTAGGTTTAGAATTATTATCACTCCCTCTTTATGCATTAACTGCAATTCGTAGAACAAATAGTGATGCAGCAGAAGCAGCAGTGAAATATTTTGTTATGGGCGCGATTGCTTCAGGAATGCTTTTATTTGGCCTGTCGCTAGTCTATGGCGCTACAGGTAAATTGGACTTGACGGACATTGCCAATGTAATTTCTTCCAATTGGAATGGTGACCAAAGCTTATTATTAACTTTTTCGCTTGTATTTATTGTTGCTGGTGTTGGATTTAAATTAGCAGCCATGCCTTTTCACATGTGGGCTCCCGATGTTTACCAAGGTGCGCCAACTTCAGTTACCTTATTACTTAGCACTGCACCAAAAATAGCAGCACTTGGTATGGCTTTAAGGTTACTTACTTCAGGATTAAGTTTTCCAGAGCTCGCTATTCAATGGCAGCAATTATTGATAGTGATGGCCTTGCTATCAACCGGCTTTGGTAATTTATTTGCAATTGTGCAGAACAACCTCAAACGATTACTTGCCTATTCAGCTATATCTCATGTTGGTTATGCGCTATTTGGATTAATAGCTCTTAATGCCAGCGGTTATTCCGCTTCGCTTTTTTATGTACTTATTTATTCAGTCATGACAGTAGCCGCTTTTGGTTTATTGGTACTAATGTCACATAAGGGAATTGAGATAGAAAATGTAGATGATCTTAAGGGCTTAAACAAAAGAAACCCCTGGTTAGCTTTTATGATGTTAGTTATCATGTTCTCTATGGCAGGTATACCGCCAACAGTTGGATTTTTTGCCAAGTTACTAGTTTTAAAAGCTTTGGTTGATGCTCATTTGACCTGGGTTGCTGTACTTGGGCTTTTATTTGCAGTAATTGGTGCCTACTATTATCTTCGTATCATTAAGGTAATGTACTTTGACGAGGCTGTTGACCAAAACCCAGTAAAATTTTCAACAACTTTAAACCTCATTTTTTCCTTAAATTGTCTTTCTTTACTTTATTTAGGTCTATTTCCAACGGGGTTAATTAATGCCTGTGTGAATGCCTTTAGTTAATTAAACAACTAAATTTCAAAGCGAAACTAATATTTAATTTTTTTGATTTAAAAGGCTTGATATGTTTAGGAAGGGTGAGTATACTTCCCCTCAGTTGATGCGGGGTGGAGCAGCCTGGTAGCTCGTCGGGCTCATAACCCGAAGGTCGTAGGTTCAAATCCTGCCCCCGCTACCACTATTTAAGAACCCCATTAATGGGGTTTTTTATTATCTGGCATAAGAGAAATTGAACCAGATCAATCACGTTATTCATTTCGAAAATAGAAGCTGAACTGAATCAAGTCGTAAATACATAGGCGTATGTTTAATATATGATGCAAAGCGAAATTGAAGAGCTGTTGAAACCTCTGATAACTGATTTGGGGTATGAACTATGGGGATGTGAGTACCTTTCACAAGGAAAACATTCTCTTTTGCGGCTATATATAGATAAAGAAGATGGAATCGCTGTTGAGGATTGTGAAAAAGTATCTAAACAAGTAAGTGCCTTTCTTGATGTGGAAGATCCTATTTCAGGCAACTATAGTTTGGAGATTTCCTCTCCAGGCTTACCTCGACCATTATTTTATAAAGAACAATACAAACTTTTTTTAGGTCAGGCAGTCAAAATTAAACTCTTCAAGCCAATAAATGGTAGCCGAAAATTCTCAGGTGATATTGTAAACATCAACGATGAAATATTGACGCTAAAGGTAGATGGAGAGCTTTTTGAAGTGCCATTTTCCCATATAGTGAAAGCAAATTTGATAGGTGAGTGAGGGGCGAACAATGAGCAAAGAATTGTTACTAGTTGCTGAGGCATTATCTAACGAAAAGGGTGTGAGCAAGGAAGTTGTATTGCTAGCAATCCAAGCAGCACTTGAATCTGCCACTCGTAAACTCACGGTTAAAGATATTGGTGTCAGAGTCAAATTAGATCCACGAACAGGTGAATACGAAACTTTCCGATACTGGGATGTTGTTGAGGAAGATGACTTGGAGTTTCCTGAAAGAGAGTTGACTCTTGAACAGGCGCAAGAACGTGACCCTAACATCAAGATTGGCGAGCGCATAGAAGAGTTTATGCCTTCAATTGAATTTGGTCGAATTGCAGCTCAAACTGCTCGTCAAGTTATTATGACAAAAGTGAGAGAAGCAGAAAGACAACAGGTTGTTGATCAATTTCAAAATAAATTTGGCCAGCTTGTTTATGGTACGGTAAAGAAAGTTACACGCGATAATATCATTATTGATTTAGGAGGGAAGGCCGAAGCCTTTATGCCTCGTAATGAAATGCTGCCTAATGAAATGTTTAGGCCTAACGATAGGGTTCGTGCCTATCTTTATGAAATTACACCGCAATCACGTGGTCCGCAACTTTACGTAAGCCGAATACGTAATGAAATGCTAATTGAGCTTTTTAGAATTGAAGTTCCAGAAATCGGCGAAAACATTATTGATGTAAAAGCTGCCGCTCGAGAACCAGGAAACAGAGCCAAAATTGCTGTTAAGACAAATGATGGCCGTATTGACCCAGTTGGTGCATGCGTTGGTATGCGTGGAGCACGTGTACAAGCGGTATCTAGTGAGCTCGGTGGTGAACGAGTTGATATTATTTTGTGGGATGATAATCCTGCTCAATTGGTGATCAATGCAATGGCTCCTGCTGAAATTACTTCTATTGTCGTTGATGAAGATAGTCACACAATGGATCTAGCAGTTCAAAAAGATCAGTTGTCTCAAGCGATTGGTAGAAATGGTCAAAATGTTAGATTAGCAAGCCAACTGACGGGCTGGTCTTTAAACGTTATGACTATTGAAGAATTCAACTCAAAGAGTCAAGAAGAATCAAGTAAAATTATTAATCTATTCACTACAAATCTAGGCATAGATGAAGAAATTGCCGCACTTTTAGTAGCTAATGGATTCTCCTCCCTCGAGGAAATTGCTTATGTACCTAAAGAAGAATTAATGGCAATTGAAGAATTTGATGAAGAAATTGTTGATGAGCTTAGAAATCGAGCAAATGATACGCTGTTAACTCAGGCTCTAACCTCAGGGCAAGGTATGGCTGGTAGTCCTTCTGATTCCTTAATAACAATGGAAGGGATGACGGATGAATTAGCAAATAAGCTGGCAGCAAAAGGTCTTACGACAATGGATGAATTAGCTGAGCAATCAGTAGACGAATTAGTTGATATGGTTGGAATTTCTGAAGAAAAGGCTGCTGAACTGATAATGAAAGCTCGTGAGCCTTGGTTTCTATAAATTAATAACGGCTAAGAGAAATGTTAATTGAATACAAGTAAAATTAGCCGTTAGGTAGTACAAATTTGGTATTTTTTTATGGCTTCGTGTTTTGCGAAAAGGCATTTAGAAAGCCGTTAAAGTTCTTACACTTCTGTGTTTGAATCGTTAGAATCAAAGCAGCTCTTACAATCAAAGAGTTGCTGAAAGGGGGTTAATTTTATGGCTGATGTGACGGTTAAACAATTGGCGCAGGTCGTGGGTATCCCAGTTGAACGCCTATTGACCCAGTTACAGGAAGCAGGCTTATCATTTACGGACGCAGATCTAACGGTAAATGAAGATCAAAAACGAATTTTGCTTAATCATCTAAAATCTAATGCTAGCCCTGAGACAAGAACCACGCCTGAGCGAATTACACTGAAACGTAAAAGCCTCACACAGGTTAAATTAGGGCATGACGTACACAGTGGAAAAACTGTTAATATAGAGGTTCGCACTAAAAAAACCTATGTTAAACGTACTAGCCTAGTTGACCAGCAAAATGAACTTGAAGCCGAAGTTGAAGAAGAGACTTCTTTACATCAAGAAAAATCTGATGATCTTGCAGTAGCAACGGAAGAAAAAGAAGCTTTGTCTCAGACCACTGCAGAAACTAATTCTACTGACAAAGAGAGCGCTCAATCTAATGAAAGCTTAGCCGATGAACAGAAAAATTCAGAAACTGACAAAGATTTTTTGAAGGTTGTACAGCAGACTACTGAAACACCTGTGGTTGTGCCTATTGAAGAAACCAAAGTTGCTGACAAAGCTAAGAAAAAACACCCTGAGAAAACTGAAAAAGAATCCGAAGCTGAATTTAAAAAAGCAAAAAAGAAAGCTAAATATACAGCACCTGTGCAAGAAGACGATGACCGAGACTCAGGACGTCATAAACGCAACAAATTTAAAAAACGCAGAGGCGCAGAAAAATCTGAAAAATATCGGGAAGCCGAGGAAGCATTAACCCACGGTTTTGCTATGCCAACGACCCCAGTTATTCGTGAAGTAGCTATTCCTGAAACAATAACCGTAGCTGAATTAGCTAAGCGTATGTCAGTTAAAGCTGCAGAAGTTATAAAAGTGATGATTAACTTGGGCGCTATGGCCACGATTAATCAGGTTATCGATCAAGATACCGCCGTTATTGTGGTGGAAGAAATGGGCCACAAACCCCATTTGCTAAAAGAAAGCGCGATAGAAGATAATTTAGGCGATGCCCTTACAAAGGGAAGCCGTTTGGAATCCCGCGCGCCCGTAGTAACCATCATGGGTCACGTTGATCATGGTAAAACCTCGTTACTTGACTATATACGAACCACTAAAGTAGCAGCCGGTGAAGCAGGCGGAATTACCCAGCATATCGGTGCTTATCATGTGAGTACGCCTAAAGGAAATATTACCTTCCTGGACACACCCGGCCATGCTGCCTTTACTGCAATGCGTGCTCGTGGCGCCCAGGCAACAGATATTGTTATTCTCATAGTTGCTGCTGATGACGGGGTAAAACCTCAAACGGCTGAAGCAATACAACATGCAAAAGCTGCAAAAGTACCAATTATCGTGGCTATTAACAAAATGGATAAACCTGATGCAGATCTCGATCGGGTAATGAATGAGTTATCAGTTCACGAAGTAATTCCTGAAGCGTGGGGTGGTGATACCATTTTTGCTCAAATTTCAGCTAAAACTGGCTTGGGTATCGATGCTTTATTGGATTCCATTCTTTTGCAAGCAGAAGTGTTGGAGCTAAGAGCTAATACCGATGGTGCAGCAAAAGGGGTGGTTATTGAATCACGGCTTGATAAAGGCTTAGGTCCTGTAGCAACTGTGCTTGTTCAAAGCGGCACCTTGCATCGCGGTGATATTATCCTTGCAGGTTTACAATATGGTCGCGTCCGTGCCTTGGTAAGCGATAGTGGTAATGCCGTTGAAAGCGCAGGACCTTCAATTCCGGTAGAAGTTCTGGGTCTTTCGGCTGTGCCTCATGCAGGTGACGAAGCAGTTGTTGTTCCTGACGAAAAACGGGCTCGAGAAGTTGCTTTATTCCGTCAAGGAAAATTTCGTGATATCAAATTGGCGAGAAAGCAAAAATCATCATTGGAAGGTATTTTTGAGAACATGACTGTTGCAGAGGCGAAGTCCTTACCCGTCGTTCTTAAAGCGGATGTACAAGGCTCTATCGAAGCAATTACTGATGCCTTAATTAAATTATCTACAGATGAAGTGAAGGTCGAAATTGTCTCAGCTGGTGTTGGTGGAATTACTGAATCAGATGTTCATTTAGCAATTGCTTCAAATGCCATTCTGATTGGCTTCAACGTCCGTGCTGATAATAGTGGTAGACGTTTAGCTGAACAAGAATCTGTTGCCTTGCATTATTACAGTGTTATTTATGACATCGTTGATCAAGTAAAAGGCGCCTTAACCGGTATGTTAGCACCGCAGTTTAAAGAAGAAATTATTGGTATTGCTGAAGTCCGAGATGTATTCCGCTCGCCAAAGATAGGCTCCATTGCCGGATGCATGGTTATTGAAGGTATGATTAAACGCAATAATCCAATTCGAGTATTGAGAAACAACGTAGTGATTTATGAAGGCACTTTAGAATCCTTACGTCGATTTAAAGATGATGTTGTCGAAGTTCGCCAAGGGATTGAGTGTGGTATTGGGGTAAAAAATTACAATGATATTAAACCTGGCGACTTGATTGAAGTGTTTGAAACCATTGAAATAAAGCGAGATTTATGACAAACGAGTTTAAGCGCACAGACCGTATTGCAGAAATGATGCAACGTAAATTGTCGCAATTAATTCAGCAGGAAATTAAAGATCCGCGCCTACCAGCTTTTGTTACTATTTCAACGGTGAAGGTAGCCTCAGATTTAAGCCATGCTAAAGTATATTTTACCGTGCTCAACGCAGATGTTGCAGAAACTAAAGCAGTTTTAGATTCTGCAGCGCCTTACCTAAGAAAAGCGTTGGCTCGAAGTGTAAAGCTTCGCACAGTGCCTCAACTTCATTTTGTCTATGATGAATCAGTTGAGTATGGCAGACGATTGAGCCGTTTGATTGATGAGCTAACCCCTCCTGATTCTGAGAATGATGAACAAAGCTGAACCCAAACAGGCGATAAATGGAATTTTATTAGTTAACAAACCTCAGGGGCTTAGTTCTAATACTCTTTTACAGCATGTAAAACGCTTATTCAACGCCCAAAAAGCCGGGCATACTGGAAGTCTTGATCCGCTAGCAACCGGCATGTTGCCCATCTGTTTTGGTGAGGCTACTAAAATCTCTCAATTTCTTCTTGATGCAGATAAATGCTATGAAGCCACGGGTTTATTAGGCATTAAAACGAACACAGCTGATGCAATGGGTGAAATAATTGAATCTACGGATTCTTTTAATGTTACCGAAGCTCAACTGCTTGAAGTTATAAATTCATTTAAGGGTACAACTCCACAAATACCTTCAATGTTTTCGGCTCTTAAATTCAAGGGCAAACCACTTTATAAATACGCTCGAGATGGGATTACTATTGAGCGGGAAGCAAGAGATATTACCATTCATGAGTTAGAGCTTAAGCGCTTTAATGGTAAAGAATTCGAGATTAAACTGTCCTGTTCAAAAGGGACCTACATACGTAATCTTGTAGAAGACATCGGCGCTTTGTTAGGAGTTGGTGCTCATGTTACTCAATTGCATCGATTAAGTACCGCAGGCTTTGATAGCGAAGCGATGTATTCTCTTGAGGATTTAGAAAAAAAAACGTTGACTGAATTGAATGCCTGTTTATTGCCAACTGATCGCGCTGTTGATTATTATCCACAAGTCAATCTCAAGGTCGATGAAACGATGGCGTTACGTCAGGGTAAGGCAATAAAAATTACTAAGGATGATGAACTGGAAGGTTGTGTTCGTCTTTATGATGAAAAAAAAGAATTTATAGGACTTGGCCTGTTAGATAGCGTTGGCAGGCTAATAGTTAAACGATTATTTGCATTTTAATCAAGTAGTTAGATCTAAATTACTAGCATTCACCCTCCTTGATTAGGCAATCAAAGATCTTGATTTCACAATTAATATTAGCTAGTACTTGTGTATCGCGACATGCCTTGATAAAATGCTTCCCTTTAATTAAATACTGAGCTTATTTCCAGGAGTAAACCATGTCGCTAACTAGCGCACAAAAAGTAGAAATCGTTAATGAATACAAACGAGCAGATAATGATACTGGTTCTCCAGAAGTCCAGGTTTCGTTAATGACAGGTCGTATTAAATATTTAACGGAACACTTTAAAGTTAATAAAAAAGATTTTCATTCGCGCAGAGGCTTGCAAGAGTTAGTCAATAAGCGCCGCAAATTACTTAAGTATCTGAAAAGAAATGACCACGCTCGTTATCAAACTTTAATTCAAAGTTTAGGATTAAGAGATTCTTATTAATTTACTAAGAAGGCTAGTGAGCTACGGACTTGCAATTTTTTAATCCAAAATGAGAGGCGCAGTTTTTATGCGCCTTTTTGTTATTATCCAAAATTACGATAATTAGATTAGATTCAAATTAGGGTAAAATCTTTTTAATGTAAGAGGATTCATATTACTATTGAGGTGAGACGTGACTAAAATCACTAAAGAAATACGCTACGGTCAACACACGCTTGTGCTTGAAACTGGAGAAGTAGCAAGACAAGCTGATGGTGCTGTTTTTGCAAGTATGGCAGGTACACAAGTTTTAGTAACGGTTGTTGGTCGCAAAGGTACAGCAGACGTTAGAGATTTTTTCCCTCTGACTGTTAACTATCAAGAAAAATCTTTTGCTGCCGGTAAAATACCTGGCGGATTCAATAAGCGTGAAGGTCGTCCTAGTGAGATAGAGACTCTCATTTCACGTCTTATGGATAGACCTTTACGTCCTTTATTTCCGGCCGGTTTCCGCAATGAAGTGCAAATTATTGCAACGGTTTTATCGTTAAACCCCGATGTTCCCGCAGATATCGTGGCAATGATTGCTGCATCGGCTGCGCTGTCAATTTCAGGAATTCCTTTCCAAGGTCCAATTGGAGCTGCACGTGTTGGTTACAAAGACGGTATTTATTTATTAAATCCCAGTCACAAAGAGATTATTGAGTCTGAGTTGGATTTAGTGGTAGCTGGAACTGAAGATGCCATTTTAATGGTTGAGTCAGAAGCTAAAGAACTGAGTGAAGAAATCATGCTTGGCGCAGTTTTATATGGCCATGAAATGATGAAAGGCGTTATAAGAGCGATAAAAGAATTAGCTAATGAAACAGGTCGTACTCGCTGGGACTGGTCTCCAGCTCCTGTTGATACAGCTCTGGAAGCACGTATCGCTGAACTAGCTAGCGATTCAGTCACTGAAGCTTATTTAATTAAAGATAAAACGCAACGTTATCAACGTTTAGATGAAGTCAGATCAAAATTAAATGAAGCGCTTAGTAGCGAACAAGAAGAACTGAAATTAGATGAGGTCTCCAAAATCCTGGATTCCTTGGAAAAATCAATTGTACGTAATCGTATTCTTGATGGCGAACCACGTATTGATGGACGCGATCAAAAAACGGTTCGTCCTATCGCTGTTCGCACCAAATTTTTGGAAAGAACACATGGTTCCGCTTTATTTACTCGTGGCGAGACGCAAGCTATTGTCGCAGTGACCTTAGGTAATGAGCGTGATGCACAAACTCTGGATAGTTTAGCGGGTGAGTCAAAAGATAGATTCATGTTGCATTACAACTTCCCTCCCTATTCAGTGGGTGAAGTAGGTATGGTTGGTAGTCCTAAACGTCGTGAGATAGGCCATGGCCGTTTAGCTAAACGAAGTATGATGGCTGTTTTGCCGACTGCAAGTGAATTCCCCTATGTTTTACGTATCGTTTCTGAAATTACGGAATCAAATGGTTCAAGCTCTATGGCTACTGTTTGTGGTACAAGTTTAGCATTAATGGATGCTGGTGTTCCTATCAAGGCGCCGGTAGCTGGTGTTGCTATGGGACTTATTAAAGATGGTGAGCGTTTTGCTGTACTAACCGATATCTTGGGTGATGAAGATCATTTAGGAGATATGGACTTTAAAGTTGCCGGAACTGAAAAGGGCATCACAGCACTGCAAATGGATATCAAAATTACCGGAATTACTAAAGAAATTATGGAACAGGCTTTAGAGCAAGCCTTAGCTGGCAGGACTCATATATTAGGTGTGATGAATAATTCACTGGCAGGACATCGTGATGAATTGTCAAAGCATGCACCCAGAATCACTACCATGAAAGTAGCTGAAGACAAAATACGAACTATTATTGGTAAAGGTGGTTCTACCATCAAAGGGCTAATCGAAAGCACAGGGGTTGCTATTGATATTGATGATAGCGGAAATGTGCAATTATTTTCACCGGATGCAGATGCTTTGGAAGAAGCGCAACGACAAATTAAAGCCTTAATTGCTGATGTTGAAGTGGGTCAGACTTACAAAGGTAAAGTGATTAAAATTGTAGATTTTGGCGCCTTTATTAATCTTCTTCCTGGTAAAGATGGTTTGTTACATATTTCCCAAATTTGCTCTGACCGTTCACAAAAGGTTGAATCCATGCTAACTGAAGGACAAGATATTGATGTCTTCGTGGCGGGTGTTGACAAGCAAGGACGGGTCAAGCTGGAATGGAAAGATAGGCCACAAGCAGCTGTGTCTAATGAAGCGCCTGCTGATGCCGAAGCTGAAACTGATTCAGAATCGATTGATTCAATGGATGTTGAAAGTGAAGAGATTGAATCGTCTTCTAAAGAAGATTAATTTGCTAAGTAGGTTTAAAAGATTAAACCTACTTAAAGTTTAACCAGCTAGTAAATACAGTTAGACAGCGACATCTTGAACACTGTCATTCTAACCGGGGTTAGAATGACAGTTTTAATATTCCCTAGTATTAAATGTATAAATTAAAGATTATTAATTTTTAATTAAAAGCAGAAATTCATTGCGGCTCGAATGATTATCACGCAACTCGCCTAACATCACTGAAGTGGTCATGGCTGAATGCTGTTTTTCTACTCCACGCATCATCATACAAAGATGTTTCGCTTCTACAATCACAGCGACTCCGCGTGCTCCAGTGATGGATATAATACAATCTGCAATTTCTGAAGTTAAACGCTCCTGAATCTGTAAACGGCGTGCAAAATATTCGACAATCCTTGCTATTTTTGACAGACCAATCACTTTACCATCCGGCAAATAACCAACATGGCAATGGCCAAAAAAAGGTAGTAAATGGTGTTCACACATGGAATACATTTCAATATTCTTCACAATGACCATTTCATTCATGTCAGATTCAAAAAGAGCTTCATTTATAATTTCATTAAGGTTTTCTTTATAGCCTTTTGTCAGATAACGTAAGGCATTAGCTGCGCGCATCGGAGTGCCTTTCAGGCCTTCACGGGTCACGTCTTCACCCAATTCTTTTAAAATCTTTTCATACTGTTTATGCATTATATTCTGCCTTAACCTGGGGGCCAGGTCATCTGACGACCGCCAAGGATATGTAAATGTATGTGGTAAACATCCTGCCCGCCACCAGAATTAACATTGAAAACCAAGCGATAGCCATCTTCATTGATTTTTTCTGCTTTAGCCATTTTTTTTGCAGTGGTTATTATTCGGCCTAGAAGCTGCTCATCTTTGCTATCCACATTATTAAGTGTAGCAATATGTTTTTTAGGTAGCACTAACATATGAGTGGGCGCTTGCGGTTTGATATCGTGTATGACAATAATTTCCGGATCTTCAAAGGCCAGTTTCGTAGGAATTTCACCGCTTATAATCTTACAAAATAGACAGTCCATTTTTAAGCTAATCTCTTGAGAAAACTAACGATTATAGCCTGAGAGCCGAATGACAACAAACCTTGTTTTTAATAAATTTATAAGGTTAAGGATATAGATGAGTTATTTGTTCTTTTTTTTTATTAAAATGGTTATTTTTGCCTTTTTTAGCTATTTTGAGCATAATAGCGCGTCTTTATTAGCGAGAGTGTGAAATGAGTTTAATGGATGTTAAAGCCGGACGTGATATTCCGAATGAGATTAATGTAATTATTGAAATTCCTATGAACGGGGCACCTGTAAAATATGAAGTAGACAAAGTCAGTGGTGCACTTTTTGTTGATCGTTTTATTTCCACAGCGATGTTTTACCCTACTAATTATGGTTATATTCCCAATACCTTGTCTGAAGATGGTGATCCAGTAGATGTTTTAGTAATAACGCCTGTGCCCTTAATCAGTGGCTCGGTAATTTCCTGCCGTGTTGTCGGTATGTTGAAAATGACTGATGAGTCCGGTATTGATGCTAAATTGCTAGCTGTACCTACAAACAAAATTTGTAAAATGTATGAATCAATAAAAACTTATGAAGATTTACCCCGACATCAATTATTAACCCTGGAACATTTTTTTAGACATTATAAAGACTTGGAAGATGGTAAATGGGTTAAATTAGATGGTTGGGAAGGTCCTGAAGCCGCGCATCGTGAAATTCAAAATTCAATAAGTCGCTATACCAACGGTTAGGGCTTGGCAAGAATAGAAAGCACTTAGGTTAGCTCGAAGCTGCTAAACTGGTTTCGAGTGAGCTTGCAATGGGGTTGCAAATCTCTAAGATTAAATTAATGCGGTAGAATTAATAGGAAACTGAACCTTACCCAGATTAATCGTCTCGCGGAGCGGATATTGCCCCTGAGCGTAATAATTCCTCATGAAAAACAATCGAATTATGATCTTTCACCTTATCCAAAAATACGATACCGTCTAAATGATCTAACTCATGTTGTAGGACTCGAGCATGTAAATCGGATACTTCTCGTTCAATCAACTGACCTTCGGCATCAAATCCCCGGTATGCTATTGATTTGTAACGCGGAACTTTAGCTCTTAATTGCCCCACACTGAGGCAGCCTTCGTAGGCCTCTTCTACGAGTTCGGAGAGCGGTTCGAAAGAGGGGTTAAATAATAAGGTAAGTGGAATTGCGGGGCGATTTCTGTAGGCCTCCATACCAAAAACAATTGCTCGTTTCGATATCCCGATCTGAGGGGCTGCAAGTCCTAAACCATTTTCATCTTTTAATACTTTAAAAAGTAGAGATTCCAGTTTATTTAAGTCCTCTGAGCCAAAAAGATTTTCGGAAATGGGTTCGCAAATCATTCTAAGTAAAGGATTACCTAGTTGTATTACAGCATCAGAGTTCATGAACATTCCTTAAATAGCTTCTTGCCCAGTTTACAGGATTCCAGAATATAAGACTCTAAATACCAGATTGTAAGTTCGTTAACTAGAAGTCCTGGGAAAAAAATACATAAATAAGACAAGATAAGCGCTGAGGAGTTAAGAAAAACAATGAGTTAGCGGCTATGATCAAATTTTACCTTAGTTGATAGTTGATCACCCTGCAATATCTGCTCAAGCTCACCTCTGACCTGGCTAGTGAAGTTGATTAATTCATTTTCCTTCTCAAAAAATTCGAACGATTTCAATAACGATGCTTGATCATGCTTGGCAAAGGTTCGAGCTTTTCGCTGCATGAGCTTAGGATTATGTCCCAGAAATTTCATCACTTCCACAGCCATTCCCAAGGATGAATCAAAAATTTCTCGTTTAAAGTAGTTTGCGCCGGCTTTAGTTAATTCGTAAGCATGCCTGCGGTTGCGGGCTCGAGAATAAATTTTAAGCTGAGGAAACTCTTGCTTGGCCAATTTAACGATGTCCAGAGCAATATCCGGATCATCCACGGCAACTATTAGAAGTTTAGCGGTAGCGGCACCAGCATTACTAAGTAAATCGAGTCGAGAAGCATCACCGAAATGACCTTTGAGTCCAAATTTACGTAGAAGTTCAATTTGTTGAGGATCATTTTCTAATACGGTTAGTTTAACACCTTGGGCATTTAGAAAGCGCCCAATAATTTGACCGAAACGACCATAGCCTGCCAAAATTATCGCTTCATTCTCTTGAATAGAATCAAATTTTGGCCGAATAGGACTCATAAAAAGGGGCATAATTAAGCGACTATAACTAAGTATTAATAAGGGGGTTGTAGCCATTGATAAGGCAACAGCAAGAATAAGAAAATTCATGCTCGCCTCAGTTATTACCTGAGAAGTTTTTGCGTATTGGAATAAAACAAAGGCAAATTCTGAACCTTGAGATAACGCCAAAGCCATCGCGGTTGACTGAATCTTGGTAAGTCCAAAGATGCGTCCTAAGGCAAAAAGAATTAGCGCTTTAATAAGAATAAAAGACGCTACAACCCCTAAAAGTGCGGTGGTCTGCTTAGCTAGAATTGTAAAATTCATGCTCATACCCACTGAAATAAAAAATAAACCCAATAATAAGCCTTTAAAGGGTTCGATATCCGTTTCTAAAGTTCGTTTATATTCTGAATTAGCTAGTACGACTCCGGCAACAAAAGCGCCTAAACTTGGCGAAATACCTACAGTTTGCATTAAAAGCGTTATGCCGAGAATCAAAGCCAGGGAGGTTGCAGTAAAGACTTCACGTAAATTAGCTTTGGCGATAAGAAAGAAAAAATAATGTGAAAAATAATGACCAAGAATGATTACAGCCCCGATAACAGCAGTAACTATCCCCGCTTGCACCCACCCTGAAAACGAATCAATGAAACCTTTAGGTTCAACAGATGGGCTTCCAGGAGCTGTCAATAAAGGCATGATAATTAGAATTGCAATAACGGCTATATCTTGAAAAAGCAGAACTGCAAAAGAAGTTTCACCAGTTGTAGTTCGCATAAGGTTTTTTTCTTGCAGCATTTGTAAAACAAGAGCTGTAGAGGATAGGGATAAAGCCATTGATACTGCAAGACTTAAACGCCATGAGTAGCCTAAACAAAGACCCAACAAACTCAAAACTATCGTAGTAAGAAGAACTTGCAAACTACCTAAACCTGCTATTGCTTTGCGTAATCGCCATAAAATTTCAGGTTCTAATTCCAGCCCTATTAGAAAAAGCATCATAATGACGCCAAATTCAGCAAAATGCATAATTTCTTCGGCGTTACCAATTAGTTTAAAGCCAAAGGGCCCCAGAAGTACTCCGATGATCAAATAGCCTAATACAGAACCAAGTTTAAATCTGCTAGCTAGCGGAATGATAATGCAGGCCGCGGCTAAAACGATAAACACATTGAAGAGAAAAGGATTATTCAAATTCATAGGCTTGGTTAATCCTATTGGTGGATTTGATAATTTATCTAGAAGTTATCAAATCTGTTGCGTTAATTTGCGCAATTTTGAATGATAGCATTTTCCCCTTAAAAAGAAGAGCCCATGAAAAAGCCTATAATTGTGCATTTTTTTAGGACTTGTGCTTCCATAAAATGCTATTACTAGAATTTGAGTTTTAAGTTTTCAGCCAAAGTTTTGTGTTAATCATAGGGTGGTTTCTGTTAAAATCCTTGCTTCTTCTGACCTGGCCTTACAGGCTGTAATTTACAAAAGAGTAAGACTGGGGTACCCTAAACCATGTTTTGACTATTTTTTACACGATTATTAAGGTTACCTTAAGCTTAGACAACTACAATGTATGCTTTGCTAAATTGTAACAGTGATAAAGGAATGCAATGAGCTCTAATAAGCATGCTTTGACAATTTTTAGCCTTACCATGATAACAGTCGGGTCGGTGGACTCGATTCGTAATTTGCCAGCCACAGCGTTATTCGGAAGTCAGTTAATTTCTTTTTTCATCATGGGTGCTTTATTTTTTCTAATTCCTACTGCATTGGTTTCCGCAGAGCTTGCCTCAGGCTGGCCAAAACAAGGCGGAATTTATATTTGGGTAAAAGAAGCCTTTGGCAAAAATGTAGGTTTTTTAGCAATTTGGTTGCAGTGGATTGAAAATGTTATTTGGTATCCGACTATTTTATCCTTTGTTGCGGGAACTATAGGCTATTTAATTAATCCTTCAATGGCATCTAATCCCTATTTTCTATGGTTGATCATCGTGGCTTCTTTTTGGGCAGCAACCTTGCTTAATATGAAGGGTATGCGGTCATCTGCATTATTTAGTAATATCTGCGCGCTTTCTGGGTTATTATTGCCAATGGCTTTAATTATCGGATTAGGTGCTGCCTGGCTTATAGGCGGCAATCCTTCTCAGGTGCAGTTTGATGCTCAAAGTATAAGTCCTCACTGGCATGAAAAGTCACTTTGGGTTTCATTAACAGCAATTATGATGTCTTTTTGTGGTATTGAGATCGCTACAGTGCATGCTCATGATGTAGAAAATCCTCAGCGCGCCTTTCCTCGGGCTTTGATTTATTCAGTTCTTATTATATTAAGCACCTTAATTTTGGGCTCACTAGCAATTGCCGTCGTTTTACCCCAGGAAAATATCAATCTAGTCGCTGGAATTATGCAGGCCTTTGACTCGTTTTTTTCACAATACCACCTACTATGGTTAATGCCTTTAGTTGCACTAATGCTAGTAATGGGTGGACTTGGCGGGGTCTCAAACTGGATTATAGCACCGACGAAAGGTTTGTTGGTGGCTGGCGAAGATGGCAATTTACCCGCATTCTTTCTGCGCGCAAATCAGCATGGTGCGCCTATCGTTATGTTAATTTGCCAGGCAGTTATTGTTACCGTTCTCTCCACCTTATTTCTTTTTATGCCATCTGTGAATGGTTCTTATTGGTTTTTGACGGCCTTGGCCGCCCAACTTTATATGCTGATGTACCTGCTTATGTTTGCCGCTGTGATTAAATTGCGGTTTTCTGCACCTGAACAGCCTCGTGCTTTTCGAATCCCTGGTGGTCTGCCGGGTATAATTTTTGTTGCAGGAGTCGGTAGTATTGGCGCTTTAACGACTCTAGTAGTCAGCTTTATGCCCCCAGAAGGGATTAATGTAGGCTCGGTGCTTTGCTATGAAATAACGTTGGTAGTGGGGCTTTTACTAATGTGTTTGCCTCCTTTTATTAGCGCTTGGTTGCAAACTCGACAACTCGCTCAAAGCCCGCAATTAGAACCTTTATAACAACATGAATACCACAGTTTTATTGCAGCAGTTAACCGCACGTTTACCAGAATTAGAGTGGAAAATCTCAGCCCTGGGCGATTCCTTATCGACAAAGACTCTGCCACCGGGTTTATTTCGTCAAGCTATTGAAATGAATGCTTCAAATTGCATTGCAGAAATAAAAAAGGACATTCAACATTTAGTTCAACAAAAAAATGCTAAGAGTAGTCATTTTTTAGCTGAGCGAATCCAACAAAAAATTTCAATTCTTGTCACTCTTTGTCATCTGCAAGCAACTAAGCCAAATGTCGGGGGGCGAGTCAAATTCGGATTGGATAAAATAAGCACCCGTCAGCAATGGCTCCAATCGGTGGAAATAGATATTAATCGTCTTAGAGAACAGCAGTTGGCAATGACTAAAACCTTGGAGCACATGAAAAATCGTGGTGCAACTGCGGAGATTTTGCTGTTAAAAGCCGAGTTAGGTGAGGTCGAAAAACGTTTAACCTTAGCAAAAGAGGCTTTTCCGACTGCTTGGTAAATGAGCGTCAAAGCCAGCTTTTATTCTCCAATTAGTGCAGGGCGATTTTCATCAAAGTTTAAAATTTGCCAGGGAAGAAAATTAATTAAAGGTAGCCTTGCTCAATATTTAAAAGTGATTAGATTTAAAACTTTGATGAAATCGCCTTGCAATTAGTGTTTATTTTCATTTTTCTTAATTTTATCTTAATACTAATGTTTTAAACTTATATTTAATTACCTCCTCTAGGATCCTGCCATGGCTAATTTCAATCTATTTGATTTCATAAAAACTTCTGCGCTGTTAACTGTAACGCTTCAAAATAATTTTGTTAATAGTAGCAAAAAGTTGTCAAGAACTCAGTTTGCTCAGCAGTTAATATTATTTCTACAAGATGCTAGTGAAGATGAAGTCGAAAGGCTGATGCTACTTAAAGATAATTTAAATATGAATTTAGAAGTCAAAAATACTATGCCCAACCCTCTTAGCGCTTTGGCGGAAATGTTAAGCATAGCTGAGTTATATCAAAGCTTACAAAAAAATAAGGATTTGGCCGATTTTTTATACCACCATCTTGCTCTGGTTGCTTCCAATGAGGAGGATAAAAACGCTGAGGATATGCAAAAAGATAGCGCCTCGACTGATGAAGATGAGTTTTCACTAGAAAAAGAACGAGCTTCTAATCCTGATAGTTTATTCGCTAAGACAGAAAATTTAGAAGAGAGTTTGAGGTCACAAAATTTAGAAGAGAGTTTGCAGCCGGTACCTCTTAAGCAGCTTATCGAAATGTTCGAAACAGTTAAGTACCAAGCGCAGACTTTGGAGCCTTTAAGTTATCATGTAATTTATGTACATCCTGAGCGCCAGCATCTTATTGAGCCACAGTCTTTCAACTCCTACACACAAGCTAATAATTTTGTATTCTCTTTAAACAATAACACTGAAAAAGCTTGGGATTATTATATAGCAGAAGTTCAGAGCTCTAACATCACCGCCACCAAAGATGCGCTCTTAAAATTTCAGGGTTTTAATGAGGAATGGGATTGGCACCCTAGTGTTAATGCCATTCAGTTAACCGCGAAGTGTATAGCTGATAGGCCTGTTGAATACTCACCCTCAGGGAAAACCTATGAATCTGTCTATAAATTTACAACTTTAGACTGCGGTAAATGCCTGTTTAATCCCGAGGGACGAGATAGCGTTGCACGCACAATTAAACAATTGGATGCAATAATCGAGCGACTCGAAGGCCAGTGGATTTATCTAATCTTAGAAGCTTTCAGAATGAGTGAGCCCGGATTAACTCAGAAGAAAATAGAAGCCCTAAAGCTACTTAAAAATGAAGTTTTGGAACACAAGGAAACAATTGAAAAGGAAAATGGCGAGTTGAAAAAGGTTTTAGAGAGTGGTTTAAATAAAAAGCTTGATAAACAAGATCCGACGAATACTAATAAGGTTAAAAAGTTACTACAACAACAAAGGTTGAATTTTTTCAATAAAGGAAAATCTAAAACAGAAGAAGAGATTGACGATTTAATTGGTAGTTCAAGACCCAAATCTTAGCTAACTCCAGCCAAGCTCCCCCCCTATCCTAGAGGGGGAAAGCTGTTAGATCTGTTGCGAGCTTGCCAAGAATTAAAGCACTAACTTGGTTTAACCAAGCGCATAATTATCAATTAAGCGAATCTCACCAATCATTACCGCCACATAACGTCGCTCATTATAGTCTTCAAGATATTCAACATTAAGGCCTGCAGCTTCTAATTCGGATTTTATCTGTTCCCCAGTTTTCTGTTGATGAAAAATCTGTGCAAAATTATCAGCCTCAAGCCGTTGACTTGCGGTTAAGCGATTATTACGCGAACTATAGGCAAGCCCGCTGATTTCGCGAACGGTGGGGCAAGCTTTTACTTCAAGATTCATAAAAAAACTGGCAGCCATGTCGCGAATTAACAAAAATTGTTGATAGTCTTTTTCGCCCAAATAAACCAGCTTTGGCCTGACAAGATTTAATAGTTTCATCACCACCGTTAGTACGCCGGTAAAATGTCCGGGTCGATGTTTTCCTTCAAGCAAGAGACAAAGTTCAGTTTCCTGCAGCTGAAAGCGATAACTATCGGGATAGACCTCTTGCTCTGTTGGCAAAAGACAGTAGTCAACGCCGGCTTGTTGTAATTTTTCCAAGTCTAGATCGAGGCTTCGGGGGTAATTATGAAAATCATTGCTGCGGTTAAACTGGGTCGGATTGATGAAAATACTGGCGCAGCTATGCTCATTTTCTGCTATAGAGCGAGCATACAATGCTAGATGCCCTTCATGTAAATTACCCATAGTCGGTACAAAACCTAGAGAGAGTTCAGGCGCTAAGGAGTTGCGAAAGCTCAGCCACTCAGCCAAGCTATGAAAAATTTGCATAATTTATCCTATTGAAATCAAAAAGCATACTCTTTGCTGGGAAAGCTTTCATTTTGTACTTCTTGGGCGTAGGCATTAATAGCTGCTAAGGTTTGCGCCTTTCCTTGAGCGAAGTGTTTCAAAAACTTAGGCTTAAATTCAGTTTGCAACCCGAGAAGGTCATGCCAAACCAGCACTTGTCCATCGGTGTGAACGCCGGCTCCAATACCAATAGTTGGAATTACTAATGAGGTGGTAATTGTTTTTGCCAATTGTTGCGGAACACATTCAATAACCAGGGCAAAACAACCTGCTGCTTCCAAATCGGCTGCTTGTTTTAGCAATTGCGCAGCTTGCTCTTGCTCCCTCCCTTGAATTTTATAACCGCCTAATTGATGGATTGATTGAGGAGTAAGACCAATATGTCCGATTATAGGAATTCCTGCTGTTACTAAAAAAGCAATCGTTTTGCAGGTATCTGCGTCACCGCCTTCAATTTTAATAGCTTGCGCACCGGCTTGCATCAGTTGTCGCACATTGGCAATGGTAACTTCCTGAGAACTGCGATGACCAAGGAAAGGCAAATCGGCAATTAAAAATTGTCTACCTAAACCACGAGCTACAGCAGAGGTATGCATGACCATCATTTCCATAGTAGCCATCACGGTGTTGTCATAGCCATGCACTGCCATTGCTACCGAATCACCAACAAGCATTACATCAATTTCTGATTCAGCAATGGTTCGCGCAGAAGGATAATCGTAGCAGGTTAGCATGGATATTTTGCTATTCAGTTCTTTTTTTCGTTTAAAATCATGAAGTTTCATCGCAGACCCCTTTTAAAGCCAAGGGATTTTTCTATAAATTTAGGTACCTGTCGCATGGATCAAGTCCTCCACTATTGGGTAGCTGAACTAATTAATCAACTGCCAGTTTTTAAGGGTCACCGCTCAACAAGAGTCAAGTCGATGCTCAATTTATTGCTCATTATTACCAAAGCAATAAAGAGGATCATAAATGACGCGCAAGAAATTGCAAGATGAGTTAAAATTCCGATTTTAATTTGCAAGGTTTTTTTATGTTTCCTAGCACAAAATTAGCTTCACCAGGAGAGTACCCTTTTGTATTTTCTGGTTTGATCGGCAAGTTAGAAGGGGTTTTAACTGTTCCTGCTAATGCTAATTTGCAGCAGGTCGCTTTATTGGGACATCCTCATTCGCTTCAGGGCGGAACGATGAATAATAAAGTCATAACCACAATGGCACGTGCCTTTAAAGAGCTTGAAATAGCAAGTCTGCGCTTTAATTTTCGCGGCGTGGGTAACTCTGAAGGTAGCTATGATGCAGGTTGCGGCGAAAGTGAGGATATGCTTGCCTTAATGCGCCTCTGCCAGCAAGAATTTGACGAGGATCTTAACTTTATCTTCGCGGGATTTTCCTTTGGTTCTTATGTTGCATATCGAGCGGCGGCACAGGCAAGGCATGAACTACTTATTACGATTGCGCCACCCGTTCATCATTATAATTATCAGGAATTTAGCCCGCCTGAGCCTTGGGTCATAATGCAAGGTGAGGCAGATGAAGTGGTTCCCTTTAGAGTGGTGGAAGACTTTGTAAATCAATTTATACCTCCTCTGGCTTTGCATGTTTTTGCAGAGACAGGCCATTTTTTTCATGGCAAATTAATTGAACTTAAATCAAATCTTGTTGAAGCGGTGAAAACCCAGGTTTTTAAACGATGACTCTTATAGCTGCTTATGAAGAAGCAATAACTCGTGCGGATATTAAAAATAATAGCTCGCAACGCCAGGTCTTAGCTTCCATGCAAGGGCTATTGGATAAATTAGCGCAAGTGAAATCTTCGTGGTGGCGAGTTTGGCCTAAAGCGCCAATAAAAGGCATTTATTTATATGGCCCTGTTGGCGTGGGTAAAACTTATTTAATGGATATGTTTTATCAACAAGCTGACGAACCCAAAAAGGCACGTTTTCATTTTCATCATTTTATGCAGCAAATTGATGCTCAGTTGCGCCAACGCCAAGGACAAAAAGACCCTTTGCGTAAAATCGCTGTGGACTTGGCAAAATCAATCCGGCTACTTTGTTTTGATGAATTTTTAGTCCATGACGTTGCGCATGCCATGATTTTATCAGAATTATTCCAAGCCCTGTTTAGTCGCGGTATAGTGCTCGTGCTTACCTCCAATATTCCACCGGAAAAGTTATATTTAAAAGGCATTCACCGTGAACGCTTTATACCAGTCATTCATCTCATTCAAACCCAATGTGAAGTGCTAAACCTCGTTCACCAAACAGATTATCGTTTGGGCAGGGAGCCCTTGCTACAAACTTATCTTTATCCTTTGGATGCTAAAAATGAAAGGATTTTGGCAAAGCAGTTTGAGAGCCTAACCCAAGTTTTTACAGCCAAAGATACTTTGTCGGTGCAACATCGAGAGATTCCTTTTATCCGCTGCGCTAAAAGAATAATCTGGTTTGATTTCCAGGTAATCTGTAATTTACCAAGGAGCCAATTAGACTATTTGGAAATTGCCGATCGCTTTGATACCGTATTTCTGAGTGGTATCCCACGCCTTGATGATAAGCTTACAGTTGCTGTCATTCTGTTAATCCACTTGGTCGACGTACTTTACGATCGCGGTATAAAATTGATTATTTCCGCAGCCTTACCTTTAGAACAGTTATATGTTCAAGGCGAAATGATAGGGGAATTTAAACGCACGCTAAGTCGCCTGCAAGAAATGCAGGCCGCAGACTATCTCCTTCGTCACCCTTGGCGTCATGAGCAAGATTTACCTGAGCTACTTTAATTCAGGCTTGTCCATGCTGAATGCAAGAAAGCAAGGCTATAATTTGAGTTAAATGGCAGCTTTCATACTCGAAATTGAATAAAAATAATTCATAGAAGCTTTATTTTTTCTAAAATGAGAATGATTCTCGCTATCATTTGTGCTAAAATTTATTTTCAACTCAATTTTTTGAATTGGATATAATGCGAATCAATGAGCTTGTAAAGGGTGATCGAGTACGCTTAATCGGTTTTGGCCAAACCGATCTGGTTTATCGACGTCGATTATTAGCTCTAGGTTTAACTCGAGGAGTTGAATTATCCATCTTAAGAATAGCCCCTTTAGGTTGTCCTGTGCAAGTTGAGGTACGCGGAACTTCCTTAACCTTACGCAAAGATGAAGCTAATCATTTGGAATGGCAAAAAATATGACCCAGATCCTCTTAGTTGGTAACCCTAATTGCGGTAAAACCACCTTATTCAATGCACTCACAGGTTCGCAGCAACGAGTAGGGAATTGGCCGGGTGTGACGGTTGAAAAAAAAACCGGTGTTTTAAATTTAAATGCACAGACTATTGAAATCACTGATCTCCCAGGAATTTACTCCTTGTCTTTTACGGAACAAGGTTCAGGCATTGATGAACAAATTACTGCCAAAGCTATCGTGGAACTTCAAGCAGATCTAATTATTAATGTGCTAGATGCTTGCCATTTAGAACGGCATTTGTATTTAACAAGCCAAATATTGGAATTGGGCAAGCCTGTTATTATTGTTTTAAACATGATGGATATCGCAAAGCAACGTGGTATTAACATCGACCTTGATGCCTTAGCTAAACAATTAAATTGCAAAGTTTTTCCTGTCCAGGCTCATAAAAAAATTGGTCTTAGCGAATTACAGCAGACTCTAAGTGGTCAATTCAATGAGGCAAAACCGCTTAGCTTAAATCTCCCTGCCTCCGTTGAAGAAGCCTTAGCCCAACTTGAGCAACGTCTTCTAAAAGACGGTCATAATGCTCAACAAAGTGGGTATTGTGCACGACGAATTTTAGAAGGCGATAGCGAATTGCAGGCGTGGCCTGATATTTTGGCTAATCAATCAAATTTAGACGATGAATTGGATATCGTTATTGCCGATGCTCGTTATCAAAAAATTCATGAGATAGTTGCTCGCATTCAGCAAAAAACTTCAGATACTTCCGAACATTTCACAGCAAAATTAGATCGTATTGTTTTACATCGCTATTGGGCACTACCGATTTTTTTTGCCATGATGTATCTCATGTTTTTATTTGCAATTAACATAGGTGGTGCCTTTCAGGATTTCTTTGATATTTCAACCGATACCATTTTCGTTCATGGAAGCGCTTATTTATTAGGACTAATGAATTGTCCTCAGTGGTTGACCGCTCTGATTGCTTATGGTGTTGGGAAAGGAATCAATACGACCCTGACCTTTATTCCAGTTATCGCGGCTATGTTTTTCTTTTTGTCATTATTAGAATCTTCAGGCTATATGGCACGTGCTGCTTTTGTAGTAGACAAAGCAATGCGAGCCTTGGGCTTACCCGGGAAAGCTTTTGTACCCATGATTGTTGGCTTTGGTTGTAATGTTCCCGCAATAATGGCGGCGCGAACCCTTGATTCAGAAAGAGAGCGGTTTTTAACGGTTTTAATGAGTCCTTTCATGTCTTGCAGTGCTCGTTTAGCAATTTATGCAGTATTTGTTGCTGCTTTTTTCCCTACCGGCGGTCAAAACATAGTTTTTTCATTGTATTTAATCGGCATTTTAATGGCGGTTTTGACAGGCTTTATTTTGCGTAAGACAACATTAGGCGGACAAGCTTCACCTTTAATCTTGGAGTTACCTGCCTATCATAAACCGGCACTAAAGCGTTTATTGAAAGAAACTTCCTTACGCTTACGCCATTTTGTTATACGGGCAGGGCGTTTGATTATACCAATTTCTGTAATTTTAGGTGGCTTAAATGCTTTAACTCTTGATGGGGGAATCAATACGGCTGACGGCTCCAGTCATTCTATTTTATCCTATTTGGGGCAATGGCTAACCCCCATTTTTGCGCCAATGGGCTTGGAGCAAGATAATTGGCCGGCCACTGTAGGATTGTTGACAGGTATGTTGGCTAAGGAAGTAGTGGTAGGTACTTTGAATTCACTTTATGCGCAGATAGGTCATTTAAGTGAACTTACTGCTCCGAATTTCAATTTTTTAGATTCAATGCGCGAGGCTTTATGGTCTATTCCACATAATTTGTCTCAATTGGGACATGCTTTAAGCAATCCAATTATTGCCAGTGCGCCTGATGGAGAGCTATCACAATCAGTCTACGGCATAATGGTTGATCGTTTTGATGGCAAGGCCGGCGCTTATGCTTATTTGCTTTTCATTTTGCTTTATATTCCCTGTATATCCACGATGGCAGTAATTCGTCAAGAAGCTAGTCGTAAATTGATGTGGTTTTCGGTGAGTTGGTCACTATTTGTTGCCTATGCTGCTGCAGTCTTGTTTTATCAGATGGCAACTTTTGCCTCACATCCGCAGCAATCGTTTATTTGGCTGCTTATTTTTGGCGTTTTGTCACTAGTTGGATTTGGATTTTTGCGTTTTCGGACACAGCAAGGAGCCTTTCATGCTAATGCAAATTCGTGACTATCTAAAGCGAGAAGGCGTTGCATCCAATCAACAAATCGCCAGAGAATTTCATCTTGATTTACCAGCCTTGCAACCCATGTTAGATTTTTGGCTGCGTAAAGGGGCTATCCAAAATTGTCAGGAAAAATCGCCTTGTCAATCGCGCTGTTTTAAATGTAAAACACAGCCGCCAGTTTATTATAAGTCTTTGTGATGCTCCAATTTTATTATCAAGGAAAGGCTAATCAAAAAATTGCTATAATAGAAATTTATCTAATAAAATCTTTTGAGTTTTTTAGCCAGTGCTCAAAACGCTGTTTTAAGCTAAGATAGAAAGATAAGAATGACGATAGGCTCTAATATGACTGATTCTATAACTGACCCTCTTAACAATAAAGCCATAATGCAACAAGCGATGGATATTGATCTTGATCCAATTGCTCTTATTGAGCGGGTCTATCAATTGTGGTGGCATTGGGCTGATTTCACGATTTTCATTGTAAGTCCTACTATTTTATCAATCACACCCCCGGTTATTATTGAGCCTGATTTAAATCCACATACCAATCAAACAGAATTTGTTTATAACATCTTTGATCACGGTTTTAAGCTAAGTACTTCTAAAGCAGAGGATATGTATACTGCAGGTATGTCGATGTGCAAATTGTATCTCACCATTGAAAAGATGATTTATATGTTAATTGAGCGCTTAAAATCAGGCGGGATTAGCGAAGAAACTGAGGTACAAGTTTCATTCACAGGCCATGAGCTCGCGCAGCGCAAGGCTTTCGAATCAATTATTAATCTGGCCTTTAACGTTGTTGTCACCAATTTTGACCCTGGCGACTGGGGTGAACGTTACCTGCAAACGGTTAAACGTTTAGGAGAACGAGGCTACGGTTATCCACGTTCAGCACCGCGTTATTCCCCGCTACCCTCACCCGGAGGCTTAAATCGATTTTAGCTTGGTGCCCTGACATTGCCTAAATATGTGATTGAATGTTATTATGTTGCTCAAACAATGGGGACTTCCCTATCATTAATCTAAAGCAATTGGCTTTGGTTTAGAGAGAGCAACAATCTATGCGCAGTAAGAAAGATTATCTCCCTTTTTTTAATATTCCGCCAATCGACACCGCTGACCGATTATACTTTGGCTTTAGCCATTTATTTAATCGCACAAAAGTTTACGCAGGCTATGTCAACTATAATGAAATAGCGATTAAACATCGAAATAAAGGCCGACTGATTCTTGGACAATTACCAGTTAATGCTTTTAATCCTGATCTACTTTCAAAATTATCTCCCAATGATTTAGTTGTTTCTTGTTGTGAACCTTATGAGTTGGCCGGTTCCGCAACTCTAGTTCCAGTGACAAAGCCCTCTTTATGGGCAGATGCTGGGATTGAACATCATCATTTACCATTTCTTGATTTTACTGCGAAGGTAAATCCACATTTGGCGGTGGAAGCCCTCAAAAAAATGTGTGAAACTTTTGAGCGTGGCGGTACAGTTTATGTTCATTGCAAAGCAGGGCGCTCGCGAAGTCCGCTAATTGTTGCTATTTTTCTCTCAATTATGGATTTAAAAACTAATTATCATAAAATCGGTCAAGAAGAAGAGTATTACAGGGAGCTACTTGAAGATAAAATAAAACTACTTATTGAAAAACGCCCTCAAACCCACATTGATGAGGCGAAGATACTAAAGGGTATTAAAATATTGCAACAATTCCAAATAAGAAACCGCCAAGCTAAAGTTAAAAAAATAAGTCCAGTTGAAACTAAAGAAAGAGAAATTTACACGCAAAGCCCGCAATTTTTTGCTAAATTAACTCAAGCTCCTCAATTCAAAGAACTTTGGCATTTTGCCTACAACAATCCGAATTATTTAGAGGACATGCAACTTATAATGAGGGCACTTTATAAAGATCCCTTAACTGTTTATACAATCCTAAATGCACATCATTATGTCGCTTTCGAAAATATTAATACAAATCAGTTAGGACAATATATTCTTTATAAATTTGAAATTTTTTTGCAAGCTCTAATTGATAAAACTTTATTAGATAATCCGACAATGTTGGTTCAAGCTCATAAAAAATTCAATCAGGCTTTAACTAAATATGAACAGTTTGAAGAAATTTTTCTTAAAGCTCGCCAACTGCAAAGTGATCTTCTCCTATCTCCAGAATCGGATGAGGACAAGGAACGCTGGCTCATTACCACTGCCAAATTTTTAAAAGCTCCTAAGCTTAAGATGGATTCCTATATGAAACATATCGAACATGCGGTTCTTTCTGATAAGCCATTTACCAGAAATTTTGGCAAACACATGATGGAATTGGGTGCAGTTATGCTTATTTCTATTTTTATAGCAGGGGCAATTACCGTAAGCACTACACTACATCCCATGATAATAATTGCAGGCTTAGGTGCCTTGGCATTCGTACTATTGGGTTATATTGTCAAGCAAAGCTCTATTGATCATAGTGTCAGAGATCATTCTCGGGAACTGGCTCTGGAAATCAAAGAACACAATGAAAAACTGGAAGAGCCTGGGCAAGTGTTCCATCAGTCTATACAGTTACATTAGAAGCTGGGATAAAGAAGTTTTAGGTTTTATTTATAGGTGCAATTTGTAAGTTTTATAACTTATAGTTTCTACTCATAGACAATCATTGACTGATGCTTTGCACCAAAAAAAACAGAGTGCTATACTCCGCAGGTTTTTCGTTTTTTGATGTGAGCTTAGTGAGTGGAGGGATTTTTAGATTCCTACCTCAACAGCATTAAATCTTATCAAAGAGTTACCTAATGTTTTCTTTTAAGGAAGATTTTAACAGTGAATCAAAAAAGACCCATTAATTTAGATTTAGTCACCATGAAGTTTCCACCCATGGCTATTGCCTCTCTTTTACATCGCATCTCTGGACTGCTGTTGTTCATACTGTTGCCTTTCATGCTCTATTTGTTGAGCCTATCACTTAAGAGTCTTGAGTCTTTTACAGAATTACAACTATTGTTAACAAGCCCTTTTTATAAACTAGCCCTCTGGGTCTTTAGTGCTGCAGTGATTTACCATCTCTTAGCAGGCATTCGACATATGATTATGGATTTAGGCTACGGTGAAAGCCTTAATGCAGGTCGACAAACTGCTATTTTTGTCATTAGTTTATCTATAATTATTACAATATTTTTAGGAATCTGGCTATGGTAACTAATGTCACTAGTTTAACGGGTAATGGCTTAAAAGATTGGCTAATTCAACGCATAACCGCGGTGTATTTTGCAGTTTATTGCTTGTTTATTCTTGCCTATTTTTTTTCTCACCCCCATTTAAATTTTGAGCAATGGCAACTCCTCTTTCAGCAGGGCTGGTTTAAAATCTTTAGCCTAATTGCTTTGATTGCTCTTAGCTTACACACCTGGATTGGCATTTGGACTGTGACGACTGATTATATGAAATCCACGGCAACTAGATTAGCTGTGCAGATGTTAGTAGTTTTGTGGTTACTGGTTCAGTTTCTTTGGGGCTTAATGATTGTGTGGGGACAATGAGTATGGCAATTGCACGTAATGAATTCGATGCAGTGATTATCGGAGCTGGTGGCGCAGGTATGCGAGCAGCCTTGCAGTTGGCAAACTCTGGCTTAAAAGTGGCATTACTTTCAAAAGTTTTCCCAACACGTTCTCATACAGTCTCAGCTCAAGGCGGAATCACCGCAGCGCTGGGAAATGCTGATGAAGATGATTGGCGCTGGCATATGTATGATACGGTTAAGGGGGCTGATTATATAGGTGACCAGGATTGCATTGAATACATGTGCAAAACAGGAGCCGAGGCAGTCTATGAGCTTGAACATATGGGCTTGCCGTTTTCACGTATGGATAATGGTAAAATTTATCAACGCCAATTTGGTGGCCAATCTAAAAATTTTGGTGGTGAGCAAGCCGCCCGTACTTGTGCCGCAGCGGATAGAACCGGACACGCCCTTTTACATACCCTTTATCAGCAAAATCTAAAAGCTAAAACTCATATTTTTAGTGAATGGTATGCTCTTGATTTTGTCAAAGACATGCATGGTCGTATTGCTGGTGTAACAGCTATGTGCATAGAAACAGGAGAGGTAGTATTTTATCAAACCCGTGTTTGTATTATGGCAACCGGGGGTGCTGGCCGGATCTATCAATCAACAACAAATGCATTGATTAATACTGGTGATGGCTTTGGCATGGCCTTGCGCGCGGGTGTTCCTTTGCAAGACATGGAGATGTGGCAATTTCATCCTACTGGTATCGCTGGGGCTGGCACCTTGGTCACTGAGGGATGCCGGGGTGAGGGCGGTTACCTAATAAATAAAGATGGTGAACGGTTTATGGAGCGCTATGCACCCCGCGTAAAAGACTTAGCCTCTCGCGATGTGGTAGCACGCTCCATGGCTTTGGAAATTCGTGCGGGTAAAGGCTTTGACCCACAAGGTGTGGATTACGTTAAATTAAAACTTGATCACTTGGGTGCTGATTTGATTATGTCAAAGCTTCCAGGTATTCGTGAATTATCAATGAAATTTGCAGGCGTGGATCCCATTATTGAACCCATTCCAGTAGTCCCCACTTGCCATTACAGTATGGGCGGAATTCCGACTAATATGCATGGGCAAGTCTTGTCAGGTAAAATCGGCGAAGAATTAATTGAAGGGTTATATGCCGTGGGTGAATGTGCCTGTGTTTCGGTGCATGGTGCAAATCGCTTAGGTGGTAATTCACTTCTTGATTTGGTGGTTTTTGGGCGTGCCGCCGGTTTACATGTTGAAGAACTTTGGCAGTCCAATCAGCTACCCGATATGCCTTATATTTCTAACGATGATATCGATGCTTCCCTTAGCCGCTACTACCGTTGGGAAAATTCCAAAGAGGGCGAAAATCCTGCTCTTATCCGGAGTGAAATGCAACGAGTCATGCAGGAAGATTTTGGCGTCTTTCGTACTGGTGAAATAATGACCTCAGGGTTAAACCGCTTGGAAGTATTGCGTCAGCGTTTGTCTAACGCTTATTTAGGTGATAAATCCCAGATATTCAATACAGCCAGAGTAGAGGCTATGGAATTGGATAACTTAATGGCAACTGCTTGCGCGACTGCTCATTCAGCTCTTGCCCGCACAGAAAGTCGTGGTGCGCACAGCCGTGAGGATTACCCTGAGCGTGATGATGCAAATTGGATTAAACACACGCTCTACCTTGAGGAAGGTGATACCATAGGATACCGCCCTGTGAATACATCTCCTAAATATGTTGCTCCCTTTGAGCCAAAAGAACGCGTTTACTAGAGAGGATCTACCCGTGACTGCTATGAGAAAACTAAGCTTGTCTATTTACCGCTACAATCCAGAAAAAGATTCTAAGCCGTATATGCAAAATTTTGAGCTAGAGATTCCTTCTAAAAGCGATCCGATGTTACTGACCCTTCTTGAGCAACTTAAAGCAGAGCAGGATTCATCCCTAACCTATAGACGTTCTTGTCGTGAAGGGGTATGTGGTTCTGATGGTATGAATATCAATGGCAACAATGGGTTAGCTTGTATCACCATATTGAGCGAGTTGCAGACTGATAAAATTGTAATTCGTCCTTTACCTGGTTTTCCAGTGATACGCGATTTGGCCGTTGATCTAAGCCAATTTTATCATCAATATGAGCGAATCGAGCCTTATTTACAAAATGATAAGGTCGCTCCAGCTCAAGAACGCTTACAATCTCCTGAGGAGAGAGCACAATTAGATGGCTTATACGAGTGCATTTTATGTGCTTGCTGTACAAGTTCTTGCCCATCATTTTGGTGGAATCCTGAAAAATTTGTCGGACCAGCCGGTCTATTGCAAGCTCAACGCTTTTTAGCAGATAGTCGCGATACAGCTAAACAGCATCGCTTGGATAAATTACAAGATCCTTTCTCTGTATTCCGTTGTCGTACAATTATGAATTGTGTAAATGTTTGCCCAAAAGGGCTGAACCCAACGCTTGCTATTGCTAATATAAGAAAAGAAATGCTGAAGGTTGAAACTTGAAAATAAATTTAAACTGCCAGGGCTATTATCAATTAAAAGATTCTAATATACCCCTAGCATCCATTTTCACTCTTTTTTCGCATTTAGCTGTAAAAAATAGATAAATAAAGCCGGGCTAAATAAATTTTAGGCTATTGAAATGAGTGATTTTAAGTCATTAATCCCTTAAAATCCATTAACTAGTGAGCTATGAAAATTTTAGCGCGATTTCTTAAGTTGGACTCTGATAGCGAAACCCGTGAAGAAATCACTTGGCAGATAAAGGCAAGGTTTAGGTTCCTTTAGTAAAAAGAACCTTTGACCGCTGAATACTAGGGAACAATTTCCCTTTGGAGAATTTAAATGAGCAGTTCAGATCTGCAAAAACAATGGGCTTCTTCCTATCTTTCCGGTGGCAGCATGGAATACGTTGACGCCTTGTATGAAGACTACCTAGCTGATCCCCATTCGGTCCCGGAGGATTGGCGTGCAGCCTTTAGCGCATTACCTGCAATCAATGGTTCAGCTTCTGAGGTTTCACATCGTGATATTCGTGACTACTTTCTTAAAAATGCGAATAGAAGAAATGTTCAGGTTGTCACTTCAGAAGACTCTAAACAGTATCAAGTTGCTAATTTAATTAATGCCTACAGAGCATTGGGGCATCATGCAGCAAAGCTTGATCCACTGGAGATGGCTAAACGTATCCCGGTTCCTAATCTTGAATTGGCTTATCATCAATTGTCCGATGCCGATATGAACCGTAATTTTTTTGCAGGTAGCTATTTTAATGGCGCGCAAATGCCTTTGCATGAAATATTACAAGCCTTACGCGATACCTATTGTGGCAGCATTGGAATTGAGTATATGCACATTTCCAATAATGCTGAGACTGAATGGTTACAGCAGAAAATGGAAACTGCTCGTGGTCGCCCTAATTTCGATGCTAATAAAAAACGTCAAATTCTTAATGATCTCGTTGCTGCCGATGGTCTTGAACGCTATTTGGGCACACGCTATGTTGGACAAAAACGTTTCTCGCTTGAGGGTGGAGATGCATTCATACCGATGATGAAAGAGATAATTAATAAAGGTGGCAATGCCGGAGTTAAAGAAATTGTTATTGGTATGGCGCACCGTGGGCGTTTAAACGTCTTAGTTAACGTCTTGGGAAAAGAGCCTGATCAATTATTCCAGGAATTTGAGGGAAAAATCAAATACGAACGTACAGGCGATGTAAAATATCATTTGGGCTTTTCCTCTGATTTGCGCACGGAAAATGGTGCTATTGTTCATCTTGCCTTAGCATTTAATCCCTCACATTTAGAAATTATTGGACCTGTTGTCGAAGGCTCCGCACGTTCACGTTTGAGACGTCAGAATGATTTAGAAGAAAAGACTAAAGTTGTTCCAGTAGTGATTCACGGAGACGCAGCCTTTGCTGGTCAAGGTGTTGTCATGGAAACCTTTAACTTATCTCAAGCGCGCGGTTATTGTACTGGTGGAACAATTCATATCGTTATCAATAATCAGATAGGTTTTACCACTTCAAATCCCCTCGATGCGCGTTCAACTTTGTATTGCACTGATGTAGCCAAGATGGTTCAAGCACCTGTTTTGCATGTGAATGGCGATGATCCAGAAGCCGTAGTTTTTGCCACAGAGATAGCCTTTGATTTCAGAATGAAATTTAAACGTGATATCGTCCTTGACCTGGTTTGTTACCGACGACATGGCCATAACGAGGCAGATGAGCCAGCCGTTACACAGCCGGCAATGTATAATAAAATTAAAACCATGCCCACACTTTGCGGTATTTATGCCGAGCTCCTAGTGGGTCAAGATATTATTAAAAAAGATGAAGTTGAAACATTAATTGCAGCATACCGTAATCGCTTGGACAAGGGTCAGGCTGTTGTGGATGTAGTTCATGGTGATTATGAGGGTAAAATATCAGAAGATTGGGCTCCTTATATCAATGCAAAATGGACCGATAAGGTTAATACCAGCATATCGCTTTCATTGATGAAAGAACTTGCTAAAAAATTAAGTGATTTGCCCCAAGGTTTTCAATTGCATCCCGTGGTGAAGCGCGTCTTGGGTGACCGAGAAAAAATGACAAGCGGCGAATTAGCAATCAACTGGGGTTATGCAGAAACACTTGCTTATGCAACTTTGTTAAATGAGGGCTATGGCGTTCGGTTATCAGGCCAGGATTCAGGTCGAGGAACTTTTGCACATCGCCATGCAGTTTTACATGAAATGGAAACTGCAGAAACTTATATTCCGCTTGAGAAGACGGGTGCTAATCCACAAAAGCCTTTTGTAGTGATTGATTCTGTTCTTTCTGAAGAAGCAGTATTAGCTTTCGAGTATGGCTATGCCTCCTCCGAGCCCTCAACTCTGGTTCTCTGGGAAGCTCAGTTTGGTGATTTTTTCAATGGCGCCCAAGTTGTTGTTGATCAATTTATTAGTTCTGGCGAACAAAAATGGGGTCGCCTATGTGGTTTAGTGATGCTTCTACCTCATGGTTATGAAGGCCAAGGCCCGGAGCATTCTTCCGCACGTCTGGAACGATTTATGCAACTTTGTGCACAACACAATATTCAAGTATGCACCCCAACAACACCGGCACAAATGTTCCATTTATTAAGACGTCAAATGCTGCGAAAATTCCGTAAACCACTTATTGTAATGACACCCAAAAGTTTATTGCGTCATAAGTTAGCGGTTTCGACAATAGATGATCTAACCAAGGGTGAATTTCAAACGCTAATACCTGAGATTGATAAGCTCCAATCAGATAAAGTGACCAAAGTGGTATTATGCTGCGGCAAAGTTTACTATGATCTATTGCATAAACGGCGAGAGGAAAAAAATTTAGAGCATGTAGCAATTGTTCGCGTAGAACAGCTTTATCCATTTCCCAAAAAGAAATTAACTCAAGAACTTGGTAAATATTCCAAGGCAAAATCTATTGTATGGTGCCAGGAAGAGCCTCAAAACCAGGGTGTTTGGTTTGCCACCCAGCACAATATTTTAGATTGCCTAGGTGCTAGTCAAACTCTAAGCTATGCAGGACGGGGGTTTGCTGCGGCTCCTGCAGTGGGCAGCTCCATTCTCCATGCGGAGCAACAGCAAGCCTTAGTGCTACAAGCTTTACTGGATTAATTAGAGAATATAACAACGAAGAAGGTATAACTATGTCTATTGAAGTTAAAGTCCCGACACTCCCTGAGTCAGTAGCTGATGCTACTGTAGCCAGCTGGCACAAAAAGGTAGGGGATAAGGTAACTCGTGACGAAAATATCCTGGATTTAGAAACCGACAAAGTCGTGTTAGAAGTCCCTGCTCCAGCAGATGGTATTCTTAAGGAAATATTATTCCAAGAGGGTGACACCGTCTACTCGAGCCAGATCCTGGCTATTATTGCAACCAATACTGAACAAGAATCTGCCACTTCTGTTAAAGAAGAGCAATCTAATAAAGTTCAGAATAAAGCAAGCGCCAACGAAGAGAAATCAACAAGTCCTGGGGTAAGACGTATTCTTGCTGAAAATGATCTTCAGGTGGGGGAGATTTCGGGCTCGGGTAAAGATGGTCGAATCACCAAAGAAGATGTGCTTTCGTTCATCGAAACAAATCGAGAAAAAACTGCAAAATCTGTGAAATCTGCAACTAGTTCAGCAGAAACAGCCTCAGCCCCAATGGGCGGTCGCGAAGAACGTCGTGTTCCAATGTCCAGATTAAGAATAAAAATCGCTGAACGCCTTGTTCAAGCTCAACACAATGCGGCAATGCTTACTACCTTCAATGAAGTTAATTTAAAAGCTGTGATGGATTTACGTGCCCAATATAAAGATAGCTTTGAGAAAAAACATGGGGTTCGTTTAGGTTTTATGTCTTTTTTTACCAAGGCGGTGGTGGAAGCACTGAAGCGTTTCCCCTCAGTTAATGCCTCCATTGACGGCCAGGACATTATCTACCATGGTTATTATGATATTGGGATTGCAGTTTCCACTGAACGAGGTTTAGTTGTCCCTGTCCTTCGCAATGCGGATCAACTCTCCATGGCAGAGATTGAAAAATCAATCAACGACTCAGCTACGCGTGCTCGCCAGGGTAAATTATCCATGGAAGAAATGCAGGGTGGCACCTTTACTATTACTAATGGTGGTGTTTTCGGTTCACTTTTAGCTACGCCTATCATTAACCCCCCACAGACTGGTATTTTAGGCATGCACAAAATCGAAGATAGACCAGTAGTAGAAAAAGGGGAAATTGTGATTCGTCCCATGATGTATGTGGCTCTTTCCTACGATCATCGTTTGATTGATGGTAAAGAATCAGTGCAATTTTTAGTGAACGTCAAAGAGTTGTTAGAAGATCCAGCTCGATTGTTACTGAATATCTAAGTTAGCATTTCTATTCTGCTTTATTAGGCTGTGGAGAAATGCAACGGTAGCGAAGATGTCCTTATGAATTGAAGGATAAATTCTAAGCCTGTAAATCTAATTATTTACCGCAAAGTTGCGATGGGCTTTGCTTTTTTAAGGTGCAAACAATGAATTTACACGAATACCAAGCGAAGCAATTATTTGCTAGCTATGGCCTCCCCGTTCCTAATGGTCAAATCGCGCAAAATGTCGAGGATGCACTGCAAGTTGCTTCTCAATTATCAACCGCTAAATGGGTAGTTAAAGCACAGGTTCATGCTGGCGGACGTGGTAAAGCAGGCGGCGTAAAATTAGTGTCTACCAAAGATGAATTAGCTGCTGCTGCCAAAGCTTTACTTGGCACAAGACTGGTTACTTATCAAACGGATGCCAAAGGTCAGCCAGTAAATACACTTTTAATTGAAGAAGTTTGTGATATCGCTCGCGAACTCTACTTAGGTGCAGTCGTTGATCGTGCTAGCCAACGCGTTATCATCATGGCCTCCACTGAAGGCGGGGTAGAGATTGAAAAAGTGGCTCATGAAACGCCGGAGAAAATTTTTAAAGTCATCGTTGACCCTTTAGTTGGCGTCATGCCATTTCAAGGTAGAGAAGTTGGCTTTAAATTGGATCTTGATGAAGATCAGGTTAAACAATTTACTCAACTTATGGTTATTCTGGGAAAAATGTTTGTTGAATGTGATCTGAGTTTACTTGAAATTAATCCCCTGGTAGTTACCAAAACTGGCAAACTTCTCTGTTTAGATGGCAAAGTAACCTTAGATAGTAATGCGTTATTTAGACACCCTAATCTAAAAGTATTACGAGATGCTTCACAAGAAGATGAGCGCGAAAATCGGGCAACCGATTGGGAGCTCAATTATATTCCACTCGATGGCTCGATTGGTTGTATGGTCAATGGCGCCGGCTTAGCTATGGCAACGATGGATGTCATCAAATTACACGGCGGTGAACCCGCGAATTTTCTCGATGTTGGGGGCGGTGCGACCAAAGAACGAGTATGTGAAGCCTTTAAAATTATCCTTTCAGATGAAAATGTCAAAGGCATTTTAGTCAATATTTTTGGCGGTATTGTTCGCTGTGACTTAATTGCCGATGGGATTTTAGCTGCGGTTAAAGAAGTAGATATCAAAGTGCCCGTAGTTGTGCGACTTGAAGGTAATAATGCTCAATTAGGCGCTGAAATTTTAAACAAAAGTGACTTAAACGTTATCGCTGCTGACAGCTTGACGGATGCTGCGAAAAAAATCGTAGCGGCAGTTGCTTAAGTGCCTATGGCTTTCTAAGTTAAAACGAATATTTGAGGTTAGCAATGAGCGTATTAGTTAATAAAAACACAAGAGTTATTTGCCAGGGTTTTACGGGTAAGCAAGGTACTTTGCATTCTGAACAAGCGTTGGAATACGGTACCCATATGGTAGGTGGAGTTACTCCTGGTAAAGGCGGCCAAAAGCACTTGAGTTTACCGGTTTTTAATACCGTCCGTGAGGCAGTGGAAGCAACCGGGGCAGATGCAACAGTTATCTATGTTCCTGCACCTTTTTGCAAGGATTCTATTCTTGAGGCAGCTGAAGCAGGCATAAAATTGATTGTTTGTATCACTGAAGGTGTGCCAGTTCTCGATATGTTGCAAATAAAAATTTATCTTGAGAATAATACCCATTCGCGCCTAATCGGCCCTAATTGCCCGGGCATAATTACGCCTGGCGAATGCAAAATTGGCATTATGCCAGGATCAATTCATTTACCAGGGAAGGTTGGTATCGTTTCGCGCTCGGGCACGCTTACCTATGAAGCAGTGAAGCAAACTACCGATAAAGGTTTTGGCCAAAGTACCTGTATAGGTATCGGTGGCGATCCTATTCCAGGAACAAGCTTTATTGATTGTCTCGAACTTTTTGAGAAAGATGAGCAAACTGAAGCAATTGTTATGGTGGGCGAGATTGGTGGCTCAGCCGAAGAAGAAGCCGCCGAATACATTAAATCAAATGTATCAAAACCCGTAATTTCTTACATAGCAGGGGTGACTGCTCCAGCTGGCAAACGTATGGGACATGCGGGCGCTATTATTTCTGGTGGAAAAGGTACTGCTGCTGAAAAATTCGCAGCCCTGGAAGCCGCTGGTGTCAGAACTGTCCGCTCTCCTGCAGACATCGCTAACGCTATTGCTGAAGTGACTGGCTGGTAATTTATAAAACTTAAATTGCAGAGATCTTCTTTCGCCCTATTCTTAATGAATAAGGGGTGGAAGATGATTTTAGCAAATCTCTTCGAATTCATCTCTAATCCGAAGCCTAAATCAATTTTAAATGACATATAGCAAAAGACAGACAGAATGATCTAAATTTTGCATTAATGAGTTTTTTTTGTTAAACTGCTTGGCTTAAATAAATTGATCTGGGTGAGCCTAATGCAAACAGAAAAGGACATTAAAATTCTTCTTGAAATGGATAAAGAAATTCTGACGAATAAGCATTATCCGCTTATTCAAGAAGTCGATAATCTACTATCTGAGCGATTTCCTTATGGTCTTTTTAATCGTGTAGATACTATTGAGAAATTAGAAATTCCTGCTGAAGAATTACAAGGGTATTTTTCTGCAATAACTGCCTTTCAACAAGAAATCACGAACAAATCTAAACGAGATATAAACAAGTTAGCCGACATTAGCCAACCCTTATTGCTGGTTCAGTGCGAAATGATGACTAGTTACGCGATCGGTTATCTCCAAGCTAAATATCCCAAAATCAAAATTGAATGTTTGTATTTAGGTGAAAGTCATACTTTGTTAGTATTAGGAAGAGCAGCTAATTCCAATCCTCTTGATATCAAAACTTGGGGAAAAGAAGCTGTTTTGTGTGATTATTGGGCAAGATTTTGTATTATGGCTTCAAATTTTGAAAGCTTGCAAAAAACTGCAAAAAATATCCCTTTTTATAATGCTGTGGTAGATAATTACACGAATCAATTTATTAGATTAGTGTTGCATTCCAAGCATCATTTAGCAGGAAAACCAGAGATTGAAGAAGGAGCACTGAGTGCATCTTACGATAAAGTTTTAGTCAAGTGGGTCGCTGAAGATCAAAAGCGGTTTAAGCAGCCTGCTTTACGGGCGCCCCTAACTTCAATAGGAATTATACCTGAGCTAGATCCTGCTGAGGTCAAATCCGCTCTTGGCACGGTTAGTAAATGCAGTAGTTGGAAATTTAATCAAAAACAAGGGGTTGCCTGGTTGGAATGCAAAAATCAACAGCAATCAGAGCGATTAGCAAAATCTTTAGATGCGACTAAGGCTGCTGTTATTTCTAGCGGTAAAAATAATGCTACTGGTGTACACACGGTTAAATGTGCAGAAATTAATTTAGGCAAATTAGCCAGGTTAGCCCAGTCTTTACGAACAGCGCCTAGCATAGATTTAAATGCCATGATCCAAAATTTTAGTTTCTAAGAGAATATTAATTTTATCCACGGTATCCATGTTGATATTGTAAGAGTTAGAGTGAGATATCCCGGCTTGCTGGGTATCCAGTTCCTTGAGCTGATAGCTAAAGTCTCGTATCCAAATTATTTAAAAAAAATTCTTAAGGATGTATTATTTTCCCGGGCGCGTTCCTCAAAGTTTGAAAATTTGCCAAGGAAGAAAATTCAAAAAAACGTAGCCTTGATGCTATGCTGCATCAAGGCTACCCTTGCTCAATATTTAAAAGTGATGGGATTTTAAACTTTGAAGAAATCGCCCTGATTATTTTCAAACTAATTTAAAAGCCTCATATTTCCTTAATATTTAGACCTTATACTGCATTTAAATATTTAAAAAAATGAGCTTCCATGCAATCACCAATCGCAATAGAAACTATCATTGCCCAAGATAAAAAAGAGCTATCTTCCTTTATCCTTAATCTCTGTGGATTTACTCTTGATCAGGCCGGTTATAATTCCAAAGATTATGCATTCTTTTTGCACGTTGCCTTTCGGCACCAGGCAATCTTACAGTCTGAGGAATGGGAAAAAATTAATGCTGCAATTCTTATACAACCTCTAAACTGGCAGTCAAAGAATAATAAATTATTACGCCGAATTGAAAAATTCTCTCAAGCGATAGTTACAGAGATTGTTGAAGCAGGACAAGATAATATAACGCTAAAATTGCTCAAAACCAGCTATTTTTCCACCTTGGATAAGGCGCGGAAAAGTTCAGAAGAGGCTATTCAAAAGATTAACGTTCAAGATGGCCAAAATTATGCTGATCTACAGGTTAGTACGATTTTTTCCCAAGATCATACCATTGAATCATTTACGCAACTTTTAAGAGCGAATCGCAGCTTCCTAGACTCGCTCTTAGGGTTGCCCTTTATTCTGGAAAAGCTTTGTGTAAGCATCGCTAAGACAGAAATTAACTGTAATTATCAACCTAACAAAACAGCAGAAATGCTTGCAAAAACTCTAGATACAATCAGTTCAGCTTTAGGAAATGAAAATCCTAATTTTTTAATCAATGGTCTTAAACTTGCAATTAAAATAACGCTTCCCGATATTCAACTAGTTGATAATCAATTAATAGAAATGATAACAAAAGACTTACTCCCTTTTGTTGATAACCTCATTAAAGCGGCTCGAGATCTAGAAATTAAAAAAGCGAAAGTTTTTCCTGCTACTCTCAATGATTTAGATGCACAGCAGAACTTGGCACGCCAAAAAATATTAGCAACAATGGATGTCAACCTTTATTCAATTAAAGATTTACTGCAAGAGACTTTATTAAACCCCGTACAACAATTCAATCAAGCCCTTGGCTCTGCAGCTGGATTAAGCATTGCCACTTATAATGCACTACTTCTAGACAATAATATTGATCAAGCACTGCAAATTAAAGAAACTTTTGAACATTTCGATAAATTAGCTCATCTATGTTCAGAAGTGGATCAAAGCTTACTGCCGAACTGGTTATCCCAAGCAAACAGCTATTATCAGCAGTTGAAAAATGGCGTTAATGCAGTAGGCCAGCTCGCATTAAATGGTTTAGGTGCATTTTATAACTGTCCGGGTATGTTTAATCAGCTCGCCTTGTTTATCCCTCAATCAATTCGCTATTATCTTTCACATGGAGATAATTTAAGCAAGGTATTTAACCTTATCGATAATAATACACAGTCAATTCCATCAGATAGAATACTCGCTTATTTTGCTTTCTATGAACTAATTGCCCAGGCCAAAATTAGCGAAAGCGAGCTTAAATCGCAATTTTTTGCCATTTACATGGCTGAGGTGGTGAAAGCTGACCCTAAATTAAACCTCGCATCCTTTAGATTTCAAGATTACTTAAAGCTTGAAAAGCAGCTTGACACTAAATTTGACTTCTTATCTCTTTCGGGACGCTTTGAAGAGTATGCTCTAAGAACGAAATCAGATTTTTCCGAATCCTTTATTGGTGCCAGTGAAGTATTGGGTATTTCTAATCCAAAGATCCTAGATGCTTTAGTCTTGATCAATCAAATTCAAACTTTAGAGGGTGAATTCGATTCTTTAAATCCTCATATTATTTTTACTGAGTTAGGTAAAACTTTTAATAGTTTAAGTCAAGCTCGGCTAGCAGAAAATCCGGAAATTCAAGCAATATCTAAATTCTTTTTACAGCCGGCAATGCAACGCCTACTCTTGCAATATCAAAATGAAAGCCTCGTTCCTCTTACTGAAGGTTTGTTAGAAAAAACAAATGGATTGTCGCATAGATTAGCTCTAATTTATTCCAAATTAAAAGAAGAAATCAGTTTGACGCCAGAAGACCTGGATCAGATTAAAGAAGCTTATGTGAAACAAATCAAAGGTATAAATAATCAACAATCAGGTTTAAAAAATAATATATTCTCTGCAAAAAATATTGCAGCGCTAATATCCGTTAATATCAAACCTAGCCCTAAAGAATGGAAAACTCCTAATCAAATACTTAAAGAAAAAGCCGTCCAAACCTTAGAAAACATTGGACCGTCATTGATAACCATGTTGAAAATTTTACGGTCCAATTTAGATAATCAACGCACAAGGCTAGTGCCCATTGCTAAGATTGAATTAGCACGTAAAAAAATTAATTATATTGATAGCCTAAATAATCTAATAAATAACCTGATTGATGAACTAAAAAATCCTGATATTAAGAAATACAGCGAGTTACAAACCTATATCATTAGCCTATTAAATGGCAGGGAGTTAGTTTTAACGCAACAGGAATTACAAGATAAAACGTCTTTAACTGCACTACCGGGTAAACTGTTAGACTCGGCTATAAATGAACTACCGATGATTTCACCAACCTCAATTCCTGCAAAGCTACTTGCATTTGCCTGGAATGCCTTGCCTGTATCCCCGCAAAATACTATTTTTTATAATGTCCTGGAGTATGCACTCAGGGATCACAATACTCTGCATGAGCTTTTAACTGCTGAATCTAAGTACAAACTTTGTCTTAATTCTGAGCCAATTCCAGCCTTAATTAATGAATTAAGCGACCCACTTTCAGCGGTTAATCTACTACCCTCTCAAGAAAAAATCATGGATGCGATTGTGACCAATTTGGTTGATGCGGCTAAACAAAAAACCTATGCCTGGGGTGTAAACTATCTAAAAGAGTTTTTAGTTGACATCAGCTATGAGCAGTTCATTCGATTTTTACCCTATCCGTTTTTAGCTGAACTCGCTATCAAGGCTATTCAAAGTGAAACAGTACAGAAAAAAGTTGCTCCCATTTTCAATTCCTTGGTTAATGAATATGGCGGCATGGTTGCTGAAGAGTTTAAAAAAGTGGTTAAAAGCGGGCTTTATCCAGTTCTTGGCATCGAAATTAAAAAAACAATCGAAAGTTGTGCTTATGCTTACGCCAAAAATCCTGATGCCTCATCAGAAACTGACCGTGATTCCTTCGCAATGTATTATTTACAATATCAAGAAATTAAACAAAAAGTTATAACATTTAATAATGAAGATGCAATTCGCTATATTTTTCCACATCTTTTAATGGATTTAAATCTCGATGAACGAAAGCCAATTATAGACAAAATAATGGCGCAATTTGTCCAGCTTGATAAGCTTGAACTCTTTACAGCTGAGTCTAATGAGGGGGATAAATTTGATCAACAATTGCAGTTTCTAATCGAAAATTTTGATTTTAACGATACACTTCATTTAAAACTTATCAAATTAGCCCTAATCAATCGACTTGTGATGACGACCCTGGAAACTGCTGAGCAATTAAGTGATGCGGAAAAGATAGCGAGCTTACAAATTCAGGCAATCCATCATCTTGGCAAAACTCTCATTAAAATTAATGATTTTTCCAAACAGGCTAGAAACATTGATAAGCAAAAATTTGATGACCTTGATTTTGGGGAGTCGTTTCTTTTAATGCCCATGGTTAATGAAGAAGTACAAATGCAAGACACAATTGCTGCTGCAAGAAAACGAGCATTAAAGCAGCAGCTTCATCGGGTAAAAAACAGCGTCGCTGATAATCAAAAACTCCTTAAAGCTGAGCAAAATCGATTAAAGGAAATGAAAAGAATTTCAGAAGATCCTCTATCAGGACCTTTTTTAGGCGTAAGTCTCCTCGAATGGGAATATCATCAGTCTTCAATTGAGCGAAAGATATTTATTTTTATAGCTAAATTGGCAGCAATTATAGGTCCAATTTCAAGTTGGCTTGGGATTATAGCTGCTATCGTTTCTAGCCAAGGTATTTTACAAGTGCTTGGTCTTGCCCTGGGGTGGACAGGTATAGGCTTTGCAATTAGCGCCGGTATTAGTCTGATCATTAATTTTATCATAAAAATTGTTGAACATTTACCTGAAATTAAAGGTATTAGTTTAGAAAAAACTTCAATTTGGCGGCGCACCTGGCAAATTGCCTTAGTGATAATGAAAAGCTTTGGCCTTGCTCTGGCTAAAACGCTTTTTATCAACCTTATCTGGGATGTTTTAATTCCTTTTTTCTTTGCCGACCCTCTACAAGAGATTCGTGACTCTGCACGTTACTGGCCAGATGTTGAGCGGGTTGATTCAGAAATTGAGTGTTTAGCAAACTTGCAAACTACTTTAAAAAGCTTGGATGAGTTAATTTCTATGCAAATACAATATTTAGAAAAGAAAATTGATCCATTAACAGACAATGCTTATCTTGATCAAAGTAATAAAATAGGCCTTTTACTAGGCTCTACCTGCAATCAGTTAGAGGATGTTAAATCATTATTAACTAACGTGAGTTCCAATGACGCAAGATTTAAGGTAAACGCTTATCAAGAAGTTCTCAATAACCTCTTTGGACAATTTACAAAACTGACAAATGAGGCAACTCAACTCCATGAATTGCAAATTGCTGAAGTTAATTTTAACAATGACCGAAGAACTGATGCGCAAGTTGAGCTGAAAAAACATCTAGCTATCGTCGAAGCAGTTCCAGAAAATTCCGAGCCAGCGATTAAATTAATTCCCGTTAGCCTTAAAGCTTATAGAGCACAACTTAAAAAGCAACCCGGCTATTTGAGTTATTTTTGGAATCTCTTTGCAGCCAAGCCGACTGCACAGGATGGATCTGAAAAGGCATTAGAAGCTCTTGAAAACTCACTGTATTTTTCAAACTCTAATGTATTTTTTCAATCGCAATCACAGTTGCCAGATCATGAAAGGGTAGTTGAGAAAGGATTAACAATGTCCAGCTTTTTTATGGTTGAAAGTATTTTAGAGGGCATCTCTATAGCCACGCCGGAGAATGATAACAACGGAAAAGAGATAGAGCCACCCAATCCAATCAGCTATCAGACCCGTTTTTATTCTTACTGGTTTAAAGAGAATAAAAATTCAGTCTCGGAAATTGGCAATGAAGCAGAGAATGAGAACCAGATTAATGAAAGTATAGAGCCTAGCTGACTTTTACCCCCACTTGTCCGGAGGATCATATAAATCTACTTTATGCATAAACTATGATTTCTCCAGGACAAGCTGAGTAATCCTTCAAATCCTAACGCGACCCAAGCTCCTTTTTAGAAAGAAAATTAATAAAACGATCCAGCATTTTTACGCTTAAAATTCGTTTTAAAAAAGCAAAAAGATGAGTGGGAATGGTCACTCGATATTTGGGTTTTGGCTTAGCAGATTCGATTGCAAGAATGAACTTGGCAATAACCGCATCCGTTCCTTGCGTAAAAAAAGAATCTTCTTTGCTGCTGCGATAACCAATGAGCATAGACTGATAAGTTTCTCGAAAATGACTATTTTCAAGGTCGATTTTCCGCAGCGAATTATCTATAACATTATCCCTAAAGCGGCTTCGAATTGGACCAGGTTCAATACAAATCACATCGATTTTTGATGATTTAAGCTCCAACCTTAAGGTATCGCAAAACCCTTCAACTGCATATTTGGAAGCGTTATAGGCACCACGAAAAGGCATCGAAATAAACCCTAAGACTGAGCTCACATTAATAATTCGTCCCTGGCCTTGCTTTCGCATAACTGGTATTGCTAGTTGCGTTAAATGCATAAGACCAAAAACATTTGTTTCAAACTGTTGGCGCAAAACCTTAGGTGGAATATCTTCCAGTGCACCAGCTTGCCCATAACCTGCATTATTAATTAATACATCTAGACAGCCTTGGGTTTTAGCCATAAGTTCATTAAATGCGCTGATAATTGAATTTTCATCATTCATATCAAGTATTAAAGCTTCAAGCCCTGTGTCTTGTAATTTGCTAAGATCCTCAGCGCATCGGCAGGAGGCAATGACTCGATGTCCGCGCTTAGATAAAGCTAGCGCGGCATCATAACCAATACCAGAGGAGCAGCCAGTGATGAAAATTATTTTCTGTCGTATCATTACCAAGTTCTAATTTTGATCTAAATCTATGCGGATTGTATAAGAATGGTCACCTTCATAATCTAAACCTTTATATTTCATTCCTTCGCAAGACGCTTTAATGGTGGGATGCCAAAGCACAGGGCCATCTTTGATATCAAGAATACAGTTGTGCGTTCGGTCATAAGAAAAAGTGACATTCGCATATCCGGAAAGACAATTCCCCGCGTCCCGTAATTCAAAACTTTTAGCACTTAAAACTGTGAGAAGAACTTCTTGATTAGAGTTTGCCTCAATGATTTTTATTAGAGGATGTGCTTCTACAGATAGATGAAAATAATCTGAATAGCCACACCAGAAAAATGGCTTGGCATTTGCGTTAAAGCTAAGTAAACCTGCAAGCAAAACTAAGGTGATTTTTTTCATTATATTAGCGGCCTTTAAGTAAACAGGATTTAATTATAAGTAAAGAAATTTTACAGCACAATCATCATGTTAAAAAAATAGCTTATTAATTCAAAACTTAGTTAGTATTCTTAAATTTTACTCACCTTCAAGTTGAATTATGGTCATAATGCGACCAGCTATAATTTAAAGCTAATGAGAACTTAACAAAACAACTATTTTTTTCAAACATAAAGCATGAGAAGCGGTCAACTTTCTAACCATTCACTGCTAGACTATTACAATACTTTGCGGTTGAGGCATTTATGAATTGGAAAACAATTGCGGAAATTCGGCGTGAATTTGGTGCGTTGACTATAAGTGATGAAGCTGTGCATGTCTGTCCCCTTAACCAATTTAAACTTTGGTTTGAGGAGGCAGAATTAAAGGGGGGTTCTGATCCAACTGCAATGAATTTATCAACTGTCGATGAAAAGGGAAATCCAGATTCCCGTATTGTTTTGTTGAAAGGTCTAAGCGAAGAAGGATTTATATTTTACACAAATTATGAAAGTTCAAAGGGGACACAACTTAAACAAAAGCCTTATGCTGCATTAACTTTCTACTGGCCACAGTTAGCGCGACAGGTCAGAATTCGGGGGAAGGTTAAGCGTGTGAGCAAAGAACAATCAGATGCGTATTTCTCATCTCGACCGATTGCAAGTCAATTTTCTGCAATTGTCTCCGCACAAAGTCAACCCATTAAATCGCGGGAAGAATTGGAATTAGCTTTTAATAAGTTTAGCGAGATGCAAGGCCAAAAAGCCTGTATTAGACCTAAAAATTGGGGCGGATATGTAGTTAGACCCAGTGAAATTGAATTTTGGCAAGGACGTGACAATCGGTTGCACGATAGAATTTGCTATTACAAATTAAAGAATAAATGGACTCATTGCCGTTTAGCTCCTTAGCGACAAGGCTAACCAAGATTTGCCGATGCTCGCAAAAAAACGTCACAAAAACTATAATTTAGAATCAATGGCTTAGTCATTTTTGGTATAAATTTCGTCAAGAAAGAGTAAATAGTTAACAGATTAAAATTTAATCATTTTTATAGTCGTAAAATAGAATCTAGTAAGGCTCTTATGTAAATTTAATGATTTTTTTTATTTTGGCAGGATTAATGCTTTAGTAGATTTAAGAGTAAATCATTTTGAGAGCTCAACCAGAGGAAACTAATATGAACGACACTACAGAGTTGTTATCCCATATTAAGCTGCGCTTTAACATCGATCATCCAAGTTATGAAGACTGCTACCTTTATGGTTATGATTGTGCTGTAGCAGAGCTTATCGAAGAAGAAAATCCATTCCCTGAAGGATCCGCGGAATATTTACAATGGCAAGAAGGTTGGTGGGCAGGGTTTTACGGTGAAACCCCGATATTTAATCCCGCTGAAGAAGCAGACATTGCTTTAGAACCGGCAGCCCATGAAGCAGCGAATGATCATGCTTATCCGTTTATCAGCAATTTAGTTAATTCGCAGGTCCTGATAAATATATTGAAAATTACAGGCGCAATTGCCGCAACCGCAGTGGTGGGATATCAAGTTATTGAGCTTGTTGCTTAATGAAAGCAGCGGGTTGACTGAAGTCGCACGAAAATCAGTCAACCATTGTCTTATTTGAATAATTTTAAAACCATAGAACGCATCCGTGCTATCTCACCTGCATTAAATTCTTTATAAATCGCGGAGCCTGGATTTAAGCATATTCTTACTTCATCACCAAGGCCTTTGAGTAGATCAACCCCTGATAAACGAAGTAAATGTATTTTATCGCTGATTTCATTTGCCCAAGCATGTAGATAGTCTATATCAGTAAATACAGGCATAAAAACGTCTCCTTTTTCTTCTAGAAAAAGGACTTCTGGCGCATCCGCTTCAGAATTCTTATCTATGGGGACGATAAAATTGGCCTTAATAAACTCTAAATAAGCTTTATTTGCTTCTTTTGACTCGCCCCCTGAATCCAAAGCGTTTTTAATTGCTGATTCTAAGCTATTCATAGTGCCTTACCTAAATAAAATGAAGATTATACCTAGGGGAAGTTAACATTTCTAGGCACAAACGCTGCGCTTTATTGATTAAGCTTTTTTGTGTACTCATACCAGGTAAGTTTTGTTCGCCTGCTCATAACAAACCAGTAAATACTCCCTTGGTAATTCTGAATTTTTGCAATCATATTCAATTTAAATTTTGTTCTATTTCAATAGAAGCTCTTGCTTTAACTCAATATGTTGAAATAATCATCCTCAACAGTATAATGTATAGGTATATGACAATTTATTGAGCAATTACCTGAGCTTAGCGTTTAGGAGATTGTTTTATTCCAGTGTGTGGATAATGATTTGATAAACAGGGCATCAATGTTAGAACAACAAAAACTACATCAAACCAAGCAGCTTACCTTTGCCTGGGTAATCTGGGGCCTGGCAGCCGCCTTTTATTTTTCTGATTATCTGGCGAGAGTTGCGCCAGGAGTTATGCACCGCAGTTTACAAATAGATTTTGGTATTAATGAAGCAGGATTCGGCATTTTAACGGCTTCCTTTTATATTCCTTATATATTAATGCAAATTCCCGTGGGCTTAACTGTTGACCGTATAAGCATTCGAACAATCTTAACCATTATGTCTTTGATCACTGCCCTTGGCTGTTGCATTTTTGGCCTTGCTGATGGTTTGTTAACCGCGTCTATTGGCCGAATGTTTATAGGGTTTAGCGCAGCCTTTGCTTTTGTCAGTTCATTAAGACTGGCGACATCATGGTTTCCACCAGCAATGTTAGGCTTATTAGCAGGCTTAACACAATCCTTAGGTATGTTGGGTGCTGCGGCTGGCGAAGCTCCAGTCTCATTTCTTGTTGCCAACGTAGGCTGGCGTCATAGCATGCTAATTATTGCGTTTTTGTTTGTTGCTCTGGCTGGTCTTTTATATCATTTTATCCGAGATAAACCCGGCAGCCTTCGTTCTAAAATTAGAGTTGAAAAACATATAACTATCCTAACGAGTTTACGGATTGTATTAACTCACCGCCAAACTTGGTTAAATGCCCTATATACCGGATTTTTGTTTGCCCCAACTGCAGTTATAGGTGAGTCAATTGGGCCTGCCTATTTACAATATGGACGTGGTTTGACTGCTCATGCTGCAGCCTTCGCAACAGGTTTGATCTTCATTGGTTGGGGGCTTAGCGGTCCTTTATCTGGCTGGCTTTCCGATAAATTAGGTCGACGTAAACCGCTAATGATAATTTCAGCACTCTTTGGAATTGTCCTAACTTCACTTTTTGTGTTCTATCCTAATCTTGATAGAACCACAGCCTACATTTTATTCTTTATCTATGGTTTAACCAATACGGGAGTGGCAATTGCTTATGCTGTTTCTACAGAAATACACGACTCTAACGTCATTGGTACCTCAATCGCGTTTACCAACATGATGTCTATTTTTGTTGGAGCATCAATGCAACCTCTGGTGGGTTGGCTTGTTGATATCCATTCCGGGGCTCGTGCTTACAATCTTGAAAGCCTCCTGTTGCCTGATTTTCAAGCGGGTTTAAAAATTCTGCCACTCTGTTCCCTAATGGCATTAATTTTAGCCTTCACAGTAAAAGAAACCTATTGTAAGCCAATACGCATAAACTAAATTTAATATCTTGTTTCGCCAGAAGCCTATCCTTTTAGCGAAATAGTTAATTGATTGCCAAGTACATCTGTCTTTCCAATCTCAATTTATTTAGTATATCTCTTTGCTAGTTATTGAATCTCGTGGTTTAATTACTGCGTACTTTTGTAAAGGCTCAAACGATTTGATTCTGCAAGGGCTGACACTAACACGGAGATAATGATGAAAAAATTGATAGGATTATTAATTATCCTAACTGCTCTAATTCTCGGTTCCTACTTTGCAATGGGCTATCTCACTGAAAAAAAAGTGAAAGAAGACCTGGCGTTGGTGAATCAATCGAATGGCCTTAATGTTCAAATAGAGAAGTATAATCGAGGATGGTTTACCTCGGATGCCGTTTTTGATTGGCATTTACAAATTCCAGAACATGAAATAAAAACTCCTGACGGTCAGTCAAAAATTGTTGCTGCTGAAGATTATCAGCTCAAAATGCCCTTAAGAATTCATCATGGCCCCATAATTTTTGCTCATAAAACCGTTAAATTTGGCTTGGGTTACGCTCACTCAAATCTATTACTACCCCCTAAAATGGCGGAGCAATTTAATAATATGTTTAGACCTGCCTCTACGCAGCCCCATCTTGAATTAAGTTTACTGGTTAGTTATTTAAACCACACTAACATTGACTTAGCTCTTCCTGAGTTTAAATTAATTTCAAAAAATACGGATGGTGGGGAGCTCGATTGGTTGGGTCTGACATCGACAACCAATATTTCATCCGATCGAAATAAAATAAGCGGAAATGTTACAATAGAAGGTCTTCGTTTTTTGAAAGACAAGACAACAACGCTAATGTCTACTGTCACCAGTGAGTACAATTTACATAAAGCGCCAGTTGCAGGCGGAATTTATCTTGGTGATGCCAGTCTTTCCTTTCCTGCTCTGAATATCACCATGGGCGAAAAAAAATTGTTAGAATTGACCCAATTTGATGTTCACTCTGATACAAATATTGAAGAAGGCCTCTTTAATTCACAATTTAAAAGTTCTCTTGAAAAATTAGTCGTAAATAATAAGATATATGGCCCAGGTGTCGTCCAGATTGGAATTAAAAATCTTGAAGCAGAAGCCCTGGCGAAAATAAATGCTCAAGTCAGCCAAATGCAACAAGGCAATGAGCAGCAAAGTCAGCAAGCAGTTTTGGCAATATTACCGCAATTGCCTCAACTCTTGAGTAAAGGTGCCGAGTTTGAAGTTTCAGAATTCAATCTTGTGATGCCAGAAGGAAATGTCGAAGGTAACTTATTGATAACCTTGCCTAAGAGTGACACTAAAAATCCCTTTGAGTTAATTCAAAAAGTTCAGGGTAATGGAAAATTAAGAGTTCCTACTATCGTTCTTAGGAATGTATTAACTCAATCCTATCAACAAAAATTAGCTTCACCTCAACAACAGCAAACTCAAAATATTCAACAAGGCATTGTCCATCAAATGCAGCTGCAAGCAGACCAGGCAGCAGCTACGCCTACAACTCCTACTCAGCCTGCAGCAACTCCGGCCACGGCTACTGATCCTGCACTTGAAGCCGCAGCAATGGCAGATAGACAATTGGCAGCAATGGTACAGTCTGGAGTGTTAATATTGCAGGGCAGTGATTATTTGATTGAAATGAGTTTTAACCAAGGTAAATTAATGGTTAATGGCAAACCTTTTGAGCCAGCTATGCTGAAAATTCAATAAGGAAATTTAAGATTAGTTTCTGTTAATTTGGTCCTTTATTAGGAAACCTAGTATTAGCTTCTAATCTAGTTTTCAAAATGGAGGCCACAGTTAGCAAAAGCTAAAGAATGTATGCAGCAAGATTAGATCACTAGGTAGTTACTGATTAATAAGCCAAATTTCTAAATCGGACTTGTCAGGAATTGCTCAATTGGTTAAGATGCTGCTTTTAAAAGGAGGAGTGAAGAAGAATGACAACAATCAGCAATGAAGCCGGAGATACAACCGCATCACTGGCAGCGAGTGTCACTCAATCAGTGCAAAAATATTTCACCGAGCTAAAGGGAACTGATCCGGTTGATCTGTACCAGTTTGTTCTTGAGGAAATTGAAACCCCATTGTTTCGCGCTGTCATGGAACATTGCAAATACAATCAATCTCGTGCAGCAATTATGCTTGGAATTAGTAGAGGAACTCTAAGAACTAAATTGCGTCGTTATTTTGATGATAAGTATGTTGGTACCAGAGATTAAGTTTCAAGTTTAAAACTTTGAATTCAAAAAGGAAGCCTTGTGTTTCCTTTTTCTTTATCAGTGCTGAAAAAAGCGTTTTAGAAGAGATTCAAGGTAATGCTTGGGTATAAATTCTTTAGATAAACTCACTAATAAATGTTCAATAATTATGCCCTTATCCCCCATATTGAGAACAGCTCCTTGCCCTATATTTACTTTTATGGCTCCTAGCCATTTTCCTAAGACTAAGGAAATGAAACCCCCAATAAGATTGATGCCAGGAAGATGGTTGTAAAATCAAAAATTCATTCTTCAGAAAACATAGAACTTACTGATTCCTCAACATTTACACGTTTAATAGCTTGTGCCAACATTTCTGCAAGACTTACGACGCGAATTTTATTACAGGCCTTTGCTGCATCATTTAAGGGTATGGTATCGGTTATAACTACTTCATCAAGCGATGAGTGCATGATGTTTTCAACAGCAGGCCCTGATAAGACAGGATGAGTGATATAAGCTCTTACACTAGCTGCACCATTTTGCTTTAATTGATAAGCTGCAGAGCATAGTGTTCCAGCTGTATCGACAATATCATCGATAATTAGGCAATGCCTACCAGCAGGTTCTCCAATAATATGCATAACTTCTGATTTATTTGGTCCAGATCGTCGTTTATCGATTATTGATAATTCCGCGTCATTAAGAAGTTTTGCCATTGCTCTTGCACGAACAACTCCTCCCACGTCAGGCGAAATCACCATTAGATTAGGTAAATTTTGTTGTTTAATATCTTCCAGCAAAATAGGGGTTGAATAAACATTGTCAACTGGCATATAGAAAAAACCCTGGATCTGATCGGCATGCAAATCAACAGTAAGTACTCGACATATACCCACTGATGCCATCATATCAGCAATAACTTTTGCAGTAATTGGCACGCGAGCTGAGCGTACTCGTCTATCTTGACGCGCATAACCAAAATAAGGCACTACAGCGGTTATACGACCTGCAGAGGAACGACGCAGTGCGTCTGCCATAATCATTAGTTCCATCAAATTATTATTAGTCGGTGCACAAGTAGACTGAACGACAAATACATCACGGCCGCGAACATTTTCAAGGATTTCCACCATGGTTTCGCCATCACTGAAAGTCCCTACTGTGGCTTGACCAAGAGGTATTTGTAAATGAGATGCAATGTTAAGTGCCAGCTCTGGATTAGCATTACCAGTAAAAATCATCATTGTTGACATGTGCAAAAAACCTTCGATTAGTTTTAATCAGGATATCTAAACACATAGCAGAAGACAGCGAGCAAAAAATAATTATTATTTGAGCGATCCAAGTGAACGCAGCCTTCCAGGTATCTTCTGCCGTCTGTTTACTTGAATGAGCAAGTAATTGGCTGGGGTGCTAGGATTCGAACCTAGGTATGCAGGGATCAAAACCCTGTGCCTTACCGCTTGGCGACACCCCAATAAATTGTGGGTTTTTCTTTTTACGTCCGTGATTATTTGTGTACTGCTGCAATGTGCTGCGTATTTTGCAGCGTATTTAAAAGCTTGTCAACGACATGTAATTATTTTTTGATTTTTAGTAAACGATTAAAGTAGTCGCATAGTAATTTACTGAAGAAGAACATTACTATACGACTAATTAGCACACTAAATTTGCCAGTCTTTAATAATTAACTTGATGAATACGCCATTACCTTGTAATCGAATACTAGATGGCAATACCGCATTTCCTACCGCACGGTACTGTTGGTATTCGATAGTGAAACCTGCTTGTCGCAAACCTAGTAAATGACCTGCTTGATCGTATTTTTTACCTTGAGCCGCGCCGGGTGCTGGTATACCACGTACCCAATAGTAAAGATTAGTAACAGGAAGACTTATGCCTGTTTGTTGTTTTAATAAAGATTCAGCATTCGAAGAGGAGGCTGTTTTAGGCCCATCTTTCAAAGTAACTAAGCCGCCGCTTTTAGAAATCAATATAGTTCCGCTACCCAAAGGACCTGACATGCGGATTTGATAGCTCCCAGCTCCACGTTGTATCCAGTTCACTGAAGCACTATAACCTTTTCCTTGGCTTCGAGCGGCCATTGCTCCTGAAAGATTCCAGGATGAAATTTTAGCAGCAGCGGAATTTTCAGGATTATTCACTACAAAGGCAGTATTGGCTTTAGATAGTTTCGTGTCGATTTTAGTGGAAACTATCCTGTTGTTTGTTTTATTTTGTTCGTTTAATAAAGGTTCATTCACAGTTACTGATGAATCAGCTGTGACTTTAGAGCTTGTTTGATTTTTTAAATCCGTTGTTCCAAGAGAAGGTTCAAGATTATTTGGTGTATCTAACACTGGTGTTTTTGGGGCGCATGCAGCCAATAGTAAAAAAGGTACAACATAAAACAACCTAAAACTGATCATTTCAGATCTCCCTGTTTATCATCCTAAAAGAAGTAACTGCCTTGTTAAAAACCAGGATCATTGTTTAGACAATAGTTTTTCTAATCACAATACGCTAGACTTTCCAAACTTGCAATTAAAGCGTCCACGAGATGAAACAAAAAGCGATCTATCCCGGAACTTTTGACCCCATTACCAATGGTCACATTGATATTATTACTCGAGCTGCTAAGATTTTTCCAGAGTTAATTGTAGCTGTCGCTTCTAATTCAGCTAAAAGTCCATACTTACCATTAGCAACGCGAATACATTTGATAGAAGGCGCTGTTAGTGCTTTATCAGGAGTGTCTGTGCTTGGTTTTGATACCTTATTAATTGAGTTTGCCCAGCAACAAAAAGCAGGCATAATTTTGCGGGGTCTGCGCGCTGTAAATGATTTCGAGTATGAGTTTCAACTTGCAGGAATGAATCGCAAATTAGCTAGAGAAATCGAAACTTTATTTTTAACCCCTTCAGAACATCTAATGTTTATTTCTTCAACAAGAGTGCGTGAAATTTCATCGCTTGGTGGTGATGTATCTCAATTTGTACCTGCTGCTGTCGTATCTGCTTTAGCTGAAAGGAGAAAGCAGGTTTTATGACTATCATAAAGTATTTAACAGCTCTCATTTTTATAAGTTCTTATTCATTTGCAATGGCGAATTTTGCCGATAAACCTCCAGGCTATGCAGTTGCTACTGCTCATCCCCTAGCAACAAAAGCAGGTCTTGAAATTTTAGCTAAAGGTGGAAATGCTTTCGATGCGGCGGTTGCGATATCTGCCGCATTAGCCGTCGTTTCTCCTTATCACTCCGGTTTGGGCGGCGGTGGCTTTTGGCTTTTGCATGTTGCTAAAGAGAAGACAAACCTATTCATAGATGGACGAGAAAAAGCGCCACTGGCTTCTAGTAAAACAATGTTTTTAGGAGCTGATGGCAAATTAATTCCTGGGTTAACTTTAAATGGCGGTTTAGCCGCAGCTATACCTGGCGAACCTGCAGCCCTTATTTATATTGCTACTCATTACGGTCAGCTCCCTTTGGTAGAGACGTTGACTCCCGCTATACAGTTGGCTGAAGAAGGTTTTATTGTTGATCAGTTGTTTAACTATTACTCAACAATGGAAGATCGTTTAGATATGTTGAAACGATTTCCAGATACAGCTGCAATTTTTTTAAATCAGGGCAAAGCTTTTCAGATTGGAGAACGCTTAAAGCAACCCGATTTGGCAAGAACCCTAAGAGTGCTTGCAGAACTTGGCCATGATGGCTTTTATAAGGGAGAGATTGCTAACCGATTAGTAAGCGGTGTTAGGAAAGCGGGCGGTATTTGGACTATGGAGGATTTGGCTCGTTACCAAGTGAAAATACGTAGGCCCTTAGTCGGTGCCTTTCATAATATGTTAGTTATCACTGCACCTCCACCTTCTGCGGGAGGGGTTGCTTTATTAACCATGTTAAATATCCTGGCGGATTATCCTTTGGAATCTTTATCCAAAGCACAGTGGGTTCATTATTTAGTTGAAGCGATGCGTCTTAGCTATTGGCAAAGAAGTAAATATCTAGCGGATCCTGACTTTGTTAATGTTCCTTTGAACCATTTAATTTCTGCTGAAAATGCAAAGCAGCTTCGTCAATTAATTCCAAACGATAAAGCTTTACCCAGTGCAATTCTCAGGGGTGATCCTACGAATTTGGAAAGTAAAAATACGACGCATTTTTCTGTTTTAGACGAACAAGGTAATCGCGTTTCTGCAACTCTATCGGTCAATTATATTTTTGGTTCTTCGGTAATACCAGCAGGCACAGGAGTTCTAATAAACGATGAAATGGATGATTTCTCTACTAAACCAGGTGCTAGAAATGTATTTGGGATTGTTGGCAGTGATGCCAATATTATCCAACCAGGAAAAAGGCCTTTATCCAGTATGACGCCAACCTTTTTAGAGATGCCTGGACGTTTAGCTATTGTCGGTACTCCTGGTGGCAGTCGTATTCCAACTATGGTATTACTGGCAACGCTTAGTTTCAATAATTTCAAGGGTGCAATTTCAATGGTTTCAGAGATGCGTTTCCATCATCAATATTTGCCGGATTGGCTACAAGTGGAACCAGAAACTTTTTCACCCAAATTACAAGCAGAATTAAAAGCAATGGGATATAAGTTGATGCTTTTAAAACAATATTATGGCGATATGCAAGCGATCACTTGGGATAGCGTTAATAATTTAATTAGTGCTACTTCCGATCCAAGACGTATCGGCTCCGCCGCAGTAATTGCCTCTACTAAGAAAAGTTATGATAGTTTTGCTGAAAGTTGTTCACCAACTGTCACTCCAGGCGACAGTTGCAAAAATAGGCAGCAAGCTAAACCTAATCCCTTTTTGCAAGGTGTGATATTTGAATTGTTAAGCAGCTAGCAACTGCTAATTTCCAGTATTAATTTTAAAATTAATAAAGAAGTTAGATCTTGGGATTTCCTATCAAACTTTCCATCGAAGCATGTACTCGCTTAATCAATTCATTTCTGGTTTGCATAGTATATTCAGCTGCATCAATCGCTTCACCAATGTATATTTCGGCCGTTTGATTGAGATTTAATTGCAGGGTACGTGCAGGCAAAATGTCGTAAGCGCCTCGAATTCCAATAGGTATTATTGTTGCTTTTGCTAAAATAGCCGTCACAAAAGCTCCTTTTTTAAATTTTCCAAGCTTGCCATCCTTAGAGCGGGTACCCTCAGGCGCAATCCACATTACGATTCCGCTTTCTAGCAATTGACGAACCTGTTCTAAATCTTTTATAGCTTGGTGTCTATCTTTGCGATCAATAAAAGGGAATTCCGCAGCCGCCATGCCCTTACCCATGATGGGAATCTTTGCTAATTCTTTTTTAGCAAGCATGCGAATAGAGTGATTAGGAAAAGCTTTTAAACTAATTGGAATATCATAAAGACTTGAGTGATTACACATAATTATGGTGGCTTTCCCTGCCACAGGTTTTACGGCATAGGGATTGATAATTTTACACTTAACGCCGACTAAATTTAATATCCGGTCTACCCAAAGCTCAAGGGTAATATCGACCCAATGTCGATTTGTTCGACCAAAAAAACGTTTTACGGTTGATCGGCCGCAGGTATTAGCCGTATAAAACGCGGAGACTAACATTATCCATAGAGTTCGTAACTTGCTGATTTTCATATTGTTTAAACACTAAAATTAAAAATTAAAACCATAACGATATGAGCTAAATACTTTAGCTCCAGGTTAGGTATAATACTGCAATTGCCCCAGGTTTCCCAGTCATAGCCTAAACAGCTAATTCACAAGATTTGGCAGTTTGGGCAAAATGCTGAGCTTCTTCCACCAATGGAGACGACTTGGATAAGGCTGTGGCAACGAAAACAACTTTTATTCTTACGACCATAAACCAGTAAATTATTGGAAAAATAACCAGGTTTTCCATCACTTGCATAGAAATCACGCAAAGTTGTCCCACCTGCATCGATTGCTTGTTGTAAAACTAATTTAATTTGCCTAGCTAATCGATGAAAGCTTTCAAGGACCAGTGAACCTGCTGGAGTTAAAGGATGAATACCTGCTAAAAACAAGCTTTCAGTGGCGTAGATATTTCCTATGCCCACCACTACTTCATTGGTCATAATAAATGATTTGATGGTTTGAACTTTATTTTTTGCCCTTTGCAATAAATAATTGCCATCAAAGGATTGTGCGAGGGGCTCGAGGCCTAAATGACTTAAAGGGCGACTTAATTCCGGATTTATAGCTCGATAAAGCCAAAGTCCAAAACGTCTGGGATCATTATATCGAAGTGTAAAACCATTAGTGAGCTCCAGGTCGACATGATCATGTTTTGTTGCTGCTAAATCACCATCGATAAGACGTAAATGACCAGACATGCCAAGGTGATTTAATAAAAAACCTTCAGATAATTTGAAAATAAGATATTTAGCTCGTCGGTTAACTGAAATTATTTTTTGCCCGACACAATGCGTCGACAGCTCTGGTGATACAGGACATCTAAGCTTGTGCTGTCTAATAACCACCGCTTTAATGGTTTGATTAATTAGATATGGACTGATACCACGGCAGGTGGTTTCTACTTCAGGTAATTCTGGCATTAGTTTGGGTCATTATGATCAAATGTTCTTCCTTTAGAGGATTCTTCAACATTGGAAATACCTTTGGCAGGAAAAAGCAAATTTTTTATAGAAGCAAGGGCCCAAAGAAGAGTCCCTAATAGAAATCCCCAAATTAAAATATAGAAAAACGTAATAAAAAATCCAATTATAAGTGCGATAAAGATGCCTAAAATTAGAAAAGGAGTAATATTTTCAAAGGGTTGTATAATTTTTCTGCTCATGTCATTAATCTCTTTCAGGTCAAAATTCATTATTTGATATAAAAATTATCGTCCACAAGCGGGAATGATGCAATGCGAATTGTACATTTTGTGGTATTATATAATAGTAAAGAGATGATTAGTTACTAATTCAGATTTGTTTTTCTATCTTTCTTTTTTAGTTATACTCATTCTAGACGCAGCTCAAACATTATTTAACGGAGAACTTATGATCTATGGCATTTTAAACCTATCGTTATGGGGATACGTGCTAGCAACGATAGTGCTTACCCAGATAACTATCGCCGGAGTCACAATTTATTTACATCGTCATCAGACTCATCGTGCTTTAACTTTGCATCCTATTGTAAGTCACTTTTTCCGTTTTTGGCTGTGGTTGACGACTGGAATGGTAACGGCGCAATGGGTAGCAATTCATCGTAAACATCATGCAACCACTGATGTTGAAGGCGATCCACACAGCCCTAAAGTATTGGGAATAAAGAAAGTCTTTTGGCAAGGCGCAGAATTATATAAAAAAGCATCTCAAGACAAAGAAATGGTTGCCAAATATGCTCATGGTACTCCTGATGATTGGATTGAGCGTAATGTCTATACTCGTTTATCGGCGAGAGGCATTTTACTCATGTTCTTTATTGATCTTTTACTCTTTGGTTTACCGGGGATCTCAATTTGGGCCATTCAAATGATGTGGATTCCAATTCATGCGGCAGGTGTGATTAATGGTATAGGACATCATGTGGGCTATAGAAATTTTGAATGTCCCGATGTGTCAACAAACATAATTCCTTGGGGATTTTGGATAGGCGGCGAAGAGCTGCATAACAATCATCATACCTTTGCATCTTCCGCTAAATTTTCTATGAGATGGTGGGAATTTGACATTGGCTGGTTTTACATTCGTTGCTTATCTTTTCTTGGCTTGGCAAAAGTTAAAAAATTGCCGCCTAAATTGGTACAAGAAGCTGGAAAATTAAATGTCGATCTTGAAACTGTTAAAGCAGTGATAGGAAATCGTTTCCAGATCATGTCTCAGTATTACAATCGCGTTGTGCGTCCAATCCTTAAACATGAACGCAGTGCTAATAAGGCAGATAAACATTTATTTCAGCGAGCTGGAGCCTTGTTCCGCCGCCAGGATATGTTATTGTCGCCAAAAGCACAGACTCGATTACAGGCTTTGCTAGAGCGTTATGAACGTTTACGGATGGTTTATAGTTACCGACAATCTTTGCAGAATATTTGGCTAAAAACGGCGAGCTCACAAAAAGAGCTAGTTGATGCCTTGCAGCAATGGTGTAAACAAGCCGAAGAATCAGGTTTAGATGTGTTGCGTCAATTTTCTATTCAAATAAAAGGCTATGTGCAGCAACCTGCGAAACTATAAGATAGCCATCCAATTCAAATCTACCTTTTTTGAGATTAAAAAAGGTAGATTTATTTAAAATAGATTCATTCTCTAGCCGTTTAAATCTCAATTGTAAATAATATTAGCTTGCGCATAAAAAAGAGTGGTAGGTGCCAAGCGTTTATCCATAATTTCTAAAGCAATATTTTTGATAAAAATATCCATTGTCTTTTTAGGTAAATAAAGGACAGTCGGTTCGCCAGGTATTCCACAATCTGAAGTCGAATAGGCATAATCTTCAACTCCAATTTCTTTCATAAAAGAAATAATTTTATAAAGATTACCCTCGCAGGCGCAAATAACCCCAGCATTTATCCGTCTCTCATCATGCCAAATTGCAAAAAACTGATTTAGGGCAAAGAGATCAACAAGTTGATCTTCATCATCAAATTGATAAATAGATTTATCATCAATGTTTAAATCCTGATCTTGAAAATTTTCATAAACAAAAAATTTAAGACCAAAGATTTCAAAAAGCTTCCTCTCCATTGGAATTTTTCTCATGTCGTCCTCTGTTAATTCCCTGAGTCGCAATCAGTTTATTAAAACTGAGACTAAATTAAAAGGAATTAAATTTTTATCGTGAAATTGAGCTCAGTTTTAACTTTTGATGTATTGCATTGACAATAAATTTTAATCCTTTTGCTTCTTGAAGCACATTAATAACTGAAAATAGTAATGTAAGCTGAATTATCTAAACAGTTAAAGCCTAGGATGCTGACACTGATTCTAATTTGATACCTTTGAGCAGCGATAGGCTAAATGAAAATGGGATAAAAATTGAGTTGATAAACTAAAGACCTATGCTCTAATTGCAAATCAGATTCTGTAATTGTTGGCAGAGTGATACAGTCAAATCTTTAGTTAGCAAAAAAGAATTTAATTTTATTAATTACGTGGTTTATATCCTCTTTAGAAACATCCAAATGGGTTACCAAACGTACAAAGCCATTCGCGCGAAGTTTTTGGGGTATTACTATATTTTTTTCACGTAAATAATTATGAAGATCTGAATAATTTTCTTTAACTTTGAAGAAAAACATATTCGTCTGTAAACTATTTAAATCAACTTCAATCTCATCAAGTTCCGCCATTGACCTCGCTAAACATTCTGCATTTTCATGATCTTCGTTTAAGCGATTAATATTATGTTCCAAAGCATAAATGCCAGCTGCTGCAAGCATTCCTGCCTGGCGCATACCTCCTCCGAGAACCTTACGCCACCGTCTAGCCTTAGTTATCAATTCTTCAGAACCACAGAGCACTGAACCTACAGGTGCGCCTAAACCTTTGGATAAACAGATTGAAATGGAATCAAAGTTTTTAGATATTTTATTAAGACTAACGCCTAATTTAACAGCCGCATTGAAAACTCTTGCTCCATCTAAATGAGAATTTAAACGATTGTTACGGCAAAAATTTTGCATCTCAGTTAGATAGCCAAGAGGTAATACTTTACCTGCAGTAGTATTTTCAAGACACAGTAATTTAGTACGGGGATGATGATTATCTAAAGGTTTGATAGCCATAGAAACTTTATCCAGAGGTAGGCTGCCATCTAAAGCAAACTCTAAAGGCTGGGGTTGAATTGAGCCTAATACAGCAGCTCCTCCGCCCTCCCACATATAAGTATGTGCTGTTTGCCCTACAAGGTATTCATCGCCGCGCTCACAGTGCGCCATTAAGGCCATTAGGTTGGATTGTGTGCCGGAAGGTGCAAAGACTGCAGCTTGCATTCCCGCTTGAGCGGCTAATAGCTCTTCGAGCTGCCTGACTGAGGGATCTTCACCATAAACATCATCACCAAGTTTAGCATTTATCATTGCCTCAAGCATTGGCTTGCCTGGTTTAGTCACTGTATCTGAACGTAAATCAATAACTTTCATGTCAACCTATACTAAAAAATTAAGAATCATGCATAAGCTGTTCGATATATCGCCTGCAAGTAAGGGGTTTGTCAAGATATGCAATCATATGTCGCGTACCACCAGTACCAGTTATGATCAAGTTTCCGTATTGAAAGATAGATCCCAGCACTGACTGTCGAATATCTATGGTTTCGATTTTAGCAATAGGAATGTCGATAGTTTGCCTAACCATCATGCCCGTGCGCAGAATAACCTGCTTTTTTCGGATCGTTAGTGAAGAAAATTGATAATTAACCCAAGTCATCGCAATCCAAATTAAAGAAATAACGACAAAAAGAAGAGCAACTTCTTTTAATTGTACAATTTCCACACCTATAAACATGGCAATACAGATAAAAACGACTGGCCAGAAAAATAAAATCCAATGGAGTTTCGCTAAGTATACAGTCTCGCTATCTGCCATTTTTAAAAACCTCATGATTAATTAATTCGCTTATCATATTGCAGATAAGCTAAATTTGCTATGCTATGACTTTGCTATGGCTAATAATGGGTTTATTTGAATATGATTCGATCTATCACTCGTTGTATGAATGCTCAACTAATCAAACTATGCGAGCGAACAATACAACTCGACGAATTGAGTTTCAAAATGAAAACTCTTTTACCCGAAAATTTACATGACAACTGTGCAGTTGCCTCCTTTAACCGCGGTTGTTTATTAATTATTGCTAAAAATTCAGCTTGGGCTACTGAGTTAAGGTATCGTTTGCCTGAGTTAAGAGATAAATTAAGGCAAGAAGGTTTATATCAGTTAACTTCGATAAAGATTTCATTACCCAATTTTGAAGAGGATCTAATACAAAAAAAAGCAGTCATAAAAACAGCTATCTCAGCAAAAGCTCGTTTAAATATTGAAAGGGCAGCAAAAGATTGCTCATATCAGCCCTTAAGGGATGCCCTCTATAATCTGGCAAGCGAAACTGCAGATAAGTTAAAAAAGTTTTTATAGAGCTCGAGAAGAAAGCTGAATCTATCCTTGTTCAGATTGAGGATTAAGCTTCTGCAGGTTGAAAGAGATCGGGGAGGCTAGCTGTTTGATAATTTTCCGCATCAAAATAAGTATATTCCCAGGCATCTTGACGTTGCATTAATTCTCGTAATAAACGGTTATTGAGTTCATGTCCTGATTTATAGCCTTCAAAGGCACCTATTAAACCGCAGCCTAGAAGATTCAGATCACCTATTGCATCGAGAACTTTATGAGTGACAAATTCACCTTCAAAACGCAGACCATCTTCATTAAGAACACGATAATCATCCACTACAATAGCGTTATCTAAACTACCGCCTTTTGCCAAATCACATTCACGCAACTTTTCATAATCCGATAAAAAACCGAAAGTTCGAGCTCGGCAAACTTCTTTTACATAGGAAGTTGATGAGAGATCAAAAGTAGCTGATTGAGGTTTGTCGTTAAAAACGGGGTGTTCAAAATCAATGGTAAAGGATACTTTGTAGCCATTATAGGGTACAAATTGCACATATTTATCTTTATCTTCTATACGAATAGGTTTCAAAATACGAATAAATCGTTTTGCCGCACTTTGTTCACGAATTCCTGCAGATTGGATTAGAAACACAAAAGGTGCAGCACTTCCATCCATAATTGGTATTTCTGCGGCATTTACATCAACATAGGCATTATCTATACCTAAGCCTGCAAATGCTGAGAGAAGATGTTCTACAGTTGCTACTTTCACACCATCTTTCTGCAAAGATGTACAAAGCATAGTATCGCCGACGTGGTCATAGAGAGCTGGAATTTCAACGACCGGATTTAAATCAGTACGTCTAAAAATAATACCTGTATTAATTGGGGCTGGGTGCAGTGTGAGAAGAACTTTTTCTCCAGAATGTAAAGCAACCCCAGTTGCTTGAATGACTTTTTTAGGAGTTCTTTGTTTTATCATTCAGTGATCACCTGTTATATATCCCATATTTTTCGCGCAATAAACAACCAAATCATATCAACAATTTATTGATTTGTCTAATTTTTTAAGCGAGATCGTACTACAAAAATTATGAGTTTTTTTTCTAAACTTTAAAGATTAGTTAGCTATGAAATTTAGGCTCTAGGACCGTTTATCTGACGTTCTTAAAGCCTAAATACAGAATCTACTATTCTACCTCTTCCTCTTGGCGCCGTAAAAAGGCAGGTATATCTAGATAATCTACGTCAGCTACAGAATTTTCAGTTTTTGAATTAATAGAATTTGCTGCGGCTTGTTTACGCATAACGGCAGGTCGGTCAAAATATTGGTAGTCCAGCGAACCATCACTACGAGTTGATTCAGTCATGCGGCTTCTCGAAATATTTTGTTGTTGCTGTTGACCACGAGCATGTGAGTCACCCAGTCCTGTAACAATTACGGTTACACGCATCTCATCTGTCATATCCGGGTCGATAACTGTGCCAACAACCACGGTAGCATCATCTGAAGTAAACTGTTTGACTACATCACCAACCTCTTCAAATTCACCAATAGACATATCTAAACCAGCCGTGATATTAACTAAAATACCTCTTGCGCCGGATAAGTTGACATCTTCCAATAAAGGAGATGCAATTGCCGCTTCTGCGGCTTGACGCGCTCGTTGTTCACCGTGAGCAGTTCCTGTTCCCATCATTGCCATGCCCATTTCAGACATCACTGTGCGTACATCTGCAAAATCAACGTTGATTAGGCCGGGACGAGTGATCAAGTCAGAAATTCCTTTAACAGCGCCTAGTAGGACATTGTTGGCTGCTTTGAAGGCGTTAATTAGGCTAATATTTTTTCCTAGAACGCTCAATAATTTATTATTAGGGATAGTAATTAGCGAGTCTACATGCTCAGCTAAACGACGAATGCCTTCCTCAGCTGCTAATGCACGTTGCTTTCCTTCAAAAGAAAAAGGTTTGGTAACGATTGCAACAGTAAGAATACCCAGCTCTTTAGCAATTTCTGCAAAAACGGGAGCTGCACCTGTCCCTGTACCACCACCCATTCCGGCGGTGATAAAAACCATATCAGCGCCAGTAAGCACTTCTCTTATTCGTTCTCGATCCTCTTCAGCGGCTTCACGACCCACTTTAGGATTAGCACCAGCGCCTAATCCTTTGGTTAGTTCATCGCCTAATTGAATGTGAATTTTCGCATTTGAATTTTTAAGTGCCTGAGCATCAGTATTTGCACAGATAAATTCAACGTCATCAATTTTTTCAGCGACCATATGTTCAACTGCATTTCCGCCGCCGCCGCCTACACCAACGACCTTAATTACGGCATTGTCTTGCTGACTTTCCGCTAGTTCAAACATAAGATCACTCCACTTAATTCTCTGTAAAATTATCGAAATCCTGAATTTGCACCTGTTCACTTCGGAACTTAACTGCAAAATCGGGGGTTTATAACTGCTAATCTACTTTCAAGTTTTAACACTCTTGGGTGTATTTGGGAAGTTCCTAAAAATTTCCTTTAAACCACTCTCTCATTCTCGCTAGCACTGATTTGCTACTCACATTCAAAATCGGCACATTATAACCACCTTCATATTGCTGTTGAAAGCCATGAAGTAATAAACCTACACCAGTTGCTAATGAAGGATTGGATTTTGTATCGATTAAACCGGAAATATGCGGAGTAAAGCCTAATCGAACTGGCATTTCAAAACACATTTCAGCCAATTCAATAGCGCCCTGAACACAAGAACCGCCGCCTGTAATTACCATCCCCGCAGCTATGCGTTGCTCAAACCCGCTACGTCTGAGCTCGTTACGAACTAGAGAAAATAGCTCCTCATAACGGGCAGAAACGACTTCTGAAAGCACCTTGCTAGAAATTTTCCGACCAGAGCGCTCACTGACGCTCATTACTTCGATCATTTCACTCGCGCTAGCCAATTCAGGCATAGCAAAAGCATGTGCTATTTTAATTGCTTCAGCAGCTTTTGTAGGCGTGCGTAAGGCCATAGCAATATCGTTAGTAACTTGATCACCGGCAATGGGAATTACTGCAGTATATTGGATAGCGCCTTCTGCAAAGATGGCGATATCTATTGTTCCTGCGCCGATATCAATTAAACAAACGCCTAGCTCTTTCTCATCCTCGGTAAGGACTGCGTGACTGGAGGCAAGCTGCTCAAGAATAATATCATTGACTTCTAAGCCACAGCGACGAACGCATTTAGCAATGTTCTGAGCGGCACTCATAGCGCCAGTTACAATGTGGACTCGAGCTTCCAAGCGAACGCCGGCCATGCCAACTGGTTCACGGATGCTTCCCTGATTATCAATAATAAATTCTTGGGGTAAGATGTGAAGAATTTTTTGATCCGCCGGTATTGCTACTGCTTTTGCCGCGTCGATCACTCGCTCTACATCGGTTTGCGTAACCTCCATATCACGGATTGCCACAATACCATGTGAGTTTAAACTGCGAATATGGCTGCCTGCGATACCGGCATAAACAGTGCGAACCTCACAACCGGCTTTAAGTTCAGCTTCTTGAACTGCACGCTGAATGGTATTAACAGTTGCTTCGATATCAACCACCACACCACGCTTTAATCCACGCGAAGGTTGATTACCAATACCAATAATCTCTATGGATCCATCTGCGGTAACTTCACCTATCAAGGCCACTACTTTGGAAGTTCCGATATCAAGACCGGTAATGATATTTTTTTCTAATTTTTTTGCCATTATCTTCCTATTATTATTTCCACTGTACTGCCATGCCACGCGGATATCTTAAATCCACACTCATTAACTGCTCCGCTCGCTCGCCAAACACTGCAGGATAAGCTTTACAAAAACGAGTTATGCGCATCTCCAAATCCCGCTTACCCAAGTGAATCTGTAAGCCATTCGCCAAAGTGAGATCCCAAGCATGATTATCCCGCCATTCCAACGCGGACGCGTACAAACCATAGATTGTTAATATCTTACTCATTTTTTTATAAACTTGTAAGACCTCTTTCTCTTGATTATTAGGCCCTTTTAGTTTTGGTAGGGCTAAATCAGTTAATTCAGACCCCTTATTGAAAATTTCACCTGCCTCAGTGATTAAGCCATTATTCCAGGTTGCGGTAGGGATTTTTTCAATTAGCGTGATTTTTAAGGTATCTGGCCATATTCGTTCAATTTGGACATTGTTAGCCCAATCAAGTCCCGCCAGATCAGTGTACAAACGTCGAACAGGTAAAGTAAAAAAACTGGATTGAAGATAGCTAGACAGTAAAGACTGCAATTGTTGCCGCTTGATATGCTGATAACTAGCAGCGATTTTTACCGTATTAATCGGAAATCGCTGCGGGGAGGCCATGTATAAATAAAGAAGGCGAGTAGCTAAAATAAATGCGACCGCAATCAACACCATTAAAAAGCTGGCATAGCGTAATCGTCCAGAACCTGCCCCCATCTATTTGCCTCTCTCAAATCTACTGATAATTAGTTACTAGTTGTTGGCGACATCGGTGATGAGCCAAAGCGAGATTCACTAATTCGTTTAATAAATCGGGATATGCCAAACCACTTGCCTGCCATAATTTTGGATACATACTGATCGAAGTAAATCCAGGCAAGGTATTGATTTCATTGAAAAAGATTTCATTAGTTTTATCATTAACAAAGAAATCAACTCGTGCCATACCTTTACATTTTAATCGCTTGAAAATTTCAGCTGCTGATTGTTGTAAACGATTGATCAGTTTCTCATCCAATTGAGCCGGAATATTAAGGCTGGTTTGATTGGACTCTAAATATTTTGCAGCATAAGAATAAAAACCATCTGCATGGTTTACACAAATTTCACCAGCGATACTCACTTTAGGCAGCGACGAAGATAAATTTTCAAGAACTGCTAGTTCAATTTCACGACCCGAGATAAATTCTTCCACTAAAATGGTTTCATCATAACGTAAAGCATCTTCAATTGCGTTTGCTAATTCCTCATTATTGTTAGCTTTGTGAATACCCACACTCGAACCGAGCGAGCAGGGCTTAACAAATAAAGGCCAACCTAATTCTGTGACCCCTTCGAGGCAAAATTGCTTTCTGTCAGCGGCTGAACTATGCCAGGAAAGTAATTTGTAGCGTGCAGAGCGAATACCATCCCCACCTGCAATACGTCTTTGCATGTCTTTATCCATGCCAATTGCTGACGAAAGTACATCACAGCCGACATAAGCAACAGCGGCAAGTTCGAGGCTCCCTTGTAAGCAACCATCTTCGTATAAAGGGCCGTGCACCACAGGAAAAACAACGTCTGCATCAATAGCAAGTTTTCCATCGACTAACAAACTAGCTAAAGGCTTAGAATTTTCAGTTTTAACGGGTAAGCTTTGGGAAAAGGCGAGGAGCTCTTGATAGTTGTTGCGATAGCACCGACCTTCTTTGTCCATTCCTACTGGGATGATATTGTACAAAGTCGAATCCAGGTGTGCCAATACGGACGCGGCTGAAAGTAATGAAATTTCGTGTTCGCCAGATTTACCACCGTAGAGCAGTAATAAATTTATTTTAGACATTAAAGATCTCCAATAATATGCACTTCAGGAATTAACTCAATTTCTGTGGCCTGACGCACGGTGTCACGAACTAATTTAATAAGTGATTCTATATCAGCTGCTGAGGCAAGACCTCGATTAATAATAAAATTCGCATGTTTTTCAGATACAATTGCACCACCCATTTGCTTTCCTTTCAAGCCACAGGATTCAATGAGGCGAGCCGCAAAATTACCTGGTGGATTTCTAAAAACTGAACCACAATTATATTCATTGGTGGGTTGGGTATCGGCCCGATGAGCCAAAAGCTCTTTGATTAGACCTAGTGATTTGTCTTTATCTCCTGAGCTAAGACGACAAGTTGCGGCTACAAACCATTCTTCCTTGTGTAAACCGACAACATGTCGATAAGAAATGTCAAATTCCTCCGGTTTTCGTCGGCAAATTTTACCATCTCGCGTCATGGTTTCAACTTCAACCACCGATTGCCAAGTTTCTCGTCCAGAGCAGCCTGCATTCATCCTTAGCGCACCACCCATTGTACCTGGGATACCTGCCCAGAATTCACCATCGCTTAAATGAGCCCTGGCGCAAAATCTCGCCATTGTTGCACAAGATACGCCAGCTTCAACACGTACATGTTCATCACCAACGACAGCGATGTTTTTAAGACAACCTTGGGTGAGTACTACAGTTCCGGCAAAACCACTATCTCGGATAAGCGAGTTTGAGCCTAAGCCTAACCATAGCAGCGGCTCATCTTGTGGAAGCTGATTAATAAATGCGGCCAAATCCGAAAGACCAGCAGGTTTGTAGATTTTTTTAGCAAGTCCGCCCACTCGCCAAGTCGTGTAGCTGGCTAAAGGTTCATCTAATAGTAATTGCCCTGTCAAAGCAGTAGGGTAGGGTTGTATCTCATCCGCAGTTTTCACACAGGTTCCTTTAGTGTTTGCATCAGATTAAGCGCCATCTGGCCTACAGAGCCAGCTCCTTGCATTAAAATTACATTACCATCTTGGATTAATTCATTCAAATTTTCTATGAGATTTTGTGGGGTGATTAATCTGGCATTAGGGCGTTGTTCTTTTATTTGCTGCAATAAAACTTCGCTAGTCATGCCTGGAATTTCTTTTTCACCGGCCGAATAGATATCTAGCAACAGCAATTCATCTGCCAAACAAAGAGCGGTAACAAATTGGGCAAAAAGGGATTGTGTGCGGCTGTAACGATGCGGTTGAAATACATGGATTAAACGCTTATCTGGCCAAACTCGGCGAAAGGCATCGATTGTCGAAGTTATTTCTTGTGGATGATGGCCATAATCGTCAATGACAATGGCTGAGCCTTTATTAAAACGTTTTTCACCAAGCATTTGAAAACGTCTGCCGACGCCTTCAAATTTAAACAAGCCATTTACAATAGCCTCATCACTAACACCGAGTTCTGTGGCAATAGCAATCGCTGCTAAAGCATTAAGCACATTATGACGTCCTGGCCATTTAAATTGTATGGCAAGAGGCGTATGAGGCGCCGGGCGATTTACTGTAAATTCTGAAAGCATGCCATTTTGGGTCCAGTCACAGGCACGATAATGAGCGTCCTCACGAAAACCATAGCTACGAACAGGACGTTGTATTGAAGGTAAAATGCTGCTGACTTCAGCATCATCGATACAAAGAACTGCTAAACCATAAAAAGGTAAATGGTGAAGAAATTCGATAAAGGTTGTGCGCAGTTTATCAAAATTATCATCATAAGTTTCCATATGATCCGCATCAATATTAGTAACAACGGCCATCATGGGTTTAAGGAATAAAAAGGAGGCGTCACTCTCATCGGCCTCAGCGACAAAATAGGCAGATTTTCCCAGTTGAGCATTGGTGCCACAGCTATTGAGTTTCCCACCAATCACAAAGCTAGGGTCCAAACCACCTTCAGCCAAGACAGCACTGACTAAACTGGTGGTTGTGGTTTTACCATGAGTACCTGCAATAGCAATACCATGGCGAAAACGCATTAACTCAGCAAGCATGGTTGCTCTTGGGATAACTGGAATTGATTGAACACGAGCAGCAATAATTTCAGGATTATCATCGGTAACCGCAGTGGAACGAACTATCACATCAGCACCATTTATATTTTCAAACTGATGACCAAGATAGACTTTAATGCCTAGGGATTGCAGATGTTGCACTGTGCGACTTTCGCTTAGGTCTGAACCGGTAATGCGGTAACCCTGGTTATGCAATACTTCAGCGATACCACACATGCCGACACCGCCAATGCCGATGAAATGGATTTGTTCTACTCGTCCCATCCTTGGTAATGCGAAGCTTTCTATGTTGTCCATAGAGTTCCCCTGTGTGTTGTAAGAGCTCAGCCTAATTCATTAAATCAGAATTAGAAAATTTCCCTCTGCCTCGTTACTTTTATGATGTTGGAGACCTCAATCCTAGAGCCTGCCAACGATTTTCGTGGTCAATACGCAACAACAGCGCAATAACCACACAATTAATTACCATGCTTGCGCCGCCATAACTTAACAGAGGCAGGGTTAAACCTTTAGTGGGTAATAAACCGGAATTTACACCCATATTGATTGCAGCTTGCAGACCTAACCAAAAGGTAAGCCCATAGGCTGTATAGGCAGCAAATAATCGTTCTTGGCTGTAAGCACTAAAACCAATCAATAAGCCGCGAATGACGAGTATACTATACAAAATAAGTACAAGTGAAACGCCAATTAAGCCTAATTCTTCTGCCAGTACAGCAAATAAGAAGTCAGTGTGCGCTTCAGGCAAATAGAATAGTTTTTGTACGCTTTCGCCAAGCCCGACACCAAGCCAGCCTCCTCGTCCAAAAGCGATAAGAGATTGTGTTAGCTGGTAACCGGAATTGAATTGATCCGCCCAAGGATCAAGAAAAGCAGTTAGCCTTGCTACGCGATAGGAAGAAGAAAGCGCAAGCGCGGCAAGGCTACAACAAACAATGAGCATCAAGCCTAAATAATAGCGAAGTCTTACGCCGGCTAAAAACAACATGGCCATAATAGTACCTGTGATTACAACCGTTGCGCCGAAGTCAGGTTCTTGTAGGAGTAAAGCTGCAACAACAGCTAAAACAATCATAGGTTTTATAAATCCCAAAACACTTTGACGAATTGAGCTCTGTTGTCGGACTAAATAACCGGCTACATAAAAAATCATAGTCATTTTAACTAGCTCGGAGACCTGAATACCAATGGGCCCAAAAGCAAGCCAGCGTCGACTGCCATTTACAGAGCGACCAATTCCAGGAACTAAAACAAGGACTAGCATAGCTAAGCAAACTAACATTAAAGGAATACTAATTCGCTCCCAGAGTGCTGAATCTATGCGCATAATGACAATTGCTACCAAGAATCCCGCAAATAAATAGACGGATTGCCGAATTAAAAAATGAAAAGGCTGATGATAATATTTCGCTGAAATCATGATAGAGCTTGAGGCAACCATCATCAGGCCAAAGATAACCAGGCCAAGAACAGCACCGATAAGCCATTTGTCATAAAGTGCTATCGCTTTATTAGTAGGTTTGCCACGCTGATTATAATGGCGAGGTTGCATAGTACTCACAAATCACCTACCAGCTTTTCAAACACTTCACCGCGATGATTAAAATCACGGAACATATCAAAACTTGCGCAGGCCGGAGATAACAAAACAACATCGCCCTCTTTAGCCTGTGATTTTGCTAGTTTGACTGCCTCCTCCATGGAGGACGCTAGAGATATGGGTAGAATTTCAGCTAAGGCATTTTGAATTTTTGGTGCATCTTCGCCTATCAAAATAAGAGAACGCACAAACTGAGACACGGGCTGGCGCAACTCGCTAAAATCTGCTCCTTTACCGACACCACCAGCGATGAGCACGATTTTTCCTGAGAGAGAAGAGCCAATGCCTGAGATGGCCGAGATTGTGGCGCCTATGTTCGTGCCTTTAGAATCATTAATCCAATCAACGCCTTCCAATTTCCGAACCGAACGACAGCGATGGGCTAAACCAGAAAAGGATTCTAAAATTTGAATCATGGCCTGACGGTTAACGCCAGCTGCTTTGGCTAAGGCGCAAGCAGCCAAAGCATTTTGCCAGTTATGCTTGCCTTTTAGGCGTAAATTATCCGTAGAAAGCAATGGCTCATTGCCTTCAGCCAAATAAATTTTGCCATTTTGTTCAAGAAGACCCCATTGTTCGGTTTCTGCATTAAGGCCAAAGCTTGCTAATGAATGACCTGTGGCAGGCAGGGTTTGTTGATCATCACGATTATATAATAGATATGATGCCTGATTGTAAACCCGTTGTTTTGCTGCAATATAAGCGGCAAGATTATGATGTCTATCGAGATGGTCGGCTGAAATATTAAGAATAGTCGCTGCAATTGGTTTTAGTGACTCGGTTAAATCCAATTGAAAACTGGATAATTCTAAAATCCAGAGGTCATAGTTATTGTTGTCATCCAGGAGATCTAGTACTGGTTCACCAATGTTGCCGCCCACGGCAACCGCTAAACCCGATGCTTTGGCCATTTCACCGACTAAAGTTGTGACTGTGGATTTGCCATTAGTTCCGGTGATGGCAATTAGAGGTTTTTGAATTTCGCGCGCGAGACATTCAATGTCGCCATAGACTGGAATGTTTAAACGTTGAGCTTCGACCAAAAAGGGTTCATCAAGAGCAATGCCAGGACTAGCAATAATCGCGGTTAATTGTTCATAAACAGGTAAGGGTAAGGTCTCTAAAAAAACCTCAACCCCTGGAAATTGGCTAATAAACTCCTCTAAATTATTTAGATCTCGACGTGTGTCAAAGACTACAAAAGGTCGATTACGTCGCTGTAAATAGCGGGCGATGGAATATCCTGTTTTCCCTAAACCTGCAACTAAATAGAGTGGTTGACTCATTATTAAACCTATCGTAATTTTAAAGTGGCTAGCCCGCAAAGCACAAAGACTACAGTGATTATCCAAAATCGCACGATAACTTTCGGCTCAGACCATCCTTTCAATTCAAAATGGTGATGTAAGGGAGCCATGCGAAATAAACGTTTACCACCTGTTAGTTTAAAATACCCAACCTGCAAAATAACCGAAAGCGTTTCTATTACAAACAAACCTCCCATAATCAGCAGGACTAATTCCTGTCTGACTACAATGGCAACTATTCCCAGTGCTGCGCCCAAGGCTAAAGAGCCCACATCGCCCATAAATACTTGAGCTGGATAAGAATTATACCAAAGAAAGCCTAGGCCGGCGCCAACTAGAGCTGCGCAAAAAATAGTAAGCTCACCGGTGTTTGCGACAAAGGGAATGCCCAAATAGTGTGCAAATAAAGCATTAGAGCTTGCGTAAGCAAAGATACCCAGAGCTCCGGCAACCATGACAATGGGCATTATTGCAAGACCATCAAGGCCATCGGTGAGGTTCACCGCATTACTTGAGCCGACGATGACAAAATATGCAAGCATAAAAAATAAAGGACCCAGATTGACAAAGAAATTCTTAATAAAAGGTATGGTCAATTGTGAACTCACGGGGATATCACTACTAAAATAAAGATAGGAAACGGCAATTAAAGCAACGAGTGATTGCCAAAAATATTTCCAACGTCCTGGTAGACCCTTTGAATTTTTTCTTACCACTTTACGATAATCATCAACCCAACCGATGATGCCAAAGGCTGTTGTTACTAACATGACTAACCACAATGCAGGTTGACGCAAATCACCCCAGAGTAGACAACTTACTAAAACCGCAAGGAGAATTAAGACGCCACCCATGGTAGGTGTACCGGCTTTGGCTAAATGGGATTGGGGGCCATCATCTCGTATCATTTGGCCAATTTGTAAATTACGTAACCAATTTATCATTAGTGGCCCACAAAATAAACCAACTAGAAGTGCGGTTAGAGCGGCTAAGATAGAACGAAAAGTCAAATATTGGAACACTCTAAACGCATGATACTGTCCCTGTAAAATTTGCGTTAACCAATAGAGCATGTTTTGATCACCTGTTAATAAAAGAATTAAGCACCTAAACACACAGTTTAAGAGGGCCTGCAAAAAGCTGCCGATAATAGCACAGACCTGCGAGAAATAAAGAGAGGAATTATCATTCTCAACCATCTCAACTACAGGGCTTTATGTACTATTATTAGCTCACTAACTGCTCCACGATTTTTTCCATCGCCGCGGAACGTGAACCTTTTACCAGAACTGTTGTGTCCTTATCTAGTTTGGCGAGCAATTCTTGAGCCAACTCTTCTTGATTGGTATAATGTTTTGCTGTGGTGCCAAAGGCGGTCGAACTATATTCACTGTGATGACCGCAAGTCAAGAGTAAATCAATCCCTCGTCGATAAGCAGCATGGCCTATTTCTTCATGGTGTTGTTGAGTCCATGCACCTAGCTCACCTAAATCTCCGAGAACCAGGATACGACGTCCTGGGCGAGAAGATAAGACCTCAACTGCGGTAAGGACTGACTGTAGATTTGCATTATAAGTATCATCAATAATCAAAGACTCATTTTTGCCGCTCCGAAAAGTCATCCGTCCAGAAACGCCACGAAATTGTTGCAGGCCTTCTACGATATCGGCTAAGGAAATACCTACGGCATAGCAACAAGCAGCCGCCGCCAAGGCATTACGAACCGCATGCTCGCCTGGAACTCGCAGTTCAACCTTAGCAGGACCAACAGGCAGTACCATTTCAAAACGGCAAAATCCCTGGTCATCAATGGAAAGATCGCGAGCGTATACATCTGCAGGCTTTGATAGAGAAAAACGTAGCACTTTTTTATTGGCTAAAATACCATTCCAGAAGTTTGCATAATTGTCATCGGCATTAACAACAGCCATGCCTTCTTCGGAAAGTCCTTCGTAAATCTCGCCTTTAGTCCGCGCCACGCCGTCTATTGAACCAAAACCTTCAATATGAGCTGGGGCAATATTATTAATTAATGACACTTGTGGTTGAACAATAGCAACGGTGTAAGCAATTTCACCGGGGTGATTAGCGCCAAGCTCGAAAACTGCGTAAGTATGCTCAGATTGTAATTGCAAAACAGACAAGGGTACGCCGATATGGTTATTTAAATTTCCAGGTGTGGCAAAAGCCGGTTTAGGTAAAATGGCAGCAATCATTTCTTTTACTGAGGTTTTGCCATTCGAGCCGGTAAGCGCAATGACGGGACAATGGATGGATTGACGATGAGCGGTTGCGAGTTTTGCTAAAGCTTCCAAACAATTTTGCACAAGGATTTGTGGGATGGTTAGATTTGTACAGCTACGCTCGACTAAAACTGCGGCAGCTCCTTTTTCAACAGCCGCGCTAATAAAATCATGGCCGTCAAAATTTTCACCGCGTAAGGCAATAAATAAATTACCTGGTTTTAGATTTCGACTATCAATACAAATGCCAGTTATTAGCGTATCGTAGGCGAGTGAACAGTTAAATAATTGTGCAATTTTAGCTAAGTTCATAGTTTATTAATTATTTAAAGGCTCTATTATGAGCCTAGGGTTAGTATGTTGAACTTCCAGTTTTTATGCAAAAGCCGCTGCAACGGAATCTACGTCAAGTGCTTCGCGGTAATGCATTAAACTTTGTTCAGTCAATGGTTTTTTGCATTCATCAAGTAAATAGGTGTCTAGCCCTTCACTTAATTGTTTAGCAGTTTCATACATAATGTGGAAACGTTCGTTATCGATAGTAGAATTTCCTGACACTTGCATAAACAAACATAAACCTCGTACAGAAAAAGCACCAATATTGTGCAAATCAAAGACACCGCTGGCTGTTGCTGCGGCGAGGCTGCAAAGAATTGGACCTTGACCGGTTGTGTGCTGGTGGCGATGAAATAAATTACCTTCGCCAAAGCGTAAACCCGCAGCGAGGATAGTTTGTAGTAATTCGTATCCCGCGAGTTGGCGATTTTCCTTCGCCAATAAAAACATCATCAAGGTTTTAGCCTTGCCAGCGCAGACTTCTTTTTTCTCGAGCTCAGTCTTGGCACTGATAGGCAGAACTTTATTAGAAGAGGTTGAAATTAGGATCTTTTCAGAAGGCTTTTCCTCGGGTAGGTCAGAATCAATTTTTCTTACTGAAATAATATCATCAAAGAATTGTTTTTCTGGTTGTCCTAAAATCGGCTGAGGACTTTCAGGAGTTAGGCTCTGGCGTCTTGCTTTCATTAAACGACTAATAGCAATTATGACCCCAATGAGTAAAAGCACATTAAGGATAAGGCTCCAGTTTGTCTGCATGTTTTACTCCTGTTTAAAAGTTTGTTCGTACCTAAGCATCAACTTTTAGCAAAGCGGCTTAGATTTATCAACATATTAACAGAAATACTCAAGCCTCCGCCATGGCTAAGGCTTCTTCTACATCAACAGCAACAATACGCGAAACGCCAGGTTCACGCATGGTTACACCGATTAAATGATCAGCCAATTCCATAGTTACCTTGTTATGGGTAATAAATAGAAATTGCACTACCTGTGACATCTCTTTAACGAGGTCACAAAAACGTCTTACGTTGACATCATCTAATGGTGCATCTACTTCATCTAACATGCAAAAGGGCGAGGGGTTTAATTGGAAAATTGCAAAAACTAATGCAACCGCCGTCATCGCCTTTTCTCCGCCGGATAACAAATGAATTGTAGAGTTCCGTTTACCTGGGGGTTGCGCCATGACAACTACGCCGGCTTCTAACAAATTATCACCAGTTAACTCTAGCATTGCACGACCGCCACCAAAAAGGCGAGGGAAAAGTGCTTGAAAAGCGATATTTACTTGGTCAAAGGTTATTTTTAGTCGTTGTTTAGTTTCTTTATCCATTTTTTCGATGGCTGAGTCGAGGGTGTTGAGTGCTTCACTGAGATCTTGGTATTGGTCATCCAGGTGTGATTTTCTTTGATATTCACTCCGATACTCTTCGATGGCAGCAAGGTTTATAGCACCTAATTGCTTGATTTGACTAGCAAGGTCTGCAATTTTTGCTTCGCGTTGAACTGTGTTGCTATCCTCAGGAATTGTCTCAAGAATCGCTTCGGGTTTTGCATCGAGTTCTGCTAGCGATTCCAAAATTACATTAGCTTGAAGCATTAAAGCTTGTTCTTGCATCTGTTCAAGCTGGATTCTTTCAACAAGGGTTTTGGCCAATTTTTCTTCAGACTTTATTAAATCTTCCCAAGTGCTCAGTTGAGTGGCGAGGTTGCTAAATCGTTCTCGACTTTGGCCTAGTGCATTTTCTAATTCAATTTGCTGGGTAATTTTCTGTTCCAGATTGACTTTTAAGGCAAGATCCGGCTCTTCGTTTTCAATGAGACGAAGGGCAAGGTTTTCCAGGCGTTCGCTTAGGGTTTGTAAATTAAGGGCTTCTCTAGCCGAAGTGAATTTAAGTTCTTGATTCTTGATAGTGCATTTCTCGAACTCTAACTGGCTTTGATGATAAATAATGCGCAGATCTTCAAGGGCTAAGCGGCTATGCGAAAAATTTTGTTCAAAGTTAGCATTTTCTATATTAAAGAGTTGCTGTTCTTGCTCATGGATTTGTGTTTCATGCCTCGCTTTTTCAAGTAATATTATGGCATTTTTTAGCTGAATTTTTTGTTCTTTTTGTTTGGATAAAAGGAGCTCAAGTTCTGAACTCAAAGTTGATTTGCGGGTAGTTTCTTGATTTATGATGCTGTTGATATGAGCTAACTCAGTTTCACAGCGATGCAACCTGGCTTGAATTTCGTAGAGTTTTTGTTTGGTATATTCTAAGAGTTGGTCATTTTCCTCGACCTGGTTATAGAGGACATCACGTTGATTTTTTAAAAAGGCTAGCTCATTTTCCGCGGCTAAAAGAGCAACGTTGAGTATTGATAATTCCTCTTGCTGAATAATCAGCGAAGGGCTTTGACTTGAGCCGGCAAATTTTAGCCAGTCCTTCGCAAGCCAATAACCCTCTTCTGTAATTAGGGATTCATCAGATTTGAGATTGGGCAGAACGAGTAAGGCTTCTTCCAACGAAGTGATGACATAGATCTTATCAAGATTGGGTAAGCACTTGGGTTTAGCCCCTTGAATTTTATCTGCTAGACGAGGATAGTTGTTTTGATTATCAGTCTGCTCAGAAAGGCTGATAAAATGAGCTGGGCTTCCTTTTAATGATTCAAGTTGCGGCCATAAGTTTTCCATTGATTCAATGGCTACGGCTTGCAAGGCCTCAGATAGTACAAATTCGCAGGCCAGTTGCCATTTTTTTTCAACCTGTAAATGTTCTACCAATCGAGGTTTGTCTATCCATTGAGACCTATTTTCACGAGCTTCTTCATCAATACCTAAGCCCGCTCGTTGCGCTGCTGCTAAACCCGCCTGTTGAGTATAAAGTCTATGTACCTTATCTTGGCTCTGATGTAGTAATTTTTCAGTCTCACTTAATTGTTGGCGCGACATAGCGACCTTAACTATCCGGCTTTGATGTTCTTCTTCTACCCCTCTAATTTCCTCTTGCAAAGATTTTTGCAAGAGGTGTAAGTTTTCAAATGTTTCACTTGCGGAGCTTGAATCGATGGCTGCAAGTTCTTCTATTATTTTTTCATGTCGTGTTGAAAGTTGCAGCTTAGATTCTTCTAAATGTTGTAAACGAAGTTGTTCAATTTGAGCTTCCTGTAAAGACTTGCTCAATGCTGCTTGTAAATAATTATTTTTTTGTTGATTCGCATTTTGTTGCTGCTGTTTTGCTTCGAGTTCCCTTTGTTTAATAGCGAAATTTTGTTGAGCAATTTCAAGCTTGGATTGCAAATTATGCATAATGACTTCGTTTGCAATTAAGCTCTCCTTGTCTCGCTTCAATTGAGCGTCAGCCTGCTGCCAGTCATTTTGTAATTGTTGTTGATCATTTTCCAGACGTAATTTTTCGCGATGATATTGTTGAATGCCTTCTTCCATGCGCGCGATTTCAGTAGCTAACTGATAAAAATTGGCCTGAATTTGTTGCATAGATTCATTTTCATCATGAGATATTACACGCAGTTTCTCACTTTGATTATAGGCTTCTGCAGCATTGGCCTGATGTTTTTCATATCCCTCTAATAATTGACTTATGACCTGATGTTTTTTATGTTGCTCTTTAGTCAAAGAACCCCACTTAAGCGCCAAGACTTCAGTTTTATACCTACGCTCTGTGGCTTTTAAATGACTATAGTGCTTGGCGGTCTTAGCCTGGCGTTCAAGACGTTGCAGTTGCTTGCCTAACTCATCGCGAAGGTCGGCGAGTCGAATTAGATTTTCACGGGTATTTTCGATTCGTGTTAATGTTTCACGACGGCGTTCTTTGTATTTTGAAATGCCAGAGGCTTCTTCAAAAAAGGTTCTAAGTTCTTCAGGACGCGCTTCGATAATTCGTGAAATAGTTCCTTGACCAATGATTGAATAGCCGCGAGAACCTGCGCCTGTGCCTAAGAAAATATCTGTAATATCACGACGTCGACAGCGACTGCCATTTAGAAAATATGCAGATTCGCCGTCACGACTAACTACGCGTTTTACGGCAATTTCTTGATAACTGGCGTATTGTCCAGTTAAACGACCAAGACTATTATCAAAAGTTAATTCGATAAAGGCTTGGCCAACTGCTTTGCGTTGCGAAGATCCATTAAAAATAACGTCAGTCATCGATTCGCCGCGCAGATTTTTCGCGGAGCTCTCGCCCATGACCCAGCGTACGGCGTCAATAATATTGGACTTACCGCAACCGTTAGGTCCAACAATAGCCACTAATTGACTAGGAAAAGGCACAATTGTGACATCGACAAAGGATTTAAATCCTACCAATTTTAGTTGTTTTAGATGCATTGTCTTCTCGAAAATGAACAGTTCTCAAGAGACTTACTCGTTAGCAGTGGGAGAAAAAAAGTCGCTAGCCAAAAAATCAAAATCTTCAATTCCAATGAGTAAGGTCGTGAAAAATCGAGTATAACTTATAGAAAGGGAAAACGAGAAATTTGCCCATAGACCGGAATATAACAGCAATGTTTAACTATAAGTGGCGGGCTTAGAACTCCATTCATCGGGGTTGATACCCACTCTTAAGGCAAACTCATCAATCAAACTAGTTGTAGTCGTTTTCTTACCAAACAACAGCCTTAACACTCTTGTGCTAAAATTTTGGCCGCGATTAAAAATATCAAAACGGGAACATTCGTTACTGGTAGATTGAATTTGGCCTTTCTGTTGGTAGAAATTTTTTAAAAAATCTTTGAGCTCTGACATTGTCGATAAACTATTAATATCGCAAATGAATTGGTTTAAGGCGCCAACTTTTCGTTTTTCACTAAAATCAATACAGAAAAAATAACTGTGGCTTCGTTTATCCTCATTTAAAACCTTGTGAAGATAATTCTTTAAAGACTTTAGCTCCAGGGAATTGTCGAGGAAGTCCTGTAGTTCAAGAGATGCAGAAGTTTTGTTATTTTTTAAAAAGGCGGGGCTGTATTTGCTTGGAAACAACTTTGGCAGTGGCGCTTTAAGTTCACCATCAGGATGAATTTCACGGTAGGCAGTCTTTAAAAATTTTAGTTGCTCATCTAAAAAACTTTGCTGCTCTATTGCTATAAGGCGCTGATCTTTTTCACTTTCTCTAGCCAGAAATTGCGCTAAATATTGTAGAGTTAAAGCATAGTTTCTCAAAGAAGACTGATGCTTCGATTTTCTCAATACTTCTTTATAAATTTTAAGTTCGTGTACCGCATTATTCCAGCTAGCTCCAGGGTGCAGTATAAGACGAATACCCTTGTATTTAGATTCAATTTTAGCGGCATAATCGGCAATTTGGTTTAAATCATAGGTCATACAGTTACTACTCTAAGCGCTTAATTGATGATATTATACCTTAGTGAGTTAAAAATAAACAGACTGATTTTATTTGAGCATTGTAAATGAACTTCGGTAATTTGGACTTGGTGAAGGATTAGAAAATGTAATTTTTCTAATAGCAGTTGGATTCGCTAGATCAAAACCAACTGATTGGGCGAAAGCATTTATTGAACTTATGGACCCTGTATCTCTGCCAGTAATACGAGTGAAAAAATTTTGTCCTGTGTTTAAGATGTCAAAACGAGATTTTTCCATTAGGCCAGAGCGATATACCACAGCGCCTTTGCCAAGATAAAACTTCGCCAATACATCCTTAACTTGCTCAAGGTTAGATTGATTTTTTAATTCATTAATTAGATTTTGTAAAATCCCGGCTTTGCGGTTTTCAGTAAAGTCATAGCAGCAGAAAAAAAAGCTATGACTGCGCGTATCTTTGATTAAATTATCTTTAAGGTAGATTTCCAAGTCCTTAAAAGGTTGAGATGCGATAAGTTTTTGCTGAAATTCATTGGGTTCATACTTTCTAACTACCTGAAATCGGGATGGGCTAAAAAATTTCTTTTCTTGAGTCAGACTAGGAGTTGCTTCAAAGGGCTGAGGCGCTTTACACTTCGCTTCTGGGAAAACCTTTCGCAAGGCATTTTCTAAACCTTTTAAATGCTGAGCAATGAACTCATTTTTCTCAGAATTAAGTTGTTGCGATTGATCCGCAGGCAAGGTAAAGAGAGCCAATTGATAAAGATTTTCCGCGTATATTTTTAAATTAGCTGCCGAGGGATCTTCAGAAAATTTTTCAGCTTTGGCGCGAAGATTTTCTTTTAACGCTTGCCAATTGCGCTTGCATTTTTTTTTTAATTTTATCGATTTATCATTTTCATTAAAACTCATCTGAAAAACCATTTGAGCATAGCCAGCTACTTGTTTGAGATCGTAAATCACTACCTTTTCTCCTTGGCTGAATTGCCTTTTACAATAGATTCATAAAGATTCAGTATTGTTTATTTTAATGACATTTAAAACAGAAGTCCTTATGATAATACAGACAAATTAAAAAATGAACAGTTTGCTTCAGCTCTGGTCCTGAGTTGACGAAACACCCTAAATCCCGCAAGAATAGTCTTATAAAAATTCCTCAGGAGCTCGGATGACCCAGGACACAGAACTTAGCCAAATCATGCAAACAGTGGCAGAAAAAAGCCTGCGAATCCTCAAAGGTTATCAAAATGAACCGGCACAGTTAGCGAAATTTCTGAAACAATATATCGATTTGACGAGAGATTATCAGTCTTTAATCTCGGTTATATTAAAAAACCCTGACTCTGTGGTAAAGATGCAGTTGGCTTATTGGCAAGATGCTTTTAGCTTGGCTCAAGACCAAATGCAGCATTGGCTTGAAGGTAAACCAATGCCAGTTCAAGACCGACGCTTTAGTAGTGAGGAATGGGTATCTAATCCTTTTTTCAGTTTTATGAGTCAACATTATTTACTCGCTTCAGAACACATGAATTCCTTATTGGAACATATTGAATACGGTGATAAACAATTAGCCAAGCGCACGCAGTTTTTCGCTCGCCAATATTTAGACGCGATTTCACCTGCGAATTTTGTGCACACTAATCCGCAATTAATGGCTGAAACGGTACAAAGCCATGGTAAAAATTTATTGCTTGGTTTACAAAACCTACTCACTGATATGGAAGCTGGGCCCTCACGTTTGATTATCAAAATGACGGATAGTAAAGCGTTTAAAGTAGGTAAAAATCTAGCAATAACGCCAGGAAAAGTTATCTTCCGTAATGAAATGATGGAATTGATTCAATACCTTCCTCAAACGGAAAAAGTTAAATCGATTCCTTTGCTGATGGTTCCACCTTGGATCAATAAATATTATATTTTTGACTTAAGTCATTCAAATTCGTTTGTGGATTGGATCGTTAAACAGGGCATAAGCGTTTTCGTAATTTCCTGGGTAAATCCCGATGCAAGTTTTGCTAAAAAAGGGCTCTTTGATTATCTAAATGAGGGGCCTCTTAGAGCCCTAAAGATTATTCAAGAACAGCTCAAAGTCAAGCAAGTCAACACACTTGGTTTTTGCATAGGCGGCACCTTGCTTGCATCCACCTTAGCTTATCTTAAAGGAGTTAAGGAAAATCCAGTTCATTCGGCGACCTTTTTAGCTTCAATGATTGATTTTTCCGATCCCGGTGATATTTCTGTGTTTATCGATGAACAGCAGATTTTACAAATTGAGGAGGAGATGCATGCTAAAGGGTTTTTAGATGGACATTTTATGGCCAGTACTTTTAATTCATTGCGAGCTAATGACTTGGTTTGGTCCTTTTTTATTAAAAACTATTTGCAGGGTCAGAATCCTGTTCCCTTTGATATTTTATATTGGAACGCCGATGTCACCAATATGCCAGCTACCATGCATTCGCAATATCTGCGGTGGATGTATTTGCACAATGATCTGATTAAACCTGGAAAAATAAAGCTTAATCATGTGCCTCTTGATGTCTCTAAAATTGATCAGCCCAGTTTCTTTGTATCGACCAAAAAAGATCATATCGCTCCATGGAAAACCACTTATTTAGGCTATCAAGCCTTGGGAGGAGAAAAACAGTTTTTACTTGGTGGCTCCGGCCATATCGCCGGGATTATCAACCCCCCCTTAAAAACAGCTAAATATAATTACTATACAAATCCAATATCTAATTTAAGCGCTGAACAATGGCAGGAAACAGCCATTGAACATACCGGCTCTTGGTGGCCGGCCTGGATGAAATGGCTAAATAAAGACGCTGGTCGCTTAATAAAAGCCCCAGATTTATCTAAACTCCCATACCCGGGTCTAATCGCTGCACCCGGCAAGTATGTGTTCAAATCCTATAAAAAAAGCGAGTCAGATGGAACTGAAGAAAATAATTGATTTAATTGCTTGACTCTAACCTTGCGTCATAACCTAACTTATCTAACAAGGGGGAAAAACGATGACGCGATGGTATGTTAAAGAACTAAGTCAATTGACACAGGTTTCGGTTCGAACTTTGCATCATTATGATGCTATAGGCTTGCTTAAACCTGGTTTGCGGCTTGATACTGGTTATCGTTTGTACTCTGAATCGGATTTATTAAAATTACAACAGATAATTGCTTTGAAATTTTTTGGCTTTAAGCTTGCCTCAATCAAAACCTTGCTTGATAAAAATATTGATGTTTACGATCATTTTTCAGCTCAAGCTCAATGTTTGGAGGAGCAAAGTAAAGCCTTGCTCAAAGCAAGCCAAACACTAAAAGCGATCATTTCTGAAGCTAATCGAAATAAATCTATACCCTGGGAAAGTATTATAAAATCGATTGAGGTATTTCGTATGACACAGCAACTCGAAAAAAGCTGGATAGCCAAGGCATTATCACCAGAACAACTGAACGATTTTGCCAAGTTTGAACTTAGCTTGAAAACTCGTTTTAGTGAAGCCGATAGAGCGAAATTTGATCAAAAATGGCAGGCGTTGATCGCAGAAATTTCAAGTCATTTGGATGAAGATCCTTGCTCAGAGCTAGGTTGGGAATTTGGCAAAAAAATGATGGATATGATTAATACGCTATACGGCAAACAATTTGCTGAATTAAAATCGGCAATTTGGCAGCAGGGATTTATGCGAGGAAAAGCAGGTAGTGAGCATCCTTTAAGCCCAAAACATATTGCCTGGTTGGATAAAGCCTTTGATAGCTACTATCGTCATCGCATTTACCATATTTTATCGCAGACAGGTAAAGCCACTTTGGCTGATTGGACCGCATTAACCGATGAGATGTATGGAGATTCCCGGCAATTAAAAGCTGAGCTTTTTCAAGCAGTGATGGATGATGAAAAAATTGATGATAAAGCGAAGGAGTGGCTTAGAATGAATTGGTGTTATTGATATTGAGGAACTGGGTTCATTGCTTCCTGTCCCTATATACCCCGGCTTGTCCGGTATCCATCTGCTCCTCTCTTCCGTGCAAAAGCGTGGGGAGAGAGGGCTCTAAGTTCTTACAACTTCTCTTCAGTTTGCTTTTTCACATCTTGCACGAAAGAAAGCACAGCTTTTTCATAAATTTCAAAAGATTTTTGCAGATAATCAAGTGCTTTATGGCCATTTTCTACCGCTAGGCTTAGATGTTTTTCAAGCAGCTCTTCAGGCTTTTTTACTTTAGCTATTTCATCGGGCTTCAGGTAAGTTAATCCCTGAATGGTTTTGACATTTAATTCAGTCATCGCTTGCAGGGGAGCTTGCATCTTGCGCGTTAGCTCAGTCCATTTTTCAAAGGGTTGATTCATGTTAGTCTCCATTAAATGTTGCGTTGCACAATATTATATTAGTATAGTTTTTATACGGATGTCAAGCGATCAAAACTCCTTTTTTAGTGAGTTGATAGTCCTTAAATTTTGAACAATTCTTGCCATTGTTTCATGAGCTGTTGTGTTTGCTCGTTCCAAAAGTCAGCAGTTTTTTGATAATCTTTTACTAAAGGATTAGTTTTCAAGGATTTTTCCATTCCCTGAAACCATTGTCCAAGCATTTCCTTAAATGATTTATTCATTGGATGTTGGGCAAGAACAATTAACTGACGCAACATATCAGTCGATAAAAATTGTGTCGCCCCCGATTCCATTTCGACAACGATTTGCAATAAAGTAGCGTTGCTCAAATCTTTGGCAGTGGTAGAATCCTCCACCCGAAACTCAATGCCGTCAATAACATAACGCTGCAAATCTTCAACTCTAATGTAGCGACTTGTTTCTGTATCATAGAGTCTTCTATTTTTATATTTCTTAATTAAGCGTGTCATTGCTAACCTCTAGTTAATACATGTGCAAACCGCCATTGACTGAGAGATTCGCGCCGGTTATATAACGACTTTTTTCATTGAGTAAAAAATCCACAACCCAGGCAATTTCTTCCGGTTCAGCCAACCGTTTTGCCGGAATAAGCTGTATAATTGCCTCTAAAATATCGGGGCGAATATTTTGCATTAAGCGGGTATTTACATAACCCGGTGAAATACTATTTACTGTAATATTTTTTGCCATTAATTCCTGCGCAAGGCTCTTGGTAAAGCCATAGACGCCAGCTTTAGAGGCCGCATAATTAGCTTGGGAAAATTGGCCTTTTTGAGCATTCACTGAAGAGATATTAATTATTCGGCCAGATTCCTGAGCGCGCATAGTATCAACTACCTGCCTGGTTACGTTAAACATTCCATCCAGGTTGACACGAAGAACTTCGTCCCATTGCTGTTTTGTCATTTTATGAAAAACCGCATCACGAGTGATCCCTGCATTATTAATGACCACATCAATACGGCCAAATTCTTTGAGAATATTGGTAATAACGAGCTCACAATCCGCAAAATTACTCACATCCATGCGGCGATAGAATACTTGACCATAGCCTAATTCATGCAACTCGGCCTGCCAAATACCTCCTTGATCTAAAGATAGGATATCAAGGGCAATAACTTTGCCATAAAGAGGATTAAGTTGTTTGGCCAAGGCTGTGCCAATATCCCCAGTTCCGCCAGTAATTAGTGCGACTTTGTCATTAAGCATTAGTTCCCCATAGCTCTAGTTTGCATTACATGTATTGGCCGCCATTAATATCAATATTGGCGCCGGTGATGAACCCTGTTTGTGATGCTGCCAAAAAGGCAACCACCTCAGCAATCTCTTCAGGTTTCCCCAAACGCCCAACAGGAATTGCGGCAGTAATTGTTTTTAAGACCTCGGGTTTCATCGCGGCTAGCATCGGTGTATCGATATATCCGGGCGAGATTGTATTAACAGTGATGCCTTTTGATGCAACTTCCAGAGCCAAACTTTTACTAAAACCAAAGAGTGCAGCCTTGGTTGCCGCATAATTACATTGACCAAACTGCCCCTTACGGCCATTAATTGATGAGATATTAATAATTCGCCCATAGCCCTTATCCAGCATGGATGGCAGTACATTGCGGGTCACATTAAAAACAGAGGTAAGATTGGCGTCGAGTACTTGATGCCATTGCTGTGGAGTCATTTTTTTGAGGCAAGCATCCGCGGTTATTCCTGCATTATTGACTAGCACATCGAAGCGATTATAGCGCTCCATAATCAATGAGCTCAGTTTTTCGCAATCCTCAAATTTGGCAATATCAGCATAAATAATGTCGATATCGTAGCCTGCTTTTTTTTGTTCTTCTTGCCAGCGCTTTGCTTCCTCATGATTTCCCTGCTTGTAGTAGCACGCTATTACTTGATAGTCTGCAGCGAGTCGCTGACAGATTGCAGTGCCTATCCCGCCCGTTCCTCCGGTTACAACGGCTGTCATTCGTTCCATGAATCATTTCTCCCTTTATGATATATATGACTGCTTAGTACTACTTCAAATCAAATCAAGACTAAAGTCAATGCTAGAAATTTCATAATTAAGCAATAATCTATTAATGGTCTTGTATGGTCTGAGTTATAATTGAAAATTTAAGGTAGAAAAAGCATGGAAAAAAATATTTTTTATAAATTAGGCAACCTTGCTTATTCTCTACGTTGGTATTTGATTGCGCTCTGGTCTATATTGATTTTAGTTTCTGTATTTGTGCTTGTTGATACCACCGCCCCCTTTAAAAGCACGGGCTTTAGCGATGAAAATTCAAAAAGCGTTAAGGCTCAAGACTTTATTAATAAAAAATTGGGCTACAACGATGCTAATAAATTCCTGATTATTTACCATAGCTCGAAGTTATTGGCGGCCGATCCACTTTTTAATACTAAAATAAAAAAATCCCTGGCTAAATTAGATGACTTCCCCATTAAGCATGAAATAATTCTACCTTCAGAGAATAAAAATCAAATTTCTAAAGACAAACATACGGCTTATGTTGCGCTAATTATAAAAAGCAAAGAGGTGCTTGATGATAAAAAACTGGCTGAGCTTGAGGCTTTAATTCAACAGCCCAGTGATATGACAGTTACCCTTGGCGGACAAGCCTTATTTATTAACGAAATTAATAAACAAACTGAGACTGACCTTTACAGAGCTGATTTTATTGCCACACCCGCGGCAATTATTACCTTATTGCTTGTGTTTGGTTCATTGACTGCGGCGTTGCTTCCTATTCTTTTAGGCGGCGGTTGTGCCTTAGTTATTTTAACCTCTCTATATTTAATCGGTCAAAGCTATACGCTTTCTATCTATACTTTGAACATTGCTCTATTGCTTGGGCTTTGTTTGAGTTTGGATTATTCATTATTTATCATTTATAGATTCCGCGAAGAGCTCCGTAATGGCAAGGCCATTAAAAATGTTATTGCTACAACTGTCGAAACTGCAGGCAAAGCGATCTTTTTTAGCGGGTTAGCTGTTTTAGTCAGCTTGAGTGCTTTATTTTTATTTCCAATCAATATTCTTTTTTCAATGGCCGTCGGTGGAATAATCGCGGTACTTGTGGCTGTCTTAAATGCGATAGTTGTTTTACCTGCTGTGCTTGGCGTACTTAAGCATCGAATTGATTTTTTATCACTGCCTTTTAACAACAAAGAAAAAGCTCCACGTTCAGCCTTTTGGCATTGGCTTGCTGAAAAAATAGTGAAAAGACCGCTTGCTTTTTTCTTCCCAATTTTGGCCTTTCTTTTGTTACTCGGTTATCCATTTTTGTCAGCAAAATTTGGAGTTTCTGATTATCGAATCACACCAAAAAATTCCGAAAGCCGGCAATTTTTTGATAGATATGAGGAAAGTTTTAATATAAAAGATTTAACGCCGCTAACTTTATTAATTAAATCGCCTAATAGTGAGATTCTGTCTCTTGATAATTTAGTAAGAATAGACAAACTGGTCAATAAATTGGAAGATTATTCATCCATTAAATCGGTCAAAGGAATTATTTCCTCTAATTCAAAATTGACTGCAAAAAACTATCACATGCTTTATTCTTTACCTAAAGCGCAGCGGCCAGATCCGGTAAAAAAATTACTGTCAACGACTACTCGCTCCGGGTTTACTATTCTCACTATAAACAGCAAATATGAGTTAAATTCTGAGAAAACCTCAGCCTTGGTAAAAAAATTAAAAAATACCAAATTTTCATCAAGTTTCCATACAGCATTAACCGGTACACCGGTTGTAAATGTGGATGTTTTGGCTCAAATTTATAAAAATCTACCTTATGCAATATTATGGATAATGTTTTTTACCTATTTTATTTTATTGATTTTATTGCGATCTTTGCTGTTACCTTTAAAAGCTATCTTGGTTAATCTCTTAAGTTTATGTGCTTGTTACGGCGCATTAGTGCTGGTATTCCAGGACGGATATTTAGCTAATTTCCTAAATTTTGAGCCTCAAGGTATTCTTGATATTAGCTTATTAGTGATTATTTTTTGTGCATTATTTGGCTTCTCAATGGATTATGAAGTTTTCCTTCTATCCCGCATCAATGAAGCTTATCTAGAATGCAAAGATAACAAAAAAAGTATTGTGTTTGGTATTGAGCGTTCGAGCCGCATTATTACCTCAGCAGCTTTGATCGTCATTGTCATTTGTGCCTCATTTTTAGTCGCTGATGTATTAATGGTTAAAGCTTTTGGCCTGGGTATTGCAGTAGCAATCTTTGTCGATGCCTTTTTGATACGAACTTTCCTTGTGCCTTCTGCGATGGCTCTGCTTGGAAAATGGTGCTGGTATCTGCCCAAATGGATGGATAAAACTTTACCTAAATTGTAAAACCTGGAGTTATCCTTGAGCTTGCCCTAAAACTAAAGAAGGGCAGCCTCTAATTATAGGATTGCCGCATGAAAGCTAATTTGAGGCAAGAGATTCCCGATACTTTGATTGCAATGTTTGAGTTGCAGCTAAGTAAAACCCCTGGGAATCCCGCTGTGATTTTTGGTGACCATGGCCTTAGTTATCTAGAGCTAAATGAAAAAGCAAATCAATTTGCACATTATTTATTAAATTTAGGGATAGAAGAAGATACAGCGATTGCTATCTTTATGGATAGATCAATTGAGCTTTTCATTGTTATGCTGGGTATTTTAAAAGCCGGTGCCGCCTATGTGCCCTTGGATAAAAGTTCTCCTCAAGAACGATTAACAACTATCTTAAACGATAACCAAATTTCATTTTTAGTGACGACTCAAGCGAATCCATTGTCGTTTGAAAATTTTAAGGGAAAAATTATAGGGTATGACCGGGTTTCAAGTGATTTTCAAAAAATTCTACCCTTACCTCAAATTAAAGCCCAGCAACTGGCTTATATCATATTTACTTCGGGCTCTACGGGCTCACCTAAAGGTGTGCTGGTGGAGCATCGAAGTATCATTAACTATGCACTCTGGTTTGCTAATTTCTGCGGTATTGAAACTGGTGAACGCATTGATTTTTCCTCAAACCCTGCCTTTGATTTTGCATTAACGACGACTTTAGTACCTCTTTTATTTGGACTCACTGTAGTGATTGGGAAAGACCTAATAAAAAAAGATCCTAAACTTTATTTGAATTATCTTGAATCCAATCGTGTAAATTACATCAAACTTACCCCGGGTTATTTTAATTTGTTGTTATATCAAGAAAAGATTGCGAAAATCCCGCTGCGATATTTAAAAAAAATCATTCTGGGAGGAGAGAGTTTACTGTCTCCCGATTGTGTTTCCTGGTTAACCTTATTTCCTAATCATATTTTATTTAATGAATACGGACCAACCGAAGCGTCGGTTGGAGTTTCTGTTTTTCGAATTGATAAAAATAATGTAGAAAAATTAGGGGAAATTGTACCCATTGGTCAAATAATTCCTAATTGTAATTATTTTCTTTTAGATGAGCAATTAAACCCTAGCGATGAAGAAGGCGAACTTTATTTGGGAGGAGTTTGTCTCGCAAGAGGCTATTTAAACAATAAAAAGGTCACCGAAAAATCGTTTATTAAGGCACCATCTAACCTTGCCAAGGGTGAGCGCTTATATAAAACCGGTGATTTATGCAAAAGGCTTACTGATGGCGGACTTGAATGCAAAGGTAGGATTGATGAACAAGTTAAAATCAGGGGATTTCGCATTGAACCCGCTGAGATTGAAAAATTTTTGCTCCAATATTCGCTTATAAAATCCGCCGTCGTAAAAGCGATCCCTGGTCCTCATAATCAAAAAGTTTTAGTAGCCTATTATATTCTTAAAAATGAGAGACAAAGGGTTAATGAAAAACTATTATGTCAATTTTTAAAACGATATTTACCAGAGTTTATGCTTCCTTCTTTTTTTGTAAAAATGGATGTATTTCCCCTAAATGCGAATGAAAAAATAGACCGCAAAGCCTTGCCTTTGCCTCCAACAAAGCCGACTTTAGATTTTAAAGCGCCTTCAAATACTATTGAAAAAATAGTCATGGAAATTTGGGCTAAAGAATTAGGTATGGACGCTGTTTCTGTAAATGCCAATTTTTTTGAGCTGGGTGGTCATTCTTTATCGGCTGCTAAAATAATTTCAAGCCTGCGATACATTTTAAATAAAGAATTCAGTCTACAAGAGCTTTATCAAAATCCTACAATTGCACAAATTTCAAAACTTTTAAAAAAACGAAAAAACCTTAAACAGCCTGCTAAAAAGCGCATAAAAAAAGATTTTTATTTACCCTTAAGTGACTTTCAATTTACTTTATGGTTGTCTACTCTTTTTGAGCCTAAAGCTAAAAAGTTAAATATCTGTCTTCGGAAACGTTTTCAGGGGATTTTAGATGAAAAAATTCTTAAGAAAGCCTTTGCTTTGCTAATAAAAAAACATGAAGTTTTATCCTATAAAGTATCTTCTTTTAATCCTAGACAGTACCCTGTAAAAGGTTTGAAATTTGAATTGGCTACTGAAGATTTTGAAAAGCTTTCTCCCGCTTTTTGCGAAGCAGAATTGGAACGCTCTTTTGGGGAATTAAATTTATTATCCTGGCCGAAAAATTCTGTCCCTTTGCGGGCACGCTTGTTTCATTTAAGTGACAATAGATTGGAGTTACAACTCGCAATGCCGCATATTCTTTCTGATGAAATTTCTCTTGAAATTCTAATTTCAGATTTATCTGACTTCTATCTGACTAAATCAACACAAATTGAGAATTTAGAAGAAAATTATCGCGACTATCTAATTAATGAACAGAGCTATATAAAGACACATTTGCATAAAGATTTTTCTTTCTGGAAAAACTATTTACAAGATGCAACTTTGTTTATTTTACCTGAGAAATTCATTGTTCCTAACATGCACAAATCAAAGCTTTCTTATTCGAAATATACGCAAATTCCTGAAAAGAGTATTGAAAAATTAAAAGGCTTTTGTGTTAAAAATCAAATTAGTTTAGATACGGGTATTTCGGGAGTTTTAATTTCAGCACTTTCTAACTGTTGCGGACAATTAGTTGGAAACGGCTCAATATGCTTTAATAAAATACAATCAACCCGCAATGAAAGGCGTTATGAAAAAACGATTGGTTGCTTCTTGAATATTGTACCATTGAAATTATCAATTAACCCACAACAAGAGTTACACAACCTATGCCAGCAAATCCATGAAGCAATGATTGTAACAAGTCCTTATCAGCGTTGTTCTAATCTTGTAAAATTAGCCTCTATATCTAATTTTCAGCAGCTAAGTAAAATTAAGAATTTGGCAATTAGTGCAGTGGTCAGTTTTTATAATTACCTGGTTTCATCCTATAAATTAGACAAAAAAATTGTCAATTGCGGCGCTCGTTTAGTTCGAAGAAAAGCAAATGAGTTTCTTATCAATGTGAATATTCAAAATTCGTTTCTGAATAGCAACAAGGATAATCAGTCTTTATTTGGTTTAACAACTGAGCCTTTAAAATCGCAGCATCCTGAGCTGCTTCAAGTTGATAATTTTCTGGATGTTTGTTTTTTACGTTTACCCGACCTTAAACCCTATATGGTGGTCTCAGCCAATTTAACTCCTGAATTTAAAGAGTTACTTGCGCAAGAAATATTAAATTTATGTGAAAAAATTGAATAATTAGGAAGAAAAGAGAATTCTTATTTTTTATTTTGTAATATTTTGGTAGAGTCTCAAGGTCGTAAATACTTAGAGAGTTAATATGTTAAAAAATGTGTACTTTACTTTAATAATGCTTGGATTTCTATTCTCTCCACATGCATTTTCTTATCAAAATGTCGAAGTTAATCCTGCATTCGCATGCCAAAATGCTGAATCAACAGAAAAATCTAATTTTTGCAGCAGTTTTACCGTGGCTGCTAAATGTCATTGCGTCGCAAATGGATTGGGTCCGGCTTGCCAAAGTGTTGACCATATCGCTGCGCGTTTAACTAGTTTTTTTGGAAGTTTAGATAAAGCCTGTCGTGTTCAGAGAAATACTACCCCTCAAAATTGTTTGGATAGTTGGAATTGTTATCTTTATGGTGGAGTTGACTCTTTCAATAGACCATGCAATGCAACTGGTATTGCCTGTCCGAAGTCTTAATCGCTGTTTAAGGGTCTCTCATTGTGAGCATAAAAAAAATTTCCAGATTTAGTTTTTTACCATTATTTTTTTATTCTTTATTATGCTTTGGCAATGAGGGAAGTTCCTTAGCTATTAATTCGGCTTTTTATTTAGGTTTTCTTGGTGGCTATGGTTCAACCACCTGGAATGGCTTAGTGCCTAATAATTTAGATCAAAATTTAGCCCTCAGTTTATCTACACCTATTAAAGCAACTGAAGGAGGAGGAGTTTGGGGCTTCATCGCTGGTCATGAATTTATCCCTGCTTTAGCTCTTGAGCTTAGTTATATGAATTACCCGCAAGCAAAATTGCTTTTCGATGAAACCAGTTTATTTAGCTTTGATCATGATAATTTGACTATTTTAGAGACAAAAACTGAAACGGTTAGCTTAATGGCTAAAATCATGCTGCCCATCTCCACCACCTCTTTTAGAGTTTACTCCAGTGCTGGAGCTGCAGGTGTACATCGAAAAGACATGCTTTTAAATGATTGGCGTCTAAGCCCAACGTTTGGTCTTGGTCTTAACTATCAATTTACCAGGCATTTGATGGCCGAACTCGGCGGAAATTACACTGCCGGTTATGGAGAGTCTCAGCTAAGCCCCACTGAAAGCTATTTTCCTTTCCTCTATTCCATCACTGCACGTTTGGCTTATCGTTTTTAATTGCTTTAAACTATAAAAAACCTTTACTGGCTCTATTTTTTGAAAATAACTTAAAGACAGCGAAATTGTTTCGCTGTCTTTAAAAAATAATAGTTCTTACTAAATGGTAAAACATTAAATTCAATACTACTCATCTTCAGTTACATAACCACAACCCTCATTGGGGCACAAAATCTGTCGACCTGAACGTTTGGTTTCTTTAACAGTTAACAAAGGCCATGCGCATTTTGGACAGGGTTTATCAATAGGTTCGTTCCAGAGTGCATAAGTACATTTTGGATAGGAGCCGCAAGAGAAGAATATTTTCCCTTTGCGAGATTTACGCTTAAGTATCTTAGCTGAATGGCATTTGGGACATTCTACGCCGGTATCCGCTGGCTTTTCTAAAGGCTCTATAAATTTACAGTCAGGATAGCTCGAGCAACCTATGAAACGGCCATAGCGACCCGTTTTAATGTGCAAAGCTCCGTTACAATCTGGACAGTTGCGTCCTTCAATGACTTCCGGCTCTGATTTTTCTCCATCAGGATTATTAAGATCTTGTGTATAATCGCATTCTGGATAACCTGTACAGCCAATAAATCGACCACGTTTCCCGAGACGAATTGACAAGGGCTTGCTGCATTTAGGGCATTTATCTTCTAGAATTTCAGTAGTCACATCTTTTCGTTGCACGTTTTCATCGGTTTCATGAATTTGTTTTATAAAAGGTTGCCAAAATTCGTCTAAGACGGGAATCCATTCTTTTTCGCCCCGTGAAACCGCATCCAGGGTATCTTCAAGTTGCGCTGTAAATTGATAATCAACGTAACGAGTAAAATGACCGGTTAAAAACCGATTAACTATGCGCCCAACATCAGTGGGTAAGAAACGTTTTTTATCCTCAACCACATATTCACGTTGTTGAAGGGTATGAATAATCGTGGCATAGGTTGATGGACGGCCAATATCATGTTCTTCTAAAACCTTTACTAATGAGGCCTCAGAATAGCGTGGCGGTGGTTCGGTAAAATGCTGGTTAGCCATTAGATCTTTAAGCTTTACCTTGTCACCAACTTTTAGTGTGGGTAAAAGTACCGCATTTTGATCATCATCTTTAGAATCATCGAGACTTTCTTCATAAACGCTGAGGAATCCAGGGAAGGCGATAGTTGAGCCATTAGCACGAAAGATGTTGCTTTCACCGCCACAAGTTAAATCAATAGCCACCGTATCAACCAGGGCATCTGCCATTTGGCTGGCAACTGTTCTTTTCCAGATTAGGTTATAAATCTTAAATTGGTCGGCAGTCAGTGCTGATTGCACCATTTCTGGTGTTCTTTTAACTGAGGTTGGACGAATCGCTTCATGCGCTTCTTGCGCATTTTTTGACTTGGTTTTATAAACCCGCGGTTCTTTCGGGCAGTTATCCGCGCCATAACGTTCTGGAATATAGCTACGAATTTCTTCTATAGCTTCGGCCGCCAAATTAACTGAGTCGGTACGCATATAGCTGATGAGACCCATTGTGCCTGAGCCGATATCGATACCTTCATAAAGTTGTTGCGCAACCATCATAGTTTTACGAGCGGTAAAGCCCAATTTGCGCGCTGCTTCTTGTTGTAAAGTAGAAGTAATGAAAGGAGCCGCTGGTTTGCGTTTACGCTGCTTCTTTTCGATATGAGAAACAATTAACTTACCTTGAGCCTGTTCGATTAAATTATCTCTGACTCGATGAGCATCGCCGGTTTCAGTGATCGTAAACTGCTGTAATTTTTCATGTTGATAATGGGTAAGCCGTGCTTCAAAGGAGGTTGTATCGTGCTGGCAGTGTGCAATAATTTTCCAATATTCTTGGCTTACAAAGCTTTCAATTTCTTCCTCGCGCTCAACGATGAGTCGCAAAGCAGGGCTTTGAACCCGGCCTGCAGACAGACCGCGCCGTATTTTTTTCCACAGCAGCGGGGAAAGATTAAATCCAACTAAATAGTCTAAGGCGCGTCGCGCTTGCTGAGCATTCACTAAATCCATAGAGATAGTACGCGGATTGTTAATTGCTTCTTGAATTGCAGTTTTAGTGATTTCATTAAAGAAAATGCGATGCACTTCTTTATCTTTTAATAGATTACGCTCTTTCATTAACTCAAAAATATGCCATGAAATGGCTTCGCCCTCGCGATCAGGGTCAGTCGCCAGCAGTAAAGAATCTGCTTTTTTTAAAGCTTTGGCTATAGCATCAATATGACGCATATTTTTTTCAATGGGATTATAAGTCATCTCGAATTGTTTATCGGGATTAACTGAACCCTTCTTAGGGGGAAGATCGCGCACATGCCCATAGGAGGCAAGTACTTCATAATCTTTGCCTAAGTATTTCTGAATAGTTTTAGCTTTCGCGGGTGATTCCACGACAACCAGGTGCTTGGCCATAAAAACAATCTTCCTTCCTTTGTGCTAGTGCAATGGTAACTTGTCTTCCTTTTGGTATAGCACAAGATCAAGAAAAGCTAGTTGAGAAGCAGTAAGACTATCAGATAATGAATTACGAATAGTCCATTTTGTTTCTTGCAAGGTAACAAAACGTGATTCAGAGAAAACTAATTGATTAATAATTAATTCCATCGTTTCTGGTGCAATAATACCCCAAAGTAAAAGACGAGTTAAAAATTGATAACTTGCTTTTGTAAATTTAGATATTTCTTCATAAGTGAAGATTCGTGTAGCCGTTTCCTGCTGCGATTTTAATACAAGCGTCCGATTTTCAAGAGTTGAGAGATCAAAAGGCTCAGGCTCTGATTGGCTAGCATCACTTGCCGACTTAGTTTCTTTAGTGCCTTCTTTAAGCTGAGATAAACTTTTTTCAAAAAAATTCATTAACATTTCAAACAAGCTATCTTTCATATAAACACCTCATGTAACCGCCGGGTACTGCTTTGATTGCACCCTTGATTTCTAATGTAGCTATGCCACAAGCTACCTCTTGCACATCTAAACCGCTGCGAAAAATAATCTGATCAACCGTAGTAGTTTCAAAACCAATGCACTTTACTAGGTTTTTATCATCTCTGGCAAGGGCTCCCAGCTTATTAGTTTCCACTGAGCAATGACTTACTATTCCAAGCTCATCCATGATATCTTGACTTGAAGTGACTAGCTTAGCACCTTGCTGCAGTAGGTGGTGGCAGCCTCGAGCCTGAGGATTATGGATGGAACTGGGTATAGCAAATACATCGCGATTTTGATCCAAAGCCGAACGTGCTGTAATTAATGAACCGCTACGAATTGCTGCCTCAACAACCAATGTGGCCAATGATAATCCACTTATTATACGGTTTCTGCGTGGAAAATGTCCAGCCCTTGCTGAAGTTTTTAAGGGGAATTCGGTTATTAACAGCCCTTTTTGGCAAATTTTCTCGGCCAACTCACGATTTTGTCTTGGATAAATGCAGTCAATACCAGTGCCCATCACAGCAATAGTTGCACCCTTGGCATCCAGGCATCCTTGATGAGCCTGGGAATCGATACCCAAAGCTAAGCCACTAATAATAGTTATTTGGTTGGTAGACAACTCATAAGCAAAGCGTTTTGACGTTTCTGCTCCAGTAATTGAAGGCTTGCGGCTACCTACAATGGCTAAGGCGTTTTGCTGCAAGCCTGCTAAAGACCCTTTTAAATAAAGCACCGCAGGTGGGTCATAAATCTCTTTAAGGAGTTTTGGATAAGTGGGATTTGCCCAAGTCAAAATATGATGATTTTTTTGTTCTTGCCAACGTAAATCCGCTTCTACATCGCAAAGATCGAAGTTTGCAATCGAATGCGCCATTTGAGCAGGTAATCCTAAATGCTGGAGTTGTTCAGAGTTTAGGGCGAACATTTCTTCTAGTTCAGGCCAGCGTTTTAAAAGTTTAAGAATAGTGCGAGGGCCAATCTGGCTAATGCGATTGAGCGCCAAAAGATAATAGTTGTTATCCATTTTCTAGAATCCATTATTCATTCATTCTGCATGGACCGATTTTTCCACTTCTAGCGAACTAGCTTCGGTATCTTGCAGCTTTGCGAGGTATTGGTGATAATAGCAGCATTGTTCTCAAAAAAAAATATTAAATGACTATCCGTAAAATAATTTATCTTCCCGACGAAAGACTACGCCAAATTGCAAAACCCATTGAAGAATTCGATGAGGAGTTGCAAACTTTAATTGATGATATGTTTGAGACAATGTACCACGCCAAGGGTGTGGGTCTCGCAGCTCCCCAGATTGGAATTAGCTTACGTCTATCGGTTATCGATATTGAAGGCGATAAAAAAGACCAATTGGTTTTAATAAACCCGGAAATCATCGCGAGCGAGGGTGAGTTCGAATATGACGAAGGCTGTTTGTCCGTTCCAGGAGCCTATGACAAGGTGATTCGAGCTGAAAAAGTGACACTGCGTGCTTTGGATCGTTTTGGCAATTCTTATGAAAAAACGGCTGATGGAGTTTTGGGTGAATGCTTTCAACATGAAATTGATCACCTTAATGGTAAATTGTTTGTTGATTTACTCTCACCTCTGAAACGTGCAGTTGCCAGACGCAAGCTCGATAAATTCAAACGTCAGAATTTACGAAAAGTATGAGAATTATCTTTGCAGGAACACCTGAATTCACCTTACCTTGTTTAAATGCGCTGTTAAATTCAGGACATGAACTTTTAGCCGTTTATACTCAACCGGATAGACCGGCTGGTCGAGGTCGAAAGTTACAATTTTCTGCGGTAAAAACTTGGGCATTAGCGCATCAACTGCCCGTTTACCAACCTGAAAACTTTAAAGACGATAACGCAGTTGCTGAACTTGCAGCTTTACAACCCGATATTCTGATAGTAATCGCTTATGGATTGATTTTGCCCAAGAAAGTTCTAACTTTACCCACCCTGGGTTGTATTAATGTTCATGCATCCTTATTGCCGCGCTGGCGGGGTGCTTCGCCCATTCAGCAGGCAATCTTGCATGGCGATCGAGAATCAGGGATAAGTATTATGCAGATGGATGAAGGAATGGATACCGGCGATGTATTGACAGAAGTGACTTGTCTAATTAATAGCAAAGAAAGTGCTGGAAACTTACACGATAAGTTAGCGCAATTGGCCGCTGAGCCTTTGCTTAACACGTTGGATGCCTTAGCAAAAGGACAGGCTAAACCTAAAAAACAAGATAATAGTCAAGTTTGTTATGCTGCAAAAATCAAAAAAGAAGATGCTGCAATTGATTGGACAAAAACTGCGATCGAAATTGCCCAACAAATCCGCGCCTTTAATCCTTGGCCGATTGCCTTTACTCAGCTTGGTAACGTAAACTTACGTATTCACCGTGCAGAGGTTCTGGAATATCCCGTTTCAGTCCCTCCCGGCACTATAATTTCTCTTGATAAGCGTGGAATGCTAGTCGCAACCGGTAAAAACGCCTTACTCGTTGAAACTCTACAATTTCCTGGTGCAAAAGCAATGGCCCTAGCGGATTGGTTAAATGCTGGACGTTCGCAGTTGCATGTTAATTTGGTACTCAAATGAAAAAAAATGAGCGCTTAGACGCCTTAACCATTTTGGTAAAACTGTTTGAAGACAGGGTTCCTCTCAGTCATTTAATGCAAGCTTCCAAGGATTTAGCGCCACTGGCAAAAGAAATTTGCTTCGGAGTTTGTCGTCACTATTACCGCTTGGAAATTTTAGCCAATTGCTTAATGAAAAAACGTCCCAAAGAATTCGAGATCTGGCTAATTTTGCTCATTGGGCTTTATCAACTACATTTCATGAAAAAGCCTGATTATGCCGTAGTCAAAGAAACCGTCGCCCTTGTGGATTCAGTTAAAAAATCTTGGGCGAAGGGTTTGGTTAACGCGGTTTTAAGGACTTACTGCCGTGAACATCTTGCCCTTGGTGCACGTTTAGAAGCATCGAATGATTATCGCTACGGACATCCAGCCTGGTTTGTTAAACGCTTGCAAAAGGACTGGCCACAAGATTGGCAGTCTATACTCGACGCGAATGATATTCACCCGCCTATGAGCCTAAGAATTAACCAAAGCCGGATAAAAAGAGAGGCTTATTTACAACGTTTGGAACAGGCTGGCTTAAACGCGAGCCTGCATCTCTATTCTGTTGATGGTCTTAAGCTCGAAAAGCCCTGCAGCGTTCAGGATTTACCGGGCTTTGCTGAAGGGGATTTATCTGTTCAGGATGAGTCCGCTCAGTTGGCTCTCGCTCTTCTTGCCTTAAAACCTAATCTTCGCGTCCTGGATGCTTGTTGTGCTCCTGGGGGCAAAACTTGTCATATCCTTGAAGCTGAACCTAAGCTAACTGAAATTTTAGCTTTAGATAATGACAATAAACGATTAGAACGGGTTGCAGAAAATTTAGCTCGTTTGTCTTTAAAGGCTAATTTGGTTCAAGGTGACGCGTTGAAACCTGATTCCTGGTGGGATGGAAAACCTTTTGACCGCATCTTGCTTGATGCGCCTTGTTCTGCTACAGGCGTTGTTCGTCGACATCCGGATATTAAATTACTGAGAACTGAAGCAGAAATTGACTACGTTGCCGACTTACAATTTGCTCTATTACAAAGTCTTTGGCCTCTACTTGCGCCGCAAGGTTTAATGGTTTATGCCACTTGTTCAGTAATGAGTCAGGAGAATGAGCTACAAATTAAACGTTTTGTAGCGCAACAGTCTGATTGTCAATTTATTGACAGCGATAAGCCCTGGGGACGTAGGACTGGACACGGCTGGCAAATATTGCCAGGAGATTTCGATGGCGATGGCTTTTTTTATAGCCTGCTGCAAAAAGGTTAGGAGTCAAAACCAGACTTATTTTTGAGCAATGAACGTAAAAACTTCGTAAAGGAGGGGTTTGTTAATATTGGCTTAATTTGAGTTATCTATTCTAAGGTTATCTTAATCAACTTTAGTAGTTTATGATGGCTCTGTCACCGCAATTTAGTAGCGAGTTTCTCATCCGGGTCAAAGCAGTTAGCGAGGCTCCAGATGATTACTACGTTAAAGCTGAAACCCTGGGCATGTTGATGCAGATGAAAGCATTGGCAGCTTGCGGCGATGCCATGGCGCAGTATCGTCTTGCTCAAGTTTACCCCAAAAATTCGGTGCCCTATTTAACCTGGATGGAAGCATCAGCAACTCAGGGATTTACCAATGCTATGTTAGAATTAAGCCTGGCATTCGCAACAAATGGCACACCTTACGGCTTGCGGCAAGCTGCATCTTATCTGGTCAAAATTTTGGCATCGGATGATAGTTATATCAAATCAGAAGCTAGAGCTTTGATTGAGCGCAATCGTCTTTTGGCAGCAGATGTCAATCGTCAGTTAAATTGCATAAATTTAGGCAATTCTTCCCATGGATTTTTTGCTCCAAATCATCAAGCAGTCGAAAACGAGCAGCCCAATCCCTCATCAATCTCAACTCCACAAGCTTAATCATTATAGTTGCATGGCGAACCCAGAGTGTTTGTGAAACAATAGCTTTTTTACTCTCTTCAATTCCTATGAAAACTAAATACAAATTGATCCCTATTGAGTGGCTCAAGCCGGGTCGCTACCAGCCTCGTATTAATTTTGAACCGAAAGCCTTAGAGGAGTTAGCACAATCGATACGAACTCAAGGATTAATTGAGCCCTTAGTCATTCGTGAAGTATCAAAGGACTGCTATGAAATTATTGCAGGTGAACGGCGATGGCGTGCCGCAATGTTGACTAGCTTAGCAGAATTGCCTTGTTTAATTGGTAACTACAGTGATGAGCAAGCCGCGGCAGTGACCTTGATTGAAAATATCCAACGTCAAAATCTAAATCTCATTGAAGAAGCACGAGGGTACCGACGTTTAATCGATGAGTTTCACTTTCAGCAAGCTGAAATAGCCACTCTAATAGGAAAATCACGCAGCCATATTGCTAATATTTTGCGGTTGGAAACGCTTTGTGATGCCGTGCAAGAGAGAATTAAAACTGGACACATTTCGCTAGGTCATGCACGGATGTTAGTAGGTTTACACAAAAACCAGCAATTAGTTTTAATTGAGCAAATTATTGCCCAGGATTGGTCTGTGAGGCAGCTTGAAAAAAAGGTTCGTGAATCAAAGTTTAATGAATCAACTTTGCAAAATCCAAAAAAAGATCGAGATCTAAGACGATTAGAATTAATACTTGCTGAACAAATCGGTGCTCCTGTTCAAATTTTAAACGATATTGCTGAAGGAGGATGGCTGCAGGTTAAATTTTTTGATAATGATACCTTGGCAGGGCTTTTGGAGAGGATGGGCTTGCGCTATGATTAGGCACTTATGGTTTTTATTAATTATTCTTAGTTTTAGAAGGAATTCAAATCGATGAAATGGATGTTGTCGGGCATATTGTTTACGCTGTTTTCCTTAAGCTCCCATGCAAGTATTCAAAGTGGTGCAGATCGATTGATTAATGATATCGACCCTTCTATGAATATTGGCATTGAAGTTGTTGACTTAACCACGGGCGCTACTCTTTTCCGTCGTAATCAATCGCGAACCTTTATCCCCGCCTCTAATATGAAGCTTTTTTCTGATGCTGCAGCTTTAATGGTTTTAGGGCCGGATTATCGTTTTAGAAATAAGCTCAGCACCAATGCCTCGCAATTACAGCAAGGGATTTTAAAAGGTTCTCTATATTTGCACCTATCTGGTGATCCTTCCTTTAGCCATGATCGCTTAGCCGCGCTTATTGAAGGCCTAAAAGCTTGGGGTATTAAGCATATTCAAGGCAATGTTTACATTGATAGTAGCCATGCAGTGGCCAATCCATACCCCCCTGGGTGGCTCGTTTCAGATCTGGTTTATAGTTACGGTGCGCCAGCTGCTCCTTTAATCATTGATACAAACCGGTTAAATGTTACAGTAAATCCTGCAGGAAAGGCCGATGAGCTTGCGATTGTAGAGACAGATGATGCCAGTTCTTCAATTCTTTTAAATAATCAAGTCAAGACAAAGGCTAGCTCTACTCGTTGCGGTGTGGATTTTGCGATGGATAAAGAAAACCACCTAACCGTCCGCGGTTGTGTAGGTGTTGGTCAGTGGGCGGTTATGCAGAAAATGGCTATTCGCAACCCCTTAGCCTATGCTGAGGGGTTGATTAAAAGAAAATTGACTGAGGCCAATATCTCCTTTGCTGGCTCAGTCTTATTAGGTAAGGCGCCCTCGGGTTCATTATTAATTGCTTCTGAAAATTCCAAGCCTATTTCTCAAATCATGGCCGATACTTTAAAACCCTCAGATAATCTTTATGCAGATAGTTTGTATCTTCATGCTGCTGAAAAATTAAATGGCTCGCCAGTTAACTGGTCCGAGGCGCAATTTATCTTAAAAAAATTCTTGCAACAGCAAACGGGTATTGATCTTGCCAATGCTGTTCTAACCGATGGTTCAGGTCTATCGCGCCACGATTTACTAACTCCGGCCCAAACCGTGGGTCTACTGCGCTTTCTTCATGACCGATTTCCTTTATCCTATGAATATATTGCAGCCTTACCCGTTTCTGGTCGTGATGGAACTTTGCAAAAGCGTTTTAAGAAACCAAACCAACAAGACATGGTGCGTGCTAAAACAGGTACGATGACCGGAGTAGTCAGCCTTTCAGGTTTTTTATATTCTGCTAATAATCACACACTTGCCTTTGCGATATTTATTAATAATCGGCCAGGAACTAGCCCGGCTATTTCCGGTCGTTATCGCTCGTTAATCGATTCTTTATGTTCTTATTTTTTACAGCAAAAGCCAGGTAATAATCTGTTAACAAGAGTTTTCTCGCCACAGAGCCGTATAAAATTTCAGCAGAATCCCACTCAGGCTGAACTGCAAAGGGGGAGGCAGGCAAAGTGGAGACAACTGGAGTCTGTGGTCAAACATGCCCTTAAAGGCCAGGCAGTGACCGTCATCTATCGAGGTAATGAATTGGTACTTAAAGATAATCAAGCGGATTCGACCAAGGTTTTAGTGGCTTTGCAAGCCTTAAGGAAGAAATATCCCTTTGCCGTTGCCCTGTCATCTCAATCTATGCCAATGGCCACCGGGGATAAACCTCTGGTACTTTGGACGCAGCCTGCTGCCACCTTAGTGGCTGCAACGGCTCATTCAAACCACCGCATCTGGGTGATTCGCGAAGCGGTGGTTTAGTTAAAGCTAAATTTTTATAGACAAGCTATCAGAAGAATTATCTGAATTACTTGAATTCAGTTCCATCCCAGAAGATTCTTTAGATGAATCCCCCTGGGGCGCACTGGAAACAATTTGGCTGATGCCAGGTTTTTTTGCCAGGTACTTCTCAGCGGTAGCACGACTGTCAAATCGACCTTTTCGAAGACTATGCATTTCATAAGACAAACGCTGTTCTTCTTTTGTCTCTGCATGTTCAGACATTAGATTAACAGGGAATGAAAAGCCTTTTGTCTCAGTATCACAGGTTGCAGCCGTTCCTGTTGCCACTTCTACAAAATCGTGTTTTGCTTGGGTACGACCATAAGTTTTATAGAATATAGTTTTTTCTTCAGCACTGTCATTAAAACTAATAATTTTGTTCTCGACTGAAAATTGTTTACGCATTGCTGCTCGCTGTTCAGCCATTTCTCCAGCTCGATCGGCTGAGCTCATACAACCGCCTTGTAATACTCCAATCGATTCAGCTAATAAACCTTCATAGCTTGCTTTATAGATTTCTTTTCGATCATTAAGATGTTTATAAGATTGGAGAAAGGTAATGGGTAGCGAGACAATCCTTATCAAAGCAGCGGATAAAGTTAGGGTTGCGCGAATTATTAAATCAATAACAAACCCTAATAAAGGAAAAGGTCTAATATAATCGAGTGAAAAATTAGCAATATTTCGTCGCAAAGCTCCAGCCCAGGTTTCATGAACCGTGCATTTCAATTCCACCGCGGCTTGCAAACTGAGGGCTAGATTCTCGCGAGCAAATTCGTCTAAGTCTCCAAATTTGTCAGAGCTAAAATCTAAAAGTTCTTGACTTAGCGTTTTAACTGCCTTTTTTAGAGAGTCATTTTGAAACTTATAAGAAGAAAAGAAAGAGTGATCCGTAGACTGTAAAAAATTAATTACAGTAGTAAATTCAGCCTTGTTATTAGGTTTTGCCTTCTCAAATAACTGTACTGCTTTATTAATCAAATCCCTGGAATGATTTAAATCATTATTCCTTACCCTGGCGAAATTTATTCCGAGAATGTTCGTCCACATATTAATGCAATTATTAGTTTCTAAAAGTTCAATTTCAACCAGTTGAGCATTTTTAGGCAAGGCTTCATTTAACTTTTTTTCTTTAAATTCAATTCTGCCATCCAAACGCCTAATCACATTATTAGTGGCCAATAATCTGCGGATATATTGATTGGCGAGTAATTTGGAGTCAATTACCGAACCAGAGATACGTGATTCCGTGGCTTTAGTTTGATCGGGAGTTAAAGAGGCTTCATCGCCAATCAAAGTTTGATGCAGAATAGTAAGTGGAATAGGACCCTCTTTATATAAATCGCCCCATTTTTCCATAAAAACGTTGAGCTCTGATTCAAGCCTTTTTTTAGAAATCAATAATAAATGATTCCAGTTGGTTATATCCTGCTTAGATTTAGTATCACCGGCATTAAGAGGCTCAGTGATTGCAGCTCTGAGGTGATGTCCCATATTAACCACGCAGTCATTCTTTATAACTATGTCTGTGCAATCAAAAGCATTGGCGGGATTAGGTGTAAATCGAGACATGGGTGTTGAGGATAGTTGCATCATATGGTTTAGATTTTCTGTGAAAAAACTTTTGAACCAACTGTCATTATGACCGCCTAAAGCTTGTATTAATTTATTTTTCCACGCTAACTTGGCTTTCAAAGGTTGAGTACTATCATCCCAAATATCAATCAATCCTTTATCTTTTTGAGATATTGAAAATTTGAGTGGTTCAGCATAGCGTAGCATTGAGGTATTTTCTTGAATATCTTCCCACACACAAGAAGCACTACAGATATCTTTTTTCCATAAGAAATCTCTAACAAAATTAATTGACTTGTTAGCTTTAGAGCGTTCAGAAATAGCGCCACTACTCACCAATAAATTGGATAAAGCGCCATTAAACTTTGTCAGCTCTTTTTTTGCTTTAGCGCGGTTTTCTTTATTTTCTTGATAAGCTAGATCGAGATGTTTGGTATCGTTTTCTAATTTGTGCTGAAGATTTTTAGCCCCAGCTTTTATTTTTGCCTGAGAATCTTTTATATTTTCTTTCGCAGATTTTACACTGTCAATTATTCCTTGCTCACGGAATTCTAATACGGCCATTTTTTGTTGAAAGCTGTTGATTAAATCAATTAGTTTAATGCCGCTTGAACTTTCCGCATTTTTTAATTTACTACTAATAAGGTCATCAGAACTCTTCGGGGCATGTTTCAGGATTTCAGTCACTGCTCGCGCAGAATCAAGGCCGCGAGCGTAAACGTCCAAAATATCAATATTTATATTTTCTTCTCTATGGAGAAAGACTCGAATTTTTTTTGCAACGCTCTTGTCAAAGTCATTAATGATTGCTTTGTTTTCTAAATTATCTAAGTGGATTAATGCTGATTTTCTATTTAAGCTAGACTCACGGAGACGTATTAATTCGCTTTGTAAGAGCTCATTAGTCTGTAATCTTTTCCCATTGAGCGGCACAAGGGCGTCAATCCAAGGCGTTGGCTTGAGGTTATTTAAACACAGTGTTTCATACAATGTTTGAGCTTGTGATTGGCTTAATGGCATTTGCTTACCTAGGTGATTGCTATAATAAATTATCGCATACTAACCTTAAGGGATGATTAATTATTCCAACTTGCTTTTTTTATAACTATTCTTCCATTCACTATCAATTGAACCTCGCTCATGACTATTGAGATTTTTATCGAGAGCGACTCGGTCGTCAAAAACAAAGCAGGAACCTTCCCACAGCGATTCTTCTTCAGGAATGTTCTCAAGGTAATTTAAAATTCCACCATTTAATTGATAAACTTCAGAAAATCCTAGTTTTTTAAGATATGAAGTTGATTTTTCACAGCGAATTCCACCAGTGCAACACATGGCAATTTTTTTATCTTTATTACTAATTAGGTGTTTTTCTACATAGGCTGGAAAATCCCTGAAATTTTCGGTAGTTGGATTTATTGCATTTTTGAAGGTTCCCAGTTGAACCTCGTAATCATTACGGGTATCAATGACTAAAACGTTTGGATCAGCGATTAATTGGTTCCATTCTTCTGGGTTTAGATGAGTGCCAGGCATGGATACAGGATCAATATTCTCTACACCCATTGTCACAATTTCCTTACGAATTTTCACTTTCGCTTTAGCGAAAGGATTGTAGTCATTGTAGGTAATGTTAAACGACAAATTTTGCAAACCAGGATAGCTTTTCAATTGGTTGACTAAAGGCTCTATCTCTTCTTTTGAACCCGCAAAACTGCCATTTAAGCCTTCACTAGCAATGATGATTGTTCCTTTAATATTATTCGCTCTCATAATTTCTAAAAGAGGCTCCCGCATCACTTCATAATTGGGGAGTGGAGCAAATTTATAAAAGGCTAGAATTACAAAGGAGTTCATTTTTTTACCTAATTATTTGATTTTATTGAGTCAACAGACAGTTTTTTAAAATAATGCTGTCTTTTTAAAATTAATAGTGGATTATTTTACTATAAATCTAAGCAATCTGCAGGTAATTCAGACGGAAGAATTTATCATTCACTCCTTTAAGAATAAAAAATGCTAATAATAGTCAACTGTAGTTGTTGTTACATCTATAGGTGAGTCATCCACAATGGATACGGGATCATAATAAACAGGCGAGGTAACTAGAGGCGCATAGTTGACTTGGTGGTATGAGCTATAACTATTATTAGTGCAGCATGCACAAGCAGTTAATAAAGAGATGATGGGTATAAAAATTATCCATTTCATGATTGACCTCTTTTTTTTATTTCCTGTCCTAAATTGTAGAATATTTGACCAAGTATCGCCAGTTTTAAAGACTATTCGCTAAACCCACTGTAATCTACTTGTCATCTCTAAAGTCATTTCACTATACTGATTCCCCATATTGCGAGTCGAATGAACTGATAAAGATCAGTTTTAAATTATTTAACAGGATGTTAAACAATGCTAGATAGAGCATGCAGAGTTGATGAGCAATTTATTAAACGCGTAAGTCAAGAAGATTTTCCTGTGACAAAATCTGTTACTAGCCCAGATACAGCGGGGATATCTAAGAAAATTGCTCTCGACTTATTCGATTCGCAAATCAAATCGCGTTTATTGGACTTAATTGCTCGCCAATTGAAAGAAAAAGGACTGGCTTTTTATACCATTGGTTCCAGTGGACACGAAGGTAATGTCGTATTTGGTCAAGTATTTCGCAGAACCGATATGGCCTTTTTACACTATCGCAGTTCAGCGTTTTTTTTACAGCGAGCAAAACAGTTGCCTCATTTAGATGGCGTGAGGGATATCTTACTCTCGCTGGTAGCTGCAGTCTGTGAGCCTATCGCGGGAGGGCGGCATAAGGTTTTTGGCTCAGTTCCACTTTTTATTCCGCCACAAACGTCAACAATTGCTTCGCATTTACCCAAAGCCTTAGGTGCGGCCTTATCAATTACGCGCGCGAATGAATTGGCAATTAGTGCAACCTTACCCTCCGATTCTCTAATCCTCTGCTCATTCGGTGATGCCTCGGTTAATCATGCCTCAGCCCAGACAACACTAAATGCATGCTCCTGGATTGCCAGACAATATCCTTTGCCCCTTGTTTTTATATGCGAAGACAATAACCTGGGCATTTCAGTCCCAACCCCTTCAGACTGGATTGAGTCTTCAATTAAACTACGTCACAATTTGCACTATTTGAGCTGTGATGGTTTAAATTTTGCCGATATATTCTTAAAAGCAAAACAAGCCGAAGAATTGGCAAGGACTAAAAAACAACCGGTTTTTTTACATATGAAATGTACGCGTTTGTTAGGTCATGCAGGCTCTGATATCGAAGCTCAATACAACACGGAAGCAGAAATTGAAGCCCGTGAGGCTAATGATCCCTTACTTCATAGCGCCGCAATTTTAATTCGCCAAGGTTGGATGAATTCTCAGGCAATTTTAGACTTGTACAAAAACAACAAAACCTTGATTGAAGCTAAAGCAACGGAAGTTATCCGTTTACCAAAATTATCAAGTGCAAAGGAGGTGATGTCGTCTTTATTGCCCGTCAAAAGCACAAAACCAAACTATCCTATACCCTCTGAGGCTCAACGCCAACAAGGCTTTGCCACAGCCTTTAATCAACTTAAGCTGAAACGAAATCTTTGTCAGCAAATTAATTTCGCTCTCACGGATCTCATGTTGCAATACCCCAATATTGTAGTTTTTGGTGAAGATGTGGGGAAAAAAGGCGGCGTATATCGTGTAACTGCTGATTTACAAACCCGATTTGGCCAAAGACGAGTCTTTGATACGCTTTTAGATGAAACCACAATCTTAGGCACTGCAATTGGTTTAGCTCATAATGGTTTTATTCCCATCCCTGAGATTCAGTTCTTAGCTTATTTACATAATGCCGAAGATCAGCTGCGCGGCGAGGCCTCGACGCTATCGTTTTTTTCAAAGGGACAATATCAAAATCCGATGGTCATTCGTATCGCTTCCCTGGCTTATCAAAAAGGATTTGGCGGTCATTTTCACAATGATAATTCGATTGCAGTACTACGTGATTTGCCGGGGGTGATAGTCGCTTGTCCTTCAAACGGTCCTGATGCTGCAATGATGCTGCGACACTGTCTGCGCCTAGCCCATGAGGAAGGACGCATTATCGTATTTCTCGAACCTATTGCTTTATACATGACTAAAGATTTACACGAAGTCGGCGACAATGGCTGGCTATTTAACTATCCACCGCTAGAGCATACCATTGCAACTGGCGAGGTCGGCGTTTTTGGACAGGGTGAGACGGTTATACTTAGTTATGCCAATGGTTATTATTTAGCTAGACAGGCCGCGAAAATTCTTGAAGAAGAACATCGAATCAAAGTCAAAATTATTGATTTACGTTGGTTAAGCCCTTTACCAACAGACGCAATTTTAAAAGAAGTGACAACATCCAAACGAGTACTTATTGTTGATGAAGGCCGCAAAAGCGCTTCACTTAGTGAAGGTTTAATGACTTTATTGCTTGAAGAGGTTAGCCATCCAATAAAAATTAAGCGTATTACAGGTGAGGACTGTTTCATTCCGCTAGGCAATGCTTGGCAATATTTACTACCTAGCCGTGATTCGATCATTACGGCTGTTTTGGATTTAAATTTGCTCAAAATGGAGAATGACTGTGGACGACTTGCTAGATTTTGATGAACAGTTAGAAGACGATGAGCGTATGATTCGTGAAAGTGTTGCACGTTTCGTTAAACAAGAAGTAACTCCCCTAATGGCGGACTCTTTTGAACAAGCTCAGTTTCCAATGCAATTAATAAAAAAATCAGCCGATTTAGGCTTACTAGGTTTAACTTTACCTACGCGCTATGGGGGAGCAGATGCGTCCTATCTTTCCTATGGGCTGGTTTGTCAGGAACTTGAGCGAGGTGATAGCGGCTTACGTAGCTTTGTTTCCGTACAAAGTTCTTTGTGCATGTATCCTATTTTCCGTTTTGGTAATGAAGAACAAAGAATGCGTTTTCTGCCTGCGATGGCTGCAGGTGAGCTTATCGGTTGTTTTGGTTTAACTGAAGCAGATTCAGGTTCAGATCCGGCATCAATGCGAACCCATGCTAAAAAAGTGAGCGGAGGCTGGCGTTTGAATGGCTCTAAAATGTGGATTACTAACTCACCTATTGCTGATCTCGCCATTGTTTGGGCCAAAACTGAGGAAGGCATTCGTGGATTCATTGTAGAGAAAGAATTTAACGGCTTTTCAGCACCCGAAATCAAACAAAAAATGTCTTTGCGTGCTTCAATCACCGGTGAATTAGTATTTGAAGATATCTTCATACCCGACGCAAATCTGCTTGCCGGAACAGAAAAGGGTTTAGGCGCTGCTTTAGCCTGCCTTAGTCAAGCGCGTTATGGAATAGCTTGGGGCGTTATGGGCGCTGCTATGGCTTGCTTTGATATTACTCGTGATTATTTATTAGAACGAAAACAATTTGATAAGCCTTTGGCTAGCTTTCAACTTATCCAAAAAGATTTAGCCGAAATCTATACTGAAATCATCAAAGCACAATGGATGAATCTTCAAATTGCGCGATTAAAGGATCTTGAGCGCGAAACGCCCGTGATGATTTCCCTAGCCAAAGGTAACGCTTGCCGTGAAGCCTTAAAAATAGCAAGAACTTGTCGTAATCTATTAGGGGCTAACGGTGTCAGCCTCGAATACCAGGTTATTCGTCACATGTTAAATCTGGAATCGGTGTTCACCTATGAGGGAACTGACAATGTGCATAATTTAGTGCTTGGCAGACATATTACGGGAATAAGCGCTTTTGCTTAACTATAAATTAGGGGGTTAATTGCGTATATCGCTGTTTTATCAGCATGACCCGCTATACCCCCTATGCAGTAAGTCCTGGCTCATTGGATTTATGTAAAATTAATCGCCTGATACTGCTTTGCATCTTCAAGTAAATTCTCTACCTCATTACTATTTTTTTCAGAATAAATACTGTTATTTCCATTTTTCGAAGCAGATTTGATATTAGTATGAAAGAAAGTTAAATCATTTGAAGATACTTTTTGAGCACTCAACCATTTCAAGCTAGGAACTCCGTCAGAATGATGGTATGGAGTAGAGGATTTTTTATAACTGTTTTTGATCTCTTGTAGGTCATTGAATAAAACCACTTGAACAGTTGATATATGGTGTAATTCCAGATATTTCATAATTTTAAAACGATGCTCTTGAGTATCAGTAGCAATCATTTTAATATCATCTCCTATTTTCAAACAGCTCCTGCTTCGATATTCTTCCTGAAAAAGTCTATGCATTGTAATTTTATTTTCATTTTCGCTTACCAGTATTACTGGAAATTGATTTTCTAAAAAATATCTATCCAATTCCGAAAATTGAAAGAGATCCTGAGGGCTAGATATTATTTTTTCAAATAAACGGACTCGATTTCGAAAGGTGGCTAAATATTCATGAGTTTTAGAACCCAGTTTTATAAAAAATAAACTCGTCGCCCCGCCTGAAAGATAATCCTTTAGTAAGGCATTGATTTGATAGGATGGAAGACTGTTTTGCGTCATTCTATAAAATGCATAATCCACTTCATTGAAATCACGCACGTGTGAAGGATAATTAGGTTCCAGGCAAAAAAATTGAGTTATTGGAAACTCTAGATTCTTATTTATATATTTCTCCTCGCTATGCTCCCAGACCTTGATCGTACAATTTTTGGGGTACTCTAAAACCTTGAGTGCCTTTTGAAGATTATCAACAGTTGGATTAGCAATTGCCTGCATATTAATTTGATACTTAATAATCCTATCTATTATATTCTCTAGCCTAAGCACTTGGTCTGTTGCGGCCTTAATATCTTCTAATTTCATGCCCGATTTCATTAGGGCTGCAAAATTTGGATGAATATAAGAGCCTAATAACTGGAGGAAATAATAAAAGTGAAACATTGCCTGGATTTGTTCTTGTAGGGTGCTGAGTTCTTTCGCTGAAATAATATCATCCATTGAATTGTATTTTTGTCTTGCACGCACAAAGTAAATTAATAATAAATTAATATTTGAGAAAGCCTGGCTTACACCGTTCTCAACACTATTTCTGAAATCCAATAAGCAATTATTTCCTGAATTTAAATTTTTATTGGCATAATTGGATAATATCTTTTTAAGGGTATAGGCATTGCAATTATTTGCCGACATGATTCCAAAACAAGTTGCTCCAATTCTATGCTCATCCTGTGAACCAAGGATGTCATAGCCTCCTTTTGTCAATTCACCTGATAAGGGTACTGCCAGATACTCATTGATCATCTCCAAGGGTGACATAATATTAAATTCAGTCTTTGCTAAAATTGAAAAAATTGAAGAATTAGTTCCATGTATAAAGGGGGTAAACGCTGATTCTCCTTGATATTTTTGTGCCTTAGGTACTTTAAAATGCTTAATAAGCGGCTCAATTGTAGGGTTTTTCAAGGCTTCTTCAAAAATCGTGCAAAATACATTTTCAGCATGCTCATATTTTACCTTTTCTTTTCTAGAAAAATTACTTAGGTGGCTAGCAACCTTCTTCCCATGGAGATCATATATAGTACAGTCGAACAACATATCATGTTGCTCAAAAGTAAACTGATGAATTGCTTTAATTAATTCCATGATTAGCTCATGATGACTCTCGTTAAATCCCTCAATAGAGGCCAAGGTATCAAATATATATTTTGACTTAAACTCGCTCTCACAACGCATTAGATCAAGATTATCTCCAAGATTAATGATCATTCGAATATAATCAAATTTGCTTAAATCTGTATTGTAGATACCTGATGGTAATTTAAATTCATATTCTCTAGGGTTATCTTTAAATTCAATCGCTGCGCCAAATAGTTTGGCCTGTTTTTCCTTTAAGCCTAATTTCTTTAGGATTTCAATCGTTTTTTCAGCACTTTGCTTTTCCCAGTCATCCTCACCTTCTCCTTGCCGAGCTGTATCATGGCATCCCATAGTCATCAGAATAAAACATAAAACAGATTCTTCCTCAAGATTTAGATAGTTTGCTATGGTTTTCAGCGATTGATTAACATATTCTGGAATTAAATTTTGTAGAAGATTGTGGATAGCTAAAGCCCAGAGGGTTGCATTGCTTGCATGTTGAGCACCATGAATTATCCGTTCGATAGATCCATCTTTTAAATTTTCTTTGTGAATCTCACCGAAGGGTTGTAGATAGGTGGTTTCAAGCATTTCTTGAAACCAGATTGTAAAATTATTGGTGGATAATCTATTTTCATATTGTATTAAATTTGACATGCCGTCAGCAGCCAAATGTTTTTTTAATTCGTCAGTATGTATCATCTTAACTCCACAACATTAACATCTAAATGGTTTAATTTTTGCAGATAGTGCATCTTAAATGCTAAAATGTCAAATTTTAATCAAAGTGATAAATCGTTGCAAACTATTAAAAACTAAGAATTGATTTTTTTTGAGTTTAACTTGTAGGATATAACAATATTTTTTTTGTCATGCGCCTCGATAGGATTATTGCAAGTGAGTATCATTAAGCTAAAAATACCACATTAACACAAAGTTGTAGCGGTAATGCTGGTAAACGAGCGCTAGAGGGAATTAACCCATTTAGCGCAATTTATATCTTAAATTGCCGTTGATTCTTCACGAGTACGGCAATAAGTTTCTTTGATGAAAAATAAGCAAAAGAGAGCAAAAATTAATGAAAGTGGTAAAACGGACAAGGCTAACTGATAACCCTTTTCAGAAAACTGACGCACACCATCAATTAAAGTTCCTTCCCAAGTCCAGTCTAGAAAAGCACCTACCAAGGGTTCATAAAGCGCTTCGCAAACTGAATCAAAAGTATTCATTATGCCAAGCACCGTGGCCGCTAAAAAAATAGGAAAAACTTCGCGAATCATCGCAAAGCTTGTAAAAAATCCACTAGTGCCGAAACCAAAACAGAAAAGTAAAAAAATTAGACTTGTTAATTGTAAATTAGAGCCATAAATGACTAAGGATAAACAAAGAAAAGCGATAAAAGTCCCAAAAAAAAGAATGGGTTTGCGGCGTCCCATAAAATCAGATAACCACCCCAAAAAGGGCGCTCCAACCGCAAAGCCCATAAAGATGGAGGAGATAGCCAAAGCCGCGTTAGCTCGGGTTAAGTCATAGGCAATTTCTAAAAAGGGAACTCCCCACAAGCCGCCAAAAACCGAAACAGGTGCAAAAGCAAGGCCGCTATATAAAGAGAGAATCCAGGTTTGTTTATTTTTAATAATCGTTAAAAAACTCTCAGTTTTTGGGCCATTAATTCTAGCTAATGGAGAAGGGGAAAGAGGTTTGTCCCGGACTGTAGCAAAATAAATAAGACCGAGAAAAATTCCCGCCAGACTAACAAACTCTAAAGCCATTCGCCAACCAAATTGCTGAACTAATAGTGACAGAGGCATTTGACCACCAATCGCACCGAGCATGGCAGCCGCCATAAACAATCCAGAAACGAAGGCAAATTTTTTCGGACTAAACCATAATGAGGCTAATTTAAAACAAGAAACAGCAGCAAACGCAGCCCCCGCACCCATCAAGGCGCGGCTAAAACAAGCAAGCCAAAGGGTATCTGTTTGGGAAAAAACATAGGTACTGATAGCACAAAGAAAGATAGCAGCAGTGGTTAATAAACGCGGGCTATATTTATCAAGCATAATGCCAACAGGAATTTGCATAATTAAATAGGCATAAAAATAAAAGGCCGAAAGATTACCAAGCCCCGCACCATTCACATTAAACGCTTTCATTAGATCCGAAGTCATGACACTAGGGGAGACTTGAATTAAATACTTGTAAAAGAAAAACCCCGCCGCAATTGTCCAAATAATCCAAGGGTAGGATTTAGTTAACCATGTGTTACTAGCTTTCATATACTCACCAAATACTCTAAATAATATCGCGCAGTTGCACTAATTTTCATTGAGATGATCAACTTATTCGCGGTAATCTAACATTAACCACAGCTGAAACCCAGCTTGTTATACTTTATTCTTAGATAAACTGGCGACAGCGAATAATCTGCAAAAACAAATTAATCGCAAGAGCCTAAAAATTAATATTGCTAAGTTAAAATTGGAAATCAGATTTAACATTGAAACTTGTCTTTTCAGAAAAGAAAAGTTATTATCCCCAACCAATTCGGGGCGTAGCGCAGCCTGGTAGCGTACTAGCATGGGGTGCTAGTGGTCGAAGGTTCAAATCCTTCCGTCCCGACCAGCTTCTACTATATCTTAAAATCCTTGGGATACGCTTAGCTATAGCTCCAGCTTCAGCTGTTTTAAATACTTAAAGGTTTAAATGAACATCTATAAGCAAACTCCTAATCTAAAGATTATGTTTTCTTACAATTCTTTCTCAATTTTAAAAGTAGACGCAACATCCAAAATTAGAGATAGATTTTTATAGTTAGCCATATCTAACTTGCAACATTGACAAGATCTTTATTTATATGGTTGAGTGCTTAGGCAAGTAATTTAAAAATATCTGAGTCTTATGACAATCAATTTCTCAAAGTTAGCAATAATCCTATTGATGTCAGTAGTTCTAATATGCTTTGAAAAATCTGCCAACAGTGCTGTTTCTCAGTTAATATCCAATAATTTTTTTCAAAATCCAGCAGAACTCAGTCAAGTTAAAAAAATGCAACTTTCAATGGGAAATGCATTTATTAGACCCTCATTAAAGTTCACTGGAATTACATCCTTAGGTTATGGGAAAGTAAAGTCTCAAGTTAATGACTCTTTGCCTTACTTGCTGACTGCTTATCGACCCACTAATAAAGTAGTTATTGGCCTACATATTACACCGAGCTCTTACGGACATATTGATTGGCGTCCGCACAATTCTATTGTTTCACAATCATCTACGACGACAATTCTCTTGTATTATAGAATTGGTACTCAAGCTAGTTATCAAATATCTGAGAAATTAGCACTTGGGATGGGGTTTAACGTCGCCTACAATAAACATTGTGAATTAGACGCTATTGTTCCTCAATTTGGTAATCAGATAAATAAAATTTCTGGTTTGAATCACACCTTTGATGCAGGTCTTTTCTTCCAATTTAACCCTCGAAACCATCTTACCGTGGGAGTTTATACGGGGGTCGATAGATTGGGTCAAGGCACTAGTTCTCTTGGCATGATTAAAACGCATAATTTAGAATTACTTATCACAGAAGCCTCAGTCGCCTATATTGGCTTGCAACACTCATTATCTGATAAATGGTTTTTTGAAGAAAAAATCTATTGGTCTGATTGGTCAATTGTAAAAAATGTATATTTTATTAATAAAACAAATGGCACGTCTATAGTCCCTGCAAATTGGCGAGATACTTGGTCATACCAAGTAAACACTCGGTTTGCTATTTCTGAAAAAATTGCACTATTCGGCTCGATTATTTATGAAACAAACGCGGCTCCCATTTCTACCAATGCTATAGGCTATCCTTTATCTGCTTTAGGTTCGATCTCTGGAGGACTGGGTTTTGCGCTATCTAAATCACTTTCAGCTCAGATGACCTATAGCTATGGCGCATTTCTACCTGATGCTAAAATTAATCATGATAGAAACCTAGGGCATATATCAGCAGATTTTCAAACCATTGCATTGCAGTTAACGTATAAAATATAGTTAATATGCTCTTAAGCCAAAGAACTATAGCTCATAAAAAGCCGCTTTTTTGTAAAAAACCAAGATAAGTATCAAAGCTATTTTTTGAAAAAGCAAGTTGGCTTATACCACTAGATCCTAACAGCGAGTTTGTATGAGAAGTTTCAATTTTAGGTACAAACTCAACTAGGCTAAGCCAATCAACTGATTTATTATTATCAGTATAGAGCGGAAGAAAGGGGTATAATGCATTAGATCTATCAATATGCCTCAAATATTGTTGATGCCAGGTTGCGGGAGAAATCATCTCTATTTGATAGCCTGCATTCTTTACCCAATCAACAATTTGCGTCCATTTAATAAGGGATGGGTTACTAATATGAAAAACCTGTCCTCTTGCTTTAGAATCTAAACTAATTTTTACTATGGCATGGCTTGCAGTATCGACAGGTAAAATGTCAATTTGAGTATCTCTATCTGGAGCATAACCAAGTTGTACACATCCTTTTATAAATAGTAAAAAATGGTTAGTTTCAGGTGCGCAAATACCTGTTGCCCCATGACCTCCAATCCATCCTAATCGAAATATAGTTACTGCAAATCCGCGTTGATGTGCTTCAGCAAGGAGACATTCACTCACCAACTTAGTTTGTTCATAACCACTTAACAGTTCAGTAGCAGTTCCAAACTCTCTTCGAGGAAAAGTTTCTTTTAGGGATTTTTCTTTATTATGTGATACATGTGCGGATAACGTAGAGAAATAATGTATTATTTTGGGTCTTCCGATGGAAGCTAATTTTAATAAATTAATGGTACTATCAACATTACTAGCTTTCAGAATATTATAGTTATAAAAATGATTTACCCAGGCTCCATTATGATAGATAGAATCAATTTTTTGTGCTAGCTGTTGATAAATTCCTTCGGGTAAGCCTAAATAGTCTTTTGCTAAGTCCCCCACAACTATTTGAATTCGCGAAGAATGAATTTCAATAGTCAAGTTATAATATTTCAAAGAATCATCAAGCTTTTTTTTCGCCTCTTGATTAGCGACTGCTCTTACTAAACAATAAATAGTAGCTGAGGTAGTATGATATAACTCATGCAATAAGTGCACGCCCAAAAATCCTGTAGCCCCTGTTAGTAAAATACCCTTAGGCGGCAGAAGAGGTAGAGAATTTATTCCTGAGATAGGTTGAATATCCTTATCAAGTTGAATATCCCTGTAAAGGGTAGCCAGATTAGTCGATTGAACGTTATTCTTTTTACCTTTACCCAATTGAAGTGCTAATTGAAAAACCGTAGGATTTTCTAAAAATCCATGTAAGGATATATTGCTATTGAATATTTGATAAATACGGGTGAACATCTCTGCTACCAATAAGGAGTGCCCTCCTAATTCAAAAAAATTATCAAAGATTCCGATATCGTTTACCTGTAAAAACTCCCGCCATATTTCAACCAATTGTTGCTGCGCTTTTGTTTCAGCAGGAATGTAATTGTCATTGATAAGTTGTTGTTTATCAGTTAATGAGGATAATGCTTTCTTATCTATTTTACCGTGGTTCGTAAGTGGGAAATCATCTATAACAAAAAAAACAGATGGAATCATGTATTCAGGCAGGTGCTTATTTAAATAATTGCGGATAACGCCCTTATTAAATGAATCGTTTATTGCATTTAATTTTATATAGGCTGTAATCTGTTTATGTTCGAAGGAATCAGTCTCCATAATAACAATCGCTTGGGAAATTCCAGGATGAGCTAGTAGGCAGGATTCAATTGCATTGAGTTCGATTCGAAATCCTCTTAGTTTAACTTGATCATCTAACCGTCCACGATATTCAATATTTCCATCAGATAACCAGCAGGCTAAGTCACCTGTTCTATAAAGTTTGAGGTTAAGATCTGTGCTATAAGGGTTTGGAACAAATTTTTCTCGAGTTAATTCGGGTTGATTTAAATAACCGCGTGCTAATCCAACTCCCGAAATACACAACTCTCCTATAACACCTATAGGCACTGGTTGCATGCAGGGATCTAAAATGTAAATTTTTGTGTTGGCAATGGGTTTCCCTATGGGAGTTGTTCTTCTTTTGGGAGTTGTTCTTCTTTTTTTGATTTTAGTTTTTTTGATAACATAAAGTGTAGAACAAACTGTGGTCTCTGTGGGTCCATAACCGTTAATTATAGTAAGATTTGAAATAGTACTTTGGATGTCAATTAAAAGGTTTTCACTGATAGGTTCTACGCCGACTAATAAACGTTTTAGAGAAATTAAGTTTGGTTTTGTTTTAGCCCAAACTAAAAACTTAGATAGCATAAAGGCTGGTATATACGCAGTTGTAATCTTGTATGTTTGTAATTTTTTAAAATAGTTATAGGGATCTAGGCTAATTGTCTTCTTATCAAACAAATGTAAGGCGGCTCCTACCATCAATGGACTAAACATCTCATAAATAGATACATCAAAGCCAATACTAGTCCAAAGAGTGGCAATATCGTTAGACGTCAATGGAGCTTTTTTCTGAAAATCATTCGTTAAATTAATGACATTTTTGTGTTCAATCAAGCATCCTTTGGGTTTTCCCGTGGAGCCAGAGGTATACATGATATAAGCTAAGTCAGTGCTGTTACCCATCGGTAGATCAAATTCACGTTCATCTTCTTTTTCAATTAGATTCCATTCAGTATCAATTGAAATTAATTTGATTTTAGAATCTGGAGCTATGCATTCTTCTATGGAACAGCGTAAATCCGATTTAGTTATAATAATTTTTGCTTTGGAATCTTTAATTATATGACTAATAAAAGCCTTGCTATAATTATAATCTATAGGTACGTATGCAGCTCTTGCTTTCAAAATACCCAAAAGTCCAATAATCATTTCCACGCTGTTATTAATGCATAGTATTATAGGTTCCTCGTCATTCACTCCAAGCTTTTTTAAATAGGATGCTAGCTTATTCGCGCGGCTATTAAGTGATGAATAACTAAGGTGCTCGTTTTTATAAATAACGGCAATATGATCTGGGGTTTTTTGTGCTTGCTTGCCGATGATTCCGTGAAGAGTTTCATCGTTTGAGAGATTACTTTCAGTACGGTTCCAATCAACTAAAATTTTTTCAGAATCTTCTTTTGTTAGTAGCGCTAACTTTTCAATGGGTTGTTTATCATTAGAAAGAACGCCATTTAGTAAATTTTTTATTTGTAAGATCATTGTATTAATAAATAATAATTTTTTCTTTCTTAGCAATAAATTGTTTTTAACAAACATTATTAAATTAGAATCATCTTCTGTAATAACAAAATTTATAAGGTGAGTGGAGCTTGGTTGATAATCATCAATCGTTTTTACTATAGAAATAGCAACCGGATAGTGCAACATTTTTTCCCGTAAAGCCGGGTATCGCATGGCAATATCTCGACTAAATGTTAGTTTTTCTTTTTGAAGTTTAAATTGATTTATAGTTTGTTGAACTGCATCCGCGAAGCTCATTTTGGGGTGGAAATTCACTCTATAAGGTAGATAGTTAGCAAAAAAAATTGCCATGGATTTCACACCAATTTCCTCTAATAAAGCATAGTCATTTATCGCGATATGCTTATCTTGATAGTTATTAATACGATAAAAATAAATAAATATTATTGTCAGTAAAATTAATTTGGGTTCAAGCTGATTGCACTTTTTTAAACATTCATTCGTTTGTATATCAAACTTAGTAAATCCTACATCTGATTGCCTATAAAGTCGTTCAAGGCTATCGAAGGGTAGACTAATTGAATCGTTAGATTGACTAAGTTTTTTGACCCAATAGCATTCATGTTGAGCAAGCATCCTACTGCTCTTTTGTAAATCATAAAAAATCTGCGTCGGGCATGGAAAGCGATAGCCCTCTTTTAAGTGATGGCGTACAACTATATCTTTGATGGAAAAATGTTGTCCTTCTATGCTGGTTATTTTATAAATCACAATATCATTAGTACTTGTTGCTATACGTAGATAATTTTTTGCTAATTTTAAGAGTGTTCCAGATGGAGCAGTTGAAAGTCTCTTCATAACTTTTAACTTTTGCACGATAAATACTTCTTGTTCGAGAACAAACTTAGGTAATGCAAGCTTATTGGTATACAAAGAAAAATTGAGTGCTCGATAGAGGCAATCAATTTTTTCTGCGCTAGATGACCAATCAATTAGACCATTACCAGGCGGTTTTTGATGCAAAGCATAATAATTTCGCTGTGTTTGAGCCTGCCTTAATAGGGTATAACTTTGATTTGTTAATTCTTTAATCAAAACGCAAAAAGTTTCTAAGGCTTTTTCCAAACACTTTAGGTCGAGGGACAAGGTGGTATCGTTGGGCGCAATAGGAATGACAGCTTGTTTAAGAATATCACCACCATCAATAACTTCAGTTACTACATGCCATGTAATTCCATGTTGCTTTTCATTATTTAAAATAGCCCAAGAGGTAGCATGATTACCTGCATACTTAGGTAAAAGAGCATTATGATAATTAATAGTAAAGTTTTTTACATGGTTTAATATTGCAGCAGGGATCACACGGTTATTGACAAAACTAAAGATAAAATCAGGGGGGTTTTTTTTTATGATTTTCGACAAGGTTTCCAAGTCATCAAAACATTCAATTTGATTACGACCTGCCCAATCCTTTGCTTGCTGATTAGTAGTTACAAATCCTAGTAGTTTATTTCCTTCGTGCAATAAGATTTCTGCAAACTCGATAAGTAGACTATCTTTACCTATAAAATAACAACTAAACTTAGTCAGTTTGGGCATCAATAAATTACCTCAAATAAAATTCAATTCAGCTAAAAAAATTAAACCCTCAAAATATTGTTTGCAAAGTTTGCCTAGTCTGCAAATTTATTGTTCTATATCCTTTTACCTGTTGTTTCTGCTGTTTTCGAATAATAGCTATTATTTAGTCATAGTTTTGATTATATTAATTTGTATATGAAGAACTATGAATTATATGAGGGAATGTATTAATCATGAATGATAGTTCGTTACAGGGGAATTCGCCAGAAAAAAAGAATGGTCTAGAACAGTCTGATAGTTTGCATTATTTAACCAATCTTGTCAATGATTTTCCAGGTAGCATTTATTGGAAGGACAAGAACGGTGTCTATTTAGGTTGTAGCCAACTTATGTTATCCCTAACAGGATTTAGTTCGTTATCAGAAATAATTGGTAAGACCGACGAGCAACTATGGGGTGAAGAAAATGCTAAAATTATTAGGAAAAATGATAAGCAGGTTATGGCCTCAGGTCACTTTATCACCTGCTGTGAAACAGCAATAGTACGCGGTGAACAGCGATTTTTTACCTCAATTAAAATGCCTTTGAGAGATAACAATGACAATATTATTGGAATAACTGGAAATTCAATTGATGTAACTGACCTTGAAAAGGCTAAAAGAAAAGCAGAAGAAGACACCCAAGCCGCCATCTCTTATTTAGAAACCGTTGTTGATTGCACTCCAGGTAACCTTTACTGGAAAGATAAAGAAGGCAATTATTTGGGTGGCAATGCTTTTATGATAAAAGCTGTGGGTTTAACGTCTAAAAAACAATTAGTTGGTAAGTCGGATTATGAACTCTTTGGGGTGGATAAGGCTGAGGTTTTAAGAAAAAATGATAAAGAAGTAATGGAGTCAGGGAAAACCCTGAATGTAGAGGAAGTTGTAACCTTACCCAACGGTCAACAACATTTTTATCTCGCAGCTAAAATGCCATTACGAGATAATCAAAATAATGTAATTGGTGTTATCGGTAATTCTCTTGATATCACTCAAATTAAGCAAATGGAAAAAGATTTACAAATTGCTAAAAATAAAGCAGAGATAGCCAATAAAGCCAAATCCGAATTCATCGCAAACATGAGCCATGATATCCGTACCCCATTAACTGGGATTATCGGAATGACGCAAGAAATGTTTAATGTGGCAGATGATCTAAGACCATTGCTTGATAAGACTAGTGTTGATAAGAGCGCTATCCCACAAGATAACTATTTCTCCCTTTTAAAGCATATGGTTGATACCGTTCAAGAAGACAGCCAATTGTTAATCGGTGCAACGGATGAATTATTAGAACTTTGTAATGAAATCTTAGAAACTATGCGCTTGGAGTCCGGTTATCGCCCGGAAAAACCTGAATCGTTTTGTTTGCAAGACTTAGTTAAACGCAATATTTCTCTCTTAAAGCCGACGGCAGCGCATAGAAAATTAACTTTATCCTATGAAAGCGATAAACGGATACCCACCTATTTTAGCGGCTTACGTAATTACCTCGACCGCACCTTACTCAATCTATTATCCAATGCGCTTAAATTTACAACAAATGGGTTTGTTAAGATCAAGGTGCAGTTGGTGGGTGAGCCCAAATTAACTTACCAGATAGGCGACACCATGATTTTAAAGATTTCGGTGGAAGATTCCGGCATGGGTATTCCTAACGATAAATTTGAAACCATTTTCGAACATTTTTCACGTCTAACACCTTCTTATGAAGGCATGTACAAAGGAGCAGGCTTAGGCCTTTACACCGTGAAGCGTTACATAGAGGCGATGAATGCCACTATCGAAGTAGAGAGTGAAGTGGGCAAAGGAACCCGGTTTATTATTATTCTTCCGCTTAGCGTATCAGACTATTCCGACCGCGAAAAAGAAATACCTCTGCCCAAACCGACTAAATTCAAAGTAGCTCCGTCAGCAACCTCTTCAAAACACCAAGAACGTATCGAAGAAACTATCGCTGCAAAAGTATTAATAGTAGAAGATAACCCGCTCGCCGCTAGGAGCTTGCAATCCTTATTAATCCGTTTGAATTGCGCTTCTAACCATGCCGCAAATGGCGAACAAGCACTTGAGATGATTAAAATTCATGACTATGATTTAGTCTTAATGGATGTAGGGTTGGGCAATGGGATTGATGGACTAGAAGCCACCCGACAAATCCGTGCAATCAGCCAACCGCAACTGCTAAATTTACCCATTATTGCAGTGACAGGGCATGCCAATGACCCTCAAAAAAGAGATGAAGCCTTATCCGCTGGCATGCAGGACGTTCTCCCCAAGCCTTTAGTACAATCGGACTTAGAAAAGCTGTTGGATCAATACGTGTTTCAACGAAGAAAAGAAGCGCATGCATGGCCCCAGAATAAAACTAGGCTTGCAAAGGTTAATGGATTAGACAACGAGGCAGAACAAGCAAACTTGCTCAATTTATCCGCTTCAACCTTAAGTCTTCAGTTACCTGAATTAAAAGCCCAGTTGTTTGACCTTCAACAATTACCTTTATTCGAATTAGCCAGAGGTCTGAATTCAGTATCAGGTAAAGAAGAAGCATTAAGCCAGCAAATTAAGCAATTCATAGACTATCTTTCGGATAAAATTAGTTCAATTGGAAAAACCTCACCAGGCGACAATTTACAAACCATAGTAAATTTTGTGTCTCCCATCAAAACCCTAGCCGCACATTGCGGAACAACAAGGCTCAGCTATGCTTGTTATTATGTAGAGCAATATTGCCTAGAGGAAACAAATTCTTCATTGCTGGAAAAGTTGTTTGGCCAATTAATAACGGTCATGCAAGAAACGAAAGCCTGTTTAATAGAATGGTTAGCGCAAAAAGACAGGTTTTCAATCGTTTCTTTAAGCGATGCATCTTCAAAGGACTTAGGTCGAGACTTACCGGAAACCGAAGAGCTATTATTTAAGCTTGAGCAATTTCCTTTACTGGATATTGCAAAAGGGCTTGAAACCTTAGGCAGCAAAATTATTCTATCGGATATGCTACACGATATGATGGATCTAATCCCAATACAGAAAAAAGAACTTCAGCAGGCACATGCCACAGATGATTGGGATAAGATTGAACAATTAGCCCACAAAGTAAAAGGCGGTGCTGAATACCCTGGGACTATTCGAATGAAATATGCTTGTCAGTACCTCGAGCGCTATCGTAAAGCCGGGCACTCTGGTTTATTAGAAAAACTCTACCTTCAATTGATGAGTGTTTTTGATGATACTCAAATACAGATTGCCAATTGGCTAAAGAAAAGGTGAATTCAGCAAGGTTCTCATAATCCTTTTAACGAGTAAATATTAGGTCTGACAATGTCATTAAAGCACGAATGTTTGTATTATCTTCAATAAAAATTTTACAAACAAAATTGCTAAATTTTATGCTAAAATATTTTTTTTTACCTAAGGTGCTTTACTGAGAGTTTTATTTGCAGAGCTTAAACCCGTGGTAATGTTGTACCTAAGTATAGTTAGGACATCAATCAACAAATAGATTATTCCATCAAATGTTAAAATAGTTAAAGCATATTTTTGTCAGCTTTTGCGAGCAAATAAACTATTTTTGGAAAAGGCTATCAATGCAAGCAGGTTACTGAACTACTACATCAATCTACTCTTCAAGGGATAAAAGTTATTAGATGCTCTCGAATAGGTGGAAGTTATATTAATTCTGATAGTGATTATGACAAAAAATATGGCTTTTTAACCTCTAATGGTTTATCACCTCAAAAAAGCAGTATTTTGCTATCAACCGCGCTAGCATATACAAAAAAAAATGAAGATTTAATGCGAATTTTTGAGGAGTATTAGTGATTTTTTATGGAAAGAAAAACGCAAGTGACTATTGCTCACCGCGAAGAGTCAATTAAGATGGCAGATAGGATGATTGATATTGCGGATTTTTCCCCTAAAAACGGTAATACACAATACTTTTCTATAAAGCTATAGATGCGGCAAGTAACGCAGAGATTAATGGCAACAAACTCATCAAGAATTAAGTTTTATGGCAGCTAAGTACTCAATTTAATTGTTGGCTTTCCCTTGCTAATAAGAAAATATGAATACTTTTGTATTTTTTAATCTTATTATTCAACCAATTTATAATTTTGCATCCAATCTTAAGGACCAATGATGTTTTATCGCGGAGAAATTGAAAGTTATAACGATTTAGTAAATGAATTAATAACCAAAGCAGCAGTTTTGAAAGCTTTGATTAATGATCGTTGGGACCAATATCTCCCACAATATGCTAATCCAATGAGTGATATGGACAGCTGGCTAAATCTGGTGGAGTCTCGTTTTACAGAGTTAACTAATACAGAAGATGCTAAGGCTCGTTTAATTTCCACACCAAAAATGATAAAAAAAGGTAAGGTCTATGAAGAAAATCATGCGCCTTGGCTTCGTAATATGGCACCTCTTGCATTAAACGATGTTCAAAAATATAACGTGAATATATCCTCCGCATTAATAATCGAACATGCGAGTCGCCGAGTAGACTTTTTTTTTCTAACTTTACTCTTTTTTTATAATAAATCCGCAACTATTCAGCTTGGGCAAACACAAGGTAATGGAAGAAAACTTCAGAAGGTACACGGAAATGATGATTATAAAACTCAGGCCTGTCATTCGGCCATTGCCTCTAATTTTATAGTCCTCTCTCCTACGGCGCAAACCTCACAGTTTCTAATCACTTAGCGCAAATACTTAATACCACTGTAGAACTTCCAAAAAGTGTAAATGATTTTGATCACAGCCTTGAAGGCAATATTAAAGAAACACTACAATCTGTTTGGAGAAAAGCTGCAATCAAAATTCTAAATCAAACGTCGCAGCAAGGTCATGATTTTGAGCCTCGAAAATCCTTATTAAAATTTTTGTTACAATTAATTCATTTTTTCTCAGCTGAGAATATAAAAGCGAATTACTGGTCCAATCATTGTTCTTCAGAAAACAGACTAATTTTCGCGCTTCAGTGTATCGGAAGTTTCTATTTCTTATGGAGTTCAAAAATTAGTCTGGAGGATTACATCCATTCCCAACTGCGACTTAAGAAGGATGAAATCACTCAGTTTAAAGAGCAAAAATTTTTTAGAATCAATAAATATAAAGCTTTAGCAAGTGAGCTCGGGGAAACAGAAGCGGTCTCCTGGATTACAGAGTTTTTCTCAACCGATTTAACGAGTGACTCCAAGAGGGAAGAACTTCGAAACGACGACTTTGTGCTCGACGTCCTTGATAATTTAGTATGTTTTGAACAAACCTTTGAATCAGCTATGGATATTCTAGCTGCTCTTTCCGATTTTGATTATGATTTTGATGAATCTTCACAATGTTATATTCAATATCGAGTTAATTTAAATTTTTCTCCTCTCTTAGGTGGCATAAGTTATCAGCAACGACTCAGATATTTAGAAAATCGGTTATTTTTATTAGCTAATGATGTAGAGGAATTCCGATCTTTAAGCTTGATTCGCGCTATGTACCATTCTTTAAAATTTATGGTTCTGAAAGGTTCTGATGCTGAATTTGGCTCAGCAATTTGTGAAGATAAGGATATATGCTGGGAAATACCAACCAATGATGCTTCAACAATGGCTTATTGCCTGAACCTTGCCGACTTAATTATTCAGGCTGCTCGCAGAGCAGCGAACTATGAGCTTGGTGATGAAGCCAAACGAATTATAGCGAAATTTATAGAAGATAATATGGCTAATGCATTTGCAAGCCACAAAATTCTGTATAAATTTTTAATTTCTGTACCAATCCCCGTGGATATCGATGATTATGCCAATCATGATTGGTGTGATTCTTTATACATTGAAAGTTTTTATTGTTTAAATAAAATTAAAGATAGAGCCCTTGATCAACTTGATTCTCATATGCTCTTTGCACGTTCTAGATTAGAAAATTTAATCATTTGTATTGCAGTAAATAAAATTATCCAATTATCTAATATGGGTTTGCTCAATACTAAGCCTCAAGAGCATTATAATTGGTTTTTAAGTATATTGGATTTAGAGAACGAAGAGGTTAAGGGAATTATTTATTTATACAATTTTTGCAATGGCGCTAACATGTGGGAAAGTGATTGTCTAAAAATGTCAAAAGGCAGTTCATTAGCCACATTTGTGGAGGAACAAATAGATAATAGAATTAACTATATGATTGGTTGTTCAATAAGAATTCAGAATCAAATTATTGAGACGGGTCAATTTACCAGCCCACCAATCTTTATTGATACTCATCCTCAAAATGATGAAGAAGACAATATTCTAAGACTAACATTTTGATAAGTTCTAGAGAATAAATATTTACAAGTTTGCCTAATTTGTATTCAAAAGAATGAATCGGGAAGGTGATGGGGGCGCTAGCTAGCAACAAGCACCGCAGCGTCCTACTGTTTTTATGTGGATTTATGAAGTGCATTAAGCGAGCGCAAATATACATCAGCTTCATTCAACTCCAATTCATTAAAGATCCTAAAGGCATTGTCTTTAAGTAATTGTGCTGTAACACCAGAGCCTGAGATAATCTTTCCACTGAAACTACCATCATATACACTAGAGTTTCCACAAGAAGGGCTATCCTTTTTAAGGACGGCTACTTTTATATTAAATTTTTCTGCAAGTGCTAAGGTCTGAAATGCGCCTTTTATAAAGGCCTCAGTCTTGTCAATACCCGTTTGCGTTAACACTTTTGCTTTGCCTTTCAGCACATCTTTCGCAGTCCCATAAGTTATTTCACCAGGTGGTCTAGGAATAGGTAGCCCCGCTGATACTTCAGGACAAATAGATACAAGCCTGCCTTCTTTTGCCCATCTTTTAATTATTTCGCTATCAATTAGTGCATCACCTCTATGATATCGAACTTTTAATCCCAACAAGCATCCACTAATCAATACTTTCTCAATTTCCATCGCAGCTCCTGATTAAAGCGGATTGCTCACATAAATTCTGAGTTAAAACTCTATACTGGTGTCATCAATTCTCTCAACGATTCATAGGCTGATATAATGTAGATATTGATAAATATTATTTAGAAAAACACTCACACTGGTTAACAATGATATCATTCCAATAAAGTAAACAATTTAAACATTTTAATTGTGATTGAAAATAAACATCCTTAGAGATCATAGATCTAAAGCACTTATAGATGGAAGCTCGATCATAATAATTAGTTAGGATATTTTGACAGTCGAATTCACCAACCTATAAAAATTTTTATTTCATGCCGACCAGTGTTAATTAAAAGCTTTGATATTATTATTTTTGTAAAACCAATTTTAATTCTAGGTTAAATTAGCAATCCAGGATTTTTTAAATTTTAAGGAGATTCAAATGCCACATATTATTTACAATAAAAAAAATCAAATGTATTGCTCCACAGGAAGTAGACCAAGCAATCAAAATCATCCAGACGTTCTAGAAAAAATTTCCAATCGTTTAACTCGATATGTTTTAGATAACCCTGAATTATGTTTAACGGAATTACAAGCTAGATTTATAGATGAGGTGGAAAAAGGTGGGCGATTTTTATCTAAAGAAAATATTGATATTGCCCATCATATTGCCATTAGCAAAATAATTAAAGTGTTTGTAAATTTATTAAACGACCCAAAACGCTTCAACCGTAAGGATTTTTTAAATTTTGGTGATGCTATTTGCTCAACAGAATCTACAGGAGATGATAAAGGTCGCAAGTCTATAAAAGATTTTTTTCAAGATATACGAGATGGCTCCCATCCGGAATATTTATGTCAGGAGGCCAATAAAATTATTGGGAAACTCAATTGCTGTTCGAGAAATGTAACCCCGGGTCATAAATCGGTAAACCGAAGCATTAGCGATGCTAAAGATCCACATTTAATGGCAGTGAAAGGAAAATCTAACACCTATAAAGAAATAAATCCCTCAAAACGATTATCCTATTTTTTTGCAGCTTTACCCGACTGCCATGATTACGCAGCAAAGTCGGTACAAATTAAGAACGGGAAACAAGCGTACCAAAGCTCAAGTGTATCTGCAAAAAAAGAAGAAGCATATGTTGTCGAAACAAGTAAACATTCTACTTACAGGGGTTATAAATGCTAGATTGGTTGGTTGATAAATCAACAAATGCTTGGGATTGATTCAGAGAAGTAATCAATCTCAAATAATAAACGAGTACTTTATATTAAATTTGTATATACTACGTACTTTCATATGTTCATGTACAATTATAAGTACCTAATAAATTATTCGAGATAGCTATGGATGTTTTAAGCTACACGGCTTTAAGATCAAATTTGGCTAGCACCCTGGATAAAGTGAATGAAGATCATGTTTCTATTTTAATTACCAGACAAAATGGAAAACCAGCAGTAATTATGTCTTTGGAAGATTTTAAATCTTATGAAGAAACTGCTTATTTAATAGCAAGCCCTAAAAATGCAGAACGCTTAAATCAAGCAATTGCAGAAGTAGAAGCAGGAAAAGCTAAATCTCATAAATTGATTGAAGAATGATCTTATCCTGGGCAGAAAATGCGTGGCAAGATTATCTATATTGGCAAACAATAGATAAAAAAATAATTAAGCGCATTAATTTATTGATCAAAGACATAAAGCGTGACCCATTTGAGGGCATAGGCGACCCTCAGCCCTTGAAGCATAACTGGTCCGGATATTGGTCTCGTCGCATTGATAAAGAACATCGGATTATCTATAAACTAGCTGACGATGCGATTTATATAGTTCATGGTCGTTATCACTATTGATTTAATTTCCAGTCACAATAAATTCTTTCATTGCATTTTATGGGTTTAGTTCAGGAAGATAAAGAACAGCGCATGCAGCTAATGCAAGAGCATCACCGAGAACTAATAAGAAGTTCAAGCTTAGGAATACAGAAGGTTCACTTCATCAGTTAAATCCCAGATAACTGATTTTGAGCTATGATTTCCTTGCTTAAAATAATGAATTTTATAGCCTACAACATTTTCAATATCCAGATTAGTACTCCCTTTCTTAAACTGAAAACAAGTTGCAGGGGCTGACTCAATCTTCACGTTATTATGATGTTGAACGTAGTCGCCGTGTACATGGCCAAATAAAACAAGCTCTACTTTAGTATGGTTAATAATTTTCCAAAGGTCGTCTTGATTATTTAGAGTGTATTTGTCAATCAAAGGAGTGCCCACTGGAAGAGGATGATGATGCATGATAAGGGCAATTTTTTTCTTTGATGATTCCGCATTTTTAATACCATTTTTGATTAAGATAAAGTCGTCTTGATTTATAAAACCATTGATTTCACCTTCTAATTGAGTGTTTAAGAATAGAAAAACCCAATGCTTAAGCTCAAGCTGATTCACTCGAGAAAAAGAAGGAGATTCGTTAAAAGCAGTGTTCATAAAATTTACATTATCATGATTTCCAGGAATCCAAAATATTGGAGTTTTATAAGGCTTAAACGAATTTACTAAATATTGATAAGAGCCAAGAGATTCATCTTGGGAGAGATCACCGGTTAAAATAATTAAGTCAGTATCATGTAGCTCATTTTTAAAAATTTGTTGGGTTACAAAATCGAAAGTTCTATTGCAATTTACTCCAAATAAAAGTGACTCAACAGAAAAGAGATGCGTGTCTGTTATTTGAATTATTTTAAGACAGTCTTTATTAAAGTCATCTATCATAACGTTTCCATTTTAATTCTATTTTTATTAATTAAGCTAAATCTAGATTCTGATAATGAATATCATACTCTTTTTTCCGCTTTTGATTTATGAAAGTTTCAATGCACTTGCTCGTCTTTTTTCGATACTGTAATCATTCTCACGATGCAAGATATCCCTGAACCGGTTCGTCGATATTATAATGGCTTGGGTTTGGATAGACTTTAAATACGCTGAATCTATCAAGCCCTATTTAAATGAAGGCAACACTTTCATAGCGTTGGCGCAGGTCATTTAGAAGAAGTTATCCATCAATTACAAAATGAAAATTATAAAATAGAGGCTATTCCTCTTGGCAAACGATATTATACGGTTGCTGGTATTTTAGATGAAGGTGAAAAAGTGTCAGCCTTTAGAAAAATTTACACCGCTTTATATTCGGCACAAACAAGTTTCTTAAAAAAAAAAGAAATTTTATACCTAGTTAAGATGACGGTAGCTTTTAAACAAAGTCAAGACTACACGTATCAAAATAGTAACACTAGGTCTGTAATAGCTTGGGAATTGGCAGAATTGTATTATAAGAATGTCTCTTCTTCTAATACTGAATTACTGAAGAGTATATTCAGTTAAGGCTATGCCAAAAGTAGTATTTTAGGATTTTTTAAAAGAACCAGTACAAACTAAGAGAATTCTCAAAATGTTGCTACAGCGTCTTCTACAACCAGAACCGGAGCGGTACGCGATATCTTAGTTGACCCTCAACTATAAAAGGTTGTTAAAGTTCAATTGAAAGTCTCTTAAATTTTTGGAGGTTATCAAAATAGGCATTTCTAGGCATGGTTATAAGGGTGTTATTATTGATGGAAGAGTAAAACAAACTTTACTGAAATAATTAAGGTATTTATGAAAACTTTTTTTGAAAAAACCCCGAGCAATAGTAGCAGCTCAAGTAATGAATATGAGTTCAGACCTATTAAGGGAGATCATATTGATGTAGCGACCAAAGATTTATTCGAGCAGTTAGAAGACGGATATGATCAGTATACGTGTATCTTTGAGACCATCAAAGAAGGAGCAAACCTTTATGCCAAGAAAACCCAAGGAGATTTTATAGGCTCTTTTCCGATTCATATTGCTGCCTATAATGTAGCTTCTAATATAGAAGCTATCAGTTCGATACTGCAATCTTTTGATGATCCAGAAAAAAGAAAAACCTATATTTTTAAAAAAAATGGTGCAGGTAAAAATGCATTAGAAATACTTATAGAAAATGCAGGTATGAACGAGGAGCTTGCCATACCAAGTATACTCTCGCTCCTTTCTTATTTAACTGATAATGAACAGCGAGAGCTTATTGATTCTCTTTCTACGAAAGCTAAGAAACTATTTAAAGGGGATGAAAATATCGCATCGCGGCAACAAGATATTAGTGATTTAGGAGGACTTAATTACTTTTTTAGCCAGAAAAAAACTATCGATATGTGTCGGCAAAGACGAGATGAAACAGAAAAAACGTTAATTGATTATGATTCAGATGAAGAAAGTTTGGGCCAATTAGATTCAGTTTGTCATAAAAAATTCACGGCAAGAGTGTCTTATAGAAATATTACTAAGAAGGGTATTATCGTTCAATCAATTCCTGAATTAGTTCTTATTCCCTCTGATTGGCGATTAGAAACAGCGCTTCAAGCTCAGCAAGGTGACCATGTCACTGCCTATGTTTTATTGTTGAGTAGCCTTTCACATTGTAAAGGTGAAAATGTAAAAAAATTGCCCGAACTAATTTATAAGCTGGCGGCTAATGTTTTGCCTGACGATAAAGAATTTTTTTTGAAAGAAAAAGAAAAAAATGATACGGCAATAGAGAATCACAGAAAAATAAGGGTAGAAGCTATTGCCTCCTTAATAGCTCATGGTAATAAGGAAGATGATTTTATTCAGGCAGTAGAAAATAATCTTAAAAAAACAGAAATAGAACTAATTGCACGACATGTTGAAGATGGCGTTGATTGCTTTATTAAGAAAATTAATCAACTTGAAAATGAATCTTTATCTCAAAAAAGGAAAGAAAGTTTAACAACAGACTACATTCTTCAACAATTAATAGTAATTCTTGAAACTCTAAGTTTTCTAAAAGAAAAAGAGTATTTGAATTTTAAAACGATTTTATTCGATGCTATAAAAAACGAGGCAAAAACGCCAAAATATCAAAAAGCGGTTGGCATTACTGATCAAACGTTAAAAAATATTACAGAGACACTATTAAAATTAAATATTAAAATATTAATACCTCCGCATTTACTGTCCAAGTCAAATAAATTGACCAATGAAACACTTTTAAATTTTCTAAAAAAGAATACGCCATTTAAAAAATATCATGAAGGCTACGCTATTAATGATATTCAAAATCAAATTTTAATTCTTAAAACACTTACTGACCCGATTCAGCGAAATCAATTACTCATGGAGATTAGCTTACTTTGTTTCAAGTTATTTGATTATCCTAGAGTTAATGATAACAGTCTCAACAGTGAAACGATTCTCTGTCAAGCGATCCCTCGTCATATGATTATTATTAATGCAGCCTTTTGCTATTTGAACGAGATTGTCCCTGCAGAAAAAAAGCTATTGTATGATGGATTTTTAGCTAATATTTTATTATTACAGGGGTGGGGAAGCCATCAGATTTCTTATGGCAAGCTCAAAATGCCTCTTAGTTTGAAAGTATTAAAAGAAAAAATTTTAAATTTTGCTAATCTCGATGCAGATCATAATTTTTCGATAAAACCTAAACTAACAAACCAAAATAATCCGGTGGTGCAAATTAAAAGCAATTTCAAAATTTAAATTGACTGGCTTTCAGGTCAATGCAGGTTTTGGAGAAAATATGGATTATGGGGGTTAGCGTCAAGCAATGTTATTCGGTTAAGCCCAGGATCTATTAAAATACCGTTTCAACCGCTAACAATGTAATTTAACTATGAAATAATTTGATTTTGTGTATAAATTGGTTCTTAAAAGATTAACCGAATGGCATTTTAGCGTCGTCTAGCCCCACTGAAAAGCTTGGGTGGTAATTTACAAGGGGTTAGTTGGGGTAAAAAGACACGTGCGCAAATAGGTCATACCCTTATTTTAATAGCCCCTTGAAACATTACTGAAAATGGCATATATCGAGCGCGGAAGTCAATTTAACACAAGATAACTTATTATATGGGTGATTTCAGTAAAGGTCCGCACCAATAAGAAGAGTTAGAGGCTACTGTTTCTAGCAAGAGCAATATATAATCTGAACGGTAATCCACCATTCTAATCAGGGTCATGTGGGCCAAGCCTCCGTAAACTGCATAACTGTGGAGCCACTTATCGGTCACTCCATATTCTTTAAAAAAACTCGATAATCCAGCTTAAAAATATCAGCGATACGTTTCGCGGGCTCTTTTCCAAGGGTACGTCTACCATTTTTTCATCAATAAACCATTTAGATTCTTCAGATTCTGCAGAATCTTTTTAAGCGAAAGATGGTAATCCGAACCATTCACTAACAATAATTCTAACTTTTTCCTTAACTCATAGCTGTTCCTTATACTTTTTCATTTACACTCACACACATATTAATTTTCCAATCAGGATGCACATTCAAAAAAGCATATACAGGGGCAGAAATCGTAATATATTGTTTTTGAGAAAGTTGAGAATTAAGATCTTTCACAGCTAATGGGATAGATTCTCCGTGTCCACAAACAACTTCTACAGCAAAAGAATTTAAGCTAATAAATGATAAGGTAACCATACTGAGAGCTTTTATTAATTTCATAATATTTCCAAAAAAAGATTAATTATTGATCATTTATTAAATTTGTCAAGCATAATTTATAAGTATGATTATTCCTCTGTAAGACCTAACTTTCTGATTTTAATATATAATTATAATGAACCTCAGATTCGCGATTATTCAATTTAGCCAGTTACGGCTTAGTTTGCATTGCTGTTGATGTAGCACCAGAATGTTCAAAGCTAACTATTTAAGAAATAGAGTATTGAGTTCTTGCGACAGGGAGCTTCATTCTGGGATTAAAAAACTGATTAATTAAGGTGCATTTTACAATATTTTTGGTACATGGAGTAATGACCCTATTTGTATCAAAATTTACGGTGGCAAATTTTCTGAAATTGTCCTTTGATTAAATATAATTTGTAATTCCTCAGATACCTGTTACACCGGGACTGGAATATGAACCGGAAATACAGAGTAATGGATTGCAATAAATTCCACCCTATTTTCGAGCGATATTTCACTTTTTCATTAAATCGTTTTAAGACATAAGACCCCTACACATTCTATCGGGGGTAATTATAAACGTAAAAATACAGGGTATTTAAATAAAATGCATACTAAAAAACAAGCTAAAAATATTGCATATAAATTCTTTGGAAGACCACATGAAAAATTAACGATAAAATTATCTTAGAAGAAGATGATGAGATAGATCGTTCTAATAAAATGTTGGAATCTTACGCAAAAAATTTATAACCGCAACATATTTCAGAAATCTAAGTTTTTAACGTAAATGTGTGATTAATTGCTCGCTGTAGACCAATTCCATATTAATATATTCAATTCTCTTTCTGAGCAGCCCAAACTGCGGTACTTAAAAGAGGCTGGTGGTGAAAAACTCTATCAAGATCATAGATATCGGTAACTAGGCAAATCGGCCAGTCTTATTATTGAATAACATTGTAAAAAAATGGTAATGTGTCTTTTTTGTGCTTAGCGACATATTGGAAGTATTATGAAAATAGCTTTTTTTGTTAGTAGTATAGGTGATACAGACTTAGCTTTAAAAACGATTAATGCTCTAGAGCATGATGTCCGACAAAAAACCGTTCTTATTTCACTCACCAAAGCTGCTGAACAACGTGTGGATAGCTTCCAATCATCATCATTAGTTAATAAAATATCACTTTTTGAAATTCTTCAATCTAATTCAGACTCCTTTTATGAAGGGTTGTTAACTAAACAACAAATTAATAGGGTAGGGCAATATATTCAAAACAAACAGATTGATTATTCCTATTTTGGAGTTCCATCTGTAAATAATGAAATTCCATTCCAGTTGGCAGAGTCTCTAAATATTCCAGTATTAATGGCTTATGAGTTTATGTTCAAGCCAGATAACCATTGCTTATGGAATCATGTATCTTCCTTAGGCCAAAAATCCAATGTTAAATGGGCTATCCCTTTGCACACAGCTAAAGAAGATTTTCAGGTTCCTGATGATAGGCTATTCGTCACTGGACATTTAAGTATTGACAATGCTTATATACCAAGCTCTGGAAGTACAAAAAGTCCCAAAGAGCTCAAAGAGACTTTACGAGTTTCACCCGATAAATCTTTAGCATTCATAAGCAGCACCACTCAACCAGTGGAAATTGATTCAGGCTTTTTGGATTGTTTATTAATCGAGTTAAAAAAGCATCCGAATATGCAAGTTCGTCTTGGTCTCCATCCAGGAATACAAAATTTGGACGTTTATTTAACAGAGATTTTAACGATATATCGAAAACATCCTGAGATAACCGATCAATTTAAAATTATTTTACCAGATAGTATTGTGGCTCGAATTAAAGTACCTGAATTAACCATTAATGCTCCTGTTTACCAGAATGCTTTTTTAAGGGTGAATATTACGGGAAATGAGGCTGCATCTGCTGCAGATCGAATCGCACAAGCGGTACCTGGCGCGCTACTGAATCAAGCCGTATTGGAAGGCAAACCAACATATTCGCATTTGGGAAAACCTTATTTGCCCCGCCAATATTTTACTAATACTTTAGCTTCATTTTTTACAGCTGAGCCTCAACCAGCTCGTTTGAAAGAAGACTTGGGATTAGATAAAAAAACGGCACCAGAAAAATATGCCGATCTAATTTTGAGATAGAGGCAAATACTGGAAGGTTTAACCCCGTGGTGATAAAACTATGAGCCACATTTGAGTGTTTGAATTAATCTTCTTTTATAAAGTGCAACATATGCTACTTCGAGTTGTTTTTTAAGCTCATCTATTTGCTGCCTCAACAATTTGTTCTGCTTAATGAGTACCCTAATACCCACGCTCCATTTGTGCGAGGCTTGCCATAACATGAAAAAAGAACCGGCCAGCGGGTGTTAATGTATCAACATTATCAGTAATACACTTAAAGTGAATTCTTTTCTGATGCAATTGATTAACCAAATCAATTAATCCTTTGACAGTTCGTCCGAATTGGTCTAGTTTCAAACACTAAAATTAGGATAAAGCGTAGCCTCTTAAGCGCATAAGATAAAAGAAAGGGTTTAAGCGGTTAATTCCCCATGATTTTTTTTGTAAAAGTTCCAGGAAAGACTCATTCGAAATACCATCAGCTATTACATTAATTGCGCGGTTAATTAGATAAAAAGGAGTTGTAACAATCCAGCTGATAGCTTGTTCTTCACAGCTTTCAATTACAGATAATAAATTAATCCTGGCAATAAAGGCTTCTGTGCCTGGAATAAAGGAAAGAAAAAAACCTAAACCAAGGTAGCGTCTAATTTGTATTTTATAAATGGATTTAGCACTTAAGGCGTTATTTAAGAACGTTTGATCAGTTAGTTCATCTAATAAAGAATTAATTTTGGAATTTATAAAAAAGTAGCTAAATAACCTATTTATCATCATTTTTTATAGAAAAATAAAAAACAAATATAAATTAAATTGAACAAAATGTCAATAATATAATCTAAAGCATTATTATAGTTAAGAAGCAGCCCTTTAAGGGGAAGTGGGAAAGAATATTTATTTCATCTTCGGTTATATTTGGCTTATTGCATTGATCTGATAATTGATCATGGTAATATCCTCAACTATCAGAAAAATATAACGATTTTCAATAATAAAAGGTGTGTAAATGTGGTTCTTACTTCTGTGGGCAATAGGTCTTGTTACTTCATTCATTCATTTATACCTGTTAGGATTTCCACATGAGCCCCAAGTAATTTATGCAAATATTTTACTGCATCAATTCGTTGTAACCTTTGGATTAGTCGGGGTGGTTGGTATTTTTTCCAATATTATTTTTGCAGATAAAATGTCGCAATCTTTAGGATGGCCGGGAGGACCTTTTCAAATAAAATATGGTTTTGCCCAGCTTGCTTTAGGCGTTTTAGGGGTGATGGCCATTTGGTTTCGAGGATATTTTTGGGCTGCAGTGATAGTTAATATGTACATGTATGGATTAAGTGGTCTTTGGAGTCATAGTGCAGAGATGATTAAGAATAAAAAATTCGATGCCGCAAATGTATCAAATATTATAATGGATTTTGCCTATCAAGCATTTATCACTATTCTTTCCATCAATATTCCCGGGGTGTGGCGTTAAATTTGTCAGTCTACTTTTATGAACTAAACGGAGATTGATATGTCGAATCAGTCAGACTGCAGCGTAACTTTATTGTCAACGAATGCTGCTCGCTTACAAAATGAATTTAAACAAAAAATTTTTTCTAAAGCATTGTTAATCCGCAAAGTTGAGGAAAGTTTGTTAGCTATGTATTCTCGTGGAGAAATTCATGGGACGGTGCACACTTGTATCGGTCAAGAACTCTCTGGTGTAATTGTGTCTGAGTTCTTGGAAAAAGGAGATGCTGTCTTTTCCAATCATCGCTGTCATGGTCATTATTTATCGTTTACAGATGATGTTGATGGATTGATTGCGGAAGTAGCTGGCAAAGCAACGGGAGTTTGTGGTGGGAGGGGAGGTAGTCAACATCTTCACAAAGATGGTTTTTACTCTAACGGGATTCAAGGAGGCATTGTACCGGTGGCGGCGGGTATAGCTTGGGCACTTAAACTTTCTAATTCATCAAGAATTGCTGTAGTTTTTATAGGCGATGGAACTTTGGGTGAGGGTGTGGTTTATGAAACCTTAAATATTGCATCTGTCTTGAATTTGCCTTTACTGATCGTACTAGAAAACAATCAATATGCACAATCAACCCACCAAGCTGAAACGATGTCGGGAGACATTTGTGAAAGAGCAAGAGCTTTTAATGTTAACACTGCAATTTCAAATACCTGGGATTGGCAAGGACTGCATAAAACGACAGATAAACTTATTAATTTTATAAGAACCAGTTCCCGTCCTGCTTTCCTTCAAATAGACACTTACCGTCTAATGCCTCACTCTAAAGGAGATGATTATCGCAATCCTGCAGAAATTGAATTATATCAAAAGCGAGATCCTTTAACTATTTTTCTTCAAGAAAATGTGGCAGCTTTTGAAACAGTGATTAATGAGATAAATAATCGAGTAAATTCAGCTGTATTTAAAGCAAACCATGCCTCTTTTCCAAATTTGATTGAATCAGCTAAAGATTCTACGCCCTATATGATTCAAAATTCCTCACCTTTAGTTATCGCAAGCGAGCGTTATGCCCAATTATTAAATAAGCTTTTTCTTAATCTGATGAACGAATATCCTGAGATAATATTCTTTGGTGAAGATGTTCGCTCCCCTTATGGTGGCGCCTTCAAGATTTCTCAAGGGTTATCAGATAAATACTCAGATAGGGTTATCAATATGCCTATTTCTGAGGCTAGTATCGTGGGCCTTGGATGTGGTTTAGCTTGTTCTGGTTATCGACCAATCGTTGAAATTATGTTTGGTGATTTTATCACCCTTGCTTTTGATCAAATTATCAATCATGCCTCAAAATTTAAATACATGTATAATAATCAGGTATCTGTTCCGTTGATCATTCGAACCCCTATGGGAGGAGGCAGAGGGTACGGACCAACACATAGTCAAACTTTGGATAAACACTTATTGGGGATTCCTGGGTTAAATGTAATTGCATTGAATAACCTGATTGCTCCTGAAATTGTCTACAAAATAATACTGGAACAATATACCGATCCGACCGTTGTGCTGGAAAATAAGCTTTTATATACGCAGTATCTTCGCACAACACCACCACAAGGTTTTTCTTTTCAGTATCTCTTTGAACCTCTGCCAACCATAGTGCTATCACCTAAATCGAAGCATATAGATATCACCCTCATTGGTTATGGTGGTATGAGCGAGATATTAATCAATATCGCAGAAATTTTATTTTATGAACATGAGCTAATCACACAATTCATTTGCATCACTCAAATCTATCCCTATTCCATTGAAAATCACGTTAATACTATCAAACAAAGTAAATTCGTTTTCCTAATTGAAGAAGGACAAGGCTTTGCTGGTTTTGGTTCCGAAATATTAGCGCAGATTTCAGAATTGATTCCTGATTTTAAAGGTCTCTGTCAAAGAATTTATTCAAAGCCCATGCCAATTGCTGCAAGCAGAGCACTAGAGGCTGAGATTTTGCCTAATCAAGGGCATATTTTAAAATGTATTTTAAATGTTTGTGCTCTTTCCTATTCTTGACCTAATACAATATCGATACAGATGTGACTAGTTGAAATGCTTATGATTTATGCTGTCGGAGGATACGATGGGCAGTTCGAATTAGTTGCTAGCAGAAATTCATATTTACTTTCAAATGTTTTATGTGATAAAACGCTACCCCATAAATGGAATTGTTAGAGTTCTTTGATTCATAATTAAAATTTCATTTTTTAGTGGGTTAAATAGTCCCTTCATAATACTAAATTTAGAGGTTGGATTGATTAAGATTCAGAGAGTTTTTTCTGAATGTTGCAGAAACCTGCTAATCATTCTCAATTAAGAGGGATTATTTAAAGGAAAGGTTAGACAGCTCGGTCTCGATGTAAATGAGTGTAGCAATGGAGAGCTTTTAATGAGCAAAGTGATGTTGTTTTCACGGATAAATGCGAATGATGATTCAGTAAAAGTAATGGAATGGCTTGTAAATGATGGGGATCTTGTTGAGGTAGGCGCCTTAATTTTGCGTGTAGAAACATCAAAAGTTGCCATGGAAATTGATAGTCAGTTTGCAGGAAGGATTAAACGGGGTTGCAGTGAGGGAGATATTATAGCCATTGGCGATCCGATTGCATACTTCGATTCTTTAACCGAAACAATAGCCCATCCTTTTACAGAAAATTTAACATCTATCTATAACTCAAAGCTACAATCTAATTCTAGTGTGCCAGATTTAACTGCCCCCACATTCTCTTCTACTGCAAAAAAATATATCGAAGAACATGGTATACCTATTGAATTATTCGCAGCACAAAGTCTAGTTACTTTAGATCAGGTTTTGGCTTTAGTAAATAACGAAAAATCTGAAGTGCAAGCTCCTAGATCCACAATAGACAATTCTATCCCGATTGAAGTTGCGTCAGTTACTGATCTTTCTTGGGCAAAACTCTGCGAATTAAAACGATTAATGAATGCTAAAGCGAATACTCTTAGCAGTTCGTTAACGGTGATGTTTAATTCAGAGAATTTACGTAATGCACTAAAAATATACCGCTGGATACAAAACCAGACCCTATCGTATTTTCTCTATATTTTTGCAAATTTATTAAAAAAATACCCTAATTTTAACTCCTATTATGAAGCTGGAAAAATATATGCCTATAAAAACATAAACATTGGGGTGGCAATCGACGCTGGGCGTGGTTTGCAAGTTGTAGTTATTCAAGAAGCAGATAAACTCAGTGTATTCGAATTACATATGCAATTGATGGAACATTTTGCTAAATATCATGATGGAGTTTTAGAAGTTCAGGATGTATCGGGTGCGACAGTGACAGTAACTGACCTATCTTCCGAAAATATCATCAGTTTTCAGCCCCTATTAAATCAAAAACAAGCGATCATTCTTGGTATTGGCGGTGACGCTGAGCAGGCTTCACACCCTATGTCATTTACCATGACTTTTGATCATCAAATTTTAAGTGGAAAAGAAGTTGCCTCGTTTTTAAATGAGTTCAAGACGAATATTTTAAATATGGAATTAGTCAATGGAATTACAAAGAGTAGCTAATGAGGTTGAGTTATCTGAAGTTCAAAAGGGAATTTACTTTGATTGTCAAATTGCCGACCCGGCCAGTTATAATCTTTTAGCTTCTTTTATGATTGATGTGGTGGAAGATCTCCGACTTCAACAAGCCTGTGAAATATTAATAGCTGAACAAGAGGCTTTGCGTTATTGCGTTAAAATTATCGATGGGGTTCCAAAGCTTATCCTTCATGAAGAAATCAATTTCCTAATTCAGTTTCAAGAAGCGAGAGCGGTTTATTCGACGGATAAAGATTGGATACAAAATTTAATTGCTAAAGAAGCACAACAAGCGTTTGATCTGCAACAGCCTCCTTTATTTGCTATTCGATGTCTTAGAATTGAAAACCATAGATGTTTATTGCTTATCAAAATACATCATATAATTTGCGATGGTCTATCTCTTGATATTTTAAAGAACAAACTCCTGGCCTATTATCAACAGCTCATACAGGGCGATGCGATAGCCTTGAGTACTGATTCAGGGTTTTCTGCGTTCTTGCTGCGTGAGAATCAGAGGTTAAATACAGGGGTTTATAGCAAGCAAAAAGCTTTTTGGCATGAACATATGAAAGACCTCCCTCTAATAACCTTAACCGAGAGTCTCAAGACTAGACCTCTAGGCAGCACAGGTATTGAAACACGTTTTATGATTCCGCAGGAATTAGAGGTATTAATTGAGCAGATCTGTTCTCAGCAGGAGGTGAGCTCGTTTATTTACTTCTTAGCTACCTTTAGTATGTTACTAAGCTTCTATTTGGATAATAAGGATGTTGTTGTAAGCTCACCCTTTAATTACCGACCCACATTACAATGCGAAAACTCAATTGGCTGTTTTATTCATACCTTACCTTTACGTTTCAAAATAGAACCTAAGGCAACACTAGGTGAAATTCTAACAAAAACAGCGCAAGAATTTTTAGTAGCCTATAAGAACATTGCCTATCCTAATAACTTAATTATCCGCGATAGCATGTCGCTTTCTTCCGCCTCTGCTCATTCATATAGTGGGGTGCTTTTTGTCTCGGATATTTATGAAGAACAAGCTATAGATGCTCAATTCAATTTAACTTTGATTGAACAAGACGAGGTTCCCTTTCCTGGTAGTTTAATGGTCTCATTAAATAAAAGGGGAGAAAATTACTGGATAAAATTACAATCAAAGTCAGAAATTTTTACACCTGAACTAATAAGTCAGTTTGAGCAACACTATCTTTGGTTACTTTATGAATTTACACAGTTTAAACAATCAGTAGCAGAGGTTAATGCAAGATTTTCAGAGAAACCTCAAATTATAAAATGGCCTTTTGTTTGTCAAACCCCTCAAGATAAAAAAACCAGATCCTCCCCAGCAATCGCTGATAGCAGTTTAGATCAATCAGGTTCCTCGCTTTCTGTTCTTGAGCAACAAATTCTCGTCATTTGGCAATCGGTGCTTAAGGTAAAACTGATAGAGTTAGATGATGATTTTTTTGATTTCGGTAGTCATTCCTTAGCACTCATACAAGTCAATCATCAGCTAAAGGAAGCTCTGGGTATCGAGATCTCCATCAGAACGCATTTTGAATATTCTACAATACGTTCTTTGGCTAAAAGATTAGTCAACGATCTTAAATCTGAATTACCAGAGCAAACCAAAGAAAAGAATACGGTGCAAGAAGAGACCCCAGAGAATCTTGCTAGTATAAAACCTGATATCGCTGTGATTGGTATGGCTATGCATGGTCCAGGAGCGGAAAATATTGACGATTTCTGGAAAAATTTGAAAAATGGAACAGAAAGTATTCTTTTTTATTCTGATGAGGAGCTTAAAAAATTAGGTATATCTGAGGAATTATTAAACTCAAAACATTATGTTAAAGCAGTAGGTCGTGTTAGTGGGGCTGACTATTTCGATCCTCAATTTTTTGCCTATACGCCAGGTGAAGTAAGCTTAATGTCACCCCAGTTTCGTTTAATGATCAAAACGGTTTGGGAAGCCTTGGAAAACGCAGGATATTTTATTGGCAAAGATGCTTCCCGAACCGGTTTGTTTTTAAGTGGTTCAGATGATTTTGAGTGGTTTAATCGAGTTTTGTTTCAACAAGAGAATTTTGCCGATCAATTTCAAGTGTTTACCTTAAGTTCTAATCAGTTTTTAGCTACTCGTATTGCGAATAAGTTGAATATCGCTGGACCCGCTTTTACAGTGTCTACAGCCTGCTCTTCATCTTTAGTGGCATGTCACTTGGCTTTACAGTCATTACTATTAAAAGAATGCGATCTGGCCATTGCAGGGGGCGTCACGGTTGAGCTACCCAATGAAGGCGGATATTCTTTTGTTCCGGGCATGATGATGTCTGATGATGGCCATGTTTGCCCTTTTGATGCAAATGCAACGGGTACCTTATTTTCTAATGGCTCAGGGATTGTCGTCCTGAAACGATTAGACCAGGCCATTAAAGATGGAGATCAGATCTACGCAATAATTAAAGGCTCAGCCATCAATAATGATGGCTCTTTTAAATCTGCTTTTTCTGCTCCAAGTGTAGTAGGGCAAACAGAGGTGATAAAGTTAGCCCATCAATCAGCAGGAATTCCGGTTGAGACCATTAGTTATGTAGAGGCTCATGGTACAGGTACCTTATTAGGTGATCCCATTGAGGTAGAGGCATTAACTCAAGCCTTTGCTACATCAAAAAAACAATTTTGTACGCTAGGTTCTTTAAAAGGTAACATTGGTCATACAGACAGTGCAGCTGGTGTGATTGGTCTAATAAAGGTTGCATTGAGCCTCACACATTGTTATCTGCCCGCTACTCTAAATTATCAATCGCCTAATCCTGAGATTAATTTTGAAAAAACCCCGTTTACCGTGCACCCTCAAGGAAGACCCTGGGTTGCTTCTGATGACAATATTCCACGTCGGGCAGGCTTAAATTCTTTTGGTGTAGGGGGTACCAACGCACATATGGTATTGGAAGAGGCACCAAATAACCCAACTGACTCTGTATCCACTTACAATCTCTTAGTATTTTCGGCACAAAATGCACGCTCATTAGACCGTATCGTCTCTAAGACTATAGAGGCTATTGGACATGATACAAACAAGTTATCCGATGTGGCCTGGACCCTACAGACTGGGAGAAAATCCTGGCCGGTGAGGCAGTGTTTAGTTATCAATCGAGATAGTTTTGAACAGTCTTCAGAGCTTGTTAATCTCTCAATCCAGAGAATGAATACCAAGATTAGACCAATTTATTTCATGTTCTCTGGACAAGGTACACAATATCAAGGGATGGGGAGAGAACTTTTTTTATCAAAAGAGTTTGGTGGTGTGGCGCCAATTTTTAATCAATATGTTAAAGAGATTTTTGATTTTTTATCTAAAGAAAAACGTTCTGAAATCACAGATATTATTTATGGAGAGAAGAATCCAGAGCAAATTCACAATACAGAACACGCGCAATTAAGTTTATTCATCAATGGCTATGCACTAGGCCGAACCCTGTTGGATTTGGGTGTTATGCCGGCTGGGATGATTGGGCACAGTATAGGTGAAATAACGGCTGCCACCTTAGCTGGCGTATTTGATTTGCAAACTGCAGTTAACCTAGTTTTGACACGTGGCAAACTTATGCAGCAGCAAAAAAGAGGAGCTATGTTGCTAGTGATGGCGACAGCAAACTTGATTATAAAAGAAATAGCGCATTATAGTGATTTGTGGTTAGCCCTGGATAATACAACAGAAAGTTGTGTGGTTGCCGGTACTGTTGAAGCCATCTCTGAATTTAAACAACAGATAGAAAAATTAGGTTGGCAAAGTATTATTTTGAAGACTTCGCATGCCTTTCATACACCTATGATGGGAGAAGCAGTCAAAGCGTTCGACCTTCACTAACGCGGTGAAGTTCGAATTGCTGTTAAATATAGAAAAACTACCCAATCAGTTTCTTATTGGTCTGGAATTTAATACTGCCTTATATACGGATGAAAGAGCGAAGCAGTTTATAAACCATTTTGAACAAGCGATTCATTATGTTCTAGAAAATCCTAGAGGCGAATTGTCCCGCTTTTCCTTACTAAGCACCGAAGAATTAACTCTGATCGAAACTATCAACAACACAGCAACTAGCTATCCTAAAGATAAATCCATTGCTCAACTTTTTAGACAGCAAGTTCAAACAAATCCGCAGCAATTGGCATTGATTTGGCACGATGAACAAATTACCTATTTAGAATTAAGTAAGGAAGTTAATCAAATCGCTGCCATTTTAAAACAAAATTTATTTCTTGCTGGCCAAAAGGTTGCTGTTTTATTAGCTCGTTCTCCTAAACAGATCGCCGCAATCATGGCAATACTGCAGGTTGGGGGGAGCTATGTACCAATTTGTCCAAGTTATCCAAATCAACGCATTCAATTTATTTTAGAAGATAGTAAGGCTTCATTTTTATTAACCACCTCTGTCCTTTGCCCTCAAACTCTATCTGCGCCCATTACAACCTTGCTATTAGACGCATCAGAAATTTTAGCTAGCAAAAATCATCCAGAGGTTGAATCAACAGATGTTAATATTCCCGCCTATATAATGTATACATCCGGAACGACTGGCAGACCCAAAGGTACGCTGGTAGGGCAAGCCGCTGTGATCCGAACCGTTATAAAAACAAATTATATTGATATCAAACCTCAAGACCGTATCTTGCAACTTTCAAATTTTGCCTTTGATGGTTCTGTATTTGATATATTTGGTGCTTTACTGAATGGGGCAACCTTAATCCTTGTTCCTGAAAACATAGTTCAAGACCCTTTACTTTTATTGGATTATATTAATAAACAACAAGTGACTTTGTTTTTTGTCACTACAGCCTTATTTAATTTATTGGTAAATGCTAATTTGAGTTCCTTAACCTCAGTTCGTCAAATTATATTTGGAGGAGAAGCTGCCTCAGTAGCTCAGGTACGTAAAGGGGTAGAGGCTTTAGGCCCCAATAAATTAATACAAGTTTATGGTCCGACTGAAACCACAGTGTTTGCAAGTTATTACCCAATCAATCAAGTTATTGATTCGGCTCATTATATTCCGATTGGCTATCCCGTTTCTAATTCAACGCTTTATGTATTGGATAAGGATTTATGCCCAGTTCTTCCTCAAGTGACGGGCGAGCTTTATATTGGTGGTGATGGGGTTGCCCACTCTTATTTTAACCTTGATTCATTAACCAATGAACGCTTTATTGCTAACCCCTTTATGCCTCATACACGAATGTATCGGACAGGTGATTTGGTCAAACGGTTAAAAAACGGGGTCTTAGTTTTTATAGGACGAAATGATTCACAAGTTAAAATAAGAGGATATCGAATTGAGTTGGGAGAAATAGAAGTAAAATTTCAACAAATTTCTGAAGTTGATCGGGTTATTTTGGCGGTTGAACAGGATAATCAAGGTGATAAGTTTATAAGCGCGTACTACACACTATCAAACGTTAACACACCCATAACAGCTAAGGCAATTTTACAAAAACTCAAACAGACCCTCCCATCGTACATGCTGCCAAGCCATATTCAGCCTATCGCAAATGTCCCAATATCCACGGGAGGTAAAGTTGATTTTCGAGCCTTAGCTGCCCTGCGAAGCGGATTTAACAGGAATTCTGTTTCTACTTCTACCACTTCAACCCTAGATCAAATAAGTGCTTTGATTTTAGATAAAATGCAACAGATCCTGGATCTTAATCAAATGGAAAGCGATGATGATTTTTTTTATCGAGGTGGGCACTCGCTTAAAGCGATAACCCTAGCCGCTGCTCTTGATAAGGGGGGTATCAAAGTTAGAGTTGCAGATATTTTTAAATTTCCCACGGCAAGATCTTTGGCGAAACATGTATTAGCCATGAGAACCTTGCAAGATACGGATGAAATTTCAGTTGAGAAATCTGATAACAAAGAAATTATAAGGGCGATTAACACTAAGGTCATTGAGCAGAAAGTAAATCTAATGTTATCGCAGGTTCAATCGGGACATGCATTGATGTCTTCAATCGTACAATCATCGCCTGTACTTAAAAGCTTCCCTTTATCCGCAATCCAGACATTTCACTTTAAAAAAACAAAACGTCATAGCGGTTTTGTCACTCGAATTAGCAAGAAGGTAAGTGAGTCTTTTATTCGTCTCTTAATTACTCACCTTATGTTAGAACATCAGCTGTTGCATTCCATACTAATTCCTAAGGAACAAAGCGCTATATGGGTTGAGCATGACCTATTTGACTTAGCTAGTTATTTCTCCAAACACCTTTGTTATTTTGACTGTGTTCAGGATGAATTTCATAATAATCCCGAGCAACAGAATCGCTTCATTCAACAACTGTTTTCAATGCCTTATGGTGAAGAGCAATTACAGTGGAGAGTTTGCAGTATAAAACTGGATTCTGAATCCCATCTTCTAATCTTTGGTTTTGATCATCTTGCTTTTGATGGACGAAGTGCTGAAATTATTCGTAGCCACTTAGAAACTCTTATTTATACGCAGAATGAATCATCACTGGAATTAAGAAAATCTGGTAATAGTTCTGTGCAAAAATATTCAGATTACGTTAACTATGTACAGGAAGGACCCCTTATTGCTGTGGAGGAAATTCTAAGCCAATTTCATTTAGCCTCATGGAGTCAATCTAATCTAAAATTACTAAAGAAAATGAAACAAGGTTCAACTTCTGATAGTCAGGAATTTAAATTTAAGATATCGCTTGAATCTATTGAAAATTCCTGTATTTGGGAAAATGCGTTGGTTATAGCGATGCAGTTAATGTTTCAATATAGTGAGTTAGATGAACTTGCAATGGGTATGGTAAGTCATGGCAGACATTATAATTCCCAACATTTTAATAATTGTGTCGGTGAGTTTCTGGATATTATTCCTATTAGAATCCAAAACTCTTGTGAGCCAAAAGCAATTATAAAGTTATTAGATTTCTGCCGGGAATATCGCGTTAATTTTATGGAACTGTTACACAATAAAAAACCTCAGTCGCAGTTTAAAAAAATAACTAAATTCTTGGCTCCTTCTTATCTCACCGATAAAAACAGTATGCAGATGGTTTTATTTAATTTTCAAGGATTTATAACAGAAAATGAACATGTTTTATTCGATGAAAATAAAGTAGAATCAGGAGCAAATGCGATGTTATCTCAGCTTTCGATATCAATATTTTATGATGAGTCAAATGTACATATCAATTTAAGATCAGTATTTGGATTAGATAGTAAACGTTTACAAGCCTGTCTTGCTGAACTTGAAATAGGCAAGCCGCAAACTATGGCAGGATGTTTCTAGATTTCATTGGTACAAGGAGTAGTTTTATATGAGCAAAGAACGATTTATTGAAGTAATAAAAGCAGAACTTGCTTTAGAAACAGGACAAGCGATAGAACAGATTCAAACCGATGTAAATTTTCTCCGATTAGGAATCTCCTCAATCCAAATTTTAAAGATAATCAATAGGATCAAACACAAAATAAATTTAGACATTAGTCCTGCGGCAATGTTTGAATATAAAACGATCCGAGAATTTTCAGAGTATTTAGAAACCCTGGAAGAAGAATTAATCGCTGGGTGAATTTTCTCAAGAGAGAAGTATATGTCTAAATTAGCAATTCAGAACGGAAAATCCATTCCACTCCCAGACGAATTCAGTACCCTAGCTGAAATGCTGTATTCAGTGGCATTGAATTACCCTGAAAAAGGGATGTACTTCATTGATTCAGCAAGACAAGAAACCTTTATCTCATACCCTGTGCTTATTGAAAAGGCACAATATTGTTTAACAGAGCTACGAAAAAAACAGTTAGCTACTCACGATTTTGTCATTATTGAAATTACTGATCCGCAGCAATTTTACATTGTATTTTGGGCTTGTATTATAGGTGGTATCGTCGCCGTACCTATCACCCAGCCTAAATCATTTGATCCGAATTCCAAGAAAATGACTAAGTTATTTAATGTGTGGGAGCAATTAGAAAAGCCCACCATTATTACCGATTTAAAATCGTTGCCCTATTATCAAAAATTACAAAATTCACCTCTCTACACCAATCTGAAAGTGATGGCAGTTGATTTAAAAGAAATAGAAACTGACTATAGCTCTCACACATCTACCTCAGAAAGTTTAGCTGTTTTGCAATTTTCATCTGGCAGTACAGGTATGCCTAAAGGCGTGCAATTAACCCATAAAAATATTCTTGTTAATCTTATCTCCATGAAAGAAAGTTTTCAGGTAACTGATAAAGATGTAACGGTTTCATGGTTACCTCATACCCATGATATGGGATTGTTCACTATTTACCTTACCTCTGTTTTATGTGGAATGAATATTATTATTATGTCGCCAGCATCCTTTATTCGTTCCCCCGCATTATTTTTGGAAAAAATCGCTGCCCATCGAGCTACCTGGTTTGGAAGTCCCAATTTTGGTTTTGAATGGTTAACTAATAAAATACCTTGCGAGTCTTTACCTACTATAGACCTCTCTTCAATCCGCTTTTGCTTAAATGGTGCTGAACCTATTTCCTATGAAGTGGTAAAGGCCTTTTGTGTAAAATTTTCTGCATGTGGTTTTAAAGAGGAGATGATGCGTCCTGCCTATGGAATGGCTGAAGCGACAGTGGGTGTAAGCGTTCACCCCCTGGGAGAAAAACCTGTCTGTCTGCAGGTCAATCGACTTAAAATAATTCAGCAAGGTATAGCGGAATTTTCAACCGATGAGAATTGTTCCAAATTTTATTCTGTCGGCAAAAACGTAGGGGATTTATCGGTTCGTATTGCGGATAAACAGGGCAATACCTTAGATGAGAACTTTCTCGGTGAAATCCAAATCCAGGGGGAGTCTGTTACCGCTGGCTATTATGGCTATTGCAATGACAGTTTATTTGATGGGTCCTGGTTACATACTGGTGATTTAGGATTCATTAATGATGGCTTATTAGTAGTCACAGGGCGCATTAAGGATGTGGTTTTTGTGCGCGGGCAAAATTATTTTGCTCATGATTTAGAGGAAATTTTGTATTTTAATCTAAAATTTCCTCGTGGAAAATTGGCTATTTCAGGTACTACCAATCAGGATAGATTTGAAGAAGAAATTATCGTATTTTATGCGCATAAATCAGAGCTACAACTCTTTTTGCCAATAAAGCAGCTGATAGTTCAGACGATCAACAAGACCTTGGGATTGACGGTCTCACATGTTATTCCCGTCAAGGAGATTCCACGAACCACCAGTGGCAAGATACAGCGATTCCAACTTAAACAACAATATGAGTCAGGTGAATATGCTGAGATTTTGCAAAGAATTAAACAACTCTGCGAACAAGAATCGAAGATATTTTCTGCAATGGAATCTTATGAAAAAAGTCCATTGCTAAAACAAATGATAACTCAGATCTGGGCAAGAATTTTGAATCTGGATCTGCAAAATATTGCTGCCGATGAAGAGTTTTTTGCCTTGGGAGGAGACTCGGTTAAAGCATTTCAATTTTTGAGTGAGTTAGAGAGTCAGCTCGGTAAACCCATCGATTTTAGATTGCTAATCGAATGTAAAACCATCAATCAAATTATTGTCTATCTCAACAAAAATTTAAGTATCGAAAGCTTGGAATCTGAAAACGAAAGTTTAACCCCGGCAAGTTTGTCAGACGACTATGCGATTGCAATTACAGGTTTTGCTTTAAGATTACCAGGCTCGGATACGCCTCAACAATTCTGGGAAAATTTATGTAACTCTAAACATTTGGTAACACCTGTTAGTGAAAAACGTAAAAAATTAGCTGATTGTTACGATTGGAACGACTGGTTAGGAGAGTTAGACAATGTAGACTACTTTGATCATGATTTTTTTGATTTCTCGAAAGAGGAAGCTTGCTTTATTGATCCACAACAACGCTTGGCTTTGGAAGTTTCTTATGAGGCATTAGAGGAAGCTGGATGTATCCCAGGATCTGGTCTGAAACAAAATGTGGGAGTCTACGCGGGAGGTAGTGCTAACACCTATTATCAACTTTTGATGCGTCATATTCAAAAATTCGAATCGACCTCGTTACATCCTCATGCTTTAGTAGGTAATTTAGCGAGCATGATTCCGGCACAAATTGCGCGTGCTTTTCATTTTACGGGGCCTGTGTTAGCAATTGATACCTCCTGCTCATCTTCATTAGTTGCCCTACACTATGCAGTGCAAGCGCTAAGAGAAAAACAAATCGACGGTGCGGTTGTTTTAGGCACTAATTTATTATTGTCCCCAGAAGTCCATATTTTATGCAATAAAGCAGGCATTTTATCTAATTCCCCTTATGCCAAGGTTTTTGACAAAGATGCTGATGGAACAGTGCTAGGAGAAGGTATTGTAGTTTTATATTTAGAAACCTTAGCCAAGGCTAAACAAGAATCTAAGCCTATTCATGGCATTATCCGCGGCACCGCCATTAATAATAACGGCGGCTCATTGAGTCTAATGGCTCCTAACCCTGGTGCGCAACATGATGTAATTATTAATGCTTATCGTAATGCTTGTATTAGTCCTAAAGATATACAATATATCGAAGTTCATGGGACAGGAACCGCCATTGGCGATCCCATTGAAATCAACATGCTCTCAAAGGTGTTTAAACCTAGTAATTTTGAACAGAAAGTAGTTATCGGTTCGTTAAAATCAAATATTGGACATTTATTAGCTGCTGCGGGGATCGCAGGCTTAGCAAAAGTACTAATGTGTTTAAAACATAAAAAATTTGTACCTAGTTTACATTTAGAGACTATCAATCCGGCATTAAACCTGGAGTCCTCTCCTTTTTGTATTCACCAGAAAATTGAAGAGTGGCAGGCTCCTGAGCAAGGGCCAAGGACGGCCGGATTAAGTTCCTTTGGTTTCAGTGGAACAAACACTCATGTAGTTCTTGAGGAATCACCAAAAATTGAGAAAGAAGCTGAGCCTCAAACGCTGGTTTTCCCGCATATTTTAACTCTATCAGCAAAATCGTCGGTCTCTTTAACTAACCTTATAGACCAGATGCACAATTTACTGCAAACGCCCTATCTTAATATTTATGATATTTGTCTAACCAGGAATTGTTATCGGGCACATTTTAATTCTCGCGCAGCTTGGCTGATATTTGAGGATAGAACGATTCAACAGTTTTCAATGACAGCTAAAAAAAATCTAGTGGCAATTCAACCTAAAGTTAAGCTTTTAGTGGATGAAAGAAATCAGGATTTGATGAATAAGGATTACTGGAGAATCTTATTTGCCAATCTTGGTCAACATATTCCATTAGGCTTTATTAAAATCAAACCAGATGAGATATCAGAAGCGCTATCCCAACTTGATAATCATAATAATGAAAATATTTTGATTTATCTAAATGATAATTTTGAACAACGATGTCCTTATGAGCACAACCAAATTAATCTTAATTTATCTGCAAGCTTAAAACATGATTTACGAACGCAGTTACTAATAATCTTAGCTGAGTTATATCTGTTAGGAGTTAAGATTGACTGGACTCCGCTTTATCAAAATGGTGTAGGTCAGTTAGTTTCTTTGCCAAAATATCCCTTCGAGTCTAAGCCTTTATGGCTTGATTTATAAATTTCGAAAATAGTATTAATTTTTAAATGGACAATGCAAATGCCCCTATCTCAACATAACCTTCAAACTTATAATCAACGAGTCAAGCGCATTTTACCTGGAGGAATTCATTATAACTTTCGTCTTCCCTGGGAAGAGACGCCTCTGCATTTTGTTAAATCTAAAGGCAGCCGGTTGTGGGATATGAATGGCAACCAGTATTTAGATTTTTATGCACGATTTGGCGCCTTAATTGTTGGCCATGGTAATGAGCAATATAATGACTATCTAAAGCAAACGATTGATAGGGTGCTTTCAGTAAGTCATTCAGATTTAGATGCTGAGGTTTTAGAGGCATTGAATGCTCACATTCCCTCTGCAGAAATGATTCGTTTCGGTTTGTCAGGCACAGAGATAGTACAAAATGCCATTCGTCTTGCGAGAGCTTGGACTGGTCGAAACCGTTTTATCCGTTTTGAAGGACATTATCACGGCAATGCTGACAATATCATGGGGGGAAAATCATCCAAGTTAAAATCTTATATACCCTCTGATTTTAAAGGCGACTTACGCGGAACGGATGGTCGAGCTATCGATGCATTGGAATCTCAATCCTATCTTTTACCTTGGAATAATATTGAAATTCTGGAAGCCTTTGTTTGTGAACATCATCATGAATTGGCTGCAATTATCACCGAACCCATTTGTGTCAATGCAGGTTCTATCATGCCTCAGAAGGGTTACTTGGAAAGCATGCGCAGCTTGTGTGATCGCTATGGAATCGTTCTTATTTTTGATGAGATTATTACAGGTTTTCGTTCCGGACTTGGTGGTGCCCAGACTCTGTTAGGGGTAATTCCTGATTTAACAGCATTAGGGAAAGCGATAGGCGGTGGTGGACTTCCGGTTGCAGCCTTGGCTGGTAAAAAAGAAATTATGCAGCTTTTGGTTGAGAAGAAAGTGATTCATGCCGGAACCTTCAATGGTTACCCTCTAGGTATGGCGGCTGTTAAAGCGACAGTTGAAATATTGAGTCAGAATCAAGGGGCAGCTTTGCAACATATGAATAAAACCGTAGAAGCTATCCATGACTTATTCAAATCAAGAGCTCAGGCAATAGGTATTCCGTTAATTATACAAGGGCCGCCCGCTTATGCTTCTTACCACTGCTGTGAAAAGCCATTATTAATACCTTCTGACTATACCTTTGATATTATGACCTTAGACATAATATTAAATAACTGTCTGGTAAAAAATGGAATTTTAGTTTCAACCCTTTCACGTATTTATCCCAACATATTAATCAATGACGATGATGTTAACTGGTTTGCCGAGCACATTGATCAAGCTTTAATGGATGCGAAGATAATTTTTGATGAGATGTTGGTTTGTGTGTGATATATTCGCTGCTTCAAATTTAGGGATGATTTTTTTATGATCAGGGATTGGAAGTATCTTGCGTTATATCTTGTCATTACTTTTACTATCTCCTGGGGAATTATTCTTGGCTACGTGGTTAACCAGCCATTCATGGTTGCCACCCTAGGCGAATTCACCCAAACAAGTCTAGCTGGAATATTGGTATTATATATGCCATCGATTGCAGGACTTTTAACTTATTATTTCGCAAATAAAGAATCAGCCCTGCGAGGGGTTTTGGCCAAGTTGGTACCGAATAAAAAAGATTTGATATGGTTTCCAATCCTTTTTTTGATTATGGTGTTCTTTGCTTTTACAAATCATTTTGTATCCCTCCTTTTTGGTGTTCCAGTACCTGAAATAACATTATCCTATGCAGAAATGGGCAGAAAAATACTGACTTTATTTGTTGAGGAAACTGGTTTAATTGGGGGTGTTTTTGGATGGACCGCGTTTTTATTACCATTTTTACAGACTAAATTCCAAAGCAATATAAAAGGGGCAGTTCTCACTGGGCTAATTTTTGGTATTTGGGTAATGCCAGCCTATCTACTTTCTCCGATTGCGATGAATAGCTCTTATTTATTATATGTTTTGCAACTAATGACATTTTTTACTTTTATCAGTTTTATTTATAATAAAACGAATGGCTGTCTAGCGTTCTATTTGTTTGCTTTCTGGCTTGCGGCAGCTGGCAGTCATATTCAGTTATATTATTTCAATACCCAGGTACAGTTTATTCAAATTGTTTTCTTCACTGTTGGAACTTTAATATTAAAAGTTCTGTTTAATAAAAATAAAACTCATGTAGATATGCAAGATTTTAGAGTTATAGCAAATTTAGTCGAAAATTAATGGTATTTATAGATAGCGAGTTAGCTTTATGAATTATTTCTTAATCATTTGGTTTGGCGATTTAATATCGACCATCGGTTCTGGCTTAACAGCTTTCTCATTGGGTGCTTATGCTTTCCAGTTAACGGGTAAAGCATCTAGCACAGCAATGATTCTTTTACTAAGTTTTTTGCCAACCTTTCTATTTCGTCCCTTAGGCGGTGTTCTAGCCGATAGAATGAATCGACCGCTTTTGATTTTTTTAAGCAGCATTGGATCAGCAATTTCAATTTTTTCAATGTATCCTTTTTTAATACAAGCTAAACCAGAATTGTTATACCTTTACCCTGGGTTAATCTTCGGTGCGCTGTTTTTTTCACTGCAAAATCCTGCATATAAAGCCATTATTTCCGATCTGATACCCCAGGAACTGTATTCTAAAGCCAGCGGTTTAACTCAGTTATCCAATGCGGCTCAGTTTTTAATTAGCCCGGTACTGGGCGGTATATTAATGAGCTATTTCAGTATAAGTACGATTATTTTAGTCGATGCTTGTTCATTTCTCCTTTGCGCCAGCTCTGCATTTTTAATATGGATGATCTTAAAAACCAATCAAAAGACTGTTAAAGCCCCTAAAAAACGCCTTAATGTCATGTTGGAATTATATGAGGCTTGGCAGGCTTTATTGGCAAATCGGGCTGTGTTTTTGTTAGTGTGTTTGGTATCTGTACTCTTATTTTATATTGGCTTGATTCAGGCATTATTAACGCCAATGGTATTATCGTTTGCGGATATCAATCAACTGGGTAGGGCGCAATCTGCCTGTGCTGTTGGTATGTTAGCTGCGTCATTAATGATTAGTGTTGTACAAAGAAAGCAAACCAATGTGACTATATTAATTTGGTCCTTGTTTGCGATGGGAATTTGTTTTTCTTTTATAGGCATGGTGGCAAATATTTGGGCTGTCATTATCCCTGGATTTTTATTTTTTGTAGCGCTTCCTTTTGCAAATAGTAGTATTGACGTGTTAATTCGAAGCAATATTGCCACCGAGAAGCAAGGAAGAATCTGGTCTCTTATTTCAGCATTTACCTATTTAGGTTCCATACTAGCTTATGGTTGTGCAGGGTTTCTCTCTGATAAATTATTTAATCCCTTGCTCATGTCTGATGGTGCTTTGGCATCCAGTTTAGGGAAGATATTTGGCATAGGTCCAGGACGAGGAATCGCAGTTTTGTTTTTTATTTCTGGAATGCTTGTCGTTCTTCTCTCAATTATTATTGCAAGAACCGTCGCAATTAAAAAATTAGAGCCAAAACAAGATAAAGAAAAAAATTACTTTCCAGACAATGAAGCAGTGCAAACATTTTAGAGGGATTTAAATGGTAGAGCCGTTGTTTTGTAGGCTAAAGGAAGGAAGCAGCTACCAGATTATCTGCTTCCCCTATTTAGGCGGCCATGTTAACACCTATTTGAATTTGGTTTCGCAGATCTCTATTGATGCCGAAATTTGGGTATGCAATTTGCCGGGTCGACTCAAATCGACTTCTGAACTTATCTATCGTATGGATGAACTCTTAAAACTTGTCTATACAGCTCTGCAAACTTTGCTTCGTCCTGGAGCATTCTTTTTTGGCCATAGTATGGGTGGCATCATTAGTTATTATTTAGTTAAAGCCATTTTAGATGAGCATTATAGTTTGCCAAAGCCCGGTGCCCTAGTCTTGTCTGCATGCACTACGCCACAAGTGAATAAGAAAAACAAATATTCAACTTTATCGGAAAGCGATTTACTAAATAAGATGTTGACCTATGGGGCCATATCCGAAGATATGATTGCACAGCCTGATTTAATGGATTACTGTTTGCCAATTTTTCGAGCTGATTTCAGCATACTAGAAAGTGTAGCTGATTTCAAAAATAAACGGATTCAAATCCCTACTTATTTATTTTGGGGAGAAGAAGATAAAATTGCAACATTAAAAGAAATGGTTCGCTGGCAATACTATTTTGATAACGTCATTTATCTGCATCCTATAAAACATGGCAAGCATATGTTTGTAAACGAGGAATATCCATCCATCGCAAAAAAAATAGAAAAAATTATAACCAGTTTTGATGAAAAGAGTTCAATTGCCGTCTAATTGCAATTTTAAAAAACGGTCTAAATTGAGCATGCGCCTACTTTTTAAGATGTTAACCTTATGAAACGCAATATATTCTTAAATTTTTTTCTGAAGGATTTAGTCAAAAAAAAGACAATTATAACTATATTGTTTGCATTTATGGTGATGGCGGCTTTTTTAGTCGCATCTGCAGCTCATATGGTTGCTGAGTTGTCTGACGCACTTCATCATTTTCTGCAACAAGCTAATCCCCCTCATTTTGCCCAATTACATGATGGGCCAATTCTGCCTCAAACTATCACTGATTGGTCGGCAAAAAATAGTTTAGTCAGTAAGTTCCAGATTGTTGAAATGCTAAAAGTAGATGGGGAAAAAATTAAAATAGGTCATGATGCGACAGAGCAGGATTCAATCATGACAATAGATTTAGTAAAGCAGAACCAGAAATTTGATTTTTTACTCGATCTGAATAATCATGTTCTGCAGGTAAATCCTGGCGAAATTGCAATACCCATCTATTTTCAGCAACAAAACAATCTTCATCTGGGTGATAAGGTTTACATTGACTCCTCTACGCAACCAAAAATATTAACAATCGTTGCTTTTTTACGCGATTCACAAATGAATCCAGCAATCATCCATTCAAAGCGCTTGGTAATACATGCAGATGATTTTCAGCAATTAAAACAGACCGCAATGCCCACGAATTACCTTATTGAATTTCAGTTAACCGACCGGAATAAACTTAGCGAGTTCCGTAATCAATATCTGATGTCTGATTTACCCAAACAGGGTCCTGATATCGATTATTATTTATATAAAACGCTTAATTCAATTACCGATGGCATGGTTATTGGAATTCTTTTTTTAGTCAGCATTTTACTAACTTTAATTGCATTATTGTGCGTTCGTTTTGCAATTATTTTTACCATTGAAGAAGACTATAAACAAATTTCTATTATGAAAGCATTGGGAATACCCAATATCTCTATTAAGAAGATGTATCTAACAAAGTATGTCTTTTTAACCTTAATAAGTTGTTTCATAGGTTATTTATTGTCATTTTTGTCAAAAAACCTGCTTACTGACAATATTCATCTTTATCTTGGATCTGCCCCAAGCTCTAGCTTGCAATATATTCTGCCTGGTGCAGCCGTTGCTACCTTAGTTGGAATTGTACTCGCATCCTGCTTTTTAGTTTTGCGTCATTTAGATAAAGTACCCGTGATAGAAGCCTTAAGTGGAAAAATAACGATTAAAAAATCTCGTCTTTTTTCAATTAGAAGCAATAAACTCAATTTGAATTTGTTCTTAGGCATTTATGATGTGCTAATTGATCCAAGAAAATTTTTATTGCCTTTTTTGGTTTTTACAGTTTGCATGTTTGTGATGATTTTGCCTTTGAATTTCTTAAATACCTTGAAGTCGCCTTCATTTATTACCTATTTGGGCATTGAAAAATCTGATATGCGTATTGATATTCAACATAGTCCTTCTTCAGCTGAACAGTTTCAGAAGGTTAAAGAGTTAGTTAGTCAGGATCCAGATATAAATGATTATGCTAGTTCAGTTACTTATCGATATAAAATGGAAGGGCCTGATCATCGCACCCAAGTTATTAATTTGGAAACTGGAGCAGGAGCTAAATTTTCTTTAAATTATCTAAAAGGTTATCCGCCTAAGCGTGAAAATGAAGTGGCTTTGTCCTATTTAAACGCGAAAGAGCTTCATAAAAAAGTGGGGGATCAAATTAAAATATTGGCTGATAAAGAAGACCTCTATTTTAAAGTGTCAGGAATTTATCAGGATATTACCAATGGCGGTAAAACCGCTAAAGGACTTCAGCCGCCAGATACGAATGGGGTGCCCTTACATTATTTAATGAATGTTAATTTTGGGCCTACAGTCCTTATCAATAAAAAAATTCAATCCTACCGAAATTTTTTACCAGGTTCCAGAGTGACTGATTTACAAGATTATCTGAGCCAAACAATGGGTGAATTAATTAAACAGTTGCAACAAATCTCCTGGATCAGTTTTTTTATTGCGATGGTTATCTCAATGCTCATTGCGTCTATGTTTTTAGTTATGTTGATTTATAAACAGTATCGAACTATCGCTATCATGAAAGCTCTGGGTTTTTCTGAACAAGATTTGCGCATTCAGTTTCTTATAAAAATATTATTTGTGCTCTGCTTGGGAATATTATTTAGTTTGATTACTGTGAATACCGTTGGCCAATGGTTGGTAAGTATAGTCTGGTCCTTTATGGGAGCCTCAGACCTCAGATTTATCGTAGATAAACTAACAATCTATCTAATTTTACCATTGATATTTATGACCATTGTCAGTCTGGCCACTTTAATAAGTACAGCCAAGATTAAAAATATTAAGGTTGCTAACACCGTTGAGTAGGGAGTGTCACATGGATTATATCTTACAAGCCTATGACCTAGGTAAATCATATGTGCAAAATGGCAAAGAAAATGCCATTCTGAAAAATATAAATTTTCAGGTTGAATCAGGGGAATTTATTGCAATCATGGGGCCGTCTGGGGCTGGTAAATCCACTTTATTATACTGTTTAAACGGTATGGATGAGATAAGTTCTGGACGTTTACTATTTGATAAACAAGAATTAAATTCTCTAAAAGAAAAGCAAATTTCTATAATTCGTTTACATAAAATGGGCGTTATTTTTCAACAGGTGCAACTTATTCATAATTTATCGATTCTCGATAATATATTAATGCCCGCTTATCTCGCCAAGAAGGAGGATAAAACCAAGATCGATAAATTTGCATTTGATTTAATGGAAAAAATGCAAATTCGCCATCTGTCTGCAAGTGATATTACTCAGGCCTCAGGTGGACAATTACAGCGCGTAGCCATTTGTCGAGCCCTGATTAACCGTCCAAAAATGATTTTTGGTGATGAACCCACGGGAGCGCTCAATTCACAATCCGCGCTTGATGTTATGGATATTTTAATCGACCTTAATAAAAACGGCATGACCTGTCTCTTAGCCACCCATGACTTAAAAGTTGCGGCAAGAGCGGATAAAATTATTTACATCCTCGATGGAACAATTGCAGGAGAAAAACACCTTGGTAAATATGATGCCCATCATCATCGTGACCGAGAAAAACTAGTTTCCGATTGGTTATCGGATCTTGGATTTTAAATATAGAACATCTGTTTTATCTTTACCTATAAGGATTTATCATGAAAGAGAAAAAAGAAAACCATTCAGAAAATAAAGGAAGCCTCTCCAGTTTTTTTGGGGCTACCATTGGTACCTTGGCATCCTACGTTTACAATTCTGACAATAAGTCGAAAATGCTTGCTATTCATACTTTAGGAGTCCTTGAGACTGCCACTCAAGTTATGACTTCGCTTTTGGTTACGACCTGGTTAAGTGAAACTGCTATTAATCAATCGCAAGATGAGAATGCTAAATTCCTGTTATGGGGGGCAACTGCTGGTTTCATTACTGGGTTAGTACTCCCGCGAATACGTAATTCTCTTATGGATTCTGTTAAACGCAATGTCCAGCAAGAGATTACTTTAGACATGGTAGAGAAAATCTATGATGGGGAATTAAATGAATTAATGGGTCAACCCACAGGCGAGCCTGCAGCGATTATCTCTAAAAACTATGGCTCGGTTCAAAATGTAATGCCCATTGTCGTATCTGATTTATTACCTATTTTAACTGAAACACTCATGATCAGTAGCGTATTATCCTACAAGTTTGGCAAGGTAGGCTTGGTGCCTGCGGGAGTATTATTTCCTTATATGTTTGCGGCAGTAGGAGGGGAGCTATTTTCCTTGCTTCTTAAGGTTAAGAATCAAAGTATGATGGTGGAAGGCTTTGGGAAACTTCTCGAGGTAATTAACAACTATATTCCCGCTCACCAATTTGGAAATGTCGATAAAGAAATTGATAAGCTCAAACAAGCGCTTGAAAATTTAGGCGAATCATTTAAAGGTGTCTATCGAGCCGAAAATGGCACAGCATTGGCTTTGTCACTGGTGTCAAAACTAGGAATGTTAAGTGCATTAGCCGCTGTTTATTACTATCCCCCCACCGCAAATTTTTGGAAAAAAGATTTTTTAACCTTTGGTTATTTTCTAATGAAATCAAATTTTTTAATAGAATCTTTACCGCCTAAAATTTCTGCATTTTTTACAGGACTTATCGATACAAATCTGATCGTTGATTTCTTCAAACAAAAATCAGCTGTGCCTGATCCCATAAACCCCAAGTCTTTAAACTTATCTCAAGCTCCAGAGATAGAATTTAGGAATGTCTGTTTTAATTACGGTTCTGATAAACCTGGGGTTAAGGATATTAACTTTGTAATTAAACCTGGGCAAAAAATTGCAATAATGGGGGCTACAGGCTCGGGAAAAACCACCTTATTGAAATTATTACAACGCTTTTATGACTTTGAAGGGGAAATTTTAATTAATGGCATTAATATTAGAGAGGTTAAAAAAGCAGAATTAAGAGCGTCTTTTTCTGTGGTGTCTCAAGATATTCCACTCATGCCAGAAACCCTTACTGAGAATATTCGCTATGGAGATAGAACAGCAAAAGACAGCGAAGTTTTTGAAGCTGCAAATTTTGCAAAATTAAATATAGAGCAAGAGCGTTTTTCAGTAAAAGTTGAAAAAGATGGCTCTAATTTTTCAGGGGGAGAAAAACAACGCGTTAATCTCGCCAGAGCGTTATTGAAACGTAACAGTCATATTTTTCTCTTAGATGAGCCTACGTCTGCGCTTGATCAGATAACAGCCCAACAAGTTCATGACAGTCTTGATGAATTAACCACTAATATCACCTCGGTTATGGTTACTCATGACCCGAATGCGGTAATGCACGTTGATACTATTTTATACATGGAGCAAGGTAAAATTGTTGAATACGGTTCATTTGAAGAATTAATGCAAAATAAAGGACTTTTTTATCAACAATTTAATATCCAGTGTGAAAAATTAGGCATCAACGCTAATGATATTAAGCCTCACAAAAAAGAAGATAACTCTAAAACCAAAGAGTTTTTAAATTGGCGAGAACAAAGAAGAACTTCCTCCGTAGTACCTTTTTCTGTATTTACTAAACAAATTTCAAGAGAGACTAATGACCTTGAAGATCAAACACAGTTGGAAGAAGGTTTAAGAAAAAAAACAATGTAATAACAGACCACTATCAAAATTAGGATAGCCGCGACCTTAAAGCGTTAACCGGGAAGCGGCTAATTACCAGAATAAATAAACATAAACCAAAAGATCTTAGTCAAACTCAGAATTTACATTTTCAAAAGCATTGGAGCTGCTGTGATATAATATTTTTTATTAAGTACAGTTCCCGGATATTTTGTGTTTACTAATCGCATTGAGCTTCGTTCTTACCCAATCGAAAGTTGCAGTCATGCACATGACTTTGCCCAGTTAGTTTTGCCGGTTTCAGGATCTATGGAGCTTGAAGTGGGTCATTATTCTAGGGTCATTAATAATGATGTTGGAGTTTATATTGAACCGAATGAGCGACATTGCTTTGCCGGAAGCCAAAAAAATCTGTTTTTAGTCATTGATGTTACAGATAAAAGTCCTCTATCTAGCGAAATTTTTAAGTCTAATATTCTTAATCTATCTCTAAGCACTAAGAAACTCATTGAATTTACTCACCAGTATTTAGTGGAATATAAAAGAGATTTTTTTACAGAATCTCTAATTAATCCATTGCTATTGCATTTAGCAGCCAATTCTTTTTCACCAGAGCCTGATCTAATAGTTATGAAAGCAAAACATTGGATTAATTCTCATTTCACAGATTCTGTTAATTTGGGTCGGGTAGCGAGAGAATGTTGTTTAAGTATTAGCCAATTACAGCGTCGTTTTAAGCAAGCTCTGGGTTGTGGTATGGCCGAATATTGGCGAATAAAAAAAATACAGCATGCACAAAGCCTTCTAACGCAAAGAAATATTTCTATCGAAGCCATCGCCTACAAGATAGGTTATGAAAATTTATCGGCCTTTAGTCGGCGCTTTTCGCAAATAGTTGGGATGTCCCCCTCCCAATGGCGAAAAAAAAGCGTTAACTGCACAGAAAATGCAGCTAACTGATAACTAATTTTAGAAATTAATTGATAGACTAGAAATTCATTTAGTGTGTTAATTATTCAAAGGCCATTGATGTGAAAAATTCCAATAATTATTTTCTTCACGGCATGTTATTTCTAATCCTGGCCCAAATTATGGTTGGTGTTAATATTGTATTCTCCAAATACGTGCTGTCATCAATTCCTATACTATTTATATTAGCTCTTCGTTTTAGTCTGGCAGCAGTTATTTTATTTCCTCTTCACTGGCTAACAGCGGCTAAACAACTACCTTTGTCTCATTATTTTTTACAATTAAACCGAAGAGACTGGTTTTTTATTTTTGCTCAAGCTCTTTCTGCTGGGGTGCTGTTTAACTTTCTTATATTATGGGGCTTAAATTATACCGATGCTAATGTCGCAGGCATTATTACCAGTGCGTTGCCTGCCATTATTGCTCTTATGTCCTGGATTATTCTCGGTGAGAAAATATCAGGGAAAAAAGCAGTTTGCGTAGGTTTTGCAAGCCTTGGCTTGCTGGTAATTGCCTATGACAAAATGAGTAGTCTTAAAGTAAGTCATTCATTTAGGGGTGATGTACTTGTTTTAGCGTCTCTTATTCCTGAGGCGACTTATTATATTTTAGCGAAAATGCACATCAGTCCGTTGCCAGTTTTTTTAATCTCTTCTTTGCTGAATGGCATTAACGCAATTTTACTACTTTGCTGCCTGAGTTTTACCACCTGGCATGGAGTTAATATCCATAGTGGAGATTGGTTTATCTTAGTTATTTTGGGCTTAAGTTCGGGCCTTTTTTATGTGTTTTGGTATTTTGGTTGTCAAAAAGTGGATGGGATTATGGCTTCGCTATCCACAGCAGTTATGCCTTTAGCAACGGTAATAATTGCTTGGCTGCTGTTAGGTGAGCATTTAACTATAGGCCAAGCTATTGGGATGACGATGGTGGTACTGTCAATTTTGGCTTATGCGAGACGTTGAAGAATTATTATTTGTCCAATAATACTTATCAATCAATACGTGCTAGGGCTGGGGGAATGATACCTAATTATTCATTAATAATTAACTTTAATCAAATCCTCAACTATATCTTTCGTATCTTGTATGCAAGCTGATTCGCTCGGATTTCAGATAAATTAGCATAAGAGTGTACAACAGCTTCTTACCTACGAGCCTTTTGTCAAAGTCAGTCTTTTTTCTGGGCTATGCTTGATCATACGGCAATTTGCCGTATACTATTAATATGAATAGGAGCAATTGTTATGGCACATTTATCAAAACACGCAAAAGATGTCGAGCGCTTGGAGGCTAGAATAAGCTCTGCAAAAAAGTCAGTTTTAAAGAACGCAGCTACTCTTTCGGGTATAAGCCTTACTGATTTTGTAGTTAACTCAGCTTATGAAGCAGCCAAACGAGTAGTAAAAGAATATGAACAGCTTAACTTAACTAAAGTGGATAGGCAGATTTTCGTTCAGGCTCTGTTAAATCCACCAAACCCAAGTTCAAATCTAATTAAAGCTGCTAAACGTTACGAAAGAGATGTTCAATCTAAATGATAGAAGTGGAAGAAATGTATGTAGTTGAGCAATTAGATAAACAGGTTAAAGCAGGGTTTTCATGTGGTATTGCTGAATTAAATCGTTATCTTCAGACTCAAGCAAGTCAAGATATAAAAAAAAATATGTCTGTTACTTATGTTCTAACGGAGAAAGGTAACGGCTGTATTTTAGGTTATTACTCTCTCTCGACAATTGGAATATTTCCAGGAGAGTTGCCTGATGATGTGATAAAGAAATTGCCAAAGTATCCCATGTTACCTGGAGTATTATTAGGAAGATTGGCCGTAGATGAAAGATATAAAGGAAATGGTTTAGGGGGCTTATTATTGGTCGATGCGTTAAAACGAAGCATAGCGGTGAGTAAACAAATAGGAATTGTTACTGTTATCGTAGAGGCCAAAAATGAAGCGGCAATTAATTTTTATAGTCATTTTGGGTTTCTTACTTTTCCCGAAAATAAGTTTAGGTTATTCATACCATTAAATACTTTAAAAAAGCTAAATTTTGAATCATAAGGAATTGACCTGAAAGCAGGAAATTTTATCGCCCAAATGATGATAAATAACGCCATTTTAACTCGCGCATCTAATAAAATAGAAATTTTATCTCCATTACAAGCAACTAAATTTAATTTGAAGCAAAACCAGTCAGAGATAGCTAAAAATAACGTTGAATTGGCTCATGCCATTCTGCATTTTTAGTAGTAGACGGCTTGCTGCTTCTGGTATTAAATGAGGCTTCAGACGCAAAAACCTTAATTATATAGCAAAATAAGTAATGAGATATCTGAACTATTTGAGAATTTATTTAGTAGGCCAATTGTAACTCACGCTAATGTTATCAATTTACAGTCGTACAAAATTATAAGCAAAAAGATAGAGCAATTTAATAATTTGCTCTTTGAAACTTTCTAAGCAAAAGGGCGGTGTGCAATATTTTTGCTTCAATCAAAAATTGATCGTGGTTTAGATTTGCCGCTTAGGTCTGATTATTTTTATAATAATACTTAACCTATTGATTTTAATAAGATTATAATGATGCCTCATATGCGCTCTTATTTCAAATTAACTATTTAAGCCCTAATTTATAGATGTAGATGCACCGCTACGCTCAGAATGTTCAAAAGCAAAATCATTGATTTTAAAAGTATTTATATTTAGATTAATCATTTAATTCACAATATCAACATTAAGATATAACGTATCTTTAATGCAGCACTCATGTAAAATAATTTCTAATCAATCATTTAATGTAATATCAACCTCTAAGCATGTGGTACGACAGTACCCAGGAATACTTTACATTCAGATAATGAGTGAGGCTTCATTCGGCACTAAATCTAATTCATTTTCTGGCTGAGAATTGAAAAAACGAGCGTAAGAGGAAGCTGCTTCATTTGCTTTATTATACGTTAAATATTCGAACTGGACGTCGACTTCCTTTGCGCGCTTCTTAATGCTTTCAATGGAAGATTCAAGAAATGATATGTAGCCCTTAAAAGGCTGAGTGATTATATCAAGATCGAAAAGTACCCAGCTTAGGATTAACCCAACCAGAAAGGAGGCAGGGATTGCGATAACCGCGAAAAGACACTCTAGAAAAAAACCAACAGCCTCAACGCAGGTCATAAAACTTTCTTTTAAAAAGGTCTTTACTGAGCCTCTTGCCTTAAAACTGTTGTCTATTTCTTTTGCCTTTTCAATTAACTGATTAAGTTTAGCCTGAGTAGGGTCTATTAACGCTTCAATTAAAACTTCTGATAAATTTTCTGAATTCTCCTTCTGCCAGGTAAAATAGCAAATTAGAATTTCAATATTTTCATAATTTAAATGACATCTGTCTATTATACCTGTTAATTCATGAACCTGGCTTATCAGTTGTGAAATATTTGTATCAGTACTTAATTGTTGAGTCATGGAGTCAAGATAAGGTTGTAATTTGGTACCTTTGTTTCGCTTCTCCTTTAGGTGGCCTTGTAACAATCCTAAAGTTTTTTTTGGCTCAATCATATTGTCATTCCGTATATATTTTGAATATCTTGTAGTTTAAGCGAGCAATTTCTTAAAGTCAACAGAGTTTAGCGCAATGGCTATAGGCTTTGTGTGCACATAAACCCTGAGGGTGGACGATCTAGGCTATATTATCAAAAACTGACAAAGGCTTCATTATATAATCTCTTCCTAAATCAGTATTCACGCCCCAGCCATGCATTAATTGATTAAAATAATTGATAGCATCGATGAGGACTTTTGTTCTCGTTGTAGATTCAGCTATCTCAATAAGCTTTGCGGCGTAATTATCTACTCTAAATGTGGCTTTCGCCCAAAGTTGTCCTCGCAGACCTTGCGTACTTAATTGTTCAGGGTCATTAATAAATTGTGTTAATGCGGATTGAATTTCCGCGATCTCATTATCAGGATTTATTTTTATTGCGCAATGGTCTGGAATTTCGCTGTAAAATCCATGGTTGGTGACAATAATGGGTTTTCCACAAAGCATTGCTTCAATGGCCGATGCGGAAGAGGCTTCAAGAACCGGTGAACGAAGGCAGGTTATGACATCGGCTTGTTCAATGGCTTGTATTAAGATTGCGTCGTCTACTTGTCCGGAAATAACAAGATTTACCCTAGATTTTTTTGCTAAGGCAGCTAACTTGTTTCTGGTTTGAGATGGAATTTCTCCTACCAGTCGATATAGTGAATTTTTTCTTAATTGACGATTTTTGCCAATCGCTGTAATGATGCTTTCAATTCGCTTGTTTTTATTAACGTTACCTACAGTCAAAATTTCAAATTTATTTTTATCTGCTGTTTTTTTAAAAGGCAGCTTAGGCGCATCATAGGCAAGCGGTATGACATGAACCGGTCCTGGGCAGGAATTTAAAACGCGTTCAATTCCCCAATTACTGTGTGTAACTACTGCTTGAGCCATTGCACAAAGCCACTCGGTCATGGGTGTTGAAAGGAGCGTTCCTGCTATAAGATCCTCACTATTAGTGTAGCGAAATAATTGATTTGGATTTTCTGCACCGCACCAGCTGCGCAGGGCTGCATTCGCATTTAGACGATTAAATTTTGCCCATTTATGAAAAAGATTCCCTAAAAAGAAATCATGTAAACAAACAATTCCCGGTAATTTGGCGAGCCATTCTAAAGCGCCTATATGCAGTTCATAGTTGTCGCCTATTTGATAAATCAAAGCATCGGCGCCCTCTGAAAGTCTTTGTATTTCAGCGCTGTTTGTCCATGATGTAAAGTTAAGGCCAAAATCATGAGTAGGCTTCTCAAAATAAATCTCATTCTCAATACGAATTAGATCTACCTCATGACCGTCAGAAATCAACTGGCGAACAATCAGACAAGCCATACGACCAATAGCTGAGGATTTAATCACGGGGGTAAAGAAAACTAATTTCATTGGAGCAATTTCTCCACAGTTTGTGGCCAGTTAATGTCGAGGCTCAACCACAAATCTCTCTCAGCATGACCGAATTGTTCGGCGCGTTCTGGATTCGATATTATCAAATTAAAGATTTCTGCGAGAGAAGACGGCTCAGGTTCAGCTATCCATCCCGTTTCATTATGCTTCACTAACCCTAAAATACCACCGCTATCACTGGTTGTTATTAGCGCCTTGGCAGCTGTTGCGGCTTCCATGGCGACATAGCCTAAAGAGTCTTCATCAAAGGGTAAGTAGGCAACAGCTGCAGCATTATTAATATAATTCGCATAAGCTTCGCGTGGCAAAAAACCTAAATCCAAGGTTACTCTATCTTCTAAACCGAGACGGATGACTGATTCTTGTAAACGTTCAGCGTCGGCTGGTGTATCAGGAGGGCCTGCAATTAATAATTTTACCTTTTTGTCACAGTGTTTCATGGCTTCAAGCAGTAAATACTGACGCTTCATCTGATTTATTCTGCCACCTGCAAAAATATAATCCCCTGTTTTACCGCCGACAAATAACTCGGGATCGTTAACTGGAGGAAGAAGAACCTTCGCATTGAAACCATTATAGTGAAGGAGTCGCTTTTGGGTCACTGCAGAATTGGTAAAAATAGTCCGACTTTCCGCAAAGCTTTCATTGTCTGCCTTCCTAATCAAAGCCCTTAGCTCATCGCCTTCTTGCGTGGGTGAAATATTTGAATAGCCGGCATCATAAAGATCGTAGGCTTGGCGATATTGATGCAATAGCCATAGTGTCTTCTCTGGATGCCGTATAAGATAGGCGGGAAATTTCAAAGCAATCACTTTATCAACATTCATTAACTCAAAGGCTCTTACCATCAGCATTTGCGAGGGGATGCGGTTTGCGGGTTCCCATTGAAAAGGAATCCTTAAAATCTCTGCTTTATGGCCGGCAAAAATTAAATTTTTACGTAAATGAACGGCAAGCTCTTCCGCACCACCCCAAACAAAAGGGGTCATATTATTTACTATAAGAATTTTCATGCCAGTAGCCTTTCTAATACATGAGACCAGGAAATATTGAGTTCATTGAGTCGTTCACGAGCATTAGCTCCCATTAATTTAGTTTTAGCTCGATCAATGTAAAATTTATCCATAGTCTCAGCCAAAGCTTGAGGTAAAGGTTCTGCTATATAGCCATTGATACCTTCTTCAACCAGTTCAAGAACTCCTCCTGAATCTGACGTGGTCAAAATTGCCTTTAATGCATGACTTGCTTCGATACTTGGGTAGCCATAAGAATCTTCATCGAGTGGCAAGTAAGCGGCGGCTAAACAGCCGGCTAAAATTTCAATTTTTTCCTCTTCGCTAATCCAGCGATCATCAAGTATGACCTTAGCTTCTAAACTCTGGTTTGCGATAATGTCTGTCAATTCTTTGGTATAATCCGGATTTGAGCTTGCGCCACATAAACGCAAACGAACAGGCGTTTTAGTATATTGCATTGCTTCTACTAAAAGATGTTGCCTTTTATGATGCTCAAGCCGACAAATATAGACAATTTCATCCGAATAATCTTTGCAATAGAAACGCTCTGGACGAAAAATAGGGGGATATAAAACTTCGCTATCAATTTTATTAAAGGTTTGTAGACGACTTGAAACAATCGCGGAATTGGTAAAAATTTTATTGGCTTCTTTCAGAGCTGCAGTGTCAGTTGCGTGCAAAGCGTCACGAATACCTCGATGTTTGGAGTCATCTGGACATCCACGATAAGGACTATCCCAGAGATCGTAAAAAACTCGAATATGGTGAATAAACCAGAGTATTTTATGCGGATGAGGGATTAAATGGGCAGGGGGGCGAAAGCAGATGATCCGATCAGCTGCATCGAGGTCAATCCAGCGATAAGCCATCTTCTGTTGCACTAATAAATCAGCTGTATCCGCTTGAGGCAAATAAATTCGTTCAACTTGATGCCCCGCTTCCAAGAGCATAGTTTCAAGCCATTCAACAATATTTCTGGCTCCGCCATAAACAAAAGGCACAAAGGATGAACATAAAGCAATTTTCATGATTGTCTTAAGGCCTCAATAAGGGTGTCAACAATTCGTTGGACATCCTCTTGGGTTAAATCCTGATGAGCTGGCAAATTAATTCCGCGTGGAGACCAAAAATCGGCCACGGGATAAGATTTCTCTTCCTGATAAGGAGGAAGAACATGCATGGGATAAAAAACAGGCCGGGTTTCAATGCCCATCTCATCTAGATATTGCATCACTTTATCGCGTTTAATTTCATCACCATTACGCAAAAAGACGGTATACATCCAAAACACATGCTTAGCCCAGGAAAGTTGTTTAGGTAAAACCAGTTCATCTTCATAACGAGCTAAAGCCAGATTATACCAATGTGCAAGTATTTCACGACTGGCTAAGGCTTGGTCAATAGTTTCCATCTGAGCGAGGCCAATGGCGGCTTGAATATTAGTCATGCGATAATTGTAACCTACCACTGGAAACCAATAGCGACGCTTAGGATCCATGCCCTGCCCACGCAGCAAGCGTAGCTTATCCGCTAAGACATCATCATTGGTGGTTACCATGCCGCCTTCACCCGTAGTAATTATTTTATTACCAAAAAAACTAAAGGTAGCACAGGTTCCTAAGCCGCCAACTTTTTGTCCTTGTACTTGTGCGCCATGAGCTTCTGCTGCATCTTCGACAACCCAGAGGCCGTGTTTTTGAGCTATCTCATTGATTGAGACCATATCAGCGGGATGCCCATAGAGATGGACCGGAATAATACCACGAGTTTTTGCGGTGATTTTAGACTCAATTTCTGTGGGATTAATATTCATCGTATCGGCACATACATCAACTAAAATCGGCGTAGCGCCGCAATAACGTACTGCGTTCGCGGTGGCAATGTAAGTTACAGTAGGAACCAGGACTTCATCGCCGGGTTTCAAATTCAAAGCCACCAAGGCAAGGTGAAGGGCTGTGGTGCCATTATTGGTGGCGATGGCGTGTTTAACACCACAAAATTGGGCAAAAATTTCTTCAAAGGCGCCAATATATTTTCCGTTGGAGGAAATCCAATTGCTATCAAGGCAGTCAAGTACATACTTACGTTCATTACCGGCCAATTTTGGCTGTGCGACAAAGATTCGTTGCATTAATTTTATCCTAGAACTGAGTGTTTAATAATTCGTGCAGGAACTCCAACTACCGTCTTACCTGCTGTAATATTTGCGACGATTACGCAACCAGCGCCAGAGATCACCTTTTCACCAATTTCTATTTTAGGTATTACTTTAGAGCCAACCCCAAGAAAACTTTGAGCTCCTACTTTTACATTACCTGCTAAAGCGCATTGAGGAGCGAGATGTGCTGCTTTTCCAATATTGCAATCATGATCAACGGTAGCACCGGTATTAATAATAACTAAATCCGCTATCTGTGCTTCGCTACTAATAATAGCACCAGCCATGATGGCTAAACCTTGGCCTAAAACTGCGCTGGGAGAAATAATCGCTTTAGGACTTATCGCATTAACTAATTGATAATTTAGCTCAAGAGCAAGGTCGGCATAATGTTCACGTAATTGGTTTGAGCCTAGAGCAATAAAAATTTTCGAGTAGCCTTCTTCGCGTAAGCTTTTGAGATAGCTATCATTTTTGAGAACGGCTATATTGAGACAGAAATCGGGACTATCTGCGACCCCAATACAAAAAGCAACTTGTTCGCCGCTCGCTTCTAACAATTCAATACAAACCTTAGCATGCCCACCCGCACCCACAACAATAATGCTGCTCTTCATAAACCTGCTTTCTCCCATGCCGATGAATCTTGTCGAGCAAATAAAAGATTAACAGATTCAACTTTATCTAACTGTTTCAAAGACCAATTTTCAAGGACACCCGTTTCAGAGTTAACTACTTTATAGTACAAAGCAAGCTCTGAAAAGGTTTTCAACCATTGTTGTATTGTGTAATTAAAAGCTTTTATCCGGGAGGGGCAAAATTCCACGATTAATGCTAAATCTGGATTTGATTTTATCAGGTGTTGCCCACCTTCAATGATTTTCGCTTCTGCACCGCAGTTATTGATTTTTATTAAATCAACACGCTGATTATCAATATCATCTAGCCTGATTGATGCAGGATCAGCAGTCAGACCTGTTTCATAAATGGTAACTAGAGCACTAAAGTCATTTAGCCTCAGCGATTTTTCAAGTAATCGTTTTTTCTCTTCAAGTGCTTCGAAAGCAATTATTTTCCCCCGACCTTGTAAAGCCTTTACTGCAGCAAGAGTGTCTAAACCAAGATTAGCACCGACATCGAAAAATACATTACCCGGCTTTAAAAATCGACCTATCAGCAATTCCCGACCTGCATTGGATTCTCTGAGAATTTGAACAAGTGAGCTACGATCTTTTTCTGAACAAATGAGATACCCTGAAGCGGTATTAACTAAAATTTCATTGTCACCACAGGGAATAAAAACTCGGCGAGCCAAGGTGTTAAGCAATTCTTGATTCTGCGCCACTTGAGCGGTTAATTCTAACTTAAAAATCTCGGTAATTTGTTGTAATTCCTCAAATCTCTCGCTAAGGCCATGTGTAAAATAATGGCGTAGTCTGAAAGCAACTGGTTTGAGTAGCGGACGAGAGAAGCGATAGGCAACTTGAGCAATTTGACGAATAAATTTTTTGACGAGAGAGCGAATTGACCAAACTGGGGGGTTAATTGAACCCGGATTAATTTCTAACGCTGAAGAGTCCTCACTAACAGCATTAGCACAGCGCAAATTATTTAATCCTGATGAAAACGCAACATCGATTTTAACGTTTTCTCGATATGTTTTATTCATTTTATCCCTGATCTTTAAAGTACTGCGGTTTAAGCTCAGGCAAGTGATTGGCTATCAAGAGGGAGATATTCTGCACCTGGAGAACACCACAATATTAGCAAAAACAGGCCATTTTAATCCCTGATTAGAGAACATGTCAATTGGTATGGTTGACAGGCATACGAAGCTAGCCCAAGCTTAAATACGCTGAAAATTAATCAAAGGGATTTGTTCAAGGAGAAAAGGATGACAACCGTTAAGGCTTACGCAGTTCGTGAAAAATCAGGATTATTATCACCTTTTGAATATAGTCTTAATGAAATTGAACCCGATAGGGTGGATATAAAAGTTGAATCCTGTGGTATATGCCATTCGGATCTAGCCATGATTGATAATGAATGGAGAATGAGTAAATATCCGATTGTTCCTGGCCATGAAGTCATTGGAATAATAACGGCCAAAGGAAAGCAGGTTAAACACTTAAGAATTGGTCAGCGAGTAGGGCTTGGATGGTTTAGTGGAAGTTGCATGTTTTGCCATAATTGCCTTAGTGGCGACCATAATTTATGCGCTAAAGCTGAACAAACTATTATTGGTAGAAATGGTGGCTTTGCTGATCTAATACGTGCTAATGCATTATGGGCAATTCCCCTACCTGAAAGTTTAGCTGCCAAAGATGCCGGCCCTTTATTCTGCGGGGGTATAACAGTCTTTAATCCGATAATTCAACTTGGTATCCGTCCAACTCAAAAAGTTGGAGTGATTGGCATCGGCGGGCTTGGCCATTTGGCTTTGCAATTTCTAAATAAATGGGGTTGTGAGGTCACCGCTTTTTCATCAACAGACTCTAAAGAAGAAGAAGCAAGACAAATGGGAGCTCATCATTTTATTAACTCCAAAGACGATAAAGTGTTGGCCTCCTTAGCGGGTAAATTTGATTTAATTCTAAATACCGCAAATGCAAATCTTAATTGGGCAGCCTATATCGCTATGCTTCGAGCTCGTGGTCATTTGCATACGGTTGGTGCTGTTATGGGGCCGATCTCTTTTCAAGCCTTGCAACTCATACCAAGTCAACTGTCAATTTCGGGTTCCCCCTTAGGTAGCCCGGCAACGATTCAAGACATGTTGGAATTTTGTGCACGTCACAATATTCAGCCTTTGACCGAGCACTTTGCAATGAAGGATGTCAATGAAGCGCTTAATCACCTTCGGGAAGGCAAAGCTCGATATCGTGTAATATTGGACAATTGATTATAAAAAGAATAGCGCCGTATAAATTTATTGATCACAGTGTTTTTAAATAGTACTCTAGAGCGGTCAAAGCCAGGTTTTATAACGTGGTCAATGACAAATGAGCTTAATTTTGGAGAGATGATCAATGAATAAGTCTTTGAAAATATTGAATAAATGGGTTATTGCCGGATTAATAGCCTTAGTAAGCAGCCAATATGCTTTTGCGGATTCTTTAGTTGGTCGCTGGCAACATGGTCGTCAAGCCACTTCAATTTCTATGGGACGAGATTTCAAACTGCAATTTTGTAATGAACAAGGCAATTGTGCTGAAGGTTTCTATCGCGGCAAAAATTTTGTTTTTGTACCGCAATGGAATGTAACGGGTTCTATCAATCGACGCAGCAACTTGATTGCCTGGTCTAATGGAACTGAATGGATACGTTCTAACATGCCGCCACAAAATGAAGTGGTTGTGCATATCGGCAGAATCTCTGTTAGCGGACCTTGGCTTCATGATGGCAAGCCTGCATCTATACAAATGCAAGGTGACGGAATTCATTTCACTTTAGTTAATGAATTCGGACAACCCTCTCATGGTCATATCAATGGTCGTGGCGATTTAGTGCTTCCACAAATAAAGGTTACAGGACGACTTCATAAGCATAATCGAGTTATCACATGGTCGAATGGTACAAGTTGGTATAGACCATAAAAAACTTCTTGCGCTGTTTAGATCAATATTGAAACTAAACAGCGCAGTTTTTTTATATTTGTTTCATCCCTTGAGATCTAAATTCTCAGCCCTTTCAAATCATCTGTTATGGGAATATCTAATGCTCTTTTAACCTTAGATCCCTCAATGCTTAAAATCTTACAAAGGGTTTAATTAGTTGAATATGCCCCCAGGTTTTGACAAAAAAAATAACACCAAGCATATTAAAGAATCGACTGGCTTTAGGTATACTTGCCGAGATTTATTTAAAGGACTTACTATGTTTAAAAAAACGGATGCATTAATACCAAAACAAGATGAGACAGACGCAGAAATAAACATTAATAATGCGATTACAGAAACTTTTGTGGAAAATTTACAAGCTGTTGAGGGTAATAACGAACAAAGCTCGGCTCCTACTAGATCAAACTCCTATCCTGAAACTAAATCCAATATAGATAATTCTGTTAATGTGCAATCAAGAGGCCGTTCATTTTCCTTAGCCTCCAATAAAACCCTGGATTTACTAACTAAATGGACGCGCTCTGAGGGTGAGATTTCTCCCTTGAGACGTCAACAAAGAAATGGTTCTTTTCCGAATGTGAAGAAAGATTCTTCAAAGGAATCTGAGTCCTATGGTTCTTCTTCTCGGAGAATTTCAGAAGATATAAAAAATACAACGTTTGAGAGCAATGAAAAAAATTCTAGCGTAGCGATAACGGGTAAGCGCAGTTCTCCCAGGCTTATAAGCATGGAAAAGGGAGGAAAATCATCTCCAAAAGGTAATTCGCCCAAGGAGTTTCTCGAGGAGTCGCTTGAGTCAAATGGTCGGATTTCAAATCCTACTAAAAAATCCCCTAGACATTTATCGTTTTCCAATGGAAAACCTAGTCTTAAAAATGAAATTAATTATTATGAAACTCACCGAGAATCAATCAATAAATATCTTGATGAAAAAGTACCGCTTATCAATATAAAAGATAGAGAATTTATTGAGCACTTACTAAGAAAAGCCTTGCCCTTTCTTGCCAATAAAGAAGCTAAGCCTGAGGTTGTTATTGATGATAAAAATTTAAATTATCTTATCTTAATTGTTCCTTTTAAAGACATTAAAACTCAAATTGAATTGCAGGAAAAAACTGCTCTTTTAGTTATACAAAATGACGTGAAAGGCAAAGGAGCTTGTTCCAAGGTAGTACAAGCTTATGATTTGCTAAGTTTTGGTAAACTGCAAGGACAAGACGATCTTGCTGTTAAATTGTTTCCTGTGCCCAATATTAATAGCCTTAAGATAGAAATTGAAAATTTGCGAACAGTTAGATTACTTTTCAATTGCTACCAGTTAAAAGAGGTGGAATTTGCAATAGTTATGAAATCTGTTGCCGGTGATGATTTACTTAAACGCCTGTATTTCACTAATGAATCTGCGATAGAGCAGCACGATAATATCTTTGTTAATTATTGCACTCAAAAGAAAAAGCTGGGTTTTGATTTTACTTTGGATGTACTAATTAAATTGATGAAAAGAGTTATAAAATTACATGAGTTCTATCAATTAATGCATAGAGATCTAAAACCGAGTAATATCAAAGTTTTAGAGAAAAATGGGAAAATAAAACTAAGGCTTATCGATTTTGGTGATGCGGTTCCAGTTGATTCTAAAATATCTGGCGATTGTGGCACAAGCCCCTATACTCATCCCGCTATTTGGGCTTTTGAGGATCCCCAACCTTATGGAATTTTCGCGGAAATTTATTCTTTAGCGGTTATTTTTGCAGAAATTCTTACGAAAAAAGGTGAAAGAAAAGGAGAGTTAAACTTCCAACAATTCATCAATGACGAAAAGAAAAAAATTATTAATATCATTTTTGATAGACCTAAAATTAAACCTCAAGCTCTAAAAGAATTTTTAGATGATGTGCTGCAATGGGATAAACAAAAAACCCTTCCTGAAAGTTATGAAAAGTTAGCCGATTTTAAATCTAATATTAAAAATTTTATTCGAGGCGAATTAAAAATTCTTACCCAAAAAATGTTTGAAGTCCAATTGGGCAATTTATCCTTAAAAGATGAAATGAAACGACTTAAAACCATGCAAAAAAGCTATAGATTATTTTCAATAGCGGTAGAGCAATTCTGGGGAGGGCATGAACTTGAAAATATGATTAAAGATATTCCCCACTCTCAAGCTTTAAAGACCGAAAAATTCAAACTTTCAAAAAATGAATGCTCAACTTATGACCTTAGTTTTTTTAGTTATAAACCGATTACCAAGTCTCTTTTACTTAGTACTCAAAAAGAAGCTATACGCGAGGCAACAGAAGCATTTAAACAAAAATTTTCTGGTTAAAAAATTGAAAATTAAATTTAATTGGAGTTGGTATGCTTTATGCATTTAATATTGCGGTTGTTCATCTACAATTACCTCAAACTAATTTAAGGATACTTACATGACTAAGAAAATAGTAGGTTTAGTGGTTCTGGCATTTTCATTCTTAATAAGCCAAGCCATTTTTGCTGACTCTTCATGCCGAGAAGGCATGCATAAGATGGTTGAATCTTTAAAGCTTGATGATGCCCAAAAAGAAAAAATCAAGCCCATAATGGAGCAATTAAGAACAACAATGCAAGCAACTGTAGTGCAAATGAAAGATTTACGTACACAAATTGATCAACAATCAAATTCACCGACAATGGATCAAAATGCTGTAAATGGTTTGATTGATCAAAAAGCGAAGCTAATTGGCGATATGATGAAAGCTAAAGTTGCCGCCAAAAATCAAATTTTCACAATTCTTAACGAGCAACAACGTGCTGAGTTACAAGCTAAAATGAATAAAGTAGAAGAGCAAATGGCAGAAAAGTACAAAAATTGCCACGACGAAGATTAATATTCGGCTAACTGAGGAGCAGATTCGCTCCTCAGTCTTCCTAAAAAATCATTTAATCAAAATATGTTCACCCCTTAAAAGCATAGACAATCTTCTCCTAACCTTAAAATCATCCTGCTCACTCATTGGCCAATGCGCCAATTTAGTAGAAAGTTTCTACTAAATAAAAAATAGTGTTCAAGAAAGATACCAATTCAATCAAAAATTTGGTACACTTCGCCGCAAATTTTGCAACCTTTGCAAAGGAGTGAGACTTGTCTGATTCTATCGCAGTAGATACGCGAACAGCACTGCCCCGTGGCGATTTAATGGCCTGGCTAGTTTGTTTATCAGCTGGGCTATTCTTCTTCTATGAATTTTTTCAATTAAATATTTTCGACGTAATTAATCAGCCTTTACGTGAAGATTTTCATTTAAATGCAACTCAGCTTAGTTGGATGTCGAGTACCTATCTTTGGGCAGATATCCTTTTTCTTCTACCTGCTGGTATCATTCTTGATCGCTTTTCAACCCGCAAAGTTATTCTTTATTCAATGCTCATCTGTGTCCTTGGAACTTTGGGATTTGCATCGACCAGCTCTTTTATTCTTGCTTGCTTTTTTCATTTTCTCTCAGGAATAGGTAATGCATTTTGCTTTCTATCTTGTGTGGTCTTAGTATCTCGCTGGTTTCCAGCGCGTCGTCAAGCTTTAGTTATTGGCTCTTTAGTAACCATGGCATTTTTAGGCGGTATGATGGCCCATACGCCTTTTGCTCACCTGAATGATTACTGTGGGTGGCGTCGGGCCTTGCTGATTGATGCGGCTATAGGAGCCCTATTAATACTCTGGATCTTTAAGACCGTACAAGATAGTCCAAACCCACAAACTGAGCTTAGATCTGAGACAAAGCCTATTTTACCCAGCTTTTTAAATTCTTTAACAAATCGCCAAAATTGGTTAGCCGGTTTTTATACGTCTTTTTTAAATCTACCGATTATGGTGCTTTGTGCACTTTGGGGGGCGAGCTATTTGCAAGTCGTTCATAAGCTATCTGAAATTGATGCGTCTAACCTGGTAAGCCTTATTTTTATTGGGAGCATCATCGGTTGTCCGCTAGTCGGTTGGCTATCTGATAGTCAAAGTCGCCGCAAACCAATAATGATAATAGGAGCTATTGCCTCGTTAGCCACTGTTGTTCCTTTATTTCTAAATCTAAGTTTGTCGCAAACAGAGCTCAGTTGCCTTTTCTTTGCTTTGGGTCTTTTTAGCTCTACTCAAGTCGTAAGTTATCCACTTATTGCTGAATCGAATTCAGCAGAAAATACAGGGGCTGCTACTGGAATTGCATCGGTATTAATTATGGGTGGCGGTGGTGTAGGACAGGTTCTATTTGGTTGGCTAATGCAACACCACGCCGGGCTTGTAAATCAAAATTATACCGTTGCAGACTTTCAATATGCGATGTGGATGTTTCCTTTAACTGCTGTAGCTGCTCTTTTAGCGGTTTTATTTACCCGAGAGACCTACTGCAAGCGCATTGGCTAAGCATCAATTCAGTTACAAGTTTGGGGAGTAAATATGCAAATGGTGGATCAATACGGAAATGAAAAACTAGGGATTAGCTTTCTGCCCTGGCTAGTCTGTTTTAGTGCCTCTTTGTTTTTCTTTTATGAATTCATCCAAGGCAATATGTTTGCATCGATTGCCGACGAAATTATGCGTGATTTTCAAATTGAAGCTGATAAAATGGCTTATTTATCAAGTATCTATTACGTTTCTAACGTAATTTTTCTTTTTATAGCTGGTATCGTTCTAGACCGCTATTCAACTAAAAAAACTATGTTATTGGCAATGTTACTCTGCGTACTAAGTACCTTTATTTTAGCGCAGGCGCAGTCCTTTTATCTGGCTTTGTTCTGTCGTTTTCTTACCGGAATTGGCAGTGCTTTTTGTTTTCTTGGACCTATACGTCTCGCTTCTCGATGGTTTCCGCCAAAACAAATGGCCCTTGTAGCTGGGGTGATAGTGACCATTGCAATGAGCGGTGGCATGTTAGCTCAATATCCGCTTACCCTTTTAGTTGCTCAGGTTGGCTGGCGAGATGCTTTGGTACAGATTGGTTGGCTGGGTGCTCTAATGCTGGTAATTATGTATTTTGGTATTATTGAAAAAAATCTGAAATCTCCTGAGCGTTCTTTGCCAAAGGTTAATTTTTCAGAAATAGTAAAAAAGACCTATTTAAATTCACAAATTTTGAGAGCTGCAATTTATACAAGCCTAATGAATATGGCCATCGCGGTTTATGGTGCAATGATGGGATCGCTTTATTTGGTACAAAAAATGGGAGTTTCCAAGGAAGAAGCTGCTGTGGTTAATACGATGTTATTTTTAGGTGCAATAATTGGTGGTCCATTAATCGGTTGGTGTTCCGATAAGCTAGGGCTGCGAGTTCTGCCCATGAAAATTGGTGCTTTAGCTTCGTTGGTGACTTTACTTGCTGTTTTGTTTATTCCTGTGTCACTTCCAATGATGAAGGTGCTATTTTTTCTTTTAGGTTTTTTTACCGCTTCGCAAATTATTTCCTACGCTTTAGTCTCAGAGAGCAGCTCATTTGTAATGACAGCTACCGCGGTAAGCGTGGTTTCGATTTTGACGCAAGGAGGCTATATACTTTATCAAAACCTCTTTAGCTTTTTGTTAACTAAGCATGGTGAAATGCGAATTATAAACGAGGTTCCCACTTATTCGCTTGGTGATTATCAATTTGCAGCGTTGATTTTTCCTGTGGGTTTAATTATCGCATTTTTAGTTTTGTTTGGTCTTAAAGAAACGCATTGTCGTCATACGGAAGGATAAATTAATGGCAGGACGAGTATGCATTTTATTAATGGATTCTTTAGGAATCGGTGCCAGTTTAGACGCTGCTCGTTACGGCGATGAAGGAGCAAATACCTTTGGTCATATCTATGAAGGCTGTAACGAAGGAAGAGCAGATAAAGAAGGCCTTCGTCAAGGACTCTTAAGTTTACCCAATCTTGCGAAATTAGGTTTATTTCATGCCACTGTAGCCAGCTCGGGTATTCGCTCAATTGATTTGTCTCAATTTAGTGAACCTTTGGGTTACTATGGTTATGCAGTTGAGCAAAGTTTGGGTAAAGACACGCCAAGTGGCCATTGGGAATTGGCAGGCGTTCCTGTGACTTATGAATGGGGCTATTTCCCTGCTCAAAGTTTTTGTTTCCCCAAAAAATTAATTAATGAATTGATTAGTAGAGGTAAGTTGCCTGGTATCCTGGGTGAAAAGCATGCTTCGGGTACGGTCATCATCGATGAATTGGGCGAAACTCACATTAAAACGGGTAAACCTATTGTTTATACTTCCGCCGATAGTGTTTTTCAGATCGCAGCTCATGAGGAATTTTTTGGCTTGGAACGTTTATACGACCTCTGTGAAATCGCTCGCGAATTGGTTGATGAGTATCAAATTGGCCGTGTAATAGCCAGACCTTTTATTGGCGAGCCAGGCTCCTTTGTTCGTACAGGAAATCGGCGGGATTATGCAACCTTACCTCCAGCGCCGACTTTATTAGATTTTTTAAACCAGGATGGGCGTGAGGTAATAGCAATTGGTAAAACAGCTGACATTTTTGCTCATCAAGGCCCCACGCAAGAAATAAAAGCAAATGGCAATAACGCCTTATTCGATGCCACTGTAGAGGCAATGACGACAGCGCCGGCTGGTTCACTAGTATTCACTAATTTTGTTGATTTTGATTCCTCTTATGGTCACCGTCGTGATCTAATTGGCTATGCTCATGCACTTGAACAATTTGATAATCGTCTACCTGAGTTAATCAATAGCCTTCAGGACAATGATTTAATTGTTATAACAGCTGATCACGGTTGCGATCCTACATTTCCAGGCTCTGATCATACTAGAGAACATATTCCTGTATTAGTTTATGGGCCCAAAACAAAGAGTCAATTTATTGGGCGCCGTGACAGTTTTGCTGATGTAGGTCAAAGTTTAGCCGAATATATGGGTCTTAAACCTTTAGACTATGGCATATCATTTCTAGATGGACCTGTAGAAATTTAAGGTAGGCAAAAATGATTTATCCAACCTCATTTCTTAATTATTGCGCAACTATAGAGTTGAAAGTTACCTCTTTAAGGAAGAGTGTTTTATTTATTCTTTGGAATACTTTAAAACCTTTAAAAGCTTATGAAATTTTAGATAACCTAATGAAAATTAAAGAAAATGCCAGGCCTCCTACTGTGTACCGCGTGTTGGATTACTTTGTAGAAAACGGTGTTGTTCATAAAATTGAATCAATCCAATCCTATACCCTCTGCCATGAACCTGAAAAACATTATTCTTCTGAAGTACTTATGGTTTGTAATCAATGTCACCAGGTTAAAGAATTATATGATAGTGCAATGCATGCCTTTGTACAGAAATTAGCTGAAGAAAACCATTTTCATTTAGGGACCGGGGCAATTGAATTAAGTGGTATTTGTGAGCTTTGCTCACATAGACTTTAACCCAAAAATTAAATTAATTTCTTTCTGCCATTGATTTTTTAAAAGGCTATCCCCATCTTGAGAACTTCAATCAGTTAAGGGGATCCCTTTGGAACAATATCGCGGTACTACCATCTTGTCTGTCAGACGAGGAAAAAAAGTGGTTATCGGTGGTGATGGGCAAGTTAGCCTTGGTCAAAGCATCATTATGAAATCAAATGCACGCAAAGTCAGACGTCTTTATAAAGACCAGGTTTTAGCAGGTTTTGCTGGCGGAACTGCTGATGCCTTTACCTTGTTTGAACGTTTTGAACGAAAATTAGAGATGCACCAAGGTAATTTAGTTAAAGCCGCTGTCGAATTAGCGAAAGATTGGCGTACCGACAAAATGTTAAGGCGACTAGAGGCACTATTGGCAGTGGCTGACAGTAAAGCTTCCTTAATTATCACAGGTAATGGTGATGTAATTGAGCCTGAGGAGGGTCTTATGGCAATTGGTTCAGGCGGTCCTTACGCCCAATCAGCTGCGCGAGCCTTGTTAGAGAACACTAAACTATCTGCAGTTGATATCGTTAAAAAAAGTCTGAATATTGCTGCTAACATCTGTGTTTTTACTAACCATAATTTAACTATTGAAGAATTGGAAAGTGACAGTGAATAAATTAAATATGACAATGACACCCAGAGAAATTGTGCAAGAATTGGATAAGCATATCATTGGCCAAGACGACGCAAAACGAGCAGTTGCCATCGCTTTACGTAATCGTTGGCGTCGTATGCAAATCCAGGATTCTGTGTTGCGCAACGAAATTACGCCAAAAAATATTCTGATGATTGGGCCAACCGGCGTAGGTAAAACCGAAATTGCAAGACGTCTAGCTCGCTTAGCCCAAGCGCCATTTATTAAAGTTGAAGCAACTAAATTTACTGAAGTAGGCTATGTGGGTCGTGACGTTGATTCTATTTTGCGCGATCTGGCAGATACTGCCGTCAAAGATGAACGTGAAAGGGCAATGAAGAAAGTAGAAAGTCTTGCTGAAGATGCTGCAGAAGATCGGATTCTGGATGTTTTACTGCCTCCTGCACGTGGAAGCCTCTCTCCCTCTGAGAAAGAAAGTTCAACACGTCAGACTTTTCGAAAGCAATTGCGCGAAGGCCTTTTAGACGATAATGAAATTGAAATTGAAATGGCAGCGAATTCCGTTGGTGTGGAAATTATGGCTCCTCCAGGTATGGAAGAGATGACAAATCAATTACAAGCAATGTTTCAGCAAGTGGGAACGGGGCGTACCAAGACTCGTAAATTACCTATTGCTAAGGCCTTGAAAATTTTGCGCGATGAAGAAGCTGCTAAATTAATCAATGAAGACGATATCAAGACTCGCGCAATCGAAAATGTGGAGCAAAATGGAATAGTATTCATCGATGAGCTTGATAAAGTAGCTAAGCGGGCAGAAAATGGCAGTGGTGGGGATGTCTCACGTGAAGGCGTGCAGCGCGATTTATTGCCTTTGATAGAAGGCACAACAGTATCTACGAAGTATGGAATGATTAAATCCGATCACATTTTATTTATTGCCTCAGGAGCATTCCACGTCGCTAAGCCCTCTGATTTAATTGCAGAACTACAAGGACGATTACCAATTCGCGTCGAATTATCTGCTCTAAGTGTTGAGGATTTCGTGCGCATTCTAACCGAACCAAGCTCCTCATTAACTGAACAATACTCTGCTTTAATGGCGACCGAAGGCCTAGAACTTAGTTTTGATAAAACAGGTATACATCGTATCGCTGAGGTTGCCTGGAAGGTAAATGAACGCACTGAAAATATTGGCGCTCGTCGTTTATATACTGTGATGGAACGATTATTAGAAGTTGTTTCCTTTGAGGCCACTGACAAAGCAGGTGAGAAGGTTCATGTCGACAAGGCTTATGTAGATACTCATTTAGGTAAAATAGTTGAAGATGAGGATCTTGCTCGTTATATTTTATAAAAAGATGACAAAATGCAGCTCAAAATATCACCATTGAGCTGTTAGTCAAATATTATCTTCTTTAAGATTAATTTATTTAGGCTGACTAAAAAGCTCATTTAAGTTGATATTAAGTGATTCTTGAAGTTCTTTATCATTTTCTTTGAAAAGAAATTGCCATTGCTCAATTGGTGGCGAATTAGGTTCATCCAGATCTGAATGCGAAGGCAACGGATAGGGAAGAATTTGGCTTAAGTCATAAAGAGTCATATCTTGAAGATCACGACTTAACATAAAATGACCATCGCTGGCGATATGAATAAAATCTGCCGAAACCAGGGTGTTGGTCATTTCATTAATATCAATGGCGAAAGGACGTTCTGTCGAATTAATTAATTCATCCAGGGAACACCCTTTGCCCTCTTTCTGTTGTTGCCAAAGCTGTTGTAACCAAAGGAGTGCATGCGAAAAGCCATCCAAGGGTTTTCCTATGCGACGCTGATGATGCACTGAAAAGGCATAGCTAATTTCTGCGCCCAAAAGGGTAATTATCCATAGCCAATATACCCATATGAAAAAAATGGGAACGATTGCAAAGGCACCATAAAGCAGTTGATAGCTATTATAGTGAGACAAGTAAAACGCAAAGGCTAATTTGGCTGACTCAAATAAAAGTGCAGCAACAAGACCACCGCCAAGGCCGTGCATAAATTTTACTTCACAATTTGGCACCACTACATATAAAAAAGTAAAGCCCAATAGTGAAAGCCAGAAAGGAAGCATGCTAATCAGGACTGATGGTGTTGCATCTTGTACAAAGGGTAACGAAAAAAGATAAGAACTAGCAGCTAAACTCAAGCCTAAAAACACAGGACCCAATGATAAAATAGCCCAATAGAGGAGAAAGGCAGCAACGCCGTGACGGGAAGAAGGTGCGCGCCAAATTTTATTCATCGTCTGTTCGATTGTAACCATCACTAACAAAGCGGTAACAAATAAAATGGCCAAACCTAAAACAGATAAATTTGAAACCTGAGAAGCAAACTGTTGTAAGTAACTTTGAATGGATTTTCCCGTAGCTGGAACGAAATTTTCAAAAATATAATCTTGTGCCGGCCCAGCTAGATGATGGAATACTGGAAAAGAAGACAACACAGCAAAGCCCACAGTCATCAGGGGAATAACGGCCAGTAAGCTAGTGAAAGCAAGTGCAGAGGCTCTATAAGTACAATCATCATTAATAAAATGAACGGCAACAAAGCGAACAAATCGCGCTCCTTCATAAAATTTATTAGTTAATTTTTTTTTCAAGTCCATTAATAGCCTGCAATTTTCAACAATATCCTTATTAAAGCACATTAGAATTTATTTTTCTGGTTAACTCGCTTCAACCGCTAGGTTAAAGTCATTGAATTATAATTTTTCAAGGCTGTATAAGAAATATTGTATCTGGTATACATTAAGATGTTGAGCCGTGCTTGCTGTCAACCACAAGGAAAGTTTGCCATGAGTTTGCCTAAGAAATCATTAAACCTACCCACCTCTAAAACTAGTTCTCAGAGCCAACATAATTTACTCAAAGAAATGAATATTAATGATCAAGATATCGCGCGTCGCAAAGAATGGTTAGAGTTTACTAAAGAGGATGTTTCCCATTTAGCGGAATTAAACTCTCTTGCCCAAGGTTATGCTGATGAACTTATCAAGTCACTCAATGCGCACTTCAAAAAATTCGAAGAATCGAGCCAAATATTTGATAATCCAGTTGTTTTAAATAGAGTTAAAGTCTTGCAAAAAGAGTATTTTCTACGGTTAACACAGGGTAATTACGATAGTAACTATATTGAAGAACGGTTAACAGTGGGTTCGGTTCACGCCAGTATTGGATTGGATGTTAAATGGTATCTTGGTGCTTACAATTTTTATATTCAGGCCGTAGGTAATAAAATATTTGAAGCCTTTAAAGATGATCCAGACAAAATAAAGGATTTATTTCTTTCACTAATCAAGCTCGTTTTTATGGACATTGGTTTAGCAATCGATACCTACATCTTCGAACGTGAAATCACCATCCATGAACAACAAGAAGCGTTAAGAGAGTTATCAACTCCAGTATTACAAGTGCGTGATGAACTTTTAATTCTACCTATTGTCGGTGCAATTGATGAACAACGAGCAAAATTACTAACAGAGACCTTGCTGATATGTATTAGAGACAGGCGTGCTAAGGTAGTGGTTATGGATATTACCGGCGTGCCTTCCGTGGATTCGCGAGTTGCCAACCATTTATTACAAACAGTTGATGCCTCTCGTTTAATGGGTGCGACTGTAATTGTTACCGGGCTTTCACCGGAGGTAGCGCAAACGCTAGTGACCATTGGCGTTAACCTTGCCAAATTAAACACAGCAGGTGATCTGCAAGGCGGACTTGCCGAGGCGGAGCGACTATTGGGTTATACCATCACTCGTGAAAATGACTTGAGCTCTGAATAGAAAAATAGGATATCTTGACATGCAAATCCCAATTCTCAAACAAGGTTTATTTTTAATCGTTAGCATTCAAAACATAGACGGTGATGGTGATTTAACTGCATTAGAAAATGAGTTATCTGAAAAAGTAGGAACTTATCGCTCAAAGGGCGTAATTATTGACGTCACCACAATGGATGTCATGGATTCCTTCTCTACAAGAACTTTACGAAACATTGTCCACACCATAAAATTACGGGGTGCTGAAACAGTGATTGTGGGTATTCAACCCGAGGTTGCTTTTGCGATGATTCAACTTGGCCTTAAATTAGATGATGTTAAAACAGCGTTAAATTTGGAAGATGGACTTCTTATATTAAATGCTCATTTTAAAGAAAAAAATAATGGATACTAAGGTAAATATCCCTATTGATAATGAACGAGATATTGTCATATCGCGGCAAAAAGGCCGAGAGATGGCCGATAATTTGGGATTTACACTAATCGATTTGGCATTAATCGCCACAGCTATTTCAGAATTAACCCGCAATATTCTTACCTATGCTCATAAAGGTGTTCTTATAATACAAGTGATCACAGAACAGAGAAAAAAAGGAATTTTAGTAGTTGCTATAGATGAGGGTCCTGGTATCGAAAATATTGAGCTGGCCCTGCAGGATGGATACTCTACTTCAGCAAATAGTTTAGGTTTGGGATTGCCAGGTGTTCGACGATTAATGGATGATTTTGAAATAAAGTCTGAGCTCGGGAAAGGTACTACTGTGACTACTAAAAAATGGGTAAGTTAATGTGACAATTTTGTTAAAACAAATAAATTATGAAGTTATTTTTGAACCATTAGAAGGCCAAACAGCCTGTGGTGATCAATATTTAGTAAAAGAATTAATTGATTGTACCTTGCTAATGGTGGTTGATGGATTAGGCCACGGAAGCGAAGCCGCTCTTGCAGCTCAAATAGCGATTGAGACCGTGGATTCTCATGCTACTGAGTCCATTGAGAACCTCTTTGCACTTTGTGATCAAGCACTTAAAAGTACACGTGGCGCTGCAATCACTATTGTTAAGCTAGGTTTAGATTATAAAATGACTTATAAAGCCATAGGGAACGTAATGGGGGTCCATTGGAATATTGATACAAGATCAAAACTAAATGTAAAATCATTTTTTTTGGAAGGCGGTATTGTTGGATATAAGCTCCCCTTACCAAAGAATCTAAGCGAGTTCTCCTGCAATGCTGGTGATACGATTATTTTAGCCACGGATGGCATAAAAAACCAATTTGAAATTGACCCCCCAAAATTTGAAACACCTGATAAAATTGCAAGAAGGGTCTTCTCTACTTATCGAAATAAAAAGGATGATGGTCTAATTTTAGTAGCGCAAATTATTTGAAAGGGAATTTTATGCAGGATATTTCTATTAATCACATGCCCGTAGGTATATTTAAAATAAATTTAAAAAAACAAATTATTTATGTCAATCAATACTTTTGCAATATTTCAGGCTATTGTGAATCTCAACTACTCGGTAAGCAATGGTTGGATGAAGTTCACTTAGATGACCAGGCAACTATTAGCCTCCCACTAGAAAAAATTATGAAAAAAGGTAGATCTCATAAATTTGAGTGCCGATTTATAAATCAGGAAAAAGAAGAAATTTGGGTGCTATGCCATCTGGCACCTGAATATGTAGAAAAAAATATTACCAATTATGTTGGCATTGTTACAGAAATTAACGAACTTAAGAAAACTCAATCTGCTTTAGAAAAATTGGCCAGTTACGATCCGTTAACCCAATTACCCAACCGCTATTTATTCGAAGAATTGCTTATTAAAAGTTTGTCGCGTGCAAAACGACATAGCAGTACCTTAGCGCTTTTTTATATCGATCTCGATTTTTTCAAAAAGGTGAATGATTTTTTTGGTCATGGAATCGGTGATGATTTTTTGAAGGAAGTTGGTAATCGGTTAAGACAAAGCGTCAGAGTTGAGGACTTTATAGTTCGATTAGGCGGTGATGAATTCGCAATTATTCTTGAGGATATTCAAAATTTTAATACGATAAGTATGGCCGCTCAGCGCCTTATTGATGATTTTAACAAATCTTTTAATATAGGGGGTAAAGAGATTATTTCCAGTCTCAGTATTGGCATTTCAGTGTTTCCTGATGAGGGAAAAAATGCCGTAACGATTGTACAGCACGCTGATCAAGCTCTTTACCAGGCGAAGCAATCGGGGAGAAATTGTTACAAATATTACAACAAAACTATGCAACATCAATTGGATAGATACATGCTAGTGGTAGAACATTTGCGCAATGCCGTCCTCGAAAATCAATTCGAACTTTACTATCAGCCTAAAATTGATGTGGAGAGAAATGTTTTAGTAGGCATGGAAGCATTACTAAGGTGGAATAATCCTATCATTGGTAATGCTTCACCTGCAGAATTTATTACTATTGCTGAAGAAACTGGCTTAATGAATATGATTGGTGATTGGGTCATTAAATCCGCACTCGAACAGTATGAAAAATGGTTTATAAGTTCAAACAATATGAAAGACATCACTATTTCAGTAAATTTATCTCCTAGTCAATTAAATAATAGTAGTCTTATTGAAACTGTAACAAACGTACTTAGAGAGACTAAAATCCCCACGCAAAATATTTTATTTGAACTGACTGAAACGACCGTCATGAAAAAAGCGTTGGATAGTAAATCGGTATTACAAGTGTTTTTAATGGAATTAGGTATAAGAATTTCTATCGATGACTTTGGCACAGGCTATTCATCACTTACCTACCTTAAGCAATTGCCAATCCGGGAGCTTAAGATTGATAAGTCATTTATTGATGATATTGGCATTAATAAAAATTCTGAAGTGATTATTAAAGCAATTATTAATTTAGGTTTGACACTCGATTTAGATGTGGTGGCTGAAGGGGTTGAAACGAAAGAGCAAATGGATTTTTTGTTAGCAAACCAGTGTAAAATTATACAAGGTTATTATTTATCCAAACCTTTGAATGTCTCTCAAATGACTACCTATATTAATTCCTTAGCCAACTAATTTTTCAATCACGTTTTTTCAGTATTTATTTATGAATTTACCAGCTACCAAAACAGTTGGCATAGCTCGATAAGCGGATTTCTCATTTTTACGACTTATTAATCTTTGCGAAAGTCTAAGAGCTATTAAAAATTTTGTTATACTTCATTTTTTTTAGTCAAAGGATAGTTAAATGGCTAAACCCTATATTTTAGTTCTCTATTATTCAAGAACGGGCTCGACAGCACAATTGGCTCAATACATTGCTCGTGGAATCGAGTCTATTGATGAATTTGAAGCTAGAATTCGCACGGTTCCCCCTATATCAACTACCTGTGAAGCAATCGACAAACCAATACCCACTGAAGGTGCACCCTTTGTAAGTTTAGAAGATCTGCGAAACTGTCGAGGACTCGCTCTCGGAAGCCCTACAAGATTTGGCAATATGGCCTCTCCTTTGAAATATTTCCTGGATACTACCTCCGCTTTATGGCTGGCTGGTGATTTAGTTAATAAACCAGCCTGTGTTTTTTCATCATCATCCTCCATGCATGGTGGTCAGGAAACTACATTAACCTCAATGATGTTACCCTTATTACATCACGGCATGATTTTAATGGGTCTACCCTATACCGAACCCTGTTTATCGACTACCCAGACTGGTGGAACCCCTTACGGTGCAACTCATGTTGCCGGTGTAACAAATAATAATCCCTTATCTGCGGATGAAATTGCTCTCGCTAAGCATCTCGGCATGCGTTTAGGACGTATTGCTTCGTCCCTAGCTAAATAGATAGTTTAGATTGGAGATATTTCATGAAAGTAATTAGTTTTAATGCCAACGGTGTACGTGCAGCAGCTCGTAATGGTTTTTATGACTGGCTTAAAGAGCAAAACGCTGATTTCGTATGTATTCAAGAAACTAAAGCGCAAGAGTCCCAATTAAATTGTATTGATAATCCTTTTTATCCCATTAACTATACTTGTGGCTATTTTGATGCCCAAAAAAAGGGTTACAGCGGCGTCGCTATTTATGCAAAAACAAAACCACAAACCATAACGACAGGTCTGGGGTTCGATATCTGTGACACGGAAGGACGGTACATTCAATTTGATTATCCTAAACTCAGTGTGGTGTCTTTATATTTACCTTCTGGCACTAGTGGAGCAATTCGACAGGCAGTTAAATATGATTTTTTAGATAAATTTGCTGAGCACTTAATGCGTTTAAAAGCTCAGGGACGTGAATTGATTCTTTGTGGTGATTATAATATTGCTCATAAAAAAATTGATTTAAAAAACTGGCGAGGCAATCAGAAAAATTCAGGATTTTTGCCTGAGGAAAGAGCCTGGATGGACAAGTTGTTTGGTCCTATGGGCTTTGTTGATGCTTTTCGAGTAGTTAATCAAGAGGAAGGGTATTATACCTGGTGGTCGTACCGCCATCGCAGCGCTTTTGATAATAACGTGGGCTGGCGAATAGATTATCAAGTTATAACGCCTGGTCTAACCAACTGTGTTAAAACAGTGAGCGTTTCAAGAGAAGCACGATGGTCAGATCATGCGCCTTTAATTATTGAATATGAAGGAGATCTCTGTGCTTAAATTGGCTAGCTGGAATGTAAATTCTTTAAAAGTTCGACTGGATCACGTTTTAAATTGGCTTGAATCCTCCGGCGTTTCAATTTTAGCAATTCAGGAGACTAAATTAATCGATGAAAATTTCCCACAAGAAGCTTTCCGGGAATGTGGTTATCATGTCGCTTTTGCGGGTCAAAAAACCTATAATGGCGTTGCACTAATTAGTCGTTATCCAATTAAAGATCTAGCATTTGATATACCTGACTTAGAAGATCCACAACGGCGAATTTTAGCAGCCACTATTGCCGATTTGCGGATAATCAATCTCTATGTACCTAACGGAGCGGCCCTAAGCTCGGATAAATACAATTACAAACTAATGTGGCTAGATAAAGTAAAAAATTACATCCATTCCCAAATGAATTTATATTCTAAATTGGCTGTAGTAGGGGATTTTAATGTAGCCCCTGAAGACTGTGATGTGCATGATCCAATAGAATGGGAAGGCAATGTCTTGGTTAGCCCAGCAGAACGTAAAGCATTTTGTGAGCTCTTGGCTCTGGGTTTAATTGATAGCTTTCGCAACTTCTCGCAGGAAGAAAAACTTTTTAGTTGGTGGGATTATCGTGCAGCAGGATTCAGGCGAAATCGTGGCTTAAGGATTGACCATATTTTATTAAACAGCAACTTAAATTCTTTATGCCGGCAATCTCAAATTGATAAAACTCCAAGAAAATGGGAACGCCCCTCTGATCATGCACCAGTATGGGTGGAATTAGAGGTCGATCTAAGCTGATATTGGTTTTAAAAATTGATCTATACTTAGATTTCTGCTAATGTTTCGCGTCATTTGTAAATGAGTATGGTGCCTGGCAAAGGATCAGGTGGCGATACTCCTTAATTAGAGAGTGCTATTATGCAAGATTCAATACATCCAGAATATCAAGACATCGTTGTAACCTGCAGCTGTGGAAATACCTTTGAAACAAAATCTACCTTAGCAAAGCCACTAAGTATTGAGGTATGTTCACAATGTCATCCTTTCTATACCGGTAAACAAAAATTAGTTGATACGGGTGGCCGTGTACAAAAATTCCGTGACCGTTATAAAGGCCGTGGTGAATAATTAAGGGATTTATCGTTAGGTTGATTCTAAATCATTGAGAAATGCTTTATGGGCGCAATAAAGATGCGCCTTTTTTTTTCAAAATCACTATTTTTCTCTAACGTTTTTCTATATTATTTTTTGCCGAGTTGTCTAAAAACAGAGAGTAAGCACTTTGGATAAAGAGTTATTAAAATCACGCGCGCTTCACTACCATGAGTTTCCAAAACCAGGAAAGCTTGCCATACATGTAACGAAGCCCACTAATTCACAGGATGATTTATCGCTAGCATACACCCCTGGTGTAGCTGAACCTGTCCTTGCTATCGCTGCAAATCCTGATGATGTCTATCGTTACACAGCAAAAGCTAACTTGGTTGCTGTAATGACTAATGGTACTGCCGTCTTAGGTTTAGGAAATCTGGGCCCTTTGGCTAGCAAGCCTGTGATGGAAGGTAAAGCAGTATTGTTTAAGCGTTTTGCCGATATTGATGTGTTTGATATCGAAATCGACGCAGACGATCCTCAAGCCTTTATTTCTACAGCCAAACGAATTTCTCCAACCTTTGGTGGAATTAATTTGGAAGATATTAAAGCTCCCGAATGCTTTGAAATTGAACAGGCGTTAATCGAACAGTTAAATATTCCTGTATTTCATGATGACCAGCACGGCACTGCTATAGTTGTTGCAGCAGGCTTACTAAACGCACTGGATCTTCAAGGCAAGAAACTCTCCGAGGTTAACATTGTCTGTATCGGTGCAGGTGCAGCAGGTATTGCTTCGATGCGCCTACTGGTTGCTCTGGGTGCTAACAAAGAAAAAATGCTTCTTCTCGATACTAAAGGTGTAATTCATACCGGTCGTGCAGATTTAAATGCTTATAAGTTTGCTTTTGCGCGAACAACTGATCGACGTACCCTGGAAGATGCTTTGCTTGATGCTGATGTATTCATTGGCGTCGCTAAACCAAATCTACTCAATGCGGATCATCTAAAATTAATGGCTCCAAAGCCTGTTATTTTTGCCCTATCAAATCCTGACCCTGAAATTAAGCCCGAGCTTGCTCGACAAATACGTGATGATTTAATTATCGCGACTGGACGTAGTGATTATCCCAATCAGGTGAATAATGTGCTCTGCTTCCCCTATATTTTCAGGGCAGCTTTAGATGTGCGAGCAACTTGTATTAACCAGTCCATGCAGATTGCGGCAGTTGAAGCTATTCGTCAATTGGCCAAGGAACCAGTTCCCCAAATCGTAAAAGATAACTATCCAGGGGTTACCAATTGGGAATTTGGCCCCGATTATTTCATTCCGCTGCCTATAGATCCACGCTTAAAAGAGCGAGTCCCTCTTGCAGTAGCTAAGGCTGCCCGAGCAAGCGGCGTTAGCCGGGATGGATATTAAAGAGTTGCGACAGATTTTGTCCCTTACAAATTGAGTGAAGGAGTTTTTTTTTGCAAACTACTAGTACAAAAAAATACCTGCTAATGGCCTGGTCAATCTGTGCCCTGGGAGCAATGTATTATAGCTATGAGTATTTTCTTAGAATTTCTCCGAGCGTCATGGAATATGCTTTAAGAGATCACTTTAATTTGTCAGCAACTGGTTTTGGTTTTCTCTCGGCTTTTTATTATTATGCTTACGTTCCTTTGCAAATTCCTGTTGGGGTACTTCTTGATCGCTATGGCCCAAGGCTGTTAATTACCCTGGCTTGTCTTATTTGTGTTATAGGCACCTTTATTTTTGCGGGCACTCAAACATTCTGGATTGCTGCTATGGGACGTTTTCTTGTAGGTTTTGGTTCTGCGTTTGCCTTTGTTGGCGTGTTAAAACTCGCAACCATCTGGCTACCTGAAGATAAGTTAGCGATGGTATCAGGTTTAGCCGCTGCATTAGGAACGGTAGGGGCAATGATTGGCGATAATTTACTGGGTACCTTGGTCATCAAGATAGGCTGGCGTGAAACGGTTAATTTAACTGCCTTTTTTGGTATAGGTTTAAGTATCCTTCTATGGTTTGGAATACGAGATAAGCGAAGTCATCAACGACGTAGCGGTACCGTAGCCAATTTTACAAAATCAATGATTGATTTGGGTATCATTGTACGCAACAAACAAATCTGGATAAATGGCATGTTTGGTTGTTTAGTATACTTACCCACTACTGTATTTGCTGAATTATGGGGCATACCTTATCTAAAACATGCTCATGGATTATCGCAGCATGCAGCTGATTTTTCTAATTCCCTACTTTTTCTTGGATTTACGATAGGCGCCCCTTTGATGGGCTATATCTCTGATAAAATGAAGCGTCGAAAGTTACCTATGTTTTTAGGTGCCAGCGGCGCTGCAATTATAATGATGATGCTTTTATATTTACCAGGTTTGACTGTAGGGGGGATTGACGCATTGATGTTCTCCTTAGGAATTTTATACAGTTCACAATGTATTGTTTTTGCTGTTGGCCGTGAACTTAGCCCTAATGAAGCAGCAGGAACAGCAATGGCAACAACAAATATGATTGTCATGCTAGGCGCAATGTTTCTGCAACCCATGGTAGGAAAACTGCTGGATATGAGTTTGGCATCTCATGTTAACAATGCTTCATTGCAGTCTGTGCCTATGGATAAATTACAACAATTATATACCGCAGCCGATTATCAATTTGCTTTATCAATTATTCCTTTGGGCATTATAATTGCCGCAATTTTAACCTTCTTTTTGAAAGAAACCTACGCTAATGCAGATAACTAGCTCTACCATTAGTCGAAATCAATTTTTACTTGGCAGCTTAATTTGTACAGTAGGCGCTTTTTTTTACTGCTATGAATTCGTCTTAAGAATTATTCCTGGCGCCTTACAAAGTGAGTTGAGTGCTGCCTTTGGCCATATATCCGCCACCACTTTTGGTCAATTATCAGCTCTCTATTATTTCGCATACTCGCCGATGCAGCTACCCGTTGGGATGTTAATGGATCGCTATGGCCCGCGACGTCTGTTAACTTTTGCCTGCCTTTGTTGTACGCTGGGTTCTTGGATGTTTAGTGATATAACTTCAATCTTGATTGCAGGCCTTGGTCGTTTTCTAGTGGGTTTTGGGTCATCTTTTGCTTTCGTTGGTGTTTTGTCGCTTACTATTCACTGGCTACCACGTCGCTTCTTTTCCCTTGTTGTAGGTCTAATAACAACTTTGGGTATGCTAGGCTTGGTCTATGGTGAGGTAAAAATCACTAATATTGCCGTAACAGTAGGCTGGCATCATGTCCTTTCAATAATGGTAACTTTAGGAGCAATGCTTAGCGTTCTTATTTTTTTAATCGTGCGAGATGGACCTAAAGGATTTAAACCTCATAGCCATCCATTACCTGAATTTTTTACCAATGTTTGGCAGGTTTTATCATCACCACAAGTTTGGCTAATTGGATTTGTCGGAGCCTGTTTGTACACCTCATTATCTGTCTTTGGCGAATTATGGGGTAAAAGTTATTTAGAGCAAGCTCATCACTTAAGCAAAATTGAAGCGGCCAAAACTGTTTCTGCTATGTTTTTAGGATGGGCAGTGGGGGCACCCATCGCGGGATTTTATTCTGATACCAGTGGCCGTCGCGTTCTGCCCTTGGTGGTAGGTTCTATCATGGCCTTAATTTGTATTAGCATGGTTTTATACTGCCAACATTTGTCATATCTCTGGCTCAATATTTTGTTATTTTTTTACGGCGTCTTTAGTGCGACTGAAATTATTGTCTTTATTATGGCTAAAGAAAATAGTGGAGCAAAATTATCAGGGACTGTTTTTGCAGCAGTGAACATGATAGTTACCCTAGGCGGTGTAATATTTCAGCCTCTTGTAGGTAAATTATTAGACATGGTCGGTGATAGTGGCATTATTGCCGGCGAGCATATTTATACAGTAGTTGATTATCAGATTGCTCTTTCCGTTTTACCTATCTCATTATTACTGGTAACAGTTCTTGCTTTTTTTATGAAAGACATGCGAACTATTGCGCAGTGATTAAAAAGCAAATCTTAAGACTAAATAGCTTACCTTAAAACCTTCAACTTATTTAAAAATAGCAACCAATTCCTGCGCTGGAGCACGTTTAGCTGCATTGCAACTAATGTAACGTTTAACAGGAAAAGAGAGAATTTCACTATGGCGATAATAATGTCGTGTAAATTCCGTATCATGGTTGGATATCACAACAGGAATTCCTCTTAAAGAACTCTGCTCCGCTAAAAAAGCGAGATCAATTTGATCTTTCTCTTGAAATTTTTTATTAGTATAAGAAACAAAATTTGAACTAGCTGACAAAGGTACATAAGGCGGATCGCAATAAATAAGATCACCAGGTTGAGCTTGGGCAAAGGTAGTGCGGAAATCGTTCTGAGTAAAAATAGCAACCTTGGTTTTTTGGTGGAAATAGTCCATTTCTTTTTGTGGAAAATAGGGTTTGGTATAGAGTCCAAAAGGTACATTGTAAAGCCCCTTTTGATTGTAACGACATAAGCCGTTATAACCATGCCTATTTAAATAGAGAAAGAGTGCAGCTCTTTTTTTTTGATTTCTACATTTATTAAATTGTTCACGAAATTCGTAATATTTTTCTGCGCAATTATTTTTCATGGTGAAATATAAAGCACAATAATCAATAAAATCTTGCCCTTCATTTTGTATTAGTTTAAATAGGCTTATTAAATCTTTATTTTCATCACAAAGAAGATAACTTTGAAAATTAGAATTAACAAATATAGCGCCAGAACCCGTAAAGGGTTCTATAAGCCTATTTGCTTGAGGAAATGAACTTAAAATAGTTTGCATGCAATGATATTTATTACCTGCCCATTTTAAAAATGGTCTTATCTTAGTCATAAATTCTACCGTTCAAGAAATTCCATGAAATATTGCTTATCAAAAAGGAAGTAATCTGAATCTATTTATACTTCATTAAACGCTTCGCCAATAGAATTACTATAAGCCAAAAAACTAATCAGATAGAAATACCTAGTAAACCCAGAGCGACAATACCCATAAAACCAAGGAATAGATTGCCACCGGGAATAAGCCAAAGGTCTTCAGTTAAATCAGTCTTGCGCGCACGCCATGCCATTAAAGCAGGCAATAATAACAATAAAATCACACAACAAAAGCCTGCATAATTTAGCGCTTTTAAATAAATACCCGGATTAATAAGCACTAAAGCTAAGGGCGGTAAAAAAGTAAGCACTAGAGTTAATTTACCTTGAATCCCTGTTTTTTTGAAGGTTAGGCCATCGGCCAGAAAATCAAATAATCCAATAGAAACACCAAGAAAAGCGGTAATCATACATATTGAAGAAAAAAAGCTAAAAAACCCGGTTATCCATTCGCTTTTTATCGCGAGTGATAGAGCATGAATCAAGCCACTAATGGCATGATTATTAGACGCTAGACCTATTAAACCATCGCTACCTTCTCGTTGAACAACACCCATTATTATAGCGTCCCAAAGGATGTAGCAACTCAGTGGAACCAGTGAACCAAAAAGGATTACTTTTCTTAAGCTAGGTATATCATCATGAAAATATTCACGTAAACTTGGTACAATTGATGCGAAGCCAAAGGAGGTAATTAATACCATGAGACTGCCGGTAATGGCTTTTGTTGAACCAGCGCTTAGCGTTTTAGTATCAACATGAGGGCTGATTAAAAGAATTAGAAGAACATAGACGCCTAGCTTACCAAACATCAAACCGCGATTTACGTAGTCAACTGAGCGGATGCCGCCATAAACTATCAGGCCAAAGAGCAGCGTAAAGCTAACTGAGGTGAACCAACTTGGCAAATTCCAATGTGCATTTTTAAGCAAGACATTTAAAACATCGGAGCCACCTGAAATGTAGCCCGCTAGTAAAGTATAAAAAAGTAAGAGATAAGTTACCCACGCGACTATTTGACCTGGCAGGCCTAAGGTGGATTTAGCCATAGAAACCATAGAGCTTCCTGGTGGAAGCCGCAGATTTACCTCCAGGATCAATAAAGCCCCCACCGTCATCACTAACCAGCAGAAAACCAGGTAAATTATTGAATTGGCAAATCCTAGTTCTGCAGTTGATAAGGGCAAAGCAAGCATGCCGCCGCCAATTGACGTACCGACAATTAATAAAAGCCCGCCAATAAATTTTGAATTAAACACTTTTTGATCCAAATGATAAAAATTAATACATTATGTTAATTAAATTGCTATGTTATGTCAATTCATTAGTTTTGGGAAACTAACTCCCAAATTGAGTTACCCAATAAGAGAATAGAAAAGCCTATCACTAAAGCCTGAGAAAATTTACCACCAGGAACAATATAAGCAGATGAAAACTTCTTACGACCGTATACCGTCATCAGAGCGGGTAAAAGCAACAGTAAGATGACGCAAAAAATTCCAGCATAACTAAATGCATGAATATAAGCGCCAGGATAATAAATGACTACTAGAAGTGGCGGTAAAAATGTTAGCAAAAACAATAACAAACCGTGTCTACCTTTTTGTTCAATTTTCATACCATCCGCCAGAAAGCTAATTAAACACAATGAAACTCCCAAAAAAGCAGTGAGCATACAAATTGAATTAAAGAAGTTGAATAAGGAACTAATGAAGTTTGATTGAACGGTTTTTGTAAGTGAATCAGCTAAGGCTGAGGTTGTATGTTCGCTATGCATCAGTGCGGCGAGACCTTGATTACCCTCAGCAGGTAGGCTGCCTATAATGACCGCATCCCATGCAAGATAGAAAAATAAGGGAATTAGTGAACCAATCAAGACCACTTTTTTTAGCGCTTTAATATCATCGTTAAAATAATCACGTAAATTGGGGACTATAATGGCAAATCCAAAAGAAGTGACTAAAATCATCACGGTTCCAGTGATATAACGATAATCTCCTCCTTCCAGATAGTGAAGTTGCACGTGGGGTGTTATCAACAATACTAAAATTAAATAAATACCTAATTTGCCAAATAGCAAAACTCGATTTAACAGATCCACTTTGTGGATGCCACCATAAACCACCAGGCCGAAAAGAATTGTAAATAGCGTACTGGCTTGCCATTGACTGATTGAAACACCAATGCCTGCGAACATAGAGCCAAAAATATCAGCTCCGCCAGAAATGTAGGAAGACAGTAGGGTATATAACAAACAAATATAACTTAGCCAGGCGACAAGTAATCCAGGAGCTCCAAGGGTGGCAGCAGCCATTGAGACCATATGCTTGCCACGGGGTAGATAGAGGTTAGCTTCAAGAATAAAAAGAGCGCCTAGTGTCATGACCCCCCAACAAAGCAATAAAAATACTGAGGACTGCCAAAAGCCAGTTGCCGCATTGGCGACTGGTAAAGCTAGCATTCCACCACCAATGGATGTTCCTACAATTAGCAGCAGACCGCCAATAAATCTGGATTTCATTCAACACCTGGTCTTTATCAAAAAATTCAGCATCCTAGCATGGATAGCGCCCTGAATATAAGTCTAAAAACCAACAAGCTTAATACAAATGCCACTCGTTTATGAACCTATTTCATAGGTGCCAGATAAGGCACAGTGGGTGCGAGATGGGTACAATTTTTGATGAGTTGGATTTCTAAACGGCGATTATAGGCGCTTCCATGAATGAGTTTATTGTTGCCCACCGGATGTTTGTCACCATAACCTTCAGCAACTAAGCGCCGGGCTGGAATATCATTGGCCCATAAATAGGCGACCATTCTTTCGGCACGTGCTTGAGACATCATTTTTTTACTAAAACGAGAACCCACATTATCGGTAAAACCGGCCACGTAAATGGGGCAACAGTTGGGGAAGGTTTTAATTAGTTTGATAAGATCTGATAAACCAGGAAAACAAAGTTCATTAAAACGAGCACTTTCAAAAATAAAATATTTATCGGTAGGAACAACAAAAGTTACAGTGTCGCCATATTCAATGTATTGAATATCCAGTTTTTTTATTTCTTTTATGAGTGCGGGCTTTGAATCTTTATACAGACCAACAGAAGCACCGACTAAACCACCAACTGCGGCTCCTGCAAGAATTGGCGCACCGCCAGCTGCGATAGTAGCAGCTGTCCCAACAGCTACACCAGGAACGCTTGTTTCATAAGCGCGATGATAGGGTTTGAAGTTATTATAAGGGGGATGAAAACAGCTGCTCATTGTAGTTGATAACAAACTTACCAAGGCTAAATGCACAAGGGAGTTTTTCTGTGGCATTCCCGCTCCTATAAGATTAATTTTTCCATTATTAAGCATCCATGCGGAGATCGCAATCAACCTGTGAAAGATCTTAATCCCTTAAAAAAAACTGTCTAATTTACTTCCATTGTGTTGTTGATTAGCTATAGTATTTTTATACACGTGATAATGGACCTTACTTGAGCGTAAAGACTAATAAATTTTCTTGGGTCTTATCCTTAGGTGCTTTGGGCATAGTTTTTGGTGATATTGGCACTAGCCCACTTTATGCACTTCGAGAAACTTTAGGCAATTTTCCTATTAATCGAGTAGACGTGTTAGGCGTTTTATCCTTAATATTTTGGTCATTAATTGTTGTTATTTCCATTAAGTATTTAGTTCTAGTTCTGCGAGCGGATAACGAAGGTGAGGGCGGTGGTTTAGCTCTGCTGGCTTTAATTAAACAAAAAGCCCCTAAAAACGAGCGAGTCTTTTACCTTTTGGGAATTTTTAGTGCCGGCCTATTATTAGGTGACGCCATGCTAACTCCCGCCATTTCGGTGACCTCAGCCATTGAAGGATTAAAATTAATTTCCCCTGAATTTGATGAATTGGTAGTGCCTTTATCTGCTATTATCTTGTTTTTATTATTTTTCATGCAATCCTATGGCACAGAGAAAATTGGCGCTGCTTTTGGCCCAATACTCCTTGTCTGGTTTATAATTATTGCAGTTCTTGGAATGAAGGAAATAATAAAATATCCTGAAGTCCTGCAAGCTCTTAACCCCTATTATGCTGTCGAATATTTATTTCACCATGGCTATAAAGGTTATGTTCTATTAGGTGGTGTATTCCTGGTAGTTACAGGTGGAGAGGCACTTTATGCAGATATCGGGCATTTTGGTAAAAGCCCTATTCGCTATGCATGGTTTACTGTGGCTTTACCTTCACTAGTGCTTAATTATTTTGGGCAAGGTGCTCATTTAATTAGTCATCCCGAGTCAATCATTAATCCTTTTTATCGCATTGCACCCGAATGGTTTTTTATACCCTTACTAATTATTTCGGCAATGGCAACTGTAATTGCTTCTCAAGCAGTTATTAGCGCTACCTTTTCTTTAACTAAACAAGCGATTTTACTAGGGTTATGTCCGCGAATTCCGGTGATTCAGACTTCAAAAAAGAACATAGGACAAATTTATATTCCCCAGATGAATTTATTATTATTAATTGGAACTTTGCTCCTCGTTTTCACTTTTAGAAGTTCTTCGAATATGACCCATGCCTATGGTATTGCAGTTAATTTGGTTATGTTACTGGTTACTGCGATGGTTACTTATGCTGCACACCATGTCTGGGGCTGGACATGGCTACGGGTCGCTGCTGTTTTTATTCCTTTGATATTGATTGATTTGGCATTCTTGGGAGCGAATGCGCATAAATTTTTAACCGGCGGTTGGGTTCCCGTATGTTTTGCTCTTAGCGTAAGCATTATTATGTATACCTGGAATCAAGGTTTAAAATATTTAAAAAAGCACATTTACCTGCAAAGAGCAGAGGTTTTACAGATTATTAGAGAATTAAATTCAAACTCTTTAGCTCATCTTCCAGGTATTACAACCATTTTTATAACTGATACTTATGATACGAGCGGTGGATCTTTTCTTAAATTTGTCAAACTAAGTCATGCGGTTCCTGAAAAAATCCTGATTATAAGTTATATCGTCGCTAATAAGCCTCACGTGGAGCCGGGTAAACGAATACAAATTAATCCTATTGATAATCGAGTTTGTGAAATGATCTTACACTATGGCTTTATGGATAATATTTCTGTGCCTAGAGCCTTAGCGAGAGCAGTTGAAAAAGGCATGCTTCCATTTAAGTTGAATGTCGATGTCACTACTTATATGGTAGAAGTTCCAAATGTTATTGCCTCTCGAAAAAAGAAAACACTTGTATTTTATTGGCAAGAAAGACTCTTTGCTTTTTTAATGAGAAATTATTCCGCAAATTTAAATATCGAGTTTTATAAATTGCCATATAATAGAACAATAGCAATTGGTACTTATTGTAAAATCTGAGTAGATTGCCAGGAACAGAATTTATCTAAAGGGGTCTGGGGCAACACTATCTCAATATTGATCCCTTTAATGGTCGGGCTAGCTAGCGCTTCTTTGAGGTAAGGTATTAAAGGAACGTCGATCACTTTTCCATATTGGGAAGAAGCTTGTCTAAAAAAAAGAGTATTGTTTTTCCAAATGGCAAAGCCCAAATGAGAGACGTTTAAATTGGTACCGATTATTTCTCGTAAATTCCAGTTAGGACGGACTATTTCTATAATTGCCGCGTGAGGAATTTGTGCAAATATAAAAAGATCTGGGTGGGCTTTATGGTTAAATAAAGCAGACAAAGGGATGTAAGGAATACTTACCTGCCGTTTTTGTAATTGAGTTCCTCTCTGTTTCAATTCAACTAAACGGAGGTTTTGTTCAGTTTCATTGGCTGCTTGCAAACGAACTTTTTGTTGCGAAAACCGTTGATACCAGGACGGTTTATCAATTAGTGCTAAAGCAATTTTAACTATTGATTGATTATTTCGATTTTTAATGGAACTTGTAATATCTTTAATAAAATGCTGATTTTGATTGTTAGGATTCCAATCCATAGAGATAAAGTGATTACGCGAAAGAAAATCAATGTTTCCATTCTTATAACGAATTTTTGCGAGGCAATGCTGAAACCCTTGTTTATTAGCGGCCAAAGCTAAAGCAAGAACAGTGGTAACATAAGTGTCGCAATCAAAAGCATCAGTACGATACTGTGGATATTGATCGAAACGGGCTTCTGAACCTTCCCCCAAAGCACCTAGCAGATAGGGTTTTCCGATGAATTCAGCACTAAAATTTTCAATCCTCTTTGCCATAGTCAGCGTAGATGATTTTTCAAGCTTCTGATACAAGGATTGTATCTGGACATCAGCTTGATGTTGAATTGGGAGAGTTTGAGCCTCAAGCTGAAAGGTTAAAATTAATAGAAAAGAACTGAAAGCGATCCACTTTAGTGTTTTCCTAAGATAAACTAAGCTCATTAAAATTCCTTTAGCTAAAAAGTTACTACAAAAACAATATCTTAATTTATAACTTCACCGAGGTACAGAATGCTTAATGCAATATGGCTTGGAATGATTTTTATTTCGCTAATTGTAGGACTAATTCAGGGTCGTCTTGATCAAGTTGTGCAGGCAGCTACCAATTCCGCTAAGCTAGGCTTTGAAATTGCCCTAGGTTTGGCGGGAATTATGACTCTATGGTTGGGAATTATGGCAATCGCCTCTGAGTCAGGGCTCATCAATCGCTTATCGCGAGCTTTACGTCCTATAATGCGATGGCTCTTCCCAGATGTACCTATCGACCACCCTGCGATGGGTGCGATGGTAATGAATATAGCAGCAAATATGCTAGGTATGGCGAATGCCGCAACGCCTTTTGGTCTGCAAGCAATGAAAGAACTGCAGCGTCTTAATAGACACACTGAGGAAGCATCTAATGCGATGTGCACTTTCCTGGCAATTAATACCTCCAGCGTGCAGCTGATTCCGGCAACGGCAATTGCATTTTTGGCGGCTAATGGCAGCATTAACCCAAGCTCAGTGATATTTAGCTCGCTAGTCGCTACTTCAATTTCAACAATGGTTGCAATTATTGCAGTTAAATCTTTAGCCAAGCTGCCCGTGTATCGTATTAAAGGGGTTCCAGTGAATGACTAATTTCGCTAATCAATTATCCAATATAATTTTTCTTAGTTTCATAGTGGGTATCCCCTTTTATGGTTTTATAAAAAAAATTAATGTATTTAATGCCTTTGTTAATGGCGCTAAACAAGGTTTTGAAACTAGCATAACTATCCTTCCTTATTTAGTAGCGATGCTAGTTGCCATTGGCATGCTTCGCGCTTCTGGTTTTTTTGAATTGATGCAAATTGTTCTTGCGCCGCTATTATCCACGTTAGGAATGCCTTCAGAATTATTACCACTGGCACTAATTAGACCTTTTTCAGGTAGTGCTTCAACCGGAATAATGGCTGAGCTAATTCATCAATATGGCGGTAATTCCTTAATAGCCAAAACTGCGGCGACTATGATGGGTTCGACAGAAACTACTTTCTATGTTGTGGCAATATACTTTGGTGCTGCGGGGATTAAGCGCACTCGTCATGCCATTCCAGCAGGGTTACTAGCAGATTTTGCAGGTGTAGTGGCAAGTGTTGTAATTTGTCGCTATCTATTTGCTTGAAGTTTGACTCTGTAGTTTCTAATCAAAAACGAGGAATTTATCGGTGAACGCTAAACAAGGCGGGCAAATAGAAATTTTGATTTAAGCTGTTTTCCCTTTGCTATTAGCCTTGGCAAACTGACTGGAATCGTGTGACTTCAATAAGCTTAACAAATTATTAGTATTGGATCTAAAACTTGCCATCTCACGCAAGGGAACAGCTCCACCTCGAGGTAAATTCACTGTTGTTGGATTTTTAGGTTGATGCTTTACATGGAACTCATAATGGCAATGAGGACCAGAAGCTAAACCGGTTTGGCCTACATAACCAATAACTTGGCCCCGTTTTACAGCTGCACCTCGGTAAATCCCTTTTTGAAAACGCAACATATGACCATAAATTGTACTATACATAGTGTTATGTTTTATTTTAATCATATTGCCATAACCGCTTTGACGTCCAATAATCTCAATATGACCATCCCCAGTAGCATAGATAGGCGTGCCAATGGGTGCCGCCAAATCCACTCCTTTATGCGGTCTTTTATAGCGAAGAATAGGATGATTGCGAGCTAAACTAAAGGTTGAGCTAATATGGCTAAAACGTAAAGGGTAGCGATTGAAAGCATTCTTCAGGCTTGAACCTTGGGGGCTATAATAATCAGAATGTCCATTTCGACTAGTATGTAAAACAGCCTGAAAACTATTGCTTCGGTTTTTATAGGTGACCGCAACAATTTCTCCGGTAGCAATTAATTTGTCATTCGCATAAGTCGATTTGTATAGGATTGAAAATTGATCATTTGCCCTCACTTCCTTGGCAAAATTAATATCCCAGGCAAAAATTTCAGTCATTTGCTGTATTAATTTATTAGGGATGTTATAACGTTTAGCGGTTGTATATAAAGAGCCACGTACTATCGCTGTCACATAATGATTTTTAGTTGTTATTTTATAAGAATTAAGTTTGGTTTTATAATGCTTCCCTTCACGATAAAGGCTCAAAGATTGTGTGCTTGAATAGGGAATTGTCATTTTTTCAAGCGTTTTATTGCTGATGAGATATTGTAGCTGTTCATTAGGCCTTAAATGGCTCAAAGTACGAAGTCGTGGATTCTCACGTGAAATCGTCTGGAAAAGTTGCCGACTTAAACCCACACGTGTAAATACAGAGGAGAGCGAATCACTTCTGCGAGTGATCAGCGATTTTATTTCATCCACTTTCGGAACAATAGGTGTTGGTTTAACCTGCTTTAGAATTGCAGATGTCAACGTTTTATTCGAGGTAGTTGTGTGTTGTAAATTTGCTGCCCCAGCATTGACTTGATTAACTCTTTGAAGCCCTCGTGAAGGAAGCAATACAGGATGGTTTAAAGACTTGGATGCAAAAGTTGAAATATCTATGGCGGGTAATTCAGATCTATTATAATGAATTCTTTGTTTATGAGGGAAAGACTTCACTAAAAGAAAAGGTAAGGTGAAGGTGATCACCAAAGCAATAAAAGCCATTAATTTAGATGGCTTAGCTGATTTTTTTATTGAGACATTGGGTCGTTGATCCATGTTCCGCCTTTACTACTGACACCCCTTTGGGTGTGGTATATTCTAAGATGGTCATCAAATTATCCGCTTGAACTGGTACTGCTTTCCTAAGAAATGCACCTGGCTGATGAGTTATCTAGATTTAGCCAAAGGAACCCTAAATTCAGTTGCTCAAATAAGGCACTGAGCAATTTAAGTTATATCATCAAAACTAAAGTCAGTGCTTTGCAACAACTAACCGACTAATCATTCTATCTAATCAGCCACTGATAGTCATCACTACTTGAAAGTTTATTCAAGATTGCCCTAAAAAAGCTAATCTTAGTTATTTAACAGCCTATCCTCTAGCGAGAATAGATTAACCGGGCTAAGATACTCGCTGCAAGTTATTAGGTCAATCATTAAAACTAAGGTCAGTTGTCATGATATTTGAAAAATCAGTCTGCGATGAATTAAAGCGTGGTTGTGAAGAGATACTTCCTGAAGAAGGATTAGAAAAAATACTCCTCAAAGAAAAACCATTAACAATTAAAGCAGGTTTCGATCCTACCGCTCCCGATCTTCACTTAGGTCATACTGTACTGTTAAATAAATTACGGCAATTTCAGCAATATGGCCATAAGGTCATATTTTTGATTGGCGATTTCACTGCAATGATTGGTGACCCCACAGGCAAAAATGTTACTCGCATGCCTTTAAGTCAAGAAGAAGTTGCAGAGAATGCAAAAACTTATCAGCAACAAGTTTTCAAAATTCTTGATCCAGAAAAAACACAGATCTCATTTAATTCTGAATGGATGGGGCAAAAGAGTGCTGCTGATTTGATTCGTTTGGCAGCAAGCCATACTGTGGCAAGAATGCTTGAAAGAGACGATTTTAACAAACGCTATAATTCAGGGCAGCCCATAGCAATTCACGAATTTCTCTATCCTTTAATTCAAGGTTATGACTCAGTAGTATTAAACGCTGATATTGAGTTAGGAGGGACTGATCAAAAATTTAATCTTTTAATGGGTCGGGAACTACAAAAACATTTTGCTAAAGAGCCGCAATTAGTGATGATGACCCCTTTAATTGAGGGGCTCGATGGCATTAAAAAAATGTCTAAATCACTCAATAATTATATAGGCATTAGTGAAGCTCCTGACTCTATGTTTGGCAAACTTATGTCAGTGTCCGATGAGCTAATGTGGCGATACATTGAGCTGCTAAGTTTTAAAACCGGGCAGGAAATTGCCCAATTGAAAAAAGCCGTCCTAGAAGGATTGAATCCCAGAGATGTAAAAATTGAATTTGCTAAAGAAATAATTTCTCGCTTCCATAATCAAGAGGAGGCAGAAATTGCCCATCAAGCATTTATTGAACGTTTTCAAAAGGGTATGATTCCGGATGACTTAATTGAACAGGTCATCAGTTGCAAAGAACCTTTCCCTTTGGTGCAGCTTTTAAAGCAAATGGATTTGACAAAAAGCACATCAGAGTCTATTAGGTTAATTAATCAAGGAGCGATTAAGATAGATGGTGAGCGTTCTACTAACACTTCAGCCTTACTTCATAATGGACATACTTATATAATTCAAGTTGGCAAACGTAAGATAGCCAAAGTGCGCATAACTAACGCGGACTAGAGAATTAATTTCAAAAAAAGGAAGAAAGTAATTGACAAGGGAATGTGGATGAGTAGAATACGCAACACGCCGGAAGGGCAAGTTCATTAATAAAATAGAAGACAAACTGTGTGGGCGCTTTAGAGAACTTTGAGAGCG
>JACCWI010000010.1 GCA_013697725.1 Tatlockia sp.
ATAAAGCTATTTCAAATTTCGCTGCTGATGACCACTTTTTGTGCTTTGCCATTCTTACCTCCAGTTGGAGGCTATTATCTCTTAAATTTTTACTTTTGTGTGGTCTAAATTATGGGGGTCATTATAACGCTTATGATTCAGTGTCATGTTATTACCCTACTTATGAAACAAAATCGCAGCAAGACCATGATACAAATGTAATTAATCATACCTATCTGAAAAATAGCATTAAAAATCAATATCTAGAAGAGCTAGCTGAAGATGTAGGCGAGTTAGTTCTAGTTCTCGAAAAACTTAATGTTAAAGTTCATCGTCCGCTTCCACTGAACAAGGGGGTCACATTCAAAACCCCTTATTGGAATGCTACGTGTATCCCAGCTTTGAATATACGTGATCAAGCTATAATTATTGGCAATGAAATTATTGAAACTCCTCCGCAGATCCGTGCTCGATATTTTGAGAATGACCTTCTGAAATCTATTTTTTATCGTTATTTTAGTGCCGGCGCAAAATGGACAACGATGCCCAAGCCTATAATGACGGACAATTCTTTTGACCTTGCTTATGTTGAAGATCAAATCCAAGACGTTATCGCAACACAAAAAGTTTACAAGCAGGAAGTTTCTGAATTTGATGTTGGTCATGAAATAATGATTGATGCAGCCCAATGCATCCGATTTGGTAAAGATATTCTAGTTAATGTGGCAAATAAAAATCATGAGCTTGGTCTGCAATGGCTAGAGCGTCATTTAGGTGGAAAATTTAATATACATCGTGCATATCGTATGACTGACAATCATATAGACAGTATTATTTTGCCACTACGCCCTGGTTTACTACTTTTGCGTTCTCCTGCGTTCCTAAAATTTTTACCTGAAGCTCTCCAAAAATGGGATGTAATTTATCCTCCTGAGCCGAAAAAAAATAACTTTCCAAATTATGAAGACGATAATTTGATATTAACTAGTAAATACATTGATCTTAATGTTTTATCAGTTGACGAAGATAAGGTGATAGTTAATTCGTTATTTCCGGAATTAATTCAAACTTTAGAAAAACATAAAATGACACCAATACCGGTACGTCATCGCCATCGCAGACTGTTTGGAGGTGGATTCCACTGCTTTACTCTAGACACAGTGCGAGCAGGGTCTATGGAAAATTATTTTAGTTAATTATTTTTGAAGATAAATAATCTGTAATTTATAGAAAATATATTTAATCAAGGAATAATGATTATGGAATTGTCAGAGTTCGATTTTGACCATTATGATAAATATAGCAATAGTTTAAAAGAAAATGGGTTTTTCTTGTTTAAGGAGTTATTACCTTATGAATTAATAAACCAAATAAATTCACATGTGAGATCTATTTTTTCTATGGAAGGCGATTGTGCGGGAATGGAAAATCCATGTATTGAACCTGGTGTGATTCGTTTAGCGAACTTAGCAGATAAAGGACGAATATTTAGTGAATTTTATGCTCATCCTGTGGTACTTCAAGCAATTTCTTCTGTTCTGGGTAACTTCAATTTAGTAATGCTGAATGCACGAAAAACATTACCCAGATATGTAGGAAATCAAAGGCAAGCTTATCACACTGATACGGATATAAATCAAAACAAAGGAATACCAGACGAGAAAGGTTACTTTTCCTGTACCGCAATTCTTTTTTTGACTGACTCTACTATTGAGAATGGGGCTACAAATATCATTCCTGGAAGCCATTTATCTTATTCTTTACCACAAGATTTGTTATCCGAGCCCACAGCCAGGCTATCAGGTGAAATTACCATAACAGGTAAAGCCGGAGATGTTTGCGTTTTAAATGGACATTGTTGGCATTGTGGTGGTAGTAACAAAAGCGCTAATGAAAGACTTACACTATTGGCTCATTATCTCCGCCCCGATATTTACAGAGATAAGTGCCGAATGCAGTACCTCTCTTATGAAACGAAAATGTCAATGTCAGCATATGAATTACGACTGTTTGGTTATTCTCCTTTCTTACAAACTCGCAATAAAAGAGAAACCTTAAAGGATAAATAACCATGCTTAAAGAAAAAAAAGAAATAACAATGCGAGCAATTCTCATATCTATTGTACTGACTATAATTTTAGCTACAACCAATACCTATTTAGCTTTAAAAATAGGTATTTTACCATCGGCTTCAATACCTGCTGCAATAATTTCAATGAGTATTCTTCGATTTTTCAAAAATTACAGCATTCTTGAAAATAACCTAATTCAAACCGCAGCTTCTGCTGGACAAGCAGTGGTGGGTGGTATTGTGTACACAGCACCAAGCCTAATTATTATCCATTATTGGCTAAATTTTCCATACTGGAAATGTCTTGTTTTGGCATTTTTAGGAGGAGTCTTGGGTGTTTTATTTTCAATCCCCTTGCGGAAAAAACTAATGCGCGATCCTCAACTTCCATTTCCTGAGGGCAAGGCCATTGCCGCAGTTTTGCAGGTAGCTGAGGATAAAAATATTAATATGCGTAAAATAATTTCGGGTGGTGCTGTAGGTGCTTTATTTGATTTATTTCAATCAGGTTTTAAAGTTATTGCTGAAAACTTTCAATTTTGGTTTATTAGTAATAAAGCTATTTTTGGAATGGGTACTGGTTTTTCAGCAGCGATGATTGGCACAGGGTACTTGGTCGGATTTAATATTGGCGGGAGTCTATTATTAGGTGGGATTTTAGGCTGGGTAATAGGAATGCCATTACTCTCTGCTATATTGGGCTTTTCAGATGCTGGTACTTCTGCACAAACCGCGATGGCTTTTTGGGATCTCAAGCTACGTTATATTAGTATTGGTGCCATGTTATTTGCAGGTTTATTTTCATTATTAGTCACACTAAAACCTTCTATTACTAAAAGCCTTATAACCTGTAAGTCATTATTTTTTTCCAGAAAAAAACGAGGCTCTATAATACTTGGTACTGAGCGCGATTTACCTAATTCATTTATTTTAATCTGCTTAATGTCTGCATTGATAGCACTTTTTATTTTATTCCAAAATGAAATTGATTCGATCCAGTTCAATGTAACCAATGTTCAATCAATGACCATTGTATGTTGTTTTATCATTTATATTTTATTTATGGGTTTTATATTTGCAGCAATGTGCGGCTATTTTTCTGGTTTGCTTGGTGTATCAGGGAGTCCAGGTTCAGGCGTTATTGTTGCCGGAGCACTAATAGTTGCAGTACTATTTAATGCTTATCTAGGTTCGAATATAGGTTTAAATTTTTCACACTCGACAATGTTGCACGCTGAGGGAATAATAATATTAGTCACATCCATTATCGCGTGTATAGCAGCTATTGCCTGTGACAATATTCAGGATCTTAAAGTAGGTCACATCATTGGCGCCACCCCATGGAAACAACAGGTAATGCTTTTGCTGGGTATTCTCATTGCCTCAGCCGTGATTCCTGTAGTTATGCAATTACTTTTTGAAACCTATGGTATTGCTGGAATATCAAACCAGTCAGGTATTGATCAGACCCAAACGCTGTCAGCTCCTCCTGCGGCGATGATAGCTTCAGTTATAGAATCAGTATTTAATGACACGGTTCCATGGGAACTCTTAGAGATCGGAGCCGCTTTTATTGTTTGCTTTATTATTTTTCATTGTTTTTTTAATAAGAATCATTTTAAATTTTCTATCATAGGGATTGCGACAGGCATGTATTTACCACTAACCACAACAGTTCCATTATTTATTGGAAGTTTATTATCTCAGTTTATAAAACGCCATTTGAATGCAAATAAGAATTTAACAACGACACAAAAAGAAGAACAGCATCAATCAGGGTTTCTAATAGCTAGTGGCTTACTTTGCGGAGCAGCCTTAATGCAAGTTGTATTGGCAGGAATTTTTGCTTGGTACCGAAACTCTGAGATCCTGCGATTGTTACCTGAAAGCTTATCAAAATATTCAATCTATTTAGCCTTTATTACAACCATTTGTTTATTTCGTTGGGTTTATATAGCGACTACGGTTCCTTATGAAAGCACACTTAAAATAAAAACCGCATCTTCTTTTATGCGGAAGACAGTTGTTAGTAAATAAATTTGTTTTTTAATTTTGGTAGGTTAATATGACACAGCTAAGTCCGATTCGACAAATTTTCAATGAGATGAATCTTATTAATGATTCCAGAGTAATCGATAAGAAACCTTGTATTATTGATTTAACCTTGGGTCAACCTCATTTGCCTGTAAATCCAGTATTAATTGAAGGTTTAAATGATTTTTTATCTTCTCCAAAGTGTTCTTTACAATTCGGATATTCACCAGGGCCAGGTAGACTTCAAACACGAAAAGCTATTACAGACTTGATGTCATATTATTACCCTGCAATTAACTGCAATATAATTAATGTAATGTGTACAAATGGTGCCAATCAGGGTTTATGGAATGCTTTTAAATCAACTTTAAAACCAGATGATAGCGCTGTAGTTTTTTCTCCCTATTTTAGTCAATACTCCTTACAAATAAGAGAAATGGGAGCAAAGTTAATTACGATTGATACACTAAAAAATAATTTCAGACCTAATATAATTAGTTTAGAGAAATCGTTATTAACTAATCCAGAGATAAAATGCTTAATTTTAAATAATCCTGTTAATCCTAGTGGTGTAGTATGGCTCGAGGAAGAATTACTCAAACTGGCAGACTGCTTAAGAAAGCACAAGCATATAATTATTATTCAAGATGAAGTATATCGCGATTTAAGTTATTCAAAATTCTACTCATTATTAGATATTGCACCTGATTTATTCCACAGAATCATAACAATTTTTTCATGCGCGAAAGCATTGGCGGGTGCACCAGATTTAAGAGCTGGAATGATATTTGCGCATGAAAACCTCATTAATAAATTAATACATCAACAAATGGCAGTGACTGCTGAGGTATCATTGCTTAGCCAGGTTGCCCTCACATCGATACTAAATGCAAAGTTATCTGGAGAAATTGAGCATATGATATGGGAAAATATTTCCAAATCAGCTTACAAAAAAAATATTGATACAATCTGTAATGCATTCTCGACTGGGCCAATAATAATACAAAATAAGCCGGATGCTGGATTTTTTGTTTTATTAAATTGCGGAGCATTAATTAATAAAGTTGTATCTGACAACATATTGAAAAAAAATAACGATTTTTTTCCAGCTAGCTATATCATAAAAACTGATATGGACATTATCAATTTATTAATGAATTGCTATGACATTGCATGTTTACCTGGATCTGCATTTGGCATTGATAGTAGCTATGGATTTATTCGTGTATCGTGCGCCACTCAAATAAATAATATTTGGTTTTTCATAAAACAAATGAATCGATTGATTTTTGATTTAAACGTTAACGGTGGCTACTATGCTTAAAGATATAAATATCTCCATAGTAGGATTCGGTAATATAGGGGAGTGGTTGCTTTCAAAAATATGTTTTGAGATATTAAATAAAAATCTCCATGTTTCCAAAATTATTTGTATTGAGCCTAATTTAAATAGATTAAAATCAAAAATATCGGATCTCATTCAGTCCTTATTAATTCTAGAATCCCAATATGATAAAATTTCAATTTGCCAGATAATTGACAATCTCTACTTTACTACTAGCTTTGAGCAGGTAAAAGATTGTGATTATTTAATCACCGCATACAGTGCGCCTATTGATAAGTCTATTAAAAATCGTTCTGACCTATTATTTTCTAACGATCTTATTACTCAGGAAATAGCTTTTCAATTATCCAAATTTATTCCGCCTCACTGCCGGATTATTAATATTGCAAACCCATTAGATATTGTTACATGGAGATTGCAATATTTAACTAATTTACCTGTTGAGCAAGTTGTCGGGATTTCAAGTCAAATTGATATTGCTCGCCTTGCGCAAGGCATAAATGAAATATCGGGCTTTAATTATTTATCTATTGATCTATCCAGCTTAAACATTTTAGGCGAACATGGACCTTCAGCAGTTCCGATTTTCACTCAAATTAAAATTAATCAACGAAATATTTTTGAGCTATTAGATAATGAGATAATTGAAAAAATAAAAAACTATTCTATTCAGAAAGGAACTCAAATGATGGAAGCAAATCAATGTATTCCACCACATATTGCTGTTGCTCAAGCTACGGTTAATTGTTTAAAAAGCTGGGTATCCAAATGTCCGACTAAAATGACTTTATGTTGTTGGAATCAAGTCTATCATACCTATCTAGGTACTGAAGTATATATATCAGAAGCAGGAATATCCCCTACAAATTTACTTTCTGACTTAAGTCAAGAGGAAGAAATGGCATTAAATTTTTCAGCAAAAACCATCAAGAATGAATATTTAAAACTAAAAGAAAGAGAACTAACGAAGGTAACTTTATGTATCTAGTTGGATTATATCTTGTAATTGGAATATTTACTGGGCTACTGACAGGGATTCTAGGTGGTGGCACTGGACCTATTCTAATTCCGATACTTACCGCATTGCTTATTTA
>JACCWI010000035.1 GCA_013697725.1 Tatlockia sp.
GCATTTCGCCCAAGAACTTAGTGGAAACGTTTCAATAAAAGAAATATTTCGCTATGCCAAACCGAGCCAGGAAGAAATGCAGGAAACTATTGAAAAGTTATTTGTTTAATAATAACTGAGAAAGAATTATTAATGTTTTAGATTATTATGCCTAATGAAGGCATTTCTATCCTAGGAATTTTAGTTAACTCCTGAGCGACAAACTCTGCAATTTCTATCATTAATTTTGTAGAGGGATCGTTGCTATGATCTAAATAGGGCTTAAATAATGTTGAACTTTTGCTCATAGCATCCCATCGTTTAGCAAAAAAATTCTTCAACTCTTCAAGTAGGTCTGTTGTGTCTGGATGGGATTCAAAAATATTTAGCAGCACCAGAAATTCATAATCGCGATAGGTGTTATAGTGGTTTTTAACCTTAGATTCTATTTCAAATTTGGTTTTCATATAAATATAAAAAGAGTAAATATTTGCGCATATTATTGGAAATTTTTTTTAATAGCAATAATGATAGGTTCCAATAATAAGGTAGCACCAGCATAATAGGAATAGAACAACCTATGGTGCTGACATACTAATGGAAACAGATAATGGAACAATTATAATCCTTTAAGGTAAGGGATCTGTGTTTATCATAAGCACCTAAAAAAATATTCCAAAAAACCTTCGTTTTGTGATACTCAAGTACTGTATATAATAATCGAAGTTAAACATTATTTGACATGTACACGATAATTGTGTACAATAATACTAGAATAATAAATAGAGATAGAATTGGATATTTACGATGTAATATTAAGAAAAAAAATATTACAGTCTGACTTAAAAAAACTGCCTAAACATATCATTGCTAAGTTAACTTCATGGATTAATGCAGTTGGCCATGACGGTTTAAGTGAAGTGCGAAAGGTTCCGGGCTACCATGATGAACCTCTTCATGGAGATAGAAAAGGCCAAAGATCGATTAGGCTTTCAAAATCGTATCGTGCTATTTATATTATTAATAACTCTGGACAAATGGAAGTTGTCGAGATAATTGAGGTAAATAAACATGATTACTAGAAACACAAAAAAAACGTTAGATTTTCTTGAGAATCTTATGGGTGAAAAATTAACTTTAGGTTCTTTTATTTTAGCTATTCGCCAAGGAGAAGAATTAAGTCAAGTTGAATTTGCAAAATTACTTGAGGTTTCAAGGCAGGTTTTATGTGATATAGAGCATGGAAGAAGGATTATTAGTCCCAAAAAAGCCGCCGAATATGCTGAATTATTAGGATATTCTAAAAAGCAATTTGTTCGCCTTTGTTTGCAGGATTTGATAGATCGCGATCATTTAGGTTTAATTGTTGAAATAGAAAATGCTGCATAATTAGGGGGTTGGAGTTCCGCGGGGCGGAAACGTACGTTAAGCAATAACTAAAAGAAGGATTGCTTTAAATAAAAATATAATGATTGGTTATAGCTAATAAAATGTTGGAAAGATGCACTTTAAATATATAGTTAGCTTATCAACATGAAAGTTAATCTATCGATAAATAATTTAAATATTACTTAGCATACGACTCCGGCCAGCTGGACTCCCAACCCCTTGCATTTTTGACAAGAATCATTAATAAATAAATTTTGTTTTTGTCAAATATTATAATTAACATCTATTAAATTTTGAATTCAGCATTGGGCTGAAGATGGAAATATGAACCTGCTGCTTTTTCAATTTCTTCAAGTTTCCTTTTCATAGTAGTTACAGCTTGAGCGTAAACGCAATGTTTGCTATCAAAAAACTTATTACTAGAATTCCCAAGCCTGTTATTAATAGTGTCATAAAGATTTGTCATTTCACTAAAATATTTGTAATATTTTTGAATTAATTTAATATCATCTTTCAGAAAATGCAGCATTATTTCCGTGTTTTGGGTGGATTTAATGCAACAATCTATGATATCAGGTTCTATTTCCCCTTTTTCGGTAAGCACTTTGACAAGTGCCAGATTATTGGCCGTTGCAGCCGAGTAAACAGCTTCTTTCATACCCTCTGGAAAATCTGATTCTGAATAATGCTCAAGCAAAAATTCTACAATTGCCTGATAGCCATGGCGTGCAGCCCATTTTATAGCATAATTGTATCCACAGGCAGGATTTACATTCGGTATGGAAAGCCATCCCCTGAAAAATGCGGAAAGATTTTCCATGATGCTTTCCCTGTCAGGATCGATTTTTTTGCTTCCAATAGGAAGTTCGAAGAGAAGACTGAATACATCGTCATACGATGGGGTATTGGAAAAGAGCTTAGCACGCACCTTCAGGTAGAAATAACGATCATATCCATGATTTTTCTCAGAAATTGATGCTGCAAAACCTGGTAAGTTGTCGGGTAAGTATGAGGCTAATGAGGATATAAATTCCAGAAGATCGTTAGCAATATGTTCAAGTTGGTAATGCTCAAATTTGCCGTCCATTAAAAGCACCTCATGTAAAAATATTCGTTATATTGTAAATTATCCAAAGAGAACCAGAATCTTCTTTTCAATTCAATTAAAATGAGCCCTAGCCTAGTTGAACGAACCGATATTTTTATATTACATAATTTAAAATCTAACAGTGTCCATTTTTCTGACACTGCCCAAGCAGTCATTGAGCGTAAGGAAAATCGTTCTATCGGATTTTTATTGCCAATCGGTATTATGTTAAATAAATTTACAGATTTCATCAATGAATCCTTGCTTCAATTGGATGAAGTACAAGAAAATATCAAAAATTTTAAGGATTTATAAAAGCAAATTTCTGAGCTTAGGGGCATGGGTAGTAATGGAACGGCCAACTGACTTAAGAATGATTGGTTTCTCAAACGATAATTTTACAAATTAAGAAGTCGTTTCAATTCAGGCCTTGTTCTTCTATAATATTTTTTGCCATTTCGATAGCTAAGATATTAGAATTATCGTAAAAAATTTGGGGAATTTTAAACTCCCATTTTGCAAAGCTCTCCCAACATGTTGCTACTCTATCTGCACCAACTATGTATTCTCTATTACGGTCTCGCTCCAAATTAATAGCTTTTTTTGGCAAAAGAAATATAGGGTAAAATAGATTTCCGTGCCTAATTCTACTGAATAAAAGATAAAGTTCTTTAGGAGACCACACATAATCTGAAATAACAACAAATCCAGCCTGTAGGTATGTTTCAGCCTGTAAAGTTAAGACTTTATACGAGGGTCGGCCGGGATTCTGACGAAAAGGACCGTTTTATGATTTTCAACGAACATGTTAATTAATTATTATTCTATGTGTTTAATAAAAAGATAAAATGGTAATTAAATTTTTATAAGGAAGAGAAAATTTAGTACTTATAACTATATGTTTTTATATGCTATTTATATGTATGGTCCTTTTCGTCAGAATCC
>JACCWI010000007.1 GCA_013697725.1 Tatlockia sp.
TGGTTTCTCTGATGCTCAATTCCATTTCAGAGGAGGATGAGCACAAGCTCCTGTCCAGTGAAGAAGAGGATAAATTGTCGCAATATACCGATAATCGCGTTGGCCTCTATTTTGATGAAAATGAACCCCTGGGCGGTTGGTATAATGAAAAAAATGACCTCTTTAGGTGGTGAGTTAGAGCATTTATGCTGTTTTTTGTTATTTGAAAGCCTCGTGTTAAAATCGCGCGGCAAATAAAAAGGGGCTTGCATGGATATCGTGACTATTAACTTTGAAGAAAAACTCGTGATTGACATAAGAGGGCAGGGCGTTACTCTGGTGGCCTTTCAAACGCTTGAGCCTGGTAATGTTAAATTTGGGATTGATGCACCTCGGTCAATGCGGGTTAATCGTCAAGAGGTTCAAGACCGGACGAAAGATGCCAAAGACAGTCGTTGAGCCAAACCCTGCCACCGTATAAGAACGCAGGGTTTTAAACTCATAGGGAGTTTTTAGTCGTTTCTTTTTCATTTTTACTTAAATCGTTAAGAAGACCGAACGCCATAAATAAATTCTCGACCTCTTCTGCAAACGTTTTTTTTGATTTTAATGAAAGTTCCGAAGAACTTAATAAAAGTTCCATGTGTTCAAGCAAGCCCCTAAAGGCAATATGAATATGATTCCGATTTTCCTTAAGTGATCCCATAAAAAACTCTGCGGATGGATTTGCATTTTTTATTTTATTTTCAGCCACTTTAATATGATGGTAAATTGGTTTTTTCCCTTCAATATAATTGTATAAATAAGCCAATCCATTGGTAATGCGCTTCGGATAAAACAAATGATCAAATTCATTCATGCAGAGAATAGATGCATACTCTTCCATTTGATAGTTTATAGATGCCTCTAATGATTGAGAGGAACTTAAGCATTTTTCCCACGTTTTTTTCATTTTGTTATAAAATTTAGATCCTTCACTACTTTGATTTAAAATTGTATTAAAATAATTGGAAAATTGATTTTGAGGTCTAGAATCTAAAAAAGGTTTCCACCGAATTATAGGATAGTCTTTTAAACTATCTTTATTTTCTTGTATAAACTGATCACCTTGTTTCAATGCGTCTTGGTCATTAGTACAATTATGACGATTTAAATAATCACAAACGAGTATAGTAACTTGTTTTTTATACCCGCACTCTTCAAATGATTGAAGAATAGCGGCTAAACGCTCGCCCCGTTCAAGCGGTTGATTCATGCTAATTGGTAAAATAATAGTGTCGGTTTTTTTGAGATCTGGAGGTAAAGTACAAATAAAACGCATAATTTCTCCATTTATTATAAAATAACAACCATATCAAACGCTTAGATAATAATATAGCCAAAAGTATCGAATACAATACATAATAGTATAAAAATTTACAATTTTATTTAAGTAATACCTTATTCTATCTACATTTTTTCGTTATTAATTTCTTTCAATCGTCAGTTTTGTTGCCTATCCCAAGCTATAATACACTTATGGAATACAGGTAAGATGGCTCCAATGGATATTGACTATATTTTAAGAAATAGTGCTGGTAATTTGTATTGGAAGGATATTACAGGCAAATATTGCGGCGCTAATCAAACGTTTACTGATTTGATGAATGCTCAGGTTAATAATGGATTTATTGGAAAAACCGATAGAGAAATATTTTCTGTAATGAATGAAGAAAAGATAAATATTATAGAGCAAACCGACCAACGTATAATGCAAACAGGAAAGGAAGAATCGCTTCGAGAAGAAGGGGTCGATATTTATGGTAAAAAGGCATATTACTTTACCAAAAAAATTCCGTTGCATGATAAAAACGGAAAGATTAGCGGGATTATGGGAACATCTCTCGATATAACCAGGGAAATGCAAGCTGAAATAGCCAAGACTGATTTTATCAGCAATATGGAGCATGATTTGAGAACGCCCTTTGTTGGCATTGGTGGTATAGCTGATTTACTTTATTCGCTTTATTCATCTAAATACCCTGAATTAAAGGAATTATTGCAGATTTTGGTTAAAAGTTGTTCTCAATGGCAGATTATTCATAATCGGATTTTTGAAGCACTAGATCTTCAACAAGATATCAAAATAGAACCATTTTATATACAGGATGAAATCGAAAAAATAAAAGAATTAATGGGTTCTGTGTCTCAATTAAAGCAGGTTGATTTTATAATTAAAGAAAAGTCGCGTAAAGAAACAGGGCAAATAACAACCGATAACCTGAAATTTAATCTTATTTTATCAAGTTTAGTGGGTAATGCATTTAATTTTACAGAAAAAGGACGTGTTACCGTAAAGGTAGGCAGTACTGACTCTGCATTTGTCATTGAAGTAACGGATACAGGGATTGGTATACCCGATAATAAATTGAATTACATTTTTGAGAAATTTACGAAGTTATCACGGTCTAACACGTATGGAAGTGTATTTAAGGGCATGGGAATGGGGCTGTATAATGCAAAAAAAGATGCCGAAAAAATCAAAGGCTCTATTTCAGTGAGCAGTAAATTTGGAAATGGATCTACCTTTACATTGACACTTCCTCGTATTATTACGCTAGACGAGTCGATATAATGGACTTAGCGATATCTAAGGTTAGGGGTTTTTCAATCACATCGTTCATACCGGCATCCATACACAATGCCTGTTGACTTGGATCAGCATTTCCAGTTACAGCGACAATTGGCACTATATTCTTATGGTTTTCGTTCTCAAACAGTCTAATTTTTCGTGCAGTTTCTATGCCATCAATCCCTGGTAAACCTAAATCCATCAAAATCAGATCATACTGATTATTTTGAGTAGAGTTTATGGCCATTTCACCAGAGGTTACACAGTCAACCTGACAATCCAATTCTTCCATCAGTATTCTGTGAACAGTCATGGCTATGTTATCGTCTTCAACAATCAATATACGCTTTTTCATGAGACAAGCTCCGTGTGATGTCATAACTCCTTTATATTAGTCAGTATAGTAAATCATTATTGCATGTCCAATTTAGAATGAAGATACAAGCTATTTCTGAACTTTGCTTATTTACAAGAAAACTTTTCAGCCCAACTCAGTTATAGTAATGGGCAGTTCATTCCTGCTGCCAAGATAGATAATAGAAGGAGGAGGGGGTCAAGAGAAGCAAATTTTCAAGCCGATGTCGGGGGTAAGTCGGGATACATGGCCAAATAGGTCATTTGCAGGTTTCAATGGCTTTGAAACCGTTACCCATATGGATTATAGGGTTTGTTTATAGAAATAATTTTATATCTTGAAAATATATTAAATTAGCTTAAAGTTTGTTCTTATTTTTTAATATTAATATCAACCAATATAATAATTGAACAAATTGATAAATTTTAAATAAAAATGGTCTTATTACCCATGTACAGCAAGGGTTATAAGCGCTTTGTAATTTTAAAAGTCCTATTTACACACGTACCCCGACTTCCTCCCTATTACCTCCATCTGAGACTCAACACCCGCCAAGTTGGCGAACTCATCATTACAACCTTGATACACTCCGTGATTATCTTTCCAATAAAAAAAACCAGGAGCATACCGAACCAGATTTTCAAATTTGAGGTATTCTGTTGGTTTTGTATTTAACTCGTTTGAACATTTTCCTCTGAGAAAAAGTAACTCAATTTTTTTATCCATATCGTAAATAGGAGTAAGATCCCAATCAATTTTTAAATTTTGATTGTCATTTAGTATGTAATTAGGGATTTTAGTTTTTTTTAGTAGATTGTTTGGGTCAAGAATGGGTTGCATTGAGTAATTTTTTAATATGCTCTCCAATGGTTTCTTGCAAACATTCTTTTTTTCCCACCCTAATCTTTTTTCTGCTACTGAATTAATTTCTTTAATAATGAACTTATCCGATAGAATAATTATTAATTCGTCAGAATGATTCATACATAACCTAATAAGAAGTTCAAAATTGCTGCTACTAATCACTATTGGCTCCTAAGGGAATTGATAACTCGAGAATTATTTTTGTAGATCCATCATCTTCAACATTAAATCCCCATTATTACTAATGCCTTATTAGTGCAAATAGCATTGATAACAAACATAATTAATAATATTAGAAGTAGTTGAGTTATAATTCAATGTTAATATGATAAAATACAATTCAATTAGATGCAATAAAATACAATACTTTGTCATTTTACTGTAAAGGATGCCTTATCAGTGGTTATTGAGGAAAAATATTATGAATCACTCGAAACACAGCAAAAAAAAAGCGGACGTATTAATCCAATGGCTAAGAAACTATGCTACTAAACATATCGATTCTTATCTGGCGGATATGCAAGGCTCTTTTCCTCCACATGTGTTTTTAGATATAGGTAACCAGGGTTTTTTTGGGATGCATATTTCCTGTAAATACGGAGGGTTAGAATTAAATTCATTGGATATGCTTCGTATTATTGAACAGTTTGCTGCTATTGACTTAACCCTGACTACGGTAATTATTGAAAGTATACAAGGCGCTCATACTTTAGAAAAATACGCATCTGCCAGCATGAAAGAGCAATATTTAAACAAACTTGCTAAAGGTGATATTTTCATGGCAGGGGCTATGACAGAATCGGCTGCAGGATCAAATCCCAGAGCTATGAAATCCCTAGCAATTCCAATTCAAAATGATAAATGGCAACTCAGAGGCAGTAAACGATGGGTAGGTATGGCTGCTTCAGCAGAGCTTATCGCAGTTTATGTCCAGCAAGTAGATAGCAATAATAACTGGGTTGGGATGAATGGCTTTTTACTGCCGAAGGGTATTGAAGGGCTTCATATAGGAGATGCTTCTACGACAATGGGATTACGAGGATTTGCCAAGCATACAATTTATCTAGAAGACATAGAGGTTAGTCCTGATAATTTACTTGGTAAACCAGGGGAGGGCATGGAGATAGCGCAAAATAACATGATGTTTATAAGGCTTTGTCTTGCTGCTGCTGGTGTAGGAGCCATGAAAAGGTGTGTCCAATTAATGAGTTGCTACGCAGGACAGCGCACCATTGCGACAGGTTTGTTATTAGAAAATCCTGTTACCTTAGTGCATTTAAGTGAAATGACAGCAATTATTGATTCTATAGATAACCTCGTTTATACAGTTTCATCTTTTTATGACACCAATCCATTGTTAGTTCCCGAAGAAGCATTTGTTGTTGCAAAAATTCTAAGTTCAGAATATCTAGGTATTATGGCTGATCGCTTGGTTCAAACATTAGGAGCCAGGGGGTATGAAGAAAAATCTGGCATTTCACAGCTTTTCCGAGATGCGCGTGTCTTTAGGATTTTTGAAGGGCCTACTGAAGCTTTAACTATGTACCTCGGATCGAGAGTGATAGGAAAAAGCCTGGATTTGGAGCTTTTCATTAGCAAAACACTAAAACAAAATAAACTCGTTGAAGAAATAAAGTCCTTTATCGAAATAATCCAGAAAAATAAATTAAAAAACAGAAATTTATTTATTAAACCTTTCGCTGGAGACTATTGGATTCAGGCATTAATAGGAGACATTATTTCTTATGGTCTCCTTTTGGCAATTACTGAATATAGTGTCAAGACTACTAACTCACCAAAATTACATCGCGCTTTAATTTGGACTCGTAATAAATACAATGAAGTGGTTCAAAAATCCTTAGCGCTTTCATTAGGAGAACAAGTTCTTATCCCTTCATCAGAAATCAAAGAAGTTATTGCAAATTACGCCAATGATATTGGATATATTGAACAAGTTAGAAGTATACCTATCGATGAGTTGTTAAAAAAACAAAAAAATAATCCCTATGAAAATACTACTGAGTTTCAACCTGTTTTAAAAGCACCCTCACAACTCACTGAAAGTAATCCTGTAGATACAAATCAGGAAAACTGTCAGCAAGCTTATGAGCAATTTTTTGAAAAAGAAACCATTCCCAATATTTACGTTTATCAATTATTCGAACAACAAGCTGCGTTGACCCCTCATGCAGTTGCAGTAACTTACCTGGACGAAAAAATAACCTATAAAGAATTAAATGCTAAAGCGAATCGAATAGCGCATTGTTTAATAAATAAGGGTGTTGGGGCGAATAAAATTGTAGCAATCTATATCGAGCGATCTGTTGAAATGATTGTTGGGCTGCTAGGTATTTTAAAAGCGGGAGGCGCTTATTTACCGCTAGACTTTAATTACCCTAAAAAAAGTTTAGAGTATATGTTTGAGAATTCTGGTTCGGACATCGTTTTGTCTTGTAGAAAATTGGAAAATAAAATCCCCTTTAAGGCTAAGAATTTTTGTTTTATAGAGGATTTTATTAACAACCCCTCTATAAAATGTGATGAAAATATTGAACCCAATGTTAATTTGGAAAACCTTGGGTATCTTATATACACCTCTGGATCAACAGGCAAGCCAAAGGGAGCCATGTTGCCTCATAAAGCGCTTACTAATCTGATACATTGGCATAAAAGGAAAATTCCTGAAACCAGGAATGTGTTGCAATTTACCGCCCTAAGTTTTGATATGAGTTTTTTAGAGATATTTTCTGCGCTTGTTTCAGGAGGTGTATTGACGTTAATTTCAGAAGAAGCCCGTATGAATCCCTGGCAATTTTCAAAGGTAATTAATCATAACAACATTCAACAACTAGTTTTACCCGTATCATTTTTGAAAACCCTGGTTTCAACTCCCCTTGAGAAGAAAAACTTTAGTACTCTAAAAGAAATAATTATTGCAGGGGAGCAGCTTGTAACAAGCCCCGAAATTGTATCTTTTTTTTCCCAGCTTTCTTCCTGCAAGTTGTTAAATTACTATGGCCCCTCTGAAACGCATGTTGTAACTAGTTATGAATTTCCAGAAAATACTACCGACTGGCCCAATTATCCACCCATTGGCCGACCAATTTTTAACACAAAATTAGTTCTATTAAATGAACAAAATCAATTGGTTCGGCCTGGTGAGGTTGGTGAAATTTATATAGGTGGCGCAGCACTGGCGAAAGGTTATATCAATAATATTGAACTAACCACAGAGAGATTTATTTCTGTCAACTCCGGTGATGAAAAAGAGGAAAAATTATACAAGACAGGTGATAGTGGAAAGTTTCTTCCGGATGGTAATTTTCTATTTCTAGGTAGGAAAGATGAGCAATTAAAAATTCGTGGTTTTCGAATTGAACCAAAGGAAATCGAGTTGCATTTAACTAATTATCCTGGGATTAAAGAAGCAGTCGTTGTTGCTAAAAAAGATGCTGGCTTAGAAAATCATCTGGAAGCTTTTATAGTTATCGAGAGCCACAAAAATGATAAACTAATTAATCTTATGTACTCTTTCCTACAGGAAAGAGTACCACCGTATATGATTCCGTCCGTGTTTAATATCATCGAAAGAATGCCATTAACTGATAGCGGAAAAATTGATAGAAAGCAATTAGAAAAATACAATAAGTCTATCCCTTTTTCAATCAATAAAATCGAGGCTCCTCAAACGAGCACAGAAAAAGCTCTGATAGACATAATGGAAAAAATGTTTAATTTTCGCATTGGCATTAACAACAGTTTTTCGACTATAGGTGGAAACTCATTATTAGCAATGCAAATTGTCTCAAAGCTACGTAATGAATTTTCAATTGAACTTCCTGCTTGTGCGATTTTGTCAGACCCTAAGTTGGCTGATACAGCAAGACGCATAGAAACATTAGTCAAATTAAAATCGGAGCATTTGCATACTGAGTTAAATGCCTATTGAGGGATTGCAAACTAGACCTAAATCCCAGTTTTTACGCTCCGTAAAGGGGATGCAAACTATTCTTATTACCCTACATTAGGCATGCATTGGAATACAATGGTTTATCATAAAGTGCTCCTATAAAATGAAATATCGCAGATTTGCTGGTTTTTAAGTGGCTTCTCTGTAAAATTTTAGGGGCAGGGTTACTATTGTTACTATTGGAATGAGCTTTTTTCCTTTATAATGCAAAGCCCATGGTTAAGATGAATAATAATTATCCTTATGCACACACGACACCATTACCCTGAAATCATTCGTGCAAATGCCTATTTAGAGCAGGGTCACAAAACCTACTCTATCCCTTTGTACGCAAGCCGGGTCTCAGCAGGTTATCCAACATCCGCAGATGACTACATCGACCAAGCAATTTATTTAGACAAAGACCTGGTGAAACATCCCGCATCGACTTTTCTTGTAATTGCGTCCGGCGATTCAATGATAAATGCCGGAATTCAGTCAGGGGATATGCTGGTAGTCGATAAACAAGTTGACGCTAGTGATGGCAGAATTGTGATAGCGGCAATTGATGGTGAGCTGACAGTAAAACGATTATCTATAGAAGAAGACGGTATGCAATTGCTGCCGGAAAATTCAAACTACAAACCCATTCTTATCACTCCAGACCAGCATATTGTGATCTGGGGTGTTGTAACCTTTGTCATCGCCCGAGCTTGTCATTAACCAAAATATTTATTAATAAAGGTTGGGCTAGTAGTGATAAATAAATACCAAAGAAATTCATTGGTTATCAATATAATATTTGCTGCTATGCCTTTAACAGTACTTTGAATAAGTATCCAATTACGGCTTATCATAAGCAAATTTGAATGAATGTTGTAAAAATACTGATTTGTTCTGAATAGCTTCCGAAAAACTTGATGATAAAAGCATACAGTAAAGATCTGGACGAAATCTCCCATCTTTATTAACAAATATTTTTTCACGTTCACTCAAAAAATTAATGGGCGCATCTTTTTCTATGAGGCCATTTTTTTCCTTGAAATAATTAATTGCTTGCACTAAATGGTTGTCCGAATGCTCTTCATTTAACTCTAATATTTTTAATACTTCAAATAGACCCTCCTTTTTTGCTTTCTCATATTGTTCTTCAAGTGAATCACAGAAAAAAGCATATTCAATATCATTAGACTGGTCATTATTTTGTTTTGTTGTCATGGAGCACCTCTCGTATAAAATAAACAGGTTGGCAAATGGTAATATTTTAAATCTCAATTATTTCATGGTTTGAAGTTTTGCGTTGCGTGCTTGAGTAAAAACCACCCCTAACCCTCTAAAAATCTAATTTAGCTTTACGTATCTTATTGTAAAATAGGTAATTTTTAACTATGCTAGCTATTTAAAGGACACTAATCTCAATTATTGACTAATAAACTAAAGGATTAGCCTGAATGCAACCAGATAGCTGGTTAATTAGGCCCGCCGTTACGGTTCGTGCTTCCTGGGGCCACTTTGACAAATTTCAGACTGGAAACTTACCAATAATCTCTTCATATTCTATTTGAGCGTCAGAAATTGACAATTTTGAGTAAATCTCGAGCG
>JACCWI010000011.1 GCA_013697725.1 Tatlockia sp.
TTTATATTTAATCTGAAGCCCGACAGATTGAAAATTTACCGCTATTGATCCTATGCTATTAGAATTATTAATTTTGGCATTTGGGATAAATTTCCCATAGCCATAAAATAACTGAGTGGAAAATTCCTTGTTTAAGTTTATATCAAAACCCGCTGAAATCGCTCCAGATGCAGACAAAGGATAACCTATTTGATTTGTAATTGTTGGGACTGGATTGGTTTCATAGATAATTGAACTGAGCCAAGCAATTCTCTCTGTTATTGCATAGCGCATAGCCAATTGAAATGACCAAATATCTCTCCAATTTGCGGGGAAAGTAGAGCTGCCATTCGTTTTATTTATAAAACTAACATTTTTCTCTATAGACCATCCAGACCAATATATTTTGCCTTCTGCTGACCATTTCTCACTTAGAACGTGTTGAAGTCCCATATAAGCTACAGGCGCTTCAATTATATTCAAATAAAAATTATTAACTGCAATTGCACCAAGAGAACTGCTCCCGCGCCCGAAGGTATTCACCGCGGTATAAATAGCAAAAGATAAAACATTATGAGAATTAATTTTGTAATATAACCCAGCATCTACAGAATGATTTATACCGCTCATCTTATTAATTTGATTACCTATATTAGGCACTACAAAATCCAGCTCTCCGCGTAGGTTATAGTGGAGATTGACACCAACTCCAATAGCTAATTTATCAGTCAATTGGTAACTCGATTGAGCACCAATCCTATAGTAAAATAATTTTGTCGTAGTTGTTGCTTCTCTTACTATTGAATTCTTTGACCAATTAATATGACCATACGCACTAGGGGTGATTGTGATCGCGGCAACAATTCGCTCTTTAAAACGATAAGCAGTTAATAAATAGGGGAGCATATCATGGGTTTTGCTCACCACCCTTCCAGATCCTAAAGATGTTGTTCCATTGAACTCTAATTTTGGCGAAATAAAGACGTCCCCAATTAAAAATTGCGTCTTCTGAATAAGGTTGAGACTTGCAGGATTTAGAAAAAAATTTTCATTTAATATTTGATCAACAGCACTATAGGCATTTTTTTTTAAGCATAACAAATTCAATATCAAGAGTATTAAAATAAACGAATTTGAAAAATGTAGCCTCATAAAATCCCTTTGTATTTAGCTAAAATCCCTACTTATTCATAAGTTCAGCTTAGACCAGGTTTCTTTCGATTTAATTCTAAGAAAGATTCTTTATATTCCAATAATTTTTCAACAAACACTGTTGATTTATTCTGATTAAAGAGTGGCGACATGGGATAATGATCACTATCAAAAATATAAAGTTTGATTATTTCCTCAAACGGAACGGGTTGCTTCCTTGTTGAAACCCATTTTTTAAAGTCATCTGTCCAAGCATAAAAAGGACAAGAAGCATCATATAGTCCTAAAGCAACAAAGGTAGGAATGCTGTTATATTGATCTGATCGTAGGTCATAATCTGCTATAACCGTAAAATATCGATTAACCAGATCCATATCTAATTTTACATCGTCCCATAGATGATCAATTTCAGAGGTGGAATTAATTAAATTATCCTCCCCAAAAAATTGAGCTTTACGCGCTTTATACTGTGCTATAAATTTTTCAGATCCAGAAATTTCAGTTGAAGGTGAAATAGATTGACTGATCTCATCAATATTTTTTCTCTTTTTAGAAGCATTTAATTGGAAAAAATCCATCGTTAAATTTTTTCGAAAGTTACCCCAAATAGGCATAGTACCTATCAAGATATTGAAAAAGACTCTTTCAGTGTATTTATTAGCATATTCCAATGCCAATACTCCATTAGCTGAATGGGCAAATAGTGCCATTTTATCAATTTTTAACTGGATTCTTATTTGCTCGATACCGTTTACAAAATCATCTAATGTTAGTTTGCTATAATCGATTAAAGAGGGAGTTTCAACAGCTTCGAAGAAATCAACAAAATGAACCGAAAAATGCTCGTATAATTCTTGAGGCAATAATCCTTTCTTTTTGAATAGCGAAGCGGGACCCACAATAAGTAGTGGTATTGCGGTTTCTTCACCCTTTATTTCAACTACTATTTCTTTTCCAAAAATTTTTACTTTCATAATTCATCAATAATTGTATTTAAAGAGGCTATTATATCAAAAAAACTAACCTATTAGATCGCTAATAATTTTACCAATGTGTTTTGCACCCGTTAAGTCTAAGATATTACTATGGTTTCCTGCTATTTTATAAATTTGGACCGATTTGGTGGTTAATAATGACCAATGATTATCGAGGGTGTTAATTGATTGATATTCAGGAAGTATTTCTTGTGCTTTAAAAAGAGTGAGATCCATTGAAAGTGGTAATGGCTTATAAGTTAATAATAATTGCATACGCTTCCACAAAATCTTCAATAAACGCGGTTGGTCTTGTAATACACTGGGCATTCGTACAACAAGTTCTGCCAGCGTACGCTGCATTGCCTTATTAAACCGTTTTTTATCATGTAATTCTTTTGAAAATAATGCCCACCCATCAATAATAAAAATATTTTCTATTTGCTCATTATTTGACCGAAGCTGTCTCGCGATTTCAAAAGCCAAGGTGGCACCAAAGGAATAACCCCCCAGTAAATAGGGACCTTGGGGCTGTTTACGTTTTATTTCTATTAAGTAAGCAGAAGCCATTTCTTCTAACGATTCATAATTAAATTCATTTGAACTAAGACCAGGATCTTGCAATGCGTAGCAAGAATAATGTGGAAGAAAATTAATCAAATCAAAGTAACAAAAGGCAGTACCACTAATCGGATGGATCAGAAACAATGATTTTGAGGTGATGACATCAGGCTTTAAATTAATTACAAAGGAAGTGTCCATCCTTTTATTTGTCTCTATAATTTCAGCCAACTGATTAATAGATTGATTTTCTAAAAAATTGGTTAAAGAGATCCGTATAGAAAACTTTTCTTCAATTAATTCGAGTAATGTAATAGTTGCTAAGGAATCACCACCTAAATCATAAAATCCAACGTCAGGATCTATTTTCTCTTTACCTAAGCAATCTGTAAATAGTTGCTGCAGGATTTGCCGAACAGAAATGTCTACCTTAGCGTTCAAAATGGAATGATGTCTTGAAAGAGTGGGATTCATTGATTTGTTTAAACTATCTAATTTATTGAAACTTATAAATAGATTAGGTCTTTCCATTTTATTAAAATAGAGCTGAATAACTTCCATTCCTTGTTGCACGCCTATAGAATTTTTAAAGTTTCTATTTTTATCAGTCCGTTTATTTTTAGATACAGAATGTTGCCAAGCATCCCAACTCATACTAAACCATTTTATTGTTTCATTTGCTAAAGCTCGTCTATCTGCAAAATAATTAAGATAATTGTTAGCCGCTGAATAAGCACTCAAACCTACGCCGCCAACCACAGCGGAGATGGATGAAAATAACAAGCAGAAATCTATCTCCTTTTCGTTAACTAATTTGGCTAAGACATTAACTCCGGCAATTTTTGCGAGCCATTGATTTTTTATCTGATCGATTGTTAAATCTGTGATTAAGACACGTGCAGAATTATCAACTACAGCTGCTAAATGAAAAAGACCATTAAGCCTCTTATGAGTTTCTTTAATGTATTTAAATACATCACACATTTGATGAGAATCCTCAACCTTAGCTTTCATAATAACAAGCGAGCCTGCCCATTTTTTAATATTCAATAATTGAAGAATTAAGGGATCAGAGCTCTTTTCCTGTTCCTGTAAAAATTTCATATATGGAGTGGCGCTACGAGTTGTTAAAATAAGATGTGCTTTGTAATGCGAAGCTAGATAACTGGCGAGTTTAAGTCCTATTTTACCTAAGCCTCCTGTAAGCAAATATACACCTTCTTTTTTAAGATGAGCTTTTTCAGGAGCGTCTAATAGTTCATAAGATTTAAATTGCTGAGTAAATCGTAAATTATTTCGATAGGCTATAAACGATGCGGATGGCTCAACCATGCAGTCGTTAATAATTAAGTTAACATCTGTTATTTTTTCATTTAAACATCCTATATCAATAACCGTGGATGTGGCAGAAAATTCTTGAGGTATAACTGAGGCAGTGCCTAACACTAATGATTGTTCAGGAAAAATTTCATCTTCAGGCAATATTTTAGCTAAATAATTTGTAATAATATAAAGGTGAGTCAGCATGTTTGCGGCTTGTGAGAGAAACACCTGACTGAAATAGGTAAGGCTAATAAAGTCATTATCTTGAATATTATCCATACAAATCTCAGATTTAAGCTTATCTTTTTTAGTAATCAATCCCCAACAATACAGAATGCTGTCAGGCAATTTATTCTCTTGATAAAGTACGTCAAAAAGTGTTCGATAATTTTCTTTAATCGAAGGGTTTAACTCAAAACAATTAGGACTAATTTGACGAAAATTTTTACCTTTTTTAATTTCAATAACGTGTTTATTTAATGTCTGTAAGTGTGAACTTATTGTTTTACTTATGCCTAACTTATCTGAAAATATAAGCCAGTTAGTACTTTCAGAAGTCCTCTTATTGACCAAGGCATTGAATTCCCAATAAGGTTGATAAATTTCTAACCGGGAAAATTGTTCAGTTTCTGTTAAGGAGGGAGACACCCAATGCGATTTTCTTTCAAATGGATAAGTAGGTAAAGGCACACGTTTTAATTTTGCACCAGTATTAACTAATGTCCAATCAATATGGCCCTCAACAAGCCATTTGTCCGCTAGTTGATTAGTTGTAGGGTGGATCTGGTGACAATTATCTGATTGTAAAAGACTTATTAATTCTTCAACGTCTTTGCAGATAAATAATTTACGGTGGCTAAATACCTGACGCCCAACTTGTAAAGTGTAGGCAATATTAGCGAGCGCTGTTTTGTCAATAACATGATTTTGGACGTAGTGTAGTAAATTATTTTGTTGCTGCAATAGCGCTTCTTCCGATTTAGCCGATAGGGGAATAATAAAGCATGCTTGCGATATTTTTTGTGGTGATGCATACGGCGCTTCTTCTAAAAGGAGGTGGGCATTTGTGCCGCCGATACCAAAAGAACTTACCCCTGCTCGCCTTGGAAAGGCCCCATCCCATGCACAGGTTTTTGCATTTACATAAAACGGGCTATCAATAAATTTTATTTCTGGATTCGCTTCATTAAAATAAAGTGAAGCTGGAATGATTTTGTGTTTTAAAGCCAAAACAGTTTTTATAAATCCAGCAATTCCTGCAGCAACATCGGTATGGCCAATATTGGTTTTTACAGATCCTATAGCACAATAATTTTTTTTAGTGGTGTAATGTCGAAACGCTTTGGTTAAAGCAGCAATTTCTATCGGATCGCCTAATTTAGTTCCAGTACCGTGCGTTTCTATATAACTGATTGATTCTGCATCTATGGATGAAAGAGCCATAGCTATACATTTCGCTTGTTCAATAATACTCGGAGCCGTATATCCAATTTTTGTAGCGCCATCATTGTTAATAGCAGAACTCCTAATAACTGCATCAATGGTATCGCCTGACTTAACTGCATCCTCTAACCGTTTTAAGACAACCACTCCTCCACCATTAGAACCTACTATCCCTGATGATTTACTGTCAAACGCTCGACATGTACCATCAGAGGAGTAAATCCCACCTTCTTGATGCAAATATCCCTTTATTTGTGGTACCCGAATGGCTATGCCACCTGCCAAAGCCAGCTCACACTCATAATTTAATAATGATTTACAAGCTTCAATAATTGCAACTAATGAAGTGGAGCAAGCGCTATTAACAATAATGCTTGGCCCTGTTAAATTAAGAAAATATGAAATTTTCGTAGCTAGAAAATGATTACTAGTAGCGATGCTTATTTGATAAGGAGATTTCGAGTTAGTAATTTCTTTATTATTTAATAGATTATTATTTAAATAAGTACTGTCACTCATACCAGCATAAACCCCAATAGATCTATCCTTAATCGCGGAATAACCTGATATTTCCAGTGCCTCCCAACATAGCTCTAAAAAGATCCGTTGCTGTGGATCCATTAACCTTGCTTCAGATGGAGTTATACCAAAAAAATTTGGATCAAATAAATCGATGCCCTCTATAATGCCTCTTGCCTTAATGTAACTGGGACTTGTGATCAAATCCTCACTAACACCTGCTTTCCTGAGCTCATCGTCAGTAAAGTAGGTTATACAATCTTGGCCTCGTTCTAGATTTTTCCAATATTCATCAATATTTTTGGCTTGAGGGAAGCGGGCTGCCATTCCTATTACTGCAATAGCGTGAGGATCAGGCTCTGTATTAATTGTTGTCATCATTTTTAAATTCAATTATTTTAGGTTTACTTTTACGCACAGGGACAGATGATTCTTTCAAAACAATATTTTCTTCAATGCTATGACTATCTATTATACCATCTAAATAATTGGCGAGCGTTTTAATCGAAGGATAATTAAATAACGAAATAACACTCACCTCTTGCTGAAACTGAGCGCTTAATTTTACGGATAACTCTACTAAATTGATTGATTTTAAGCCTATATCAAGAAAATTTTGGTTTAAATTTACCCTTTTAGTATTCATTATATTTTTTATAGCCGTTAGAATCATTTCTTCTGTTTTTGTTAATTGTTCCTCTTTTATTTTATTTGGTTCTTTCCTAATAGAATAACTGATTAATTCTTCAATATTAATTTTACCATTTGAAGTTAAAGGAAATTTCTCACACGCTATAAAATGAGACGGAATTAAAGAGGAAGGCAATATTGTCCTTAAAAATTGTTTCACTTTTTCTAAATTCAGATTTTTCTCATCGGATAAAATAAAAGCTTCTAATTGTTTATTTTTTGAAAGGATAACTGCCGCTTTTTCTATGGCAGGATATTGCTCAATGGCTTTTTCTACTTCTAATAACTCAATACGTATCCCCATAACCTTAACCTGGTTATCTACTCGTCCTAAGAATTCTAATTCACCATTAGCAAGCCAGCGCCCTTTATCACCCGTCTTATATAAGCGGTTTGATTGTAAAAAATCATCTGACACCAACTCGTCTAAAAATGGATTTTTAATAAATTTTTCCTTGGTTAACTCATCATTATTCCAATAACCCCTAGCAAGTCCTTTACCTCCCACATAAATTTCTCCATAAACTCCTCTTGGTAAAGGCTGCAAGTAATTATTTAAAATATAAATCTGGCAGTTAGGTAAAGGTTTTCCTATGGACAAAACAACTTGATCTGTATAACAGGTTGCGATGGTTGTACAAACAGTAGTTTCCGTAATTCCGTAAACATTTAGAAATAATCTAAATTTAGCCCAATAATTAATGACAGCTTCACCACAAGGCTCACCACCGACGGCAATTACTTTTAGATTTGGGAGATTTTTGTGGGGTAAGGCTGTTAAGATTGAACTCGCTAAAATAATTGCGGTGATTTTATACCTTTCGAGCGCTGCAACTATAGCAGTGGGATTAAAAATCGTTTTGTCCATCAAATATAAACTTGCTCCACTTAATAAGGCCAAGCTCCATTCAGCAACAGCCACATCAAAACCAAAAGAAGCAATTTGTAAAATTCTACTTTCCTCAGTTATTTTTAAACGGTCAATGCAGCCTAGGGTCATATTTAGTACCGACTTATGTTCAACCAGTACTCCCTTAGGCATTCCTGTAGAACCTGAGGTATAAATCATATAAGCAAGATGAGAGGAAGATTGATAAAGTTTCGGATTAGAAGTGCACAAATTCTGAATAGGAATGGTATCTAGATTAATTAAAGTGATCGGCTTGGTTAAGCTAGCTAGTATTTGATTGAGCAGCTGATTAGTACTGTTATCGCAAATAATAATTTCCGCACCGCTATCGTTAATAAAGTATTTAATGCGCTCTATGGGGTAATTAATATCAATAGGTACATAAGCTCCACCTGCTTTTAATATAGCCAACAAACTAAGTATTATATTAGGGTTAGACTCGGTTAAAATTATTATAAAAGCCTCTGATTTTAAACCTTGATGAAGTAGGAAATAAGCAATCTGATTTGCTTTATTATTTAACATTTCATAGTTCAAAATATAATCGTTGTAAACAATGGCGGTGGCTTTTGGCGTTTTTTTAACTTGTTCTTCAAAATACTGATTTAAAGTCTTGTCTAAAGGATACTTTTTCTTTGTATTGTTCCAACTGACCACGGATTCTTGCCAATCTTCGGAAGTTAAGGTAGGGAGTGCAAAAAGGTTTTTTGAAGGGTTTAGACAGCATTCTCTAATAATAGTCTGAAAATGCTCAATTAACCCTTCTGCAATTTGCTTCGTAAATAGATCAATGTTGTAATTTAAACGTATACTCAAATGGTCGCCTTCATTCACTACTTCTAATGCAAGCGGATAAGGAGTCGTTAGCGTCAGAGAGATTTCGCAGTGAAGTTCACTAAATTCTTCTTTAATAATTTTATTTAAGGAATAGGGTTTATAATCAATAATTGATTGATAAAGCAATCCCTCCAAAGATAATCCGCACCATTTACGTATATCACTCAAAGAAGTGTAAACATAATCTCTCAGCAACTTGCCTTGCTTTCGAACAATTTTTAAAAAAAATAACACCTTCATCTTTGGCTTGATTGTTAGAGCTAAAGGTAAAGTATTAATAAATAGGCCTGCACAATTTTTAACTTTTTCTCTCGGATATGATCTCACTGAACCAAAGATTACATGCTTATTATTACTATATTGAAACAGTATTATTCCCCATGCTGCCTGTAAGATTGAATTAATGGATAACTCATGATGCGATACAAATTTGGATAGTAATTGATAATCTTCGCCAGATAATTTTGAGAACACATGAGAGAAATTATTAGATGATGATTTAATTGTAGGAATAGCTGGCAAGAAAGAAGATTTTGAAAAATAGCTCAATTGTTGTTTCCAATACTGGGCTGCTTTGGCTTGGTCTTGAGCGTAAAATTTTTCTTTATGATCAATATATGAAGAGCTAGACGGTAATTTCCAAGGCTTATTATTTAATAATGCCTTATACATTGTTAATAACTCAGTTAAAATTAATTTGACTGATTGCCCATCCAAAAGAATATGGTGCCTTGTCCAAATAACGCGATATTCCTTTTTACTGTAACGTATTATTGCTACCCTCATTAAGGAAGGGCGATCAAAATTAAAAGGTGTAATGAGATCGGTTTCAATAAGCCTTTGATATAGTTTGTTTTTTTCCTTCTTTTTCAAGCTGGTGTAGTCGTAATAAGTCATTAAAGGTTCTATATTTTCATAAACAATTTTGATTGGAACCGGATCTATTTTTGTTTTATCAATATAAAAAGCTGCTCTAAGTATTTCATGGCGATTTATAACAAGAAGATAGGCTTGTTGAAATAATTCATGGTTAAATAAACCTTCGAAAATGAGGCACATCTGGGAAATATACACCGGCTGAGATCTACTAATAGTCTCAAAAAAAATCCCCTGTTGATTATCACTTAAAGTGAAAGTTTGTAATTTTTGCTTCAATTCTATTCCTGTGATTTTATTTAAAAACAATTAGCATATAATGCTAATTGTTATCAACAATATTGTTTTATGTTTAAAATCCACTCGTTATGGTACCTAATGATGGAAAAAATAAAGCTTGTAAATCGAATCTCTCAAGAATTATAAAAATCAAAGTCCCCTAACGTGTAAATAGATTATACTTTCAACAGGCAGGCAAAGGATTAGAATAAAAGATGAAGAAGGAACATAATAATGGATGACTGGAGTATATCTGACTTTTGTAGCGATGTTATTATCTTTGTCGACCTATCTGGCAATGTCTTGAAATTTAATAAAAAGGCTGAGTTAGTATTTAAAATATCTAAAAAACAAATAATAGGATTTAACTTTTTCGAAATAATGAAAAAGCAAGACATAACATTATGTTTTTCCACTGAAAACTTAACTTCATTAAAGCGTAATAAAACAAATTACTTTGAACAGACTCCCCTAAAAGATCGCACAAGCAAACAAAAATTTATTATCAATTGGTCAATTAGTAGATATTCTAAAGATGCTTTCAACGATTTTTTTTTATTAATAGGCAAAGATATTTCCGAGTTACTCAGTTATAAAACCTGTCTTCAGGACAGTAGATTATATTTAAAAAATATCATTGAAAACCTTCCTCAGTATGTTTATTGGAAAGACAACAACTTAGTCTACCAAGGCTGTAATAACCTTGTTGCGCAATACCTGGGTCTAAATTCTCCGCTAGATATCATTGGTAAAACGGATAGTGATTTTAATTGGACTAAAACAAGAGTGAATTTTTTACATAAAATTGATGAAATTATTCTTCAACGAGGCACCACCAATGTCGTTGAAGATGCTATCCCTAAAGAAGATGGTTCACTTAACATAATGCTAACTAGTAAAGCACCACTGCGTAATGATGATAATGAAATAATTGGTATTATGGGGATCTCTTTTGATATTACTGAGAGAAAAAATATGGAAAAGGAGCTTCATCAAGCTAAAGTTGCTGCTGAAGCCGCAAACCAGACCAAATCTGAATTCATTGCCAACATGTCCCATGACATTCGAACACCACTGACCGGCATCATTGGAATGACGCAAGAAATGTTTAATGTAGCTGATGACATTAGACCTTTGCTAGAACAAGAAGATGAGAAGGCTCTATCTAACGATAAATATTTCACCTTATTAAAGCATATCGTTAACACCGTACAGGAAGACAGCCAACTTTTAATAGGAGCCACGGATGAGTTATTAGAACTCTGTAATGAAATCCTAGAGACAATGCGATTGGAATCCGGTCAAACCCCTGAAGAAGGGGAGTCGTTTAATTTAGAAGATTTGGTTAAACGCAATATCTCTCTCCTGCAACCTACTGCCTCTCATAAAAAACTAACCTTATCCTATGAAATTGACTCGCAAATTCCCACTTATTTCAGCGGCTTACGAAACTACCTTGACCGAACGCTCCTTAATCTCATATCCAATGCGTTGAAATTTACTGAAAAAGGGTATGTTAAAGTCAAAGTGAATTTATTAAATGATAACCATTCACTCTACCGTCAGGGTGACTCCTTAAATTTACAAATAGTGGTTGAAGACAGCGGTATGGGAATTCCAAAGGATAAATTTGAAACCATTTTTGAACATTTCTCACGGCTGACTCCTTCCTATGAAGGCATTTATAAAGGAGCAGGCCTAGGTCTTTATACGGTGAAGCGCTACATTGAGGCCATGAATGCTACTATCGAAGTAGACAGTGAAGTAGGCAAAGGAACTCGTTTTATTATTACTCTGTCACTTACCGTATCCGATCATTCCGATCGAGAAAAAGAAGCCCCTACTCCATTCAAAAAAGCTAAATTTCAAGTCACTCAATCAAAAAGTATCTTGAAATCAGAACATGCAACCCATGTGGCTGCAGATGTATTAGTCGTAGAAGACGATGCACTTGCTGCTAAAAGTCTTCAATCTATTTTAAGGCGTTTGAATTGTGGATCTGATCACGCTGAAAACGGGGAACAAGCGCTAATGATGGTTGAGGCTAACGATTACGATTTAGTCTTGATGGATGTGGGGTTAGGCAAAGGAATGGATGGGATTGAGACCTCTAAACAAATTCGTCAATTAAAGAAGGCTCGCCTGTCCCAACTCCCCATTATTGCAGTCACAGGACACGCCAGCGATCCTGAAAAGCAAGGGGAGGCCTTGGCCGCTGGCATCCAAGAGGTCTGTCCCAAACCCTTACAGCAATCCATCTTAGAAATTTTTTTAGAAAACTATGTATATAACAAACGACGACATGAACATGCTTTGCCTCAGAATGAAACCAAAGTAGGTGATATTAAGGATTATGTTCCAAGAAACGAGGAATTAGAACAAACCACTCAGGGCAACTCGTTTTCTCCCTTAATTTTTCAATTACCTGAATTAAAAGCACAATTATTTGATCTTAAACTATTTTCTTTGTTTGAATTAGCTAGAGGGCTTGAGGCCTTTTCAGGTCACAAAGAAGCCTTAGAAAATGAACTTCAAAAGTTAATCACGCTACTCTCCAAAGAGGAAAGGATTATCAAGCAAGCTGCATTGGCTATGCACTGGCCAACAGCAGGAACGATAGCTTCTCGAGTTAAAGCTCGTTCTTTAAGTTGCGGTACAACAAAGCTTAGCTATGCCTGTTTTTATTTTGAGCATTATTGCAAAGAAGGAACTCAATCTTCATTACTTGAAAAATTGAGTGAGCAATTGCTTAGGGTTATGCAAGAAACTCAAGTTGGTTTAAGGGATTGGTTACAGCAAAAAGAACGATTTTCATCACGGCCTTTAAGCGTCTCGAATACAAACGGTTTAGGTAGAGACTTACCGGAAACCGAAGAGGAATTGTTTGCATTGGGGCAATTTCCTTTACTGGATGATGTAAAAGGTCTTGAAACGTTAGGAAGCGAAGCCACCTTATTTGATATTCTACAAGAAATGATAGAACTCATTTCTGAACAGAAAGAAGAACTCCAACAAGCCCACAGAGTTGGAGATTGGGAAGCAGTGGAACAATTGGCTCACAAAATAAAGGGTGGAGCTGAATACCCAGGTACTATTCGAATGAAATATGCCTGTCAGTACTTAGAGCGCTACAGAAAAGCAGGACACACGGCCTCTTTGGAAAAGCTCTATTTTCAATTGATTAATGTCTTAGATGATACACAACTGCGAATTGCCAATTGGCTTAAGAAAAAAATTAATTAATATCTCTCTTGCTCTCTTTCAACTTCAACACGATTGAATTTGTTGCCACGAGGCGCATCAAGGCCAATCTTACCTTACTGTGTAACCAGGTAACGCCCTGCCCTCTCACGCGTTTTCTTCAAAGTTAACAGTTACGATCTCCATGCAAACTTCCTGTTTCTTTTCACAAAATTTTAATACGATATTTTCCAAAAACCCAAAAATACAGCATAAACGCAAATGAGGGTCTATGATACAACTCATCATAAAACCATTGCTCCACTTGTTCAATGGAGATATCAGAATCCAAATGCTTCCCAAGACTTCATGCCAGATTTTTGCAAGCACTGGAATCTTGTCAAAATGGTCTTTTAAATAAGCTATTTAATATTCATAGCATCATATTTCTATACTTTTTAGCATGATACAGTAGGCTGCATCTTTACTATAATCTGAATGTTTAAACCCAGACTTTTCATAACATCGAATAGCTTGAATATTATCATGATTTGGATCGACAATTACCAAACGAAAATGAGACAGAAATTCATTGATAAATTGATTGATAATAACTACACCAAGTCCCTGCCCTCGATTTTCATGAGTAGCAATAAATAGATCAATGCCTGCAATTTGATTTGGGTGATAGTTTTTAAATAAGCAGCTTTCCTTTTGAATACCTTCTGGATTTTGAATAGCCCAAGCATTATCTTGCCACTTAATAAAATTTCGTAGGAAGAAAGTAATCTCGAAAGGCTGGTTAATGATCTCGGAAAGATTGATTTTTTAGCGTTAAATTAGATCTTTAACAGAATTGCGCTTTCTTAACATAAATTTCCACTTTCTATGATTGTATATAATATACAGCATAAACTTTATACCCACCCAGACACTTTAATTCTTATGAGGCTTGATGGCTTGATGTTTGGTTATAAATCTATCAAGGTTGTTGGCAAAATCTTTTACATCTTTTGGACTTAAACTAGAGGGCCCACCTGACAATAAATTACAGGAACGGAGCGATTCATTAAAATCTCTTGCAGCAAGGTGCTGTTTAATATTATTTTTGGAATAAAGCATACCTCTGGGATTTAAAGCAAAGCCACCTTGAGTAATCACTACATCAGCAAAGGGGATATCTGCGGTGATCACCAAATCGCCAGGTTCCATATGAGTTGCAATGTATTTATCCGCTACATCAAATCCCATTCCCACCTGAAATTTTTTAATAAAAGGTGACGGTGGGATGGTAATAGCATGATTGGAAACCGCAATTAAATGAGTTTGGCTGCGAGCAGCAGCTCGAAATAAAAGGTCTTTTATTAATTTCGGGCAGGCATCAGCATCAATCCAGATTTTCATAATTTCCTCAAAGCATCTAAGCTCTTATCCCTTCGCGAAGACCCATCGCCAAAGGTAATTGATCTACAATGGCAGTGCCAAGATTCTTTGTTACTCTGTCAAGCACTGATTGCTTATGCGTATAATCAATCAATTTATCCACTTTAACCAGCTCTCGCGCTACTTGTCCACTGCTTGCAAAACCATCAATTAGGCCACGTACTTTAGCTTGCTCACCAGTCCAGAAAAGGCCGGAAAAGGTTAAATTATCAATTTTAAGTCGGTTACCACGCCCTTCTTTTACTCGTGCTATAAAGACTTGATGAATTTCATTGAGCATGGCTTGCAATATTTTAGTTTGCTCAGGATTTTCTGGTGAAAAAGGATCTAATAGACCTTTATAGGCTCCTGCTGTTTGCAAACGGCGAGTAATACCTAACTTTTGCAACGCATCAACGAAACCAAACCCATTATATAAAACGCCAATAGAGCCTATCATCGATGAAGGGTTCGCATAGATTTCATCAGCCGCTGCAGCAACGTAGTAAGCCGCCGAGGCACAGAGATCCACACAAACAGCATAAATTTTAATTTCAGGATATTTACCGCGGTAGTAGCGTACTGTTTGATACATATAGTCAGCTTGCACCGGACTGCCACCCGGGCTATTTATCCTTAAAACTAAGGCTTTAAGGCCAGAATTTCGGTAGGCCTCAGCCATACCTTTGGCAAAGCTCTCCGCACTGGTGGCCTGAGTATCAAATATAGCGCCATTTATATCAATTAAGCCCACATGGGGTTTAGTTGACGAGCTTTTATTTTGATCAATAAAAAGTAGATAAAAGAGAACTACTAAAGCAATTAGAATCAGAGCACGTTTGAACCAACGCCAGCGACGTTTGTTTTTTTGCTCTCGCATGTAATCGCTAACAATTTGATTTATTAGTAGTTGTGAATCATTATCATCATTAGATACAGAGTTATTCATTTTAATTACTACTTGAATTTAAAAAAAAATACTACATCTTAACTTAGATATTACTAGAATTAAACAAAACCTTTGACAACAAGAGGCCTATCATGCGAATGGATAAACTTACTTCAAAATTTCAAATGGCCTTAGCCGATGCTCAATCTCTAGCCTTAGGTCGGGATAATGGCTTTATTGAGCCTGAACATCTAATGAAAGCCTTGCTTGACCAACAAGGCGGCAGCATAAGACCCTTGCTTAGCAAAGCGAATGTAAATATTTCACAATTAAGAACGTTAATCGATCAAGCACTTGATCGTTTACCTAAGGTCAGTGGTACAGGCGGCGATATTCATATCTCCAACTCTTTAAATCGTTTATTAAATTTAACTGACAAGTTTTCGCAACAACGAAAAGATGGCTATATCTCAAGCGAAATTTTTATGCTTGCCGCGATTAGCGAAGAAGGAAATTTAGCAAGATTACTTAAACAAGCTGGGGCAAATAAGCTAAATATAGAAAAGGCAATTGATGAAATTCGTGGCGGTGATACAGTAAATGACCCCAATGCTGAAGAACAACGACAGGCATTAGAAAAATATACAATTGATCTTACCGAACGTGCCGAACAAGGCAAATTGGATCCTGTTATCGGTCGTGATGATGAAATTCGCCGTACGATCCAAGTGTTACAAAGACGTACTAAGAATAATCCCGTACTCATTGGTGAACCCGGAGTGGGAAAAACTGCTATCGTTGAAGGCCTTGCCCAACGAATTATCAATGGTGAAGTACCAGAAGGCTTAAAAAATAAGCGTCTGTTGTCGCTCGACCTAGGCGCTCTCATTGCTGGCGCTAAATTTCGCGGGGAGTTCGAGGAACGTCTTAAAGCGGTGCTTAGCGATTTAGCCAAGCAGGAGGGACAAATTATATTATTCGTTGATGAGTTGCATACCATGGTTGGTGCGGGTAAAGCTGAAGGTGCCATGGATGCTGGTAATATGCTTAAGCCTGCGCTAGCGCGTGGCGAATTGCATTGCATTGGCGCAACTACTTTAAATGAGTATCGCCAGTTTATTGAAAAAGATGCAGCTCTGGAACGACGCTTTCAAAAAATATTGGTCAATGAGCCCAATGTTGAGGACACTATTGCAATCTTAAGGGGTTTGAAAGAGCGTTATGAAGTACATCATGGCGTAGATATCACTGATCCTGCCATAGTTGCGGCAGCGACTCTATCACATCGTTATATTACAGATAGACAATTACCCGATAAGGCTATTGATCTTATTGATGAGGCCGGTTCTAAAATTCGAATGGAAATTGATTCCAAACCTGAAGTGATGGATAAATTAGACCGACGCCTTATTCAACTTAAAATTGAACGAGAAGCACTTAATAAAGAATCGGATGAAGCGTCCAAAAAAAGACTGCAGGATTTACAAAAAAGTATTGATGAACTCGAAAAGAATTATGCCGATCTTGAAGAATTATGGAAGGCAGAAAAAGCTACCCTGCAAGGTGCAAATCAGATTAAAGAAGCTTTAGAACAAGCTAAAATCGAGCTTGAAACAGCAAGACGGGCAGGTGATTTGGCGCGCATGTCGGAAATCCAATACGGCCGCATTCCCGAGTTAGAAAAACAGTTAACTCAGGTTAGTGACATTGAAGACCTTGAAAATTCTGAAAAAACCTTGGTTCGCAATAAAGTAACAGAAGAAGAAATAGCTGAGGTTGTTTCAAAATGGACAGGAATACCCGTTGCAAAAATGCTTGAAGGTGAAAAAGAAAAACTCTTGCGTATGGAAGATGCTTTGCACAAACGTCTAGTTGGCCAAAATGAAGCTGTTAATGCAGTGGCCAATGCTATCCGTCGTTCGCGGGCTGGTTTATCGGATCCAAACCGACCAATTGGTTCTTTTCTATTTTTAGGACCTACAGGAGTGGGTAAAACTGAGCTTTGTAAAGCGCTGGCAGGCTTTCTCTTTGACACCGAAGAAGCCATGATTCGCATAGACATGTCTGAATTCATGGAAAAGCATTCCGTAGCGCGATTAATTGGTGCTCCCCCCGGCTACGTCGGTTATGAGGAAGGCGGATATTTGACGGAGGCTGTCCGTCGTCGTCCTTATGCTGTTATTTTATTGGATGAGGTTGAAAAAGCTCATTCGGATATCTTTAATGTGTTGCTGCAAGTACTTGACGATGGTCGCCTGACTGATGGCCAAGGTCGTACCGTGGACTTTCGTAATACGGTAATCGTTATGACTTCAAATTTAGGTTCAAGCTTAATCCAGGATATGGGTGCAAAAGTGGATTATGAGAAAATCAAAGCTGCTGTTTTAGAAGTTGTCAGTCAACATTTCCGTCCTGAATTTATTAATAGAATAGATGATACGGTTGTATTTCATCCTTTGAGTAAAGAACAAATTGCTGAAATTGCAGCGATTCAGATCAGCCGTCTGCAACAGCGATTAAAACAACAAAATATTAAACTTGAACTAAGCAAGGAGGCCCTAGCCCAAGTTGCTGAAGCAGGCTTTGATCCTATTTATGGGGCAAGACCTTTGAAACGGACAATTCAACAAAAGCTTGAAAATCCGCTTGCTCAAGCTTTATTAAAGGGTCAGTTTAAATCAGGAGATACTATAAAAGTTAATTGGAAAGGCGAAAAACTTCATTTTACCGCTTAGAATTTTTCCAAGCCTGGGTTATCTTGTCGCTCACTTTATGCAGTTCGATCCAGGCAAAGTTAATTTCAAACCAGTATAGTGTTAACTAAGTGGTTAGCTTGTTAAACGACAAGGGATCTATTAAAATCGCTGCCTTTCTTAAGAAAGATAAAGCAGATCTTGCCTATGAATTTAGTAATGAAAAATGGTGAACCTTCAAATCCACAACCAACGGCGAGCAAGAAAATTTTACTTGTCAAAATAACCTCAATGGGCGATTTAATTCAAACCTTACCGGCTTTAACTGACGCAACCAAAGCTTTTCCAGGTATAAATTTTGATTGGGTCGTTGATGAATCCTTTCAAGAAATTCCTCGTCTACACCCTTCTGTCGATAAAACCATTGTCTTTCCTTATCGCCGCTGGAAAAAAAATAAATGGAAGGCGTGGCAAAGTGGTGAGGTTTCGCAGTTTTTAAAAGAATTGCGAAGTGTTGACTATGACATGGTTATTGATGTGCAATCTAATATTAAAAGTGCCATCTTAAGTTTATTTACCAAAGGCCGAACACATGGCTTAGATAGTCAATCAGTGCATGAATACGGTGCGCATTTTGCTTATAGTAAAAAAATTACCATTAATCGCCAGCAGAATCATGCAGAGCGTGTACGACAAATGATGGCAAAATTTTTAGGTTATAAGATACCTCAAGATCAAGCTGATTATGGTGTTAATTCTTCTCTATTACCCTCCCTGGATTTTTCTTTACCAGAAAAATTTATCATGGCTATTCCCATTGCCAGCACAATAAATAAGCTCTGGCCTGAACCTTATTGGCAGCAGGTTATTCAAGATCTAGTTCGCTCTGATTATGATGTTATCCTTCCCTGGTGGTCTAATGAAGAAAAAGCACGAGCTTTGCGGCTTAAAAATTCTAATCCTCGCATTCATTTATTACCCCCACTTAATCTTACTCAGAAAGCAAGCGTTCTAGCGCGTGCTCAAGCTGTGATTAGTATTGATACTGGTCTTGCACATATGGCTGGCATGCTTAATATACCGAATATATGTATCTATGGTTCCTCAAACCCTTTACTTTGCGGGACTATTGGCCATAAACAAATCCACCTAACCGCACGTGGCCTCGCCTGCTCACCTTGTTCTAGCTCGCAGTGCACATACCAGGGCCTGTCTCAATACAAGCCGGCTTGCCTCGAAACAATAAAACCGCAGCAGGTCTTAACTTCTTTATATGAATTGTTAGCTTCATAATGATAGTTTGCACAGTGTCAAAAAGCCGATGGATTGAATAGGCTTATAATGTCAACTAATAAATAAAATACGATTTTATAGGAATTTTAAGTCCAACAAATAATAAATCAAAAAAGTGAATTAATTTTGCTTATTAATTGCTCATAGATATTGCCAAACCCTCTATTAGACATAATTAGTATAGCGTCGCCTGCTTGCAGATCTTCAGCTATCAAGGCTTCCACAATTTCTGGTATAGATCCTAAAATTTGATGGGGGCAAGGCCATTCTTTAGCTAGTGTTGCCAAATCAAATTGTGCTGGATTTAATACGAATGCACCATTGACTGTTGATAAGGCTTCAGCCATCGCCTCAGCATGAATCCCTGTTTTCATGGTGTAAGAAGCAAATTCTAGCACAGCAAAAATACGTTGGTGACGACCACTTAATTTAAGGGCAGAAATCGTTTTGCTAATCGCTGTGGGATGATGAGCAAAGTCATCATAGACTGTGATGCCATGGCTGTCTGATTTAACTTCCAGTCGTCGTTTGACCGGTTTGAATTCTGTTAACGCTTGCGTGGCAACAGCCAAATCTACACCTGCGTGGTGACTGACAGCGAGGGCTGCAAGCGCATTTTCAACATTAAATTTTCCAATCAATGACCAATTTACCTCAGCTACCGACTTTCCTTGATACCAAACCCGAAAAGATTGACCGCTCGGTTTAAGTAATTCAGCTCGCCAGCAAGCGTCATTATCAAAAGCTAGTTCTTCCAATCGACAAAAAAGGCCACGCTTAATAACCTCGTTTAATGCTTGATCGTCGCGAGGCTTAATAACTACACCCTTCGCAGGAATGGTTTTCAAAAAATAATGAAACTGCTGTTGAATGGCAGCAAGATTTTCGTAAATATCCGCATGATCGAATTCAAGATTATTTAAAATTGCAATTTCAGGCCGATAATGCATAAATTTGGGACGTTTATCAAAAAAGGCTGAATCATATTCATCTGCTTCAATTACAAACCAATCCCCTTTGCCAAGCCTTGCATTGGTATTGAAATTTGGAGCGATGCCACCGATAAGAAAACCGGGTTGTAAACCGGCTTTTTCAAGAATAAAACTAAGCATGGTTGTAGTGGTGGTTTTCCCATGAGTGCCAGATATGGCAATAACGCGATAGCGCGAAAGAATATTTTCGGCAAGCCATTGAGGCCCAGAGCTGTAATTCTTGCCAGCGTTAAGTATAGCCTCAAGCACCGGCATTCCTCTTTTTATTGCATTACCCACAATAATCTGGTCCGCGCTTAAAGCTTGAGCCGAGACTTGATAACCCTCAGTCCATTCAATACCTTTTGCTTTCAGTAGATCACTAATAGGCGGATAACAATTCTCATCACAGCCTGTTACTTGATGACCTGCTTCTCTAGCCAACAAAGCTAAAGCACTCATAAAAGTTCCGCCAATTCCCAAGATGTGTATATGCATTAATTACTCTCATTGCCAAAATGAAACTGTCAAAATATTACAAGCAAGTAAACCAAAACTAGCGAGCACTGCGCTAAAATTTTCAAGTTCGAGTGATTGTTTGTAAATATAGGTGGTCACAATAAATTGCCACAAGGTTAATATTAATGTAAGAAATAAATATAAAACACCCACTATAAATAAAGCACCCTGCTTTAAATCAGCTCTGCTTAAAAAAGGTGTAATAATCAATAAAGGAAAGGCAAATAAATGTACAATAATATGGCTAGTTAATAAGCTTGTCAAAGTCTGCAGAGCGCGATTGGCTTTTCGGTAAATTTTAAGCAAAAGAAAGGTGTATACAAAATAAGAACAGAGCAGGGTCAACGCGGCCAAAATTGAAGTGGGCAGATTAAAAGATGATTTGGTATCGGCAAAATACCATTGCAGAATAATTAAGAAAAAATATAAAAAAGAGGCAAAAGCCATTAATATTGGCGAATAAGGTGTATTCTCTGGGCTTTCTTTTAAAATGGTTACATACCAATAACGCTTAAAGAGCGTCTCCCACATAGGTCTATCCTTTTTAAGTTCTGCCTTAAGAAGTTTAGCTTAGCTCAGTTCAATTGTGAAAATTTTATCAACTCAAGCTAGCACTTTTAATTCCTTAAAGGAATTCTTCCAATTTTATTAACACTAACTTCTTGCACAGCAGGCTGTTGCCAAGGACCTGTAACCTTATAAGTATATCCACTGACTTTGTGCATCTCCTGATTAATAAGTTTAGATACAGCCCAAGTGGCAAAACCTAGAACCGGGCCACCTGCAATAGTTGCAACAATTGGAAGGCTTGCAGTAAGGTGAGGCGTTACTTTCAAATCCACATTATAAAATTGTTTTGCAAGATTTAAGTCTCCTTTTATAGAGGCATAAGCAACCGGGCCATCAATATAACTGTCTTGTGTATTCATTATGCCTTTATTGATAGCAAAACTGCCTTCAAACTTATCGAAGCTATAACCGGGCTTGGATAAATCGCTAAAATCCAATTTCAAACGTCTTGGTATTGTTTGTAAGCTAAGGATAGATAATAATTTCCCAAAACCCATTTTTCCTTCAGTTTCAGGGCTGAGGTTCATTATACGGCCATTAAGTAGGTCTATTTTAACCTGTCCATCTAACTTTGCTAACTGAAAGTCAGAAAATTTACCTGCCCAACCCCCTTGAAATTGCATTCTTCCTCGCTGAGCCTCTATGGTAGGGTTAATTTTCAAGCGTTCTAAGCTCTTGGCAAGATTTGAGATTTTAAGATCAGCGTGAAGAGTAGTTGAATCAATTTTATCTTGTTGTTGCCACTCACCTTTGACGCTAAGGAAGTAAAAAGGTGATTTAATTTCGCAATAATCAAGTTGCCATAATTTGGCTAAAGATTTAGATTTCAAACTAACAGCGCCTAAATCAAGCTCACCTAGTTTCAGTGAGGCAATTTGCATTTCAAGGTTTGGTAAGTCTAAGGGTTTCAGCTCTGAAATTTTCTGCGGAGTTGTTTTATTAGTGAAGTTGTAATTCTTGATATTTAATTTATCAAATTGTCCGCTTAAGCTATTTGACTTAGGCTGATACTGTAACAATCCTTCTATACTTTCTTGCTTTAATTGAATTGACCAAAGATCTTCAGTAGGTTTAAGAACTTTTAAAGTTAAATCTTTAAAATTTTCGTTCCAAATTAAAGCATCTTTAACTTTAAGGTTAACTGATTTTAACGCCTTTAATATCAATGATTGCTCAGTCGAAACTGGAAATCTGGTCTTTAAATCAAGCCATTGTTGCAGATCAAACGATTCTAAAGACCCTGTTATATGTAACCCTTCACTAGATAGTGTTTTTAATTGGCCGGTGCCAAGATGAATTTCACCATTTCTTAATCCGAGTCCCCCTTTTTTAGGAAGAAACCATAAATTTGAGCTCAACCTGTTATCGTAGTTTAAATTTAATCTTGATGCTTTTTGGGGATTAAAATCAATTGCCAAGCTGAGCGGTGTTTTATCTGTAGCGGCTTTTCCTAAGGGTGGGGGCAAATCAATTGCAAGACCTTCCAATGAGGTTTCAAGATGCAATTTATCTAAATCGTTGGGTTCATCAGTCAGTTTTAATACAGATTCCACCCGTGCCGAACCGCTAAGAAAGGATGGGGGAATATTCAATTTTTTATTTAAAACTTCAGCGGTTAATTGCCCGGAGATTTTCACCTCGGTAAAAGGATTAGCACCCTGAAATGACTTAATAGATAGATTAGCCGGGCTCTCATATAATAATGCGGTTAATTTGGAATTAATAATACCTAACTGATTAAATTGCAAACTTCCATCTAATTTTCTCAATTTTAGATTATCCATACTGTGGCTAACATTGAGTTGATTGTTATTAAAGTTGATATTTCCATAAGCTAAGATCTTGTCATTTTCAGGATATAGAGGTGCTTCTATTTGTAAATCAAAACCAAGCAAGCCTTTTAACTCCAGCATCGACAAAGCAGATAATTTTTTGTTTAATGGCGAGGTTATGATTGCTCTTAAAAGCTCTTCTGCCTTGAGGTCAAAATGAGTTTGGAAAAGGAGGATTTCTCTATCTAAACCAAGATCATCAATTTTTATTTTAGAGTTATAACTAGTCATTTTAGCTAGGGTGGCATGGATAATATCTGCTTCTAAATTTCTTTTATTAACGCGTAAATTTAAAGTCATATTTTTGACTGGTGTCCAGCCATGCGCATAAGTTAGCTCTGCTCCTTTGATTTGTGTATTAACTACAAATTCACCCTCTTGTTTGTCAAAGGGGAATTCGGCAATGGCGCCTTTAATGAATAAATCTCCACTTAATTCACCAAGGTGCTTTATGTCTTTTTTTAGCCAAGCTTCAAGCTTGGGTTTCAAATGATTGCTTGGCAGATAAGGTAATAATAATTCGGCATTTTTACCTGAAAATAAAGCATTTAAATTAAGTCTTCCCGATGAATCAGCAGTTATTTGGTCAATTTTCCCTTGTGCATTTAATAAAAAATTAGGATGAGCAAGATTGAGCTGCTCAATATTTATGAGTAAACCATCATTTGCTTTTCGCCAATCAAAAGCTGACTGCAATGAAGTTAGGGTTAATGGTTTTTGTTTTTTTTGACTAACCTTTATTTTTTTACCAGCCAACTCTAAACGTCCTTCTTCTGGCCGCCAGTACAATGCACCCGAAAGATTATTAACACCATTCCCTGATAATCCCTGCCAACCTAAGTCCGAGAATCGAGTTAATACATAACTCAGATTAGACGACTTAAACTGCATTTGTGTTTCACTGAGATTACCATGAGGCCTGGTTGCAAGAATTGGCTTAAAACTATCTGGCCAAGTTATTGAAGTGGTGAGTAACGATTGGAGTACAATATTTTTTATAAAAACAAAATAATCTTGATTCTCTTTCTTATAGTTGACCATAAATGCATTTTTAGGCCAACGTGTATTTGCTAAACTTAAATACACTTCATCCGCAGCTAATTGCCAACCTTCACTAGTTGGCTTCCAAGCTAAATTCGCTTTCAAAGTTTGAATTATTTGTTTTTTTTGAGTGTTCTCATCAAGCCAGTCAAGCTGATGAAAGCGCATATTGGCTTGCACATTTTGTGGCTGTCCTTTTTCAAGATCAACCCATAATTTGATAGACCCCTCTCCACCTTTTATTTGGAAACGGGAATGAGGCACGAAAGCCTGCCATTGAACCGGTAGTAAATGTTGTACTGAGAAAAAAATATGGCCCTTTGCTTTGTTTAGCGCGAAGGGATCTAAAATCAGATCTGCAAGCACTTGAAAATTAGTTTCTGTATTTTGTGCAAGTTTTCCTTTTCCATTGACATAATAATGCCCAGCATGATTTGCGATTTTAAGTTGAAGGTTGGAAAGAGGGATGAAAGTTCCATCCTGCATATAGACCTGCGCTGAAATATTTTTGATGACAATTTTTTGCTGCGCTAAAATCCAGGCAAGAATGGGCTTAGATGTGGACAAATCCCATTTTAACTGATGATTAACTAGGCCATCGATTCCATCAATTCGCCATGACTCCTGCTCTTGATGAAGCCCTAAATGTAAATCTTCAATTAATAAAATTCCAGGTTGAATTTGCCAGTGCCAGAGTGAGCTTAGAATATTAATACCAATCAATAAATTATCTAATTTAATAACTTCAGATTTGCCATCAGATATCGATATTTGATTTAATTTAATAACCGGCTCGAACCAATACCAACCGGTTTCCATCGTTTTAATTGTAACTTTTTCACCAAAAACCGTGGACAAATGCTGTTCAACTTCAACTTTGTATTGTTTAGCAAAAGGAGTTAATGCTCGGAATAAGCTGGAAATAATTGCTGCTACTATCACAAGGCAGGCCAGAATTACCCAGCATCGTTTTAAAAAATTAGTCAATGCAGATTAGTCGAGTTAGAGGCAGAGTTTTTACTATATCACTATTTTGTAGATATATATTCTTTCTTTCCTGTTGGACATGCCAGATCTCAGGATAAACTATAAAACTATGCTCCACTCTGCCATTTACCTCGTCACTCAAGTTAAATTTTCAGTGCTTAAACTGAATACCCCTCTTCACGCATCTTTGCTAACTTATATCGTAATGTACGTTCACTAATGCCCAGGATAGTTGACACTTCTTGTCTGTTACCATGATGGAGCTTTAAGGTTTTTTCAATCAAATCAAATTCATGATTTTGTAAGCTCTTATCCTCTATTTTTTCTTTTACCTGGTCAGATTTAGGTCGAAGTTCTTCGATTTCATCTGCGGGCAGCTGTAAATCACAGACTTGAATAATACCATTAGATTGCAGCACTAGAGCACGTTGCACCACATTATCAAGTTCACGAGCATTACCTGGCCAACTGTAGTCCAACATTGCTTTATTCGCTTCTTCGCTAAAGGCAGGAATTAAGGGATTATTGTGACAATGACGGCGAATCAAGTAATTGGCCAAAGGAATAATATCACAGGTTCTCTCTCGGAGCGGTAACCAATAAAGGGGGAAAACATTCAAACGATAATACAAATCTTCACGAAAACGACCAGCCTTGACTTCATCGACTAAATTTCGATTGGACGTTGCTAACACCCGCACATCGAGGTTAATTAATTTAGTAGCCCCTATTCGCTCAACTTCTTTCTCTTGTAAAACTCTTAATAATTTAGCTTGTAGGCTCAAACTCATTTCACTCACTTCATCAAGAAGCAAAGTTCCGCCTTGTGCCTGTTCAAATTTTCCGGGAGTTGCCTTGTAGGCGCCAGTGAAGGCTCCTTTTTCATAGCCAAATAAAGTTGCTTCTAACATCTGCTCGGGGATAGCAGCACAGTTAATTGCAATAAAAGGATTCGCGCGGCGAGGTGAATGATCGTGAATAAAATGGGCCAAGACTTCTTTGCCTGTTCCGCTTTCACCACTAATCATTACGCCAACCTCAGATTGGGCAACACGTAAAGCCATCGATAACAGGGCCTGGCTTTTTGGATCTTGAGCCACGGGTTGGCTATCATCTTCAGCCATTGACGGTTTAATGTAGCGTTTTATTTTTTCAGTTAGAGCATGGGCACTAAAAGGTTTTTGCAGATAATCAACCGCACCATGTCGCATCGCCGCTACAGCCTCTTCAACAGTGCCATTGGCTGTCATTAGAATAACAGGCACACCCGGATTGCGACGTTGGATTTCAGCAAGCAATTGCTGACCTTCCATCTTATCCATGCGAATATCAGTTAAAACAATGGCTGGGCTATGGCGCTCAAGCATTGCAAGGGCTTCTTTGCCATCTTTTGCAGCGAGAAATGAATGACCAGCAAGATTCATAGTTTCTGCGAGTGCTTCGCGTAAAACCGGGTCATCCTCAACAATTAGTACATCGCTCATGGACAAATCCTTTTGTAAATTTGTTTATTCTCTACCTTGCTCTCTAATATTCTAAATAAGGCTTTGCAAGGCTCCTGGAAAAAGCTAAAGCATAAAACCTTAAATTTATAGTACAGCATAAAGACTGCCTAACCTAGTCAAGAATTCATTTAAACTTTGAAAAGCTCAGTTCTACTATTCCCTTTAAATCATGTATCATTAATTGCAGATTGAAAAGCTTAAAACAGGAAAATTATGCAAAGCCTGCAGTTTTTATTAAATTTCATTTCACATATCGACCTTTATCTCTTTGATTTCGTATCCAATTACGGAACTTGGACTTATCTGGTTTTATTTCTTATTATTTTTTGCGAAACCGGTTTAGTAATCATGCCCTTTCTTCCCGGTGATTCTCTACTTTTTGTGGCTGGAAGCATTGCGGCTCAATCGGGTCAACCTCTGTCCATTATAGTGTTGTTAATTTTATTAATCATTGCGTCCATCCTGGGAAATCAGCTTAATTATTTCATTGGCCGAATGATTGGTTCGAAAGTTTACTCAGCTAAACGCTCTTGGTTTGTCAATAAAAAGCACCTAAATTCCACCCACCTTTTTTATGAAAAACATGGTGGCAAAACAATTATTTTTGCGCGGTTTATGCCGGTTATCCGCACGTTCGCGCCCTTTGTAGCAGGAATCGGGCATATGTCTGTGATGCAATTTTCACTATATAATGTTGTTAGTGCCTTAATTTGGATTGGAAGTTTATTGGGTTTAGGCTATTTCTTTGGTTCCTTACCCTGGATTAAAAACAATTTTACTCTGGTAATCTATGGCCTGATTCTTCTTTCAATTATGCCGCCGATTATTGCGCTTATGATTCGTAAATTTCGAGTGTCATCCTGTGAGAAAACTACACTTGAGATTAAAGACAGAACAGGCTCTTGCAACGATTGATACAATGCGTATTTATAAATTAACAATAAGTTATTTATTCTTCTATTTTTTGTTTGGAATTCTAATTTTTCTTTTATTTTTTGGTTGGAATGATAGCTTAAAAATTTTGATGCAATCCCCTTTAGAAAGTAGCTTTAGTGGAGGATTGATTTTTGTTTCTGCATTATTCGGTTCTATTTTAATCATCGCTAAAATGAAAGAACGTTTATCAGTGGAACCCTATCCTTATTTTATGATGGGCTTTTATGTAGGTAATTGCTCCCTACTAATTTTATTTTTACTCGATGCTTTATTTCGTAAATTTATCATTTTGAAATTTCCAGAATTAATAGCGGTTCTACTTTCTTTCTTAGCAGAGTTATTGTTTAGTTATATAATTGGATGGGCATTTTTAGCTCTAATACCTGCCTGGATAAGCGCTTATCTAACTTATAAATTATTTGCTAATACCACTGATATAAATATTGGACCTTCTTAATTTTTAGATTTTTTCTTGGCTTCGGTATCTAATTTGTCTAAAAAATCCATTTTTTCTGCAATTTTGCTTTCCAAACCCCTGAGCACGGGCTGATACCAATTCGGTTTTTTTAAACCTTCGGGAAAATAATTTTCACCCGCAGCATAGGCATTGGGTTCATCGTGGGCATAGCGATAGGCATGACCATAGCCTAAATCTTTCATTAATTTTGTAGGTGCATTACGTAAATGGGTAGGCACTTCGCGTGATTTATCTTTTTTTACAAAAGCCATGGCTTTATTAAACGCAAGATAACCAGCATTGCTTTTAGGAGCAACAGCCAGGTAGATTAAGGCTTGAGCCAGGGCTAGCTCACCCTCCGGTGATCCTAAGCGTTCATAGGTAAGAGCTGCGTCATTTGTCATTTGCATAGCTTTAGGATCGGCAAGGCCAATATCTTCCCATGCCATTCTTACAATACGTCGCGAAAGGTAATGAGGGTCGACACCGCCATCGAGCATACGGCAGAACCAATATAAAGCAGCATCAGGGTTTGAGCCTCGCACTGATTTATGCAGAGCAGAAATTTGATCATAAAAATTTTCTCCACCTTTATCAAAGCGACGACCACTAGGGCTAAGGGCATTTTTTATCAACTCTTCACTAATCTCATTGGTTCCTGCAAGTGCAGCACTATTATTGAGTTGTTCTAATAAATTATATAAGCGACGAGCATCACCATCTGCATAGCTTAGTAATTGAGCGATTGCTTTTTCATCAAAGTCTAAATGCGGCATAGCTTCTTTACGAGCACGAGTAATTAATTGCCTAAGTTCAAGGTCTGATAAAGAATTTAATACATAAACCTGCGCTCTTGAAAGTAAAGCTGAGTTAACTTCAAAGGACGGATTTTCAGTGGTTGCACCGATAAAAGTAAGAAGACCTGATTCAGTAAAAGGCAGTAAGGCATCTTGTTGGGATTTATTAAAGCGATGAATTTCATCGATGAACAGTATCGTCTGCCTTTGATGGGTTAAATTTTGTTTGGCCAGCTCGACTGCAGCGCGAATATCTTTCACGCCTGAAAAAACCGCAGACAAGGCTATCCATTCACAATCAAAAGTATTAGCACATAAACGAGCCAAGGTTGTTTTGCCAACACCAGGCGGTCCCCAAAAAATCATGGAATGTGGTTTTTTGGACTCAAAGGCTACGCGAAGTGGTTTAGATGGTGCAAGTAAATGGGATTGGCCAACCACCTCATTCCAATGTTTAGGTCGTAATTTTTCAGCAAGAGGAATCGTGGGCTGGCTATTAAACAAAGTCATTGTTGCACAACATCCGTCCCTTTTGGGGGCTTGAATTGAAACAATGCAGCTTCAACTTTAGGATTTGTTTTAACCTTTAACAGATCAACAATAGTATGCTGACCTAATTGATCAAATAATTCGAGACCCATCAAAATATTATTATTAAAAATTAATTTTAAGCGCTGAAAATTCGCTTTGTCTGATTTAGCATGCAAATCATAGGATTGATTGGTACCGGTATTCTCAAGGCTAACCTCAAAATCTCGGGCTACTGTATTATCATAGCTGCTTAAAAACAAGGCTGCAGTCCCACCCATTCCTTCTTCCTGCTTTTTAACAGTGACCTGTTCTAAATCGACATCGTAAACCCATAGTTTTTTTCCATCGGCGACAACTAATTGCGCCATAGGTTCTTTGGTTTGCCAGCGAAATCGTCCAGGACGTTCAAGAGCCATGGTTCCAGAAGATTTTGAAATTTCTCGATTTTTGCTTTTGACTACCTGTTTAAAATTCGCGGTTAGAGTTCGCATGGCATTTAACTTCGCTTGAAGATCTTCACCTGCAGATTGGCAAAAAGCACTACCGGCAAAAATTAAGCTAATAAATAAAATTAATGATTTCATAACTACTCCTCAGTTATAGTGGATACTAACACATCACGAAAACCGCCATCTAAAGGCCCAACAATACCCGTTCTTTCCATCTCTTCCACCAGTCGTGCCGCGCGATTGTATCCCACTTTAAAGCGACGTTGGACAGAGGAAATTGATGCTTTTCTAGTTTGAATAACGAATTCTACTGCTTGATCATAAAGAGGATCAGCATCCTCAGTATCCCCGCCCTCTTCATTAAATCCGCTTTCGCAATCGGAAGCTTGGGTTATATCATCAAAATATACCGGTTCTCCACGGGCACGCCAATCATCCGCGATACGATGCACTTCTTTGTCATCAACAAAAGCACCGTGCACCCGAAGAGGAGCACCGCTACCCGGTGCTAAATAAAGCATATCCCCAAAACCTAATAATTGCTCCGCACCTTGCTGATCTAAAATAGTTCGTGAATCAATTTTTGATGACACCTGAAAAGACATACGAGTAGGAATATTAGATTTTATCAAACCAGTCAAGACATCCACTGAAGGACGTTGTGTAGCAAGAATCAGATGAATTCCGGCAGCACGTGCTTTTTGGGCAATTCTCGCAATCAATTGCTCTACTTTTTTGCCAACCACCATCATCATGTCTGCTAACTCATCAATCATCACAACAATATAAGGTAAAGTTTGCAAAAGAGGCGCTGTTTCATCCACTGAGTCTGTAGACTTCCAAAGGGGATCGTGTAAGGGATTTCCTTTTGCTTCTGCTTCAATGACCTTCGCATTAAAGCCCGCAAGATTTCGAACACCTAAAGCAGACATTAAACGATAGCGCCTTTCCATCTCCCCTACACACCATCGTAAGGCAGCAGCGGCTTCTTTCATGTCAGTTACAACCGGGGTTAATAGATGAGGAATACCATCATAAACTGACAATTCCAACATTTTAGGATCAACCATTATTAAGCGCACTTCATCAGGCGTTGCCTTGAAAAGTATACTTAATATCATGGCATTAATGCCCACTGATTTACCTGAACCTGTAGTCCCTGCAACCAGAAGATGAGGCATCTTTGCCAGATCAACCACCATTGGATGACCGGCTATATCAACGCCTAGAGCAAGTGTCAAAGGTGAATGCGCTTGTTGATAAACATCAGCGGAAAGTACTTGCGATAAGCATACCATTTCTCGATGTTGATTAGGTAACTCAAGACCCACCACCGTTTTCCCGGGAATCACTTCAACAACCCGCACTGATGTAACCGACAGGGAGCGAGCTAAATCCTTGGCAAGTGCTGTTAATTTAGACACTTTAATTCCGGCCGCTAATTGCAGTTCAAATCGAGTAATTACAGGACCAGGATGTACGGCCACCACATCCGCTTGTATGCCAAAATCAAGTAAATGCTGCTCGACTTCCCTGGATACGTTTTCTAATTCTTGGTGAGTATAGCCGCCCATTGCTTTTCCGGGTTTACCTTTATCAAGCAAGCTCAAGGAGGGTAAACCCGCAGATACCAATGATTGACCTTTAGAACTACGTGTTTCTTTAGGTTGTTCTTTACTCGTAGAATCCTTGAAAATCTCTTTTACAGCTTTTATTGGTGTAGGTAGCGAAACAGCAGGACCTGAGTGGTTAAGATTTAGATTGCGGCTATTTGGTTCGGGTGCGGTATCAATCGGCAATTTGGGTTCAACTTTTTCTTTTTGAGAGGCAAATAATTTAGGTGCGGCTTTGCTTGTAGTTGTCACCGCTCTTTTGAGATAGTAACTTTTAAATTTTCCACTAAACATTTGATAGTTTGAGATTAGGGTGCGCAAAGCCCAGTTAAGAATATTAAAGGAGATTGCCCCTAATTTTTCAACTGCAGAGACCCAGGATAACCCGGTCAATAACGTTATCCCAGCTAAAAAAACCGCTACTAATACTAAGGTAGCACCCTGAATATTCATCGCATATTCAAAGCCTTCAGAAATAAAACTGCCAAGAATACCCCCCGCACTATGGTAACGATCAATTGATCGGATTTGAGGTTCTAAACTCGAAAGACCACAACCTCCAACCATTAAAAATACCAAGCCTGAGCTACGTAAAAATAAGGCAGCTCTATTTAAGTCAGTAACTGTGCGCTGATCTTTTAAGATAAACCAGGATAAATAAGCAATGCAGAGTGGCAGCATAAAGGCAAAATAACCAAATAAAAAATAAAGCGCATCTGCAAGGTAGGCGCCGATTTGACCGCCAGCATTAGCAATGTCATTATTTGCCTTCGACACATGCGACCAACTTGGATCGCTAAGTTCATAAGTGCTGAGTGAAAGTAAAACGAATAAAACGCAAGCCGATAGAAGAATGAAAATACCTTCATTGATACGATTGATAAAAAAATTCGGCAGGTTTTTTTTAGGTTTTCTTGCCTGATTACCCACTTGTTGTTTTCCCATAACCTTTTAATATGCGCTATTTTGTCATAGTATTTGCCATCTTAACATATTTAAAGAGGAAGGCAGAGATAATGAGCATAAGCAATCACCATAGATTGATAATTCTTGGATCTGGCCCCGCAGGATACACAGCAGCAGTTTACGCCGCTCGCGCCAATTTGAAACCAGTACTTATTACCGGAATGCAACCCGGCGGACAATTGACCACTACAACTGAGGTAGATAACTGGCCAGGAGATGTTGAAGGATTAATGGGGCCAGCACTGATGGAGCGAATGCACCAACATGCTGAACGTTTTGAGACCAAAATCATCTTTGATCACATCACCAAAGCAAACTTGGAAAAGCGTCCCTTTATATTAGAAGGAGACAGTGAAACCTACAGCTGCGATGCTCTAATTATTGCCACCGGTGCTTCCGCACGTTACCTAGGACTCGACTCAGAAAAGGCTTATCAAGGACGTGGAGTTTCAGCCTGCGCAACCTGCGATGGCTTTTTTTATCGCAATAAAGCTGTCTGTGTCATTGGCGGTGGTAATACTGCTGTTGAAGAGGCGCTTTATCTATCTAATATTGCAGCTTCAGTTACCCTTATTCACCGACGTGACAGTCTTCGTTCTGAAAAAATTCTACAAGATAAACTCTTTGAAAAAGCCAGAAACGGAAATATTAAAATTATCTGGCATCATACCCTGGAAGAAGTTCTTGGCGACAGCATGAAGGTTTCAGGAGTTCGTATTCGCAATGTGCTTGATAACTCCATCCAGGAATTGAAACTTGATGGTGTTTTCATCGCTATTGGCCATGATCCGAATACTAGTTTGTTTAAAGATCAGCTTCATATGAAAGATGGTTATTTAACAATTAATGCCGGTCAAGAAGGAATGGCCACAGCCACGACAGTGCCAGGCGTCTTTGCTTGCGGTGACGTTGCCGACCATGTATATCGCCAAGCAATTACCTCAGCAGGTTTTGGCTGTATGGCAGCTCTAGATGCAGAAAAATATTTAGACGTTGTGCAGGATGGCAATTAAACTACCGGTTATTTTAGATAGTTCTGAACTAAGCTTTCCTAATCCACTAAATAGCGATAAGGCGGGCTTAGTTGCTATAGGCGGGGACTTATCACCAGAGCGCCTTTTAATAGCTTATCAACAAGGTATTTTCCCCTGGTTTGATCCCGGTAGCCCTATTCTTTGGTGGTCACCTGATCCTAGGCTTCTTTTAAACCCGACCCGCTTTAAATTAACACGTAGCTTAAAACAAACACTGAAAAAGCCTTATACTTTTAAAATTGATACGGCTTTTGCAGAGGTAGTTCATGCCTGTGCTCAGATAGAAGAACGAGTTAACAAAACCTGGATTTCCAGAGCAATGGAGGAAGCCTATTTACAATTACATAAACTGGGTTATGCTCATTCATTTGAAATATGGTCAGAGGATAGGCTCATTGGTGGTTTATATGGCTTAAGTCTCGGTCGTGCTTTTTTCGGGGAATCAATGTTTCATCATGTTCGTGATGCTTCAAAACTTGCATTTTATCATCTTTGCCGTACTCTATCGGCTTGGCAATTTGACTTTATCGATTGCCAAATGCCAACACCTCATTTACAGAGTTTAGGCGCTGAGGTAATCAGCAGAGATAATTTTATGCAACTTTTGCAAAACACCTTGATTTATCCTAGTCGACAAGGTTTATGGACTGACTGAAAAGCTAAAGAGTTTGTTAGTTAGAACTCAAAACACTCGTTAAGCTGAGTGCCTAGCCTGGGTTTTGATAAATTCTTTACTAAAATCAAGCAAGAATGCATGAGAGCTGATTGCCATTTACTGAAATCTAGTGCATTATTTGCGCTTTGTTAGAAACAATTTTTTGAGAGACCCATGGCGAAAGAAGATCATATAGAAATGCTTGGCACAGTTATCGATACCCTACCTAACACAATGTTCAGAGTAGAGTTAGAAAACGGCCATGTTGTTACCGCTCATATTTCAGGTCGTATGCGTAAGAATTATATTCGTATTTTAACGGGTGATAAGGTTAAAGTAGAGCTTACTCCTTATGACTTAAGCAAGGGGCGTATTATTTTTCGTGATAAAAACTAGGCCTTAATCAAAAATCACTTAGGCCCAGCTTCTTCTAAATTCAGAATCCTGCGGCCCAGGCTGAGCCAAATTTCAAATGCACCAACAATTTCTTTGGATCACCGCGGTTTTCCAGCGTTCCAAATTCTTTTTTTTGAGCATCCTAACCGAACCCAGCACGATAACTGGGGTGCCTTTTTAATGTCCGGCGATAGTCATTTGTTCAATTAATATAGAGCCACAATGGGTAGAAATATTAGGATTGCGATCTGAGCCCACTGCAACGATAGCTTTAAACATATCTTTTAAATTTCCTGCTATGGTGATTTCTTCAACCGGAAACTGAATCTGACCATTTTCAACCCAAAAACCACTAGCTCCACGGGAATAATCACCTGTTAAGCCATTGACTCCTTGCCCCATTAGCTCTGTTACCAGCAAACCTTTATTCATTTTTTTCAACAAGTCTTGCAAGTCACCTGCAGTAGGATCAACCGTTAAATTATGAACTCCGCCAGCATTAGCGGTAGTTTTCAAGCCCATACGCCTTGCTGAATAGCTGCCTAAAACATATTGTAAGACCTTACCATCTTCAACAAACACATTATTCCGGGTAGGTACTCCTTCGCTATCAAAGGGTGAACTACCTAGAGCCCTTAGCAGTAACGGTTGTTCATAAATTTTTATCATTTCGGGAAAAACTTGCTGTTCCAGAGAATCTAATAAAAAACTATTTTTACGATATAAATTTCCACCGTTAATGGCATTAATAAAACTCGAAATTATACTGCTTGAAACACGTGAAGAAAATAATATCGGTGATTTTTGAGTTTTAACTTTCTTAGCACCTAAACGCCTTGTAGCTCTTTCTACCGCATTGCCTGCTAACTTCTCCAGACAATATAAATCTTCAGGCCGTCGTGCTGTAGTATAGTCATAGTCACGTTGCATGAGTTCGCCCTCTTTAGCAATCAGAGAACAACTTATACTATGTCTTGTGCTTTGAATTAGGCCTTCACCCCCATAGGTATTAGCATAACCGCCGCAAAAGCTATAGGTTGAAAAATTCACACCATCGGAATTGGCAATTCGTTTATCCAATGATAAAGCCAGTTTCTCACAGGCTAGCGCCTTCTCTATGGCCTCAGGTGGACTAATATCCCAGGGGTAATAAAGATCCAAATCCGGATAATTGTTATTTATTAATTCTCGATCAGCAAGACCAAAACAAGGATCTGCGGCACTTACACGAGCAATATCACAAGCAGCAGTCACCAATGCATCCAAGGCTGCTGGTGAAGTATCGGTACTGCTTGCTCCGCCTTTACGTTGACCAATATACACAACCAGACTCACACCTTGATCTTCACTAAAAGCAACCGTTTCTACTTCACCCATACGCACATCAACTGAATAACCACTGTCATGATTTACTGAAACCATTGCGTCGCTTGCTCCATGCGCTTTAGATCGGGCTAATACATCTTGCATTAAATCGTTTAATTTCTTGGTTGACTTAGTTGTCACTCTATTGCTATTTTCCTCAGATAATTCCATGGTAATTATGCCCCTAATAAAGTTTATTCATAAGGATACAAGATTAATATGCCCAGGCAAACCATTGAACTTAGAAAATGGCTGACCCGAGCCTTTAAATGCTCAATGATCGCTTCATTATTGTTATTTTTTACAAATTTATCGAATGCAGAAAGTAGTTGGCGAACGCTTGCTCCTGGAATTGAGTATCAGGATCTTGATAGTAGTTTTCTAACCCCTTGGTCTCATGTTCATGTTTTTCGTATTAATCTTAAAGAAAATAAACTTTCCCTCGTTTCAGCAAAAGATTTAGCGCGTGAGCATGCCTCTATTGAAGAATATGCGGAGTTTAGCAAAGCATTAATTGCTGTTAATGGGGGGTTTTTTGATAGTAATTACAAACCTTTAGGTTTACGTATTTATGATAAACATCAGAAAAATCCAGCAAAAAATATTTCCTGGTGGGGTGTTTTTTACGTAAAAGAGCAAAAACCACATCTTTTAAGCTTCTCCCAATATACTCCTGATCGGCAGATTGAATTTGCCATCCAAAGCGGACCCAGGCTGTTAATTAATAACCGCATTCCTCCGTTAAAACCAGGCAGAGCCGAGCGCTCTGCCTTAGGTATAACCCACGATGGTCGCGTGATAATTTTAGTTACTGATAATATGCCGCTTTCTACCACTGAATTAGCTCAACTGATGAAGGCACAGCCACTTAATTGCGAAAATGCACTAAATCTCGATGGAGGAAGCTCAAGTCAATTGCGTGCTCATCTTAATTCTTTCCAACTGGATGTACATGGTTTTTCCAATGTGAGCGATGCGGTAATAGTTAAGTCTAATGGCTAAAAAAAATTTTATTATTTTCTCTGCTAGATAAAAACCGATTTGCTAAGATTTACAGCAACGAAAAATGCCACACAACTTATCCACAGCTTATACCGTATTTATCCCCTTGACCTGCGCTAAAAAACACAATATATGGGAAAAAATTTATTTTTACTACAACATATTGTGTCTTTGGGTAACTATACTTTAAGATATGAATCGTCCAGTATTTTCTGGACCACCTATTTCAAGGAATGCAATTAGGTGGGTAACAAATAACATTCAGTGGAGAAAACATGTCTGAGATTCTAGAACCGGTAAAAGATGTACCGCAAACAAGTCAACTGGAATTGACCGCTAATGCCCCTGGTTCATTGAAAACCATTAAACGTAATGGCAAAGTTGTTGCCTTCGATGAAAGCAAAATTAAAGTGGCGATAACTAAAGCATTTATTGCTGAAGAAGGTAAAAATGCCGCTGCTTCAAACCGCATTCATCAGCAAGTGGATGAAATAACTCGACAAATTACTCAAGCTTTCAATCGTCGTCTTCCGAGTGGCGGCACAATGCACATCGAAGATATTCAAGATCAAGTCGAATTGGCTTTGATGCGTAATGGTGAATATAAAGTAGCACGTGCTTATGTTCTTTATCGTGAAGAGCATCGCAAAGCCCGTGAAGTTAATCCAAGCCAGCAAAATAGTGATCCAAAAACACTGTTAATCACTATGCCAAATGGCAAACTGGTTCCCTTGGACATGGCTCGCGTTCATACCATAGTGGCTGAAGCCTGTCGTGACTTAGACGATGTAAAAGAAGAGCCTGTTATAAAAGATGCCATGCGTAATCTCTTTAATCAGGCAAAATTGGAAGATGTTCATAAAGCATTAATAATGTCTGCCCGTGCACTCGTCGAAAAAGAACCCAATTATACTTATGTTTCTGCACGTTTATTATTAGATAGTTTACGCTCTGAAGCATTAAATAAATTGCAAATACAAACCGAAGCCACTTTTGACGAAATGACCGCACTTTATCCTGCTTACTTTAAATCCTACATCGCTCAAGGAATTAGCCAAGGCATCTTAGACCACGAGCTGAGTAAATTTGATTTGGAAAAACTTGGCAAAGCGTTATTGCCTGAGCGGGACATGCAGTTCACTTATTTAAGTTTACAAACCCTTTATGATCGCTATTTTATTCATGAAAATGGCTTGCGCTATGAATTACCTCAAGCGTTCTTTATGCGTGTGGCAATGGGTCTTGCTATTCGGGAAAAGGACCGTAATAAGAAAACCATTGAATTTTACACACTTCTTTCTTCTTTTGATTATATGTCCTCTACGCCAACGCTTTTTAATGCAGGCTCAGTTAGACCACAATTATCAAGCTGCTATTTAACAACAATCCCTGATAATCTTGATGGAATTTACTCTGCTATAAAAGATAATGCTCTGTTGTCAAAATTTGCAGGCGGCTTAGGTAATGATTGGACTCCTGTGCGCGCAATGGGTTCACATATTATAGGAACCAATGGTAAATCTCAGGGCGTTGTACCTTTCCTCAATGTTGCTGATGCAACAGCGGTAGCGGTTAATCAGGGAGGCAAACGTAAAGGTGCAGTTTGTGCTTATCTTGAGTGCTGGCATCGTGACGTTGAAGAGTTCCTTGACTTACGTAAAAATACCGGTGATGACAGACGACGTACGCATGATATGAATACTGCGCTCTGGATTCCCGATTTATTCATGAAGCGCATGTATGAAGAAGGTGAGTGGACACTTTTTTCGCCTGATGAAGTGCCGGAACTACATGACCTCTACGGTAAAGCCTTTGAAACCAAGTATATTGAATATGAAGATAAAGCACGTCGTGGTCATCTTAGAAATGTTAAAACTTTACCGGCTCTTAAACTATGGCGTCGAATGCTATCCATGTTGTTTGAAACAGGTCATCCATGGCTTACCTTTAAAGACCCCTGCAACCTTCGTTCACCACAGCAACATGCGGGAGTAATTCATAGTTCCAATCTTTGTACTGAGATAACGCTCAATACTTCACAAGATGAAATTGCAGTCTGTAATTTAGGGAGTATTAATCTTCCAGCCCACATTAATAATGGTAAACTGGATCGTCAAAAATTAAAGCAAACAATCAATACTGCCGTGCGTATGCTGGATAACGTAATTGACATTAACTATTACTCCGTACCGCAAGCGCGTAATTCAAATTTACAACATCGTCCAGTAGGCTTAGGTTTGATGGGATTTCAAGATGCACTTTATGCTTTGAAGATTGATTATACTTCGAAAGAAGCAATTGAATTTGCTGATGAATCCATGGAATTAATTAGCTATTATGCAATCGAAGCTTCTTGTGATTTAGCTAAAGAACGAGGCAGTTATTCTACTTATGAAGGATCTCTCTGGTCAAAAGGAATTCTGCCTATTGATTCTATTAATTTATTACAGCAGACCCGTAATCAATACCTCGAACAAGATCGCTCACAACGCCTTGATTGGGAGAGACTGCGAGTTAAGGTTCGTACTCAGGGAATCCGTAACTCAAACGTTATGGCTATAGCCCCAACAGCAACCATTTCTAATATCTGTGGAGTATCTCAATCCATTGAGCCCACCTACCAAAATCTTTATGTAAAATCGAATTTGTCAGGTGAGTTTACGGTGATTAATCCTTACTTGGTTGCTGATTTAAAAGCACTTAAGCTTTGGGATGAAGTCATGGTCAATGATTTAAAATATTTTAATGGCTCGGTGCAGCCCATCAGCCGGATTCCTGCTGAATTGAAATCTCGCTACGCCACGGCTTTTGAAATTGAGCCGATGTGGTTAGTGGAAGCCGCATCTCGCCGTCAGAAATGGATAGATCAGGCCCAATCATTAAATATTTACATGGCTAAGCCATCGGGTAAAAATTTAGATACTTTGTACAAAAATGCTTGGTTACGTGGTTTGAAAACCACCTATTATCTACGTAGTCTGGGCGCTAGCAACGCGGAGAAATCCACAGTAACTGATGGAGTTCTTAATGCAGTTAAGGTAGAAAATGAGCCCCAGGTTTGCTCTATTCTTGACCCTGATTGTGAAGCTTGCCAGTAAATAAATTGAGGAGAATTGTATGCCAGCAATTGAAATAGAACAAAATAACAGCGTGAATTTTCTAAATCCTTTAGGACTTGAATCGCCAGAATTGGGTGCAGACCGAATTCAAGTTGATGATAAGAAAATCATCAACTGCCGTGCTGATTTAAATCAATTAGTTCCCTTTAAATATACTTGGGCTTGGGATAAATATTTAACCGCTTGCGCCAATCATTGGATGCCTAATGAAATTAATATGAGCGCCGATGTGGCTTTGTGGAAAGATCCCAATGGTTTAACCGAAGATGAGCGCGTAATTATTTTACGTAACTTAGGCTTTTTCTCCACAGCAGACTCCTTAGTTGCCAATAACTTAGTATTAGCTGTTTATCGCCATATAACTAATCCTGAATGTCGTCAATATTTATTGAGACAGGCCTTTGAGGAAGCCTTACACACCCATGCTTATCAATATATTATTGAGAGTCTAGGGCTTGACGAAACAGCGGTCTTTAATATGTATCGCGAAATTCCCTCTGTAGCTGCCAAAGCCTCTTGGGCCTTACCTTTTACCCAAAGCTTAGCTGATCCCACTTTCCACACAGGCACGCCTGAAAATGATCAACGTTTATTGCGTGATTTAATTGCCTTTTATGTGGTTTTTGAAGGTATTTTCTTTTATGTAGGGTTCACCCAAATTCTTTCTATGGGTAGACGCAATAAAATGGTTGGAACTTCTGAGCAATTTCAGTATATTTTACGCGATGAATCCATGCACATGAATTTTGGTATTGATGTAATTAATCAAATTAAAATTGAAAATCCACATCTATGGACCCCAGCTTTTAAAGAAGAAATCATCGAATTAATTAAAGATGGTGTAGCGCTGGAATACCAATATGCAAAAGACACGATGCCCCATGGTATTTTAGGAATGAATGCGGAGATGTTTGAAGAGTACATCCATTACATTGCCAATCGTCGTCTTAGCCAGATTGGTTTAGCTGAACAGTATCCAGGCGCTGAGAATCCTTTCCCGTGGATGAGTGAAATGATGGACTTGAAAAAAGAGAAAAATTTCTTCGAAACACGTGTCATTGAATATCAGGCTGGTGGAACTCTTAACTGGGATGATGAAAACTAATTAAAGAACATAGTTGTAAAACCGAAGTTGAATCGCAGTCAACCGAAGTGACATCGCAGTAACCCCCAACCCTTTGGGTTGGGGAATTAATTATGATTGTTACCAAGCATTATAGCCACAGGAAATAATCAGCATGAGTGAGTTTGTAAATTTAGACCAGCATTTATGTATTAAGAGCACTCATCAGATCAGTAAAATTACTCGTCCTTTAAACCAAGCTTTTGGGACTCAGCATTTTCGTTATTTAAAATTGTATCAAGATGGCTCACGTATCTTACTGACTGACAATCCAGACTGTGTTCGGTTTATGTATGGTGAAGGGCATTATAAGCAAATGTGGTTTGATGGGGAGTTTCCACAACATTTGACTAATGGCTGGCATATTTGGGACGCGCTGCGAACGGAAGTCTGTAATAATCAAATTACACCTTTAGAGAAAGAAATTAATAAGCTGTTAAACTTATACCATGGCCTCACCTTTGTAAGTACAAGCCCTCAATACCATGAGATATTCACCTTCGACTCCCCTTTTGCCACTATCAATCAAGTCGATAAACAGTTATTCCGGCGTTTTATGTTCTATTTTAAAGAACAAGCCTCTGCCTTATTGAAAACAGCGAATAATGAACGTTTAATAGTTCCGCATAAACCCAAGCTAGAATTAACAGTAAATAACGTAAATCTAAAATCTGCTGCAATTGATGAATTTTTAACTAACACAGAAATATCTCGCTATTATCTCGGTGAAAAATATAATAATGCTTATTTAACACGGAAAGAGGTTAGCTGTATTTATTGGTTGCTAAAAGGGAAGACGGCTGAGGAAACAGCCGCTATAGAAGGAAATACAAAAAAAACAGTGCAGTGTCATTTAGAAAATATACGTAATAAACTCAACTGCCATAAGCAAACTCAAATTATACCTATCATTTTAGAATCAGGCATTTTAGATACCTATATTATCTAGGCTTATTTCATGTCAAAAGACGTTGTTGGAAGGTCTTCAGAGACCAGATTAAAATCGCTCGCTTCCCAGGCCGGTATACAACGCACTATTAATTTCAAGGGTAGATTTTCTGAATTATTGATAACCTGATGTACTTGTCCTGGAGCTATATGGATATGGTTCCCAGCTGAAACTTCGTGAATCTTCTCATCAATAATAACAAGACCCTTGCCACTAAAAATATAGTAGTCCTCTGTCAAGAAATTATGGACATGCTTTGCAGATTTCCCTAGAGGCGCAAAACTAGCCTTGGCATAACTTTGAGCACTTTCGCCATCCGTTGCAAGGCCGCTATATTCAATCACTACTTCGCCTGTTCCACTGTCGAACGACATTTTATTGTCATCAGAAAAGTTAAAAATTTTATCCTTAGAATGAATTTTCATTTTGTCTTCGGCCAGGATTTCAATTTTTAAACCATCCAAAAAGCTAAAACGATTCGTATCTTTAAACATGCAATGTTTTCTCATTTGTTTCCTTCAATAAAATTATGAACTGATGAATTATAATATATATATGATTAATAAAGATACATCGGTAAAAATACGGAGTTAACCTTTAAAACTTCAGGACTATTTTGGTAAGCTGAAAACAATTCTGCTAATAAATAAGAGGTTCTGCTAGCAGTTTTTATGGCCAAAATAAAAGTCTCTTGTTACAATGCCTCAATCAATTTTAGGGTAATAAATTGATTTAAAAGACTATCTCAACTTTAGAAATTTTCCAACTGAGCTTTTGATGCCACAAGAACATTCTCATTTAAAAGCGTTAAAGTACCGTCCTGACGTGGATGGTTTGCGGGCTATCGCAATTCTTATTGTCGTAATCTTTCATGCCTTTCCTAAAATAATGCCTGGCGGCTTTATTGGTGTAGATATTTTTTTTGTTATCTCAGGATTCCTAATTTCGACGATTATTTTTTCGAATCTCGAGCGTGATTGCTTTAGCCTGGGCGACTTTTATAAAAGACGGATTAAGCGATTATTTCCCGCATTAACTCTGGTGTTAGCTACCAGCCTAGTATTCGGTTGGTTTATGCTGTTTCCAGAAGAATACACCCAGCTAGGAAAACATACTGTTGCTAGCGCCGGTTTCTTTCAGAACTTTAACCTATTGCGAGAAACTGGTTATTTTGACACTCTTGCCGAGACGAAGCCCCTGCTCCATTTTTGGAGTCTGGCTGTTGAAGAGCAATTTTATATTTTTTGGCCGCTTCTGCTTATCTTCGTTTCAAAAGGTCAGAGGAGTTTTCTGCGGATAACTGCTTGGATTGCAGTATTTTCCTTCGCTGCAAATATCTATCTAATAAAAAGCGGACGTCCAATGGCGGCATTTTATCTTCCCTTCTCAAGGTTTTGGGAATTGATGACAGGAAGTGTTTTAGCCTATGTTTTATTAGCTCGCCCTCATCTAATCGAAAAACATAAAACCATACAATCCTGCCTAGGCTTTGCATTAATTATTATAGGCTTGCTACTGCTAAATAAAGAAAGCACTTTTCCCGGCTGGTGGGCCTTGCTACCCACTCTAGGCGCCCTTCTAATTCTCTCTGCAGGTCCCACTTCCTGGACGAATAACAAGCTATTATCTAATAAACTAATGGTTGGGCTTGGCTTAATTAGCTATCCACTTTATCTTTGGCACTGGCCTTTATTGTCATTTCTGCATATTTTTAAGGCTAATGCTTCAAACCTTATGAAAGGCGAAGTTATTCTTGTCGCAATCCTGTTTGCATGGCTTACTTATAAATTTATAGAAAAGCCGATTAGATCAAGAAAAGTCTCAAAAAGAGTCGTTGCGCCATTAATTAGCGCGATGGCATTAATTTTAGTTGTAGGTGAAATCAATTATCAATCGAACATTTTTCAAAGAAGTGATCAAAGGACAGAATACACTAAATACTTTGATAATTCCTTACCCAAGTGGGCATATTATACTCGAGAAAACATCTATAAAAAATTTCGTATGGATTGCGATTTCTATGATATTGACAAATACAAAATGGGACAATCTACATTGGTTCCCCGCCCCGCAATCTCTAAAAGTTGCTACACTAGGAATCCAGCCTATTCTCATTCAGTATTACTCTGGGGAGATTCCCATGCGCAGCATTTGTATTACGGCTTGAAGAAGAATTTGCCGAAGGACTGGCAAATTTTACTAGGCGTGGGTTCTGGTTGTAACCCAATTCCTGACGTTGACGCACCTTCCACGACTAATTTTTGTTACCAGTCTAATTGGCTAACTTTAGAAACCATTAAAACCGCAAAACCTGAGGTAGTAATCGTCGCTCAAGTTGCTAGACACTCCATAGAACAAATGAATCTTATTGCCACTAAACTTAAAGATTTGGGTGTAAAGAAAATTATCTTTATGGGTCCAATTCCCCAATGGGATAATTTTCTTAATAAGATTATTGCGAATTCTTTTTGGAGAAATACACCTAGACGAACTTTTTTTGGAGTCAATCAGGCCATTATTAAAGAAAATAATGAGCTGGTAAGCAAATTTAAAGAAACTAAAGATATTTTATTCGTCAATTTAGTTAATTTCTTTTGCAATGAGCAAGGGTGCTTAACTTATATTGGCAACGATAAAAAGCGGGGGATTACTACCTTTGATTATGCACATATGGCCCCGATTGCCTCAGATAAGTTGGCCAAGGAAATTTTAGTTAATAAAATTATTTCCTAACCACTTTATTTAAGCACTCATCAAAATTTTTTTAAAGTCGATTAAATTGGAACTTAGCTAAGCTCAGGAAAAAAAAACCTTTTCGAGAACTAATAGTTCACTTCCTTAAATCATTTTTGTGATAAAACTAACTAATATTACCAAGTGCGCCTACTCAAGTTATAACTATCATTTTTTACTGATTCTTTATATTGTTCAGGTAATAGACTTTCAAATTTTTTCATGACCACACCCAAATTGCCATTTTTTAAAGCTACCAATTCGTCATGATCAAACTCAATCAATTTTTTAGGATTATTTAAAGCATCTATTATATTTTCAGCAGCGCTAATTTTAAGTGTTGAAGACATGCCGGAGACCCAGCCAAAGAAAGTATGATAGGTTGATTTATCTCTTACTTCTTGCTTACGCCTATCCGAAATATAACCATTAAGCGCATTTTTAAACATAGACACCGTCAATAAAGAAGCATTAGAGATATCTGCGCTAAGAATATTTTTATTTGTAATGGTTAGTTGCTCTTTGTTTCTTAATTTATCTGCACCCCCCACAGAAACTGGATTGGAGCTAGCTTTGCTGTGGGAAATGGATTCTTTAGGGCTCAGGGTAGTGCTTTTTCTAGACGGAATGACAGAATTATTTACAGGTTCTTTCTTATGCCTTTTTTCTGATTTCTTTATCTCAGTAATTTTTCCAATCGCCTTAATTCTATCGTCTGCAACATTGATCAGTGTCCTAACGGTTGGTGCAGGTGATAGCTGTTCACGTTTTGCCTGTGCGCGTTTTCTTTGATAAGCATTTATCATCGCTTTACCGCGTTTGCGTTCAATACCACGTTTGATCAAAATAGTTTTTAATTCCTTTGCTGGATAGAGTGGTAATTCTACCGGCATCATTCTTCTCATCAAGGCATTGCTTGGCTTGCGACGTCCTGCCATAGTGACTGGATTTTGTGTGCCAATGACCATAAACCCTGGATTTTTAGGACGCTCACCATTAGGTGTTTTTCCCATTAGCAAATTATTCAGTAAACTCTCCATCATAGGCGCGCTGTTAATTTCATCGACAACCACCACGGAGCCCGAATGGAATGCTTTTAAAAGTAGACGCTCCTTTTCCTCTTTTTCCATGCTAACTGGCATGCGGTAAAAAGAATTTATTGGCATATCATTCGTTGCAAGAGTCACTTCCTGATACTCATTTGCTAGCAATTGAGCAATAACCAGCTCACTTTTGCCAATGCCAGGCTCACCTTCGATAACAATACCACCGAGGCCCCCATATAATTTTGCGTTGCGTTCATTGTCATTCTCAATATTTTGATTGCGATTACGGTATTCGCGCAATGCAAGTAAATCATTTAAATATTGATAGAGAGGTTCACGGGTTGGTGTAAGCACAAAGTCAATCGGCTGTTTTTCAATGGCTGCATGAGGTATTGGATCAGAAAATTGTCTATTAAATTCAGAAAGATTATCTTTTGGCACTAAGTTTTTTGCGAGCAAATAGGCATGATGCCGAGCCACCATTAGGACATCATCTTGTGGATTTTTATCCATATGTGATATGACTAGCAAAGCCATCATTTGTAATTCACGCGGTGAAATCAGAACTTCATCAGTGGAGCATTCACATAGGAATCGGTAGATTTTTAAAATTTCACGGGCAATAGTGAGTGACTGGTTTTCAATTTTAGTGTTGGCAAATACCGGTTTTAAAATAACTTCAAAAATAAATTCTTGTGGCATTGCGTGAAAAATCAAGGCATTACCATGACGCTCAAAAAGTGCTGCCATATTGCGTTCGTCCCCATAATTGAGGGGATTTCCCGCAAAGATCACCTTATGATTTTCTGTAAGTGGAAATTTTTTATCGAGCAAAATACTGGGGGCGTCATCGAATAATCCTTCAAATTCACTCCACTGCCTGGGGGTGAGATTAGCTTCATCGATAAATAAGATTTTTAGCTTATCAGACTGGTCTTCCGCCCACGCCTGCATTTTCGATTTATTTTTGCCGCTGGCTGACAAGATTTTTTCAAACAGCGGTTCCTGCAGTTGTCGAGAAATCTCAATAGGTTTCTCATTCTCGCCAGGGAATAAAAATTCCTCTATTTTTTTAAGTTTTTCTTTTTCCTCATCGTGAAGAAAATTAACCACAGTGGTTCCGTTTTCAATAGTCCAGGCTTTTATATCGTTAACATTAATTTTTTGTAAATAGAGCACATCACTTGGCAGGGGGAGTTGAGGCTCCTCTGTGCTAAGGTAGATATGGTTATAATCTTTTGTTTCACCCAAATATAACTGAGTAGTTTCTGAGGCTATATATTTTTCAACAAAGGTGGATTTACCCACACCTGTAAGTCCTGTCAGAAAAACATAGGGTGAATCTTTGAGAACCTCATTCACCGAGTCCTGGCGTTGTTTAATAAAAGCATCTGACTTAGCTTTGCTATTTTCTTCATCAAACTCTTGTAGCTGAATACCGCCTGACAAGCCATACATGCCCTGCCAGGGATGCGAGTGGGGGCTAATAAGTCTTGCGACAGATTTACAGAAGAGTTCAGTTTCCAAGGTCTCTAGTTCATTTATTTTTGTAACGGGAAACCTTTTCTTAAGAAGGTCGAATTTTTCCTTAACACTTACTTTATGATGAGTGATAGCCGCATAATTAAAACTTTTGGCATCATCAGTAATTATTTTTAAGATCCCTTTCTCCCTCCCTTGCTGCCGTTCTAATATTAAAGATGCCAGTCCATCAGCTAGTTCTTGAGAAAAATTGCCTTTTAAAATCACATTTTCTTGATTGTCGAGAGCCTGTTTTAACACACGATCAGATTGAGTAAATTCAAAAAATGGTTTTTCTGCATCCTTTATCATTTTTCCATTGATATTAGTCCACAGGTCATTGTAACTTAGCTCAGATACGTCGAGCACCGTCCACAATTCATTACTTGTCAACTGTCGGACGGTGACATCAACATCCGTACTTTGAATGACAATGGGTGAATCGGTAGGGACCTGCGAAACCTGGGGAAGCTTGTCAAACATTTTTGGCAGGCTAACGGACGACGCACAATGGCAATTTAAAATTACCTGATGTTTCTGGCATTCTATTAAGAGCGCGCCCCATTCGTCTTCGCTTAATGTACGGCTGAGGTTAACATCGAGAGTTATGTCGTGATTTTCAGCAATAACTCCATTGATAGTATCCAGCTGTTTTAAGCTATTATCACATTGATAGCGATGGAAAAACTCACCAAACCGGGTTGGGTTTAATATTTCGGCCCCGGCTTTAAGGTTGCTATCGAACAATACATTTTTTTTTAAGTTTTCCCAGTCATACCCTTCACTTTTAATAAACCTGGATTTTGAAATATCAAGTCTACCTGACTCAAAATAGCCAAGGGCATGGGCACGATCCCATAAATGGCAAAATGAGTCATCAGTCCATAAGCCATTTTGAATTTCAATGGGAAGGCCTGATTTTAGAGCCTCTGCCAGCATACCTTCCTCAAAATAAAGATGGTCTTTTTTAATAATCCAGCGTCCGAGTAAGCGCTCTTCCCAATCCGGTGCATGACATAAATTAATTGGATAAACTTTCTCCTCAAAGTCAGTTTTCTCTTCCATCCCTTTGTTAGTCTTTAATTGATCTATTGCAAAAGGACAAATCTCAATATTCCCTAGACCAAATCGCGAATAGAAATCCTCGCCCTGATAACAATCTGGCTTCGCTGGGTTGATAAGTCCTACTACTACTGCGCAGGCAGGAAGCGAGGTTCCATCTGCCTTAGGTTTACTATCCAGCAAACTATTGAGGCGCACGATATCATCCGCATCAAAACGGTCGTAATTGATAATTAATAGAGGTGGGTTAGCCTTATCCTGGTTAGTCGTTAAAAAATCATATAACACCCCACCCGGACCATTTTTTAATTCACCTCTTAAACCAGTCTTTTCAATATAAGGGGCTGAGCAAACAAGGTCATCAGGCGAGTGAACATAAAAAACCGGACGATGAATTCGGTGGCAATAGCTTTCCAAGGTCAGACTCATTGCCTGGACATGAGCAGACGATGATAATTCTATTAATTGTTTTTGCTTTATCCCGCTAGCAAGCCGCTGGCAGAAGGCATCGGTAGAATCAAATCGCGTCTTCTCTTTCTGCCAGGTTTCAAATAAATGATCGTAATCATCGGTTAGTTTTAGTAATGGGATGACATTTGCAGGAGCTTTAATGGGCTGAGCCTTTGATTCTTCCTCTACCTTTGATTTTTCATCTAATAGGATAGGGGTTGCAAATTCCGCAACAATTTTGGTTGAATTATTAGATAATTGATTCGGCATGTTGCTTTTATCAAGAGTCAGATCCGCCGCATATCCACCCAGATTATAGGCTATCCAGGGTCTGTCAGCGGATAATTGTATTTCTACAAACGCGTGGCAATCATTTGTGTTAAAACGACAGGCAATTGTATCCGGAAGACCCCAATCCTGTTTGTGATTCTGAATGGCATCCATTAAGGCAAAGGAGCGGTGTCGGCAGGCGCCTGTTTTTTCTTTGTTGATAGCATCAAGGTATTGTTGGCCATTTCCCGGCCCCTTGAATGAATGTGCTCCCTCACCAAACTGGCTATAATGCTGAATCAAATTGTACAACGTTTCAGGCAAATCTATTTTTTCTAGTCGGAATTTTTCTAACAGGAAATCCAGTGTCACCGTATAACGACCTTTATCTTTAGATCGGATGTAATAGAGATTATCCTTTAATGAATACTTAATTTCACAGGAGACATTCGATTTATCGAGATGATATTCAAGTATTTTTTCAGCGGAAGATAGTGAGGGTAAAGCTTGCCATCTATTATCTAAAATCAGATCGAGTTTTCCATAATATAAATTTTCCCGGGATGATTTTTCATTGATAAATTTGTCCAAAAGATCAAGCTCGCTTTTGGGAATATTGCTCTCTTCTAAAACGTACTCAAGTTCATTGTCATCTAAACGATTATCTACATTAAATGCTTTGTCGATGGATACAAGAGCATCACTGAGAGTCAATCGGTGATAAACCGACAAACGATATTCACTGGGATGGGGATTTTCATCTCGGCCGCAGAAGATTTGATTAAGCTGAAATTCTTGTTTATCGTTCGCTGTATCGGCATCAATCTGCAGACTTGAATCCGCTCTTCGTTGCTGAGGTGCAAGGCTATTTTGTAGATGATTTTTTTTAGTTAACGTTTCTGAATGGGTTAGGTTTTGACTTTGGTCATTATTTGAATCCGATTCGCCCACTCTGTTGGAATTGTTTATTCGTTGCTGAGCTAACAAGTTTTGAATTATGGATTCATTGAATGGCAGACTTCCTTTAGACAATAAATCAGAAAGAAAATCACCGCTGAATGGACTATTTTTTTCAGGATCAAGATTAGCAGTTCTTGAAAATTGCCTTGTTTTAGGTCTTATTTCTCCTTCGTTATCAGAGGGATATTGCCTATCAGTATTTAAAGTTGAGGTGAACGATGAAGGACTTTCAGGAATTTTGATTCCTTTTTCATTTAAAATTTTTCTTAATGTAGCATTAGCAAAATCAACATTTCTGCAGCCATACAGTATTACATTTCTACCTTTAAGCCTGGGTGCAGAAAGAAGTAATAAGATCAGATGATTAGTATTGATGGTAGCCTCAGATAAATCCAGGGTTTCCAAGGCGCTTAAATTTAAGTTTGTGGTAAAATCACCACTTACAGTACAACGTTCCAAACTTATTTTTTTTAGTTTTTCTGTATGTGACAATAGACCTTGCAAGCTTTGTGCGGTGATAGTCGACCCGTTCTTAGTTATTGTTAGAGTCTCCAGCATCTTTAGACTTGGATTTTCAGACATATCGCCTACTATTTTATAAGAATAAAAATGCAACTCTTTAAGCAGAACTGTTTTAGCCAATAAAGGCTGCAAATTGTTGACTAATACGGAACCTGTACTTAGGGTCAATTTCTCCAAAGATTTTAAATTTAGGTGATTAGTCATCTTTGTTGTTATTTTAGTAGAACCAAGATCAAGGTCTTTTAGATTGTCTGATTTGGATAATAAATGAGTTACGTCTTCTGCTAATATAGTAGCACTTGATAGATTTAAGATTTCTAATGAGGTCAATTTTAATTCATTAGTGAACGGACCAAATAGAATGCAGCTATGAAGATAAAGACATTTAAGGTTTTCTCCCTCGGCTAATAATTGCTGCAAAACTATTCTCGTTAAAGTTACATCCCATAAATTCAAAACTTTCAATGATTTTAACTTGAGCAGTTCAGTCGGATCAGCACCTGATATTTTACATCGCTGAAAATTTATTGATTTGAGATTTTTTGCATTGGCTAACAGGTAATGCAAATTATTTGCTGATATAGTGGTATCTTGCAAACTCAAATCCTGCAATGACTCTAAGTTTACTTTATCAGTTATTGGAGTAAGCAATGTGCGGGAACTCAAATCAAGATATTTTAGGCTTTTGGCTTTATACAGGATCCTATACAAGCTTAGATCCGATAGTGCAGCTTTTTTATGAAATTTTAAAGTTTCCAAGAACTTTAAATTGAGATTACTTGCTATATCACCCACTATTGTGCATTTTCCCAAATCAAGTGATTTGAGATTTTTTGCCTTAGCTAAAAAATGCTCGAAACTTTGCGCCGAAAGGGTCATCTTATTTTTTAACTTTAAACTCTCGAGTGACTTTAAATTTAAATTCTCTGTTAGGTTTAAATCGCCTACTATAGTACATTCTCGCAGATCGATTGATTTAAGGTTTTGGGCATTGGCTAATAGATGCTGAAGGCTTTTAGCAGTGATTGTTGTATTACGTAAATTCAAGGTTTCTAGTGATTTTAAATTTAAGTCTTCGGTCATATCACCTGATATCATGAGGGACCTTAGATCAAGCGATTTAAGGCTTTCTGCATTAGCCAAGAGAAGCTGAAAATTTGATGCCCGAATAGATGTATTAGAAGGAAGTTTTAAACTCTCTAATGATTTCAAATTTACCTTGTCTGCAATTTCACCCAATATTTCGCAATTTTGTAAATCTAGTGATTTAAGCTGCTCTGCGTTCGCTAATATTCGCTGCAAATTCTCTACTGTGATAATTGCAGAATGTAAATTCAAGGTTTCCAATGATTTTAGATTCAACGGAGTGGTAAAGTTTGAGTCTAATAGGCAACCTTCTAAATTGAGCAATTTAAGTTTACTAGCCTTAATTAGTAAACACTCTAAGCTTGTCCTTGTGATATTAGTTTCACTTAAGCTCAATATTTCCAAGTCTGTTAAATTTAAGTTTTTATTAAAATCACCCAATATTATATTGCGTGGCAAGCGTAACGATTTTAGGCGAACGGTTTGGAGCAATAAGCTCTGTAAACTTTCTGCAGAGATGGTGGTATTCCAATGTAAAATTAAAGTTTCAAGAGATTTTAAATTTAGATCTGCAAGATCCTCGCCTACTATTTCTTTAAATCCTAAGGACAAATGTTTAATATTTCCTGTGTTAGACAACCAATATTGCAAGATTTGAGTTGAGACCTTTAACCCATGCAGATTTAATACTTCCAATGAACTTAAATTTAAATCATTAGATTTATCATCAGGTACTTTGAATCGATCTAGCGAGATTGTTAATTTGTTCAGACTAGGCGCTTGGGTGACTAGCTGCTTTAATTCTGGTTGTGAGGCACCTGTATATAAGTTCAAAGACTCCAGGGACTTTAAATTTAATTCTTTAGGAATATGAGTTAGTGCACCTTTTAGCGATTTTAAATTCAAAGCTTTATCCAATATACGCTTTAATGATTGCGAAGATATTGTAGAAAGAGATAAATCCAAAGTTTCCAGTGAGATTAAATCAAGTGTTTCAGTAAGCTCACCTACTATAGTGCAGTGCTGTAAATCTAATTTTTTAAGTTTTTTGGCATTATGCAATAAATGTTGAAAGCTTTGTGCGGAAATGGTCACTCCATTGAGATTTAAATATTCTAAAGACTCAAAATCCAAGTCTCTGGTTATCATATTGTCTGATATTTTCTGCTCTGCGAGCTGGAGGAATTTAAGATTAGGTGTATTAGTCAATAGCTGTATCATACTTTCTTCAGAGAGAGCTGTGCTATCTAACTCTAAAATCTCCAAGAATTTTAAATTCAAACCCGCGAGCAAATTACCTTTAGGCATCTTACAGAAGCTTAAATCTAATTTAATAAGGCTATGCGCCTTAGCCAATATATACTGCAAGCTTTGACCTGAAATAGTTGCCGACCTTAAATTCAAATATTCCAATAAATTTAAATTTAACTCTTTGGAAACCTCACCAGATATATGACAATTATTCAAGTTAAGCGATTTAATTTTTTCTGTCTTGGCCAATAAATCATGCAAGACTTCACCGGCGAGGCGTCCTTCAGATCTATACTGATTCTCAAGGGTAAATCTTTCAATTTCAGATATCTGTGGTAATTCGATTGTGATGGCATTAACTAAAGTCATATCTTCATTAGGCGCAAGAGTTATCTCCTTACCTATAAATAACTGTGAAACATATGTACCCTTTATTTTCAAAGAATTATAATTTTTAACAATTGGGATCTCAGGCATACTATTCTTAACTTTTTTTAAAAATTCACAGCTTTTTTCAGAAAATTCATCTAATTGTATAGTTTTAAGATTTGGCTTTAGCTTATTCAAGAAAGAAAAAAGAATCTCTTCCTCATGTTCACTTGATGATAAGTCACTTATTTTCAATTGTCGGGGCTGATCAAATTTTTGATCAATTATAGCCTGGAGCCAATAATCATCTAGAATCTGCACCTCATCTTTTGTTAGCTTAAGTTGTTTCATAGAGATTGCAGTAATTTCCTCCTGAGTAGCAGGAGTCATGTCTTTACGAATATTCAACTGCTCAAGAATTGATAGATTCGATTTAGTTAAAGGTTTAACTTGACCATTTTGCCAAATAAAGAGAGTAAATCCATCCTCTAATAATTTGCTTATTACTCGAGTATGCTCATTTATTCGATCCTCAGACCAGCCAGAGGCAGTCCAATCCGCCAAGATCAACGATTTCTTTTTTTCTTCAGCTGCAAGATTAAGCTTTTTCCAATAAGGTTGACTACGTATGAATTTGCCAACGTGAAACTGTACCTGAGTTTTAAAAACGTATTGCACCGTGTTTTTTAATTTATGATAAAAAATACTAGGATAAGGCATTTAGCTCTCACATTTCATTTTGACGCAGTTTTTATAATTGTAGACCATCTTTAATAATTTTAAGATAAATCGTGTATTTATTTAGCAATTTTAATTGAATTATACATGAAGGGTAAATTTTGTACATCTTAGAAGCTAATAAAATTTTCAAAAACTTAGCGTTTTAGCCTTAAGTTGTATTTAAAAATGTTACAATTTATATGGTGCAGTTATAGGCTCAACAAAAGAAATACCACTGTCCAGTCCTGTAATTAATTTACCATTTTCAATGCATTCAATAGTAGATAAATCAACGGGAATTTTATGATCAAAATACGTAGCTGTTTCACCTTTAAAAAAGGTGCCTTTGACCTTAAAACTTGGAATAACTTCCTGCGAGTATAAAAGAGTAGGAAATTCTTTAAAGCGTTCACGCGCACGTTCAGTGGTAAAAGGAACGATTAGATGAAATTGGAGATTCATACATTCTGTGTTATTAGCTAAGAACGTAGAATAGTAATTATCTAGTGTTTTATAGAGCAGATTACCCGAATAACTAGCGTCATCAAAAAAAACAATATGACTTATATCAATTGAAGGATTGAATTTTTCTACCTCTTCCGTATTAATAATGATACTGGGTGAAAATGCTAAAAATTGTTGGGCTAATTTTGTAACCCAAGGACCACTTTTATCTTTGCGATGATCGACCAATAAAACATAATTTCTTTTCTCCTCTGGTAAAGAATGAAGATACAAATTAAATTTACTAACTGCCATTTTTAAACCGAACAAGAAATGATTGAAAGTAATATATTGTATTGATTTAACAACTTTTTCAGCTATCTCTTTATCATTATCGTTATGCTTTTCAATCCACAGCTTCATTTTTTTTGTATCAGGAGGGTTCGAGCGTAAAGGTTTATTTGGTGAAACAGGTAAACTATTGTGGCTCAATTCTACTAAATTTGGCTTAAACTTTTTCATTAATCGGATTTGACGTTGAATTTTAATAGCTGCATTATGTTCTAGAATATTTTCGCTATTTAATTCTAAAAGATATTTTGAAATAAGGGGATCTACTAAATCAAGTGGTGTCTTACCTTGATTATTTTTTTTATAAATATCTCCACCTGACTTTATCAATTCTTTAAGAGCCAAGGGATGAATATTTTTTTTCACACATTGGTGAAGAACCGTATTTTCTTCTTTATCTATGGATTGATTGACATTCGCTCCTAATAACAAAATTAGACGAAGATAACTAAGATCGGGGACTGCACCTTTTTGCAGAGTAGTAAAAATAGATTGTATTGGAGTAACGTTCAGGGTAATAATTTCACCTAAGTCGTATTCCATGGGATATTGTATACTAAAATTTATTGAAGATTCCTGGATTAATTCCTGCAGAGTTTTTCCGCTATTGTCATCTATAATAGATAAGTCAAAAGGTGACTTTAAATGCCACATTAATTTGTTTAATAATCTAAAGCAATCCTTTTCTTTAATAGCATCTAATATTTCCTGATTTATCATATTTGTTCCAATACTCTATCAAAATTTATAATTCTGTAATTATATCGTTTTAGTATTAAGGAATTATTAACCTTTTTTAGTCAGATAGACATAGCTTTATGCTGAACAATTGGCTTCAAATAAATCAAAATCTGCCCTTTCGGCTTTCTGTTTTTTCAGGAGCTTCCTTCACATGCACTAAATAATAAAAAGACAGTCACGCAGAAAGTGAATTGGTGTCAAAATGACCAGAACAATCTTATCTATCCAAAATTTCGAATTTTGGGATTTTCACTCGCTAATATGAAAAAGGAGTCATTCATGCTCATTCCTTGTTAAATCTTGAAGGTACGTTATCTATCTGAATTGATATTTCTTCTAATTCAAATTAAGTGATTATTTTATTTTTTTATTCTATAATATGACTAGTTAGACTAGTCTGGAGGTAGTTATGAATACGTGGCAATTACAAGACGCTAAAGCTCATTTGAGTGAACTGGTAAAAAAAGCCTCTTCCGGGGCTCCTCAGGAAATTACCTTGAGGGGTAAACCAGCAGTAGTTGTTTTATCGATGCGTCAATATGAAAAACTAAAGCAACCCAAACAAAAACTGATACCTTTTTTAAGGCAATCCCCTTTGGTAGGTATAGATGTGGAACCAGAAAGAGATACAAGTCCTATGCGAGATATTGATTTATGAATTATTTACTTGATACCAATATTATCTCTGAGCTAGTAAAACAAATGCCTAATCAATTGGTTTTGAAATGGGTTGATTCCATTGATAATGACAATCTATATATTAGTGTTATTGCTCTCGGCGAAATAAGGAAAGGGGTCGCGGGAATTCAAGATCCTAAACGACAAGAAAAAATTTCCTATTGGTTGGAAATTGAGTTACCCCGATATTTTGAAGATCGTATTTTAGATATTGATTTAAAAGTAGCTGACATGTGGGGACGATTACAAAGTCAAAATAAAGCATTTACTTTACCAGCTATAGATGCACTTATCGCAGCAACCGCATACGTTCATAATCTAATACTTGTAACACGAAATACAAAAGATTTTCTTCATTCATCTATTAAAATGATTAATCCTTGGGAAGGGTAAATAAGGTCTATTTGAAATAGGCTATTTCAAATTAATCCTATTTCTGAGGTTAAAGCTCGAAAATTTATTTACTGGGCTAGCGCTCCGGAACTTGTGCTGTGATGCAAAATCCAAAAGATATTTGTAATAACGAAAGCATAGGGTTCTTATTTATGCCAGATCTATTTCAAGCTCTTTATTGTTTATTAAGCTGGTATCTTTTTTTTTTTAGAATGCCCTGGACGCGTTATTATAGTTCTTAAGATAACAAAGAAATGTTTACGACGATTTTCTCGAAATGATAATTTCTGCAATTATTCAGAAGGAATTCGAATTAAATACAAAAGAACAAATTGATGAATTGTTGGGTTGGTTTACTTCTGGGATACTGGCAAGCAATAACCTGGATAACGCTGGCGCGTTAACCAAGCTACTCGTTTACAGAAAACCTTGATCAGCAGCGCTTCACGTCTTGTTTTCTAAGATCCCTGCGTTCGTAGATGCGGGAATAATATTACATCACGTATTGAGGATGAATTGGTAAATAACATTGCCAATCTATCAATACCAATTCCCTCACCGGCGGTAGGTGGCATCCCGTATTCGAGGGCTTCAATATAATCATGATCAAAATGCATCGCTTCCAAGTCTCCGGCTTCTTTGTCCTCAACTTGTTTTTGAAAACGGATTGCCTGATCCTGAGCATCATTTAATTCAGAAAAGCCATTAGCAATTTCACGACCTGCTATGAAAAATTCAAAGCGATCAGTGATTTCTGGATTGGAATCACTGCGTCTTGCCAAAGGAGAAACTTCAGTTGGATAACCGGTAATGAAAGTGGGTTGGATTAATTGTTGTTCAACCTTTTCATCAAAAATAATCATTTGTAATTTACCCAAGCCCTCACTCTCTTTGTAAGTGAACCCTAATTCTTTAACCAAGGCTCTACAACTTTCAATCGTTTCAAGTTGTTCAGCCCTTATATCGGAATTATAATGGAGGATTGATTCAACAACGCTCATTTTGGCAAAGGGTTGGTTAAAATCAATAAGGTGATCTTGATATTGAACCTGACGTGTGCCTAACACCACATCACAAAGATGATGTAACAAATGCTCTGTGAAGTTCATTAAATCGCGATAATCAGCATAAGCCTGGTAAAATTCCACCATGGTAAATTCAGGATTATGTCGAGTGGAAATCCCTTCATTCCTGAAATTCCGATTAATTTCATAAACTCGTTCAAAACCGCCAACTACCAAGCGTTTAAGATAAAGCTCGGGCGCGATACGTAAGAACATTTCCATATCTAAACTGTTATGATAGGTCACAAAGGGTCTCGCAACAGCACCGCCAGGGATCGGATGCATCATGGGGGTTTCTACTTCTAAATATTGATTATTGTCCATGAATTCGCGAAATGCTTTAATAAGCTTTGAACGCAATAAAAAGGTTTTGCGACTCTCTTCATTAGCAATCAAATCGACGTAGCGTTTGCGATAACGCATTTCCTGATCCGCTAAGCCGTGAAATTTATCCGGTAAGGGGCGTAAAGATTTGGTTAATAATTGCAGTTTTTCTGTATGTACGGTCATCTCACCTGTATTAGTGATAAATAGCTCACCTTTAACTCCAACGATATCACCCAAATCCCAGTGTTTAAATTGTTCATAAAGTTCAGGCAAATCATTTTGGCGAATATAAATTTGAACACGTCCTGAGACATCCTGAATATGAAAAAAGCTTGCCTTACCCATAATACGACGTAAAACAATACGTCCTGCCACAGCCACTTTTATTTTCTGCTCAGCCAAAGCTTCCTTTTCGGCGCTGGCATAGCATTTAAGTAAATCAGCAGCTAAATGCTCGCGGCGAAACTCATTGGGGAAATTAAAACCTTCCAGGCGTAAATCAGCTAATTTTTGTTTGCGGATTTGATAAACTTCAGTTTCATCTAATTCTTGCTCATCGATCATCGTTTTAAACCCCTACTCCAGCTTTTAAACTGGCAATAATAAATTGATCTAAATCACCATCCAAAACAGCTTGTGTATTTGATGTTTCAACACCTGTCCGGAGATCTTTAATTCGTGATTGATCTAAAACATAAGAACGAATCTGAGAGCCCCAACCGATATCGGATTTAGTTGCTTCTAAAGCGTCTTGAGCGTCATGCTTTTTTTGCATTTCCATCTCATATAATTTGGCGCGAAGTTGTTTCATCGCCTGATCTTTATTTTTATGTTGCGAGCGATCATTTTGACACTGCACGACAATGCCACTTGGTGCGTGAGTAATACGCACCGCAGAATCGGTTCGGTTAACATGCTGACCGCCCGCTCCTGAGGCACGATAGGTATCTATACGTAAATCAGCAGGATTAATTTCAATTTCAATATCATCTTCAATTTCGGGTGATAAAAATACAGCTGCAAAGGAAGTATGACGTCGATTCCCCGAATCAAAAGGTGATTTACGGACTAAACGATGAACTCCTGTTTCTGTGCGTAGCCAGCCATAAGCGTATTCACCACTAAAATGAATGGTTGCACTTTTAATTCCAGCAACATCACCTGCCGAGCACTCAATTAGTTCAGTTTTAAACCCATGATGTTCTCCCCAACGCAGGAACATTCTCAATAAAATTTCAGCCCAGTCTTGCGCTTCTGTACCTCCAGAACCTGATTGGATATCCATATAGGCATTCGCTTCATCCATTTTTCCGGAAAACATACGCCTAAATTCAAGATTTGCCACTTTTTTTTCAATAGGAACTAACTCATTAGCTACATCTGAAATCGCAGTCTCATCTTCTTCGTCACGAGCTAACTCAAACAATTCATCTAAATCAGCAACTGACTGGCTTAAATGGGTTAACTGGGTAACAACAGCCTCTAACTGTGCTCGCTCACGCCCTAAAGCTTGGGCATGTTCAGGATTAGACCAAATTTGCGGTGATTCTAATTCACGCACTACCTCTTCTAAACGCTCGCTTTTACTATCGAAGTCAAAGATACCCCCGAAGCGAGTTTATCCGCTCAGCCAAATCATCTAAATTTAATCTGATTTGATTAACTTCTAACATCGATGCTCCTCGGAACTATAAATAGTAGTTTTGTAAATTTTTTCGCAAAGTTGCTATTGTATCGTGAATCAAAGGCACAGGCCAGCAATGATGTCGATCTGCCAATTAACCCCTAACAAGTTTAGTTTACAGTAAACACTTCTTTTAATTTCGCCAAATGAACCTGTACGTAATGACTACTAAAGCCTCTTACCTTAGCTAAATCTTTAATCGAATTAAACCGGCCATGTTCTCTACGGTAGTTAATAATTGCTTCAGCACGTTTTGGCCCAATTCCTTTTATCGATTTAGACAGAGACTTAAGGTCTGCTTTATTTAAATTAATTTTCATTGAAGTTGAGGCTGAAGTTGCTTTAGTTGTTTGATAATAAGATTGCGATTTTGCCGCATGAAGAGGTAGATAAATAGCAAATAATAATAATGCAGAAGCAAAGATCTTTGCTTTCATTTTTAAAACTCCTGATTGATTGGACTACAATAATTTATCTTAAGCTTCCTATGAAAAAAAGCCTAAGGAGTATCTCAAATTTGAGGCTGCTCGTCGAGCGTTCTATTCACAGAATGTTGAGCTAAAACAAAGGCAACACAAGCAGTTAATTTCTCAACCATGTTGAGATCTAAAAATTCATTAGGACCATGTGCATTGGAGTGAGGCCCCAAAACACCAGTTATCATGAATTGTGCCTGGGGAAATTGTTCACCTAACATTCCCATAAAAGGTATTGTTCCGCCCTCACCCATATAAACCGCAGGTTTTCCATAAAAGGTCATTGATGCATTATTAACTGCCTGTTTCAACCAAGGGGCTAAAGGAGGAGCATCCCAACCCTGAGCGCCTTCCTCGGCATGAAAACTAACTTTTGCCTTGTAGGGTGGATTTTCAGTTAAGGCTTTTTGCATTGCCGCGGTAGCTATTTTTGGAGAGACAAGAGGGGGAATACGCATCGATAATTTAAGGGAAGTCATAGGCCTAAGTACGTTTCCAGCATCAGCTAAAGCTGGCAATCCTGCAGCCCCTGTGATTGCTAAGGCTGGGCGCCAAGTACGATTTAAAATTAACTCGCCTTTATTAGTGGCAACTGGCTCTACTCCTTTATGAAAGGGAAAGCTAGTATAAATTTCTTTGCCTAACACCTTCGCACAGGCTTCTGCTTGTTCACAACGCTCTTGGGGAATTTCACAGTAGAGCTCCTTTAATTTAATCTCACCACTTTGCTCGTCTTCAATACGGCTAATTAATTGCCTGGCTACCCGAAATCCATCAGCCACAATGCCACTTGCATTACCCGAATGCACGCCTTCATTAATAAGCTCAACAGAAAGCTCGCCCACTACATTACCGCGCAAAGAGGTCGTCATCCACAATTGTTCGTAATTTCCAGCCCCTGAATCAAGACAAATTACCAGGGAAGGTTTAGCAATTTTTTCTTTTAGGGCCTCGATATAAAAAGGTAGATCAAAACTGCCGCTTTCTTCGCAAGCCTCAATGATTAAAACACAGCGGGCATGTGGTAAGCCTTGCTCTTGCAGGGCTCGTATTGCCGTGATTGAAGCATAGGCTGCATAACCGTCAGCGCCGCCACGACCAAAAAGACGATTCGCTTTAATAACAGGAATCCAGGGACCCAAGCCTTTATGCCAACCGGTCATCTCAGGTTGTTTGTCAAGATGCCCATATAGCAGAACTGTCTCATCGTTTGTTCCTGGCACTTCCATAAATAACAAAGGAGTACGCCCAGGTAGACGAATGATTTCTAGATTCATATTGACAGGCGCATGTTCTTTGCACCAATTAGCTATCAAGCATAAAGCCTGTTCCATGTAGCCATTTTTTTGCCAGTCGGGGTCAAAATGAGGTGATTTATTAGGAATTTTGATGTAATCACATAGATTTGGAACTATATTTTTCTGCCACTCATTTTTTACGAAATCAAACAGCTTCTGAGTATTCAACATGCAGTTGTTCCTTAATAAGCCCTATAATTTTTTGTGTTGCTGATTCTATATTTAGCGCTTTAATTTTTTTTATAATTTCATTTCTGCAGAGACCCACATTGTTGATTGCTTCTAGCAGATTTTCTGTAGTTAATAATTCATCATCAATCACTGTACTTAGACCTTGCTCTTTGAAAAAAAGGGCATTTTGAATTTGATCACCCCGGCTAGCGTTACAAGGTAGAGGAATGAGTATATGCGGTTTTGCCAGCGCTAAAATTTCATAAAGGGAATTAGCGCCTGCACGCGAAACCACAAGGTCTGCTGCGGCGAAAAGGTCGGCTAATTCTTTATTAGCGTATTCAAATTGATGATAGCCTGCATAGTTGACAAAGGCCGCATCCACTTTTCCTTTTCCGCATAAATGAATAACTTGGTAGGTTTTACATATTGAGGGAAGCGCAGTTCTGAGTGCGTTATTAAGCCGCAAGGAGCCCAGGCTCCCCCCCATTACCAACAAACAAGGCTTTTCTGCATTAAACCCGCAGAGCGCCAGAGCTTTCTCCTTCACCCCATTAAATAAATCTTGTCGAATTGGAGTCCCTGTGACTTCAACTTTTTCCTTCGTTTTAAAATGTTGCCTAGCTGCCTCAAAGGTTACGCAAATTTTATCGACAAAGGGAAAACTAAGTCGATTAGCAAGTCCTGGACTCATATCCGATTCATGGGCAAGTACAGGAATGCGATTAAGCCAAGCAGCAATTACAACAGGAAGAGCAACAAAGCCACCTTTTGAAAAAACCAAATCCGTTTTTTGTTTTTTTAAAATACAATAAGCTTGACCGATGCCGAAAATAGTTTTAAAGGGGTCTATAAAATTTTGCCAGCTAAAATAACGCCGTAATTTTCCAGTGCTGATCGTATGGTAGGGAATATTTAAAGGGGCAACCATCCCCTTTTCAACACCCTCTTCTGAACCAATATAATCAATTTGCCAGCTATCCTTTTGCAGCGCTTCAATTAAGGCTAAATTGGGAGTTACATGCCCTGCAGTACCACCACCGGTAAAAACAATTCGAGGATTCATAAGGCATCTCTTAAAATAATTAGACTTAGAATTTGCATGGACTTAAATAGGCATCCAAGGATAAAGTAATAATCTTCGCTAAATCTAAACAGATTACAATCCGCTCTTTTAAAAGCTTCGCTTAAATTCGTAAGCCTTGCAATCCCTCAAGGAAGAGATTCTTTAGAATTGTGTGCGTATCGGGCTTTTAATAAGATTGGTGCAATAAAGGTTGTCACAATAATCATTAATATTACAGCGGTAAAAAGTTGATCAGACATTACTCCCAGTGTGCGTCCTATCGAAGCAAACACTAAACCCACCTCACCCCGAGGTAGCATTCCGATGCCAATTAATAAACGATCGTCCTTAGTACTTCCACCGAAGCCGCTAAGTAATTTACCTAGAATCGCAGCGACAAGAAGACCGCTGGTCATCAGCAGAACCTGCCAATCCATAAACGTTTCAAGTTTAACCTGAATGCCGATTAACATAAAAAATAAGGGTGCCAAAATCGCTTCGAGGGGCGCTATTAGCGTTTTAATTTTTTGCGAGGGTGCCGCCGACCATTCCGGTGAGTTGAAAAATTCATCATGAAGTATAAGACCTGCAGCAAAAGCGCCAATAATGGTTGCTAGATGAACTAGCGTTGCCAACCAGGCTAGTAACATAACAAAAGTAAAAGCGATAAAAAGCTTTAATTCCCAAAGCGCCAAGAATCGAAAGCAATGCACTGCTTTGCGAATCAGCCAAGGGCCTATGAGCAGTACTCCTGCAAAAAACAAGGCAGCTGACATAATGATTTGCAGAACCATCAAGGGATCAACAACGCCAGAAATCACCATTGAACTAACCACTGCAAGAACAATCAAGCCAAGGATATCGTCAATCATAGCCGCGCCAAGAATAGTCTTTGCCTCGCGAGTACGCATTTTTTTCATGTCAGTAAGCACGCGCGCGGTAATACCAATGCTTGTAGCCGATAAGGTTGCGGCAACAAACAGATGAGCATTGTAACCTGCCTCTGGGATAAGCCAAAAGGCCACTGCAAAGCCCAGAATAATGGGTGCTATGACACCAATTAAGGCTACCAATAATGCCTCTTTTCCAGTATGTCTCAGTTCTTCTACAGAGGTTTCCAGACCGACTTTAAATAGTAGAAAAATTACGCCATAGCGTGAAAAAATATCTAATACATAAGCGACTTTTATTAAATCAATACCTTGACTAGAGCTTAATGCACTTATCACCTGTTTTGCATAAAAACCGTTGGGAATGGATTTATTCACCGCTTCAATCAGCGGAATATCAGCAAGCAAGTCACGCATAATAGTAAAAATTGAAGGGCCTTCTCGTAATACAACGACTAAGTCTAAGCCAAAAAAATAGCAGAGATTGCCAACAATAACGCCCATCAGCAGCTCGCCAAGAACCGAGGGTTGGTTAAAATATTCTGCTAAATAGCGCCCTATGACTGCAAAAAAAAAGACCAGGGTTACCCAAAGAATAATGGGAGCAATGGGGTCAGAATGACCATTAAGATTCTCAGCAAAAACTAAAGCAGGAAAAAATCCTGCTATTAAAAGCCAGAACCTTGGTTGGTTAAGGCTCTTACCAATTGCTTTATTCAACAATAGCATGAATTGAGCTATGCATTTCACCAGCCTATGATTTTCAATCATGTTTGCGAAGATAAATCTTGTTTGGCCAAAAACAAACAAGTTTCTAACACGGAATCAGGATTTAAAGAAACGCTATCAATTCTTTCCTGCATCAACCAATGGGCGAAATCTTGATGATCAGAAGGGCCCTGGCCACAAATCCCCACGTATTTACCTGCTTTTTTACAAGCTTTAATGGCCATATGTAATAAAATTTTAACGGCTTCATTACGCTCATCAAATTGCGAGGCAACTAAACCAGAATCTCTGTCTAAACCAAGAGTCAATTGGGTAAGATCATTTGAACCAATTGAGAAACCATCAAAATATTCTAAAAACTCAGCAGCAAGTAAAGCATTCGAAGGTAGTTCACACATCATAATAATACGTAGCTCTTCTTTACCACGCTCGAGTCCATGTTTTTTGAGTACATCAATTACTTGACTTGCTTCAGTAACAGTTCTTACAAAGGGAATCATCACTTCGACGTTTTTAAGTCCCATATCTTCGCGAACTCTGCGAATCGCCAAACATTCTAAGGCAAAACAGTCTTCAAAACTTTCGGACACATAGCGTGAGGCACCGCGAAAACCTAACATGGGGTTTTCTTCCTGAGGTTCATAAATTTTTCCACCAATTAAGTTTGCATATTCATTGGATTTAAAATCAGATAATCTAACTATTACAGGTTTTGGATAAAAAGCAGCAGCAATTGTAGAAATTCCCTCCTTCAACCGTTCAATATAATATTCAACCGGCGAGGAATAAGCGGCTGTTTTTTCAGCAATAATTTTTTTCAAAGATTGATCTTGTAACTTATCAAACTCCAGCAATGCTTTAGGATGAATGCCAATGGTATTGGAGATCAAAAATTCAAGCCGTGCTAAACCTACGCCAGAATTGGGGACAGATTGAAAGGCAAAGGCTCGCTCGGGATTTCCTACATTAAGCATCACTTTCATCGGTAATTCAGGCATGGTATTGACATCAAGCTGGATTCGTTCAAAAGGCAACAATCCTTGATAGACATAACCAATGTCACCTTCTGCACAGCTTACGGTGACTTCTTCACCGTCATGAATTAATTTGGTCGCATCACCACAACCCACTACCGCAGGAATTCCTAATTCCCGCGCGATTATCGCAGCATGACAGGTTCTTCCACCACGATTTGTTACAATAGCTGCAGCTCTTTTCATCACGGGTTCCCAATCGGGGTCCGTCATGTCAGAAATTAAAACATCACCGGGCTCGACCTTATCCATCTCACTAACATCACGAATTATACGAGCACGACCCTGGCCAATTCGCTGACCAATACTACGTCCTTCACTGAGTACTTTGCCCACCACTTTTAATGAATAGCGCTCTAAAACCTGTTTATTCGATCTGCTTTTAACTGTTTCAGGACGTGCCTGGAGAATATACAACTTACCATTTTGGCCATCTTTTGCCCATTCGATATCCATAGGCTGACCATAATGTTCTTCAATAATCAGCGCTTGCTTTGCTAAAAGTTCAACATCTTCATTATTTAAAGAAAATAAAACGCGCTCAGCCGCTACCACTTCTTCGGTTTTCACATTGTGATTAGTACAATAAATCATTTTTTGAGCTTTGGATCCAAGAATACGTCGAATAACCGCAGGTTTTCCCGCTCTCAAGGTAGGCTTGTGAACGTAAAATTCATCAGGATTCACCGCACCTTGTACAACCATTTCGCCTAAACCGTAAGAGGACGTTATGAATACCACTTGATCAAAACCGGACTCTGTATCCATAGTAAACATCACACCACTGGCTGCGAGATCGCTGCGAATCATTTGTTGAATACCCGCAGATAAGGCAACTTCTTGATGGTCAAAATTATGATGTACTCGATAGCTAATCGCGCGATCATTAAACAAAGAGGCAAATACTTGTTTAATGGCTAAAAGAATTGAATCCACGCCAGTCACATTCAAATAAGTTTCCTGCTGTCCTGCAAAAGAGGCTTCCGGCAAATCTTCTGCTGTGGCAGAGGAACGAACTGCTACAGAAAAATTATCATGGCCGATAGTTTTTGTTAGATTTTGGTAGGATTCAAGAACTTCTTTTTCGAAAACAGTTGTAAAGGGCTGATTAATAATAAGTTCACGAATGGTTTTACCCACTTTGGCTAATTGGGCGAGGTCATTAACATCTAAATCATCTAATAAAGGATAAATCTTTTTATCAAGGTCGTCCTGAGCTATAAATTCACGAAAAAAATTGGCTGTGGTGGCAAAACCGGTTGGAACAGAAACCCCAGCTGCGGATAAATGGCTTATCATTTCACCTAGTGAGGCATTTTTCCCACCCACTTGTTCTAAGTCCTTCATTCCTAAATGCTGAAAATCAATCGTATGTTTGCCTATTGCCATAATAAACCTCTAGTCCTTAAATTTGCGTTTAATTCTACTGAAATTGTAAGCTATTGTGAATTATAACTTCCCTGCAAGATAGGGAAATCGCTTACTGTCGATACAAACGAGTATTCTTAGGCGGCAAAATGGCTTTAGTTGAACGAATTGGGTTAATATCTATACCGCCTCGTCTTGTATACCGAGCATAAACCACTAATTCATCTGGCTTGCAATGTGACATGAGATCCATAAAAATCCGCTCCACACACTGCTCATGAAATTCATTATGATGGCGAAAAGATACCAGATATTGTAAAAGACTTTCATTATTAATTCGCGCTCCTGAATAATTAATGAAAATAGATCCCCAATCTGGCTGTCCTGTCACTGGACAATTTGATTTTAATAAATGACTGTAGACCGAATAGTTAGTTATTTGCTCATCATTGCATTTAAGAAGCTTGGCATTCACCTTATATTCCAAACAGGAAATATCCAGCTCGTCTAGACAAAATCCATCAAATTGGGCAAATTGAATTGAGGTAATTTCATTGGGCAAATAAATTTTAACGTCAACTTTAGCTCCTGATGCCTCAGATAGATCGGATATTAAAGTCTGAAGCACCTCGTTAGTTGAGGTAAAATGGGTATTATTTAAAGAATTTAAATATAATTTAAGTGATTTGGATTCAACAATATTGGGTGAGTCGCAAGGGATTATAATATCTGCCATGGCAACTAAAGGTTTGCTATTTTCATTCAACCAAGAAAGTTCAAAAGCAGTCCAAATATCATAACCCTTAAAAGGCAAAGGCTGGGCAATATGAATAGCTGTGCGTTTAGGCTGTCTGGAAATGGGGAACAACAGGGAAGCGTCATAGCTATTGGTATAAATACTGCGCTGACCTAGGGGGGAATTCGCTAAATCTAGAGCTGACATCGATAACTTCAGGCAATTTAAAGAAGTGTAATGATAGCAAATCAAAATTGGATGCGCAAAAATAACTCTTCAACTGCCCTAGTTTTATATGCAGTTATCAAATAAGCAATTCACATCTTCCCTGGCATCTAATATCATATAGCCTTTATCACAGCGGCGACCTATCCATGACCTTATCTTCTTTAAATGCAATTTCACCTATTGATGGGCGTTATTTAAAAAAAACCTCTGCCTTGAGTCCTTATTTTAGTGAGTTTGCTCTTATTTATTATCGACTAATGGTTGAAATTCGTTGGTTAGAATCGCTAGGCGCTAATAAATCCATCAAAGAAATAGCTAAATTTAGCGAAGAAGCAAAAACCTACCTTTCCGAAATTTTAGTAAATTTTGATGAAGCAGAAGCTGAAAAAGTTAAAAATTATGAAAAGCAAACAAATCATGATGTAAAGGCAGTTGAATATTACTTAAGAGATAGATTAGAGCAATTTAATGGTTTAGAGCAATATACGGGATTTATTCATTTTGCCTGCACGTCAGAAGACATTAATAATGTAGCCTACGCTCTCATGATAAAAGAAGCGCTTGCTCAAATTATCCAGCCTACTTTGGCTGAAATTATTGGTAGTATCACCGTACTGGGTAAACAGCATGGCGATGTTGCCATGTTGGGCAGAACCCATGGTCAGCCAGCCACACCCACGACAATTGGTAAAGAACTTGTTAATTTCGTTGCACGTCTAAAACGCCCGCAACAGCAGCTTTCTGAAGTTTTGATTCCGGCAAAATGCAATGGGGCGGTTGGCAATTATAATGCGCATCTAATTGCGTATCCTGAAGTTGATTGGCGTAAACACTGTGGTAATTTCGTCAATTCCCTTGGTTTATCGTTTAGTGCTTACACCACCCAAATAGAACCCCATGATGGCCTTGCGGAAGTTGCTCATATCATGATTCGTATTAATAATATCTTGCTAAATTACACACGAGATGTCTGGACGTATATCTCTCTAAATTATTTCAAGCAAAAAACAGTTGCTGAAGAGGTGGGTTCTTCCACAATGCCTCATAAAGTAAATCCCATCGACTTTGAAAATGCAGAAGGAAATCTTGGCTTAGCCAATGCTCTTTTTGATCATTTTGCAAATAAATTAACGCAATCACGCCTGCAGCGTGATTTGTCTGATTCAACTGTTCTACGGAATATTGGTGTGGCTTTCGCTTACTCTTTGATTGGCTATCAAGCTATCGCCAAAGGTAACGATAAATTGCAAATTAACCAGCGCGCATTAAAACAAGATCTAGAGGAAAATTGGGAAATTTTAGCAGAAGCTATTCAAACAGTGATGAGACGTTACCAATTGCCCAATGCCTATGAGCAATTAAAAACCTTAACTCGAGGTCAGGGTATCGATGCCAAGAGTCTTAAGGCATTTATCCAAGCTCTTGATCTTCCAGAGGATGAAAAAAGTCGATTGATGGAATTAACGCCAGAAAAATACACCGGCCTTGCCATGCAATTGGTTAAAGCCTTTTCCTAAAACCCAACTTCTATCGGAGCTTAGATATTGATATGCAAATTGAGAGGACTTGTTAAACGACTAAATAAACTATATAAAATTAATAGATGGACCTTCGTCGCTATACAGGACAATTTTTTGTAACCCTGTCATCATTCAAGTTTAAGCATCAATTAAGGATGAAGCATGTTAAAACGGGATATCACCGGGATAAATGTACTAATTGCTGCGGCTGGCGGCATGATTGGTTCAGGTTGGCTTTTTAGTCCTTTTATCAGTGCACAAATGGCAGGCTCGAATGCCTTAATTAGCTGGGTTATTGCCGCAGTCTTCATGCTTTTTATAGCCTTGCCGCTCTGTGAATTAGGCGCCATGTTTCCCATTTCCGGTGGGATGACCAACTACCCCAGTTTTACACATGGCAATGATGTTGGCTTTTTATTTGCCTGGACTTCCTGGTTATCTTATGTGGTCATGACTCCCATTGAAATTCAGGCAATTTTGCAATATTCAGGTCATTTTCTCCCGAGTTTACTTATTAAAGAAGGGACGAGTTTTACTTTGTCGGGTCTAGGATATCTCTTCGCAATAACCATTATGATTTTTGTCGTATTTTTAAATTCCTACGGGATAAAAATGCTGGCTGAATGCAATAAGATAGCCTCGATTATTAAATTTTTAGTGCCAAGTATAGCCATAGTTTCTCTTCTTTATTCTGCCCCATCCATGGCGAATATTGATATCCATTTAAACGATAAGAATTCTTGGGTGCAAATCTTTACCGCACTCTCTGCGGGAGGTGTAATTTTTGCATTTACTGGTTTTCAAAACGGTTTGATGCTTGCCGGAGAAGTGCAAAACCCACAGCGAAATATTCCCATAGCTATTTTAGGTGCTGTGCTGATTGGCTTTGTTTTGTATTTTATGTTGCAACTAAGTTTTCTAGTCGCCATTCCTCAAAGCTACTTGAGCCAAGGTTGGCAAAATTTAAGTTTTCCAGGAGACAGTGGCCCTTTGGTCGGATTAACTTTACTACTAGGGCTTGGTTTAGTTGCGCTGTTATTAATGATTGATGCTGCCTTTTCTCCCTTTGGTACAACCTTAGTTTACACCGCAGCTACCTCTAGAATTGTATATGGCATGAGTCTAAATAAGCACTTACCCAAAATTTTTTTGAAGCTGAATAAACATAAAATTCCTTATGTCACGCTCTACGCAAATTTACTGGTCGGCTCCCTTTCCTTCTTACCCTTTCCTGGCTGGCAAAAAATGGTGGCATTTTTGTCTTCTTGTAGCATTCTATCTTATGGGATTGGACCAATCTGCTTATTAGCAATGCGTAAATTACAACCCTCCCGACACCGCCCTTTCAAACTTTCAGGCGCTATTTTCTTTTGTCATCTTGCTTTTTACATCTGTAATCTAATGCTTTATTGGTGTGGCTTTGACATATTATGGAAATTAGTTCTTGCTTTGTTAATTGGATTTATCATTCACATCATTTATCAAAAACGCAGATTAGCTGAATGCAGTCGGAGTTTATTTTGGTTCTCTTTTTATATGGCTTCGATGTTGCTCATCTCTTATCTTGGCTCTTTTGGTGGTATTGGTCGCTTACAATTTCCTCTGGATATTATCGTTATTTTTCCGGTGAGCGTTGCCATACTTTATTTCTCACAATATGTATTGATTGATAGTAATATTAATGAAGAATTAACTACGAATATGATGTTAGCAGAGGCAGTGGACAATTAGATTAACCGAAAAAATAATTCCCGCGGCCAGTAACCGCGGGAGTATAGATTTTTTATTTTTGGATAGGATTTTTACCCTTATCAGCTGCAGAATGACCTTTTACAGAGTTGCCTAAGAAGTGCATTTGGTTTCTAGACATTTCAGGTTTTCTAGCAGAAGATGAGCTCATTACCACAGAACTTTTAGATTTGGCATTAGCCATCTTTTGACCCATCATAGGCATTTTGCCCATTTTGTGAGTGCCAGCTTTATTTGTTTTAACCGCAGTTGATGACTTATTCATCGCGGGTTTGCGAGCTGATGCATGCAACTTGCTTTGAGATCTGGAAGATTTATTCATCGCAGGATTTGATTTAGTCTTTGTCATCGTGCTGGTAGTTCTTGAAGCAGCACTTTTGGAACGTGACATAGGACTTGTAGATTTTGCTGCTGAGCTTTTGTTTCTTGACATAGCACTTGTAGTTCTAGAACCGTTGCTCTTGGCTCGTGATGTAGAACCAGTTGCCTTCATGCCATTTGTTTTAGCTCGTGATGTAGAACCAGCTGTTCTCATGCCGTTGCTTTTAGCTCGTGACATAGAACTAGTTGATTTAGCGGCAGTGCTTTTAGCTCGTGACATAGGACTAGTCGATTTAGCGGCAGTGCTTTTAGTTCGTGACATAGAACTAGTTGATTTAGCAGCAGTGCTTTTAGCTCTTGACATAGGGCTAGTCGATTTAGCGGCAGTGCTCTTAGCTCGTGACTTAGAACCAGTCGCTTTCATGCTTATGCTTTTAGTTGCAGCTTTCTTAGCAGCAGGTTTAGAAGTAGAACTTTTAGAGCTAGATGCAGCAGTTTTACGCATGTTGCTTTTTTGTGCTGTAAACAGGGGCTTAGCAACTGACTTTACTTGATTCATTGATTGTTGCGTATTTTCATTCATAGCTTTTATAAAGGGTAAAAAAGCAGTTTCAATGATTTGGAATGATTTATGAGTATAGTCAAGAAGTCTTTGGCTATTTTCCATAGCAACATTCATGTGTCTAGAAATCATATCTTGTGGATTTTGTAGGTTTGAAAAATCTTCCAATCTTATAATATGTAAATTTTGTAAAGTTTTCATATTAAGATCCATAAGTGCTTGAAGCTGATTATGCATTTCACCAGTCAACAGGCTCCAATTATTCAAATAATCATTTCTCATTATTTTCTCCATTTGGTTGCTTTCACTTTCTTTAATTTAAAACTCATTAGTACTAATGAACTTAATCGTTAAAAATTTAAAAAATCTCAGCTCAATGAAGATGCATAACTGCTGCAAGATCACCTTGGAAGCGCGAGTGATGATACTCTATGCAATTCTTGTGCAAGAAATTATCTAAACTTGAAAATAATTTATATTTTCCCATTGTTTCGGCTCTTAACTAGGGTATAATTGCGAGCTTGCAGTGCCGGGGTGGCGGAATTGGTAGACGCGCCGGATTCAAAATCCGGTGGTGGTGACACCGTGTCGGTTCGACTCCGACCCTCGGTACCATTGAGACAATTTAGATTAGCTCTCAATGGTTCAAATAAGTACTAACTTCTTGATTTAGCAGAATTATTATAGATGACACCTGTTTTCTCTTTATTTATTTTCTGTTTTTACACTGCTAACTTTGGTAAGATTCTGAAGAGAGCCAGTTATTTTTTTCAAAACTACTGCTGCTTATTAGTTGAGGTTATTGCAAAGCTTTTCGACAAAATACTTGAACTCTTAAATTTAAAGAAAGAAAACATCACAGAGATGATGTTAGTTAGATATTTGCGTAATTAAAGGCGGCAAAAAACTGTTTTTATTTCGTTTTAAATGGAAAATAAAACCGCAGCCGATTATGCTTGGATAAAAAATAGCCGTCATCTTAGCTTAGTTTTTGCAGACCTCTTTCAGTAATTCCAAATAAGACCAACAGCGGTCAAGCAAACATTAACTGATTAGGATTTAATTGCATATTGTCAAAAAGATTAATTTTCTTGAAGAATTACCACGCTTTGTTTTGCACTGGAATTTCTGGGATTAGAAGCAATCATTTCGGTGAGAGGACGTATCTTTATTAAAAAAGGTATAAATCCTAAAGCCAACAGAACGGATAATTGATATAAACCAACCCATCCGAACCACATTTGCATTAAGGCGGCAAAAGGGCCTGAGAAAATTCGCGGTAAAGCTGATATTGCAACTAATAGAGAAAATTGTGTCGCAGTATAAGGTTGTTGAACAACACGCATCAACAATGCTACCAAGGCTGTTGAACCCATCCCTGCGGCAATATTATCACAAACAACCGCTGTGGCGAAAAGGGGTAAATTTTTTCCGCTCATAGCCAGCGCTACAAATAGTAAGTTGGTAAAGGCTTGTAAAATTCCAAAACAGAGTAAAGCACGAAATAAAGACCAGCGAAATAGCAAGATACCAGCCATTAAACCACCCAATAATATTGATGTGATACCCAACATTTTATTGACATAACCAATTGTATCAATTGAAAAGCCTAAACCTTGAATTAGAAAAGGCATAACAATTCCGCTGGTCGTTGCTGTAAACGCTTCTCCAAGTTTATAAAATATTATAAACAGCAGTAATGATAAAAAACCTTTGCGAGCGCTTAGTTCTTTGATGGGAAGAATAAATGATTTAATAAACCCAGGATGCTCTTCTACTATCTTAGAAGGTTCTTTCGACCATAAGGTAGCAAAAATACCAATAGTCATCATTATACCCATTAGCCGGTAGGTAAAAGCCCAGCCTAAGTGATTAGCAATAATCAGTGCAAAGCCACCAGCGACAAGTAAGCCCAAGCGATAACCAAAGGTGGCTAGCGATGCGCCTAAGCCATGCTCTTTAGCGCTCAAGTACTCTACTCGCTGAGCATCGATAGCGACATCCTGAGTTGCTGAAAAACAGGCGCAAGCAAAAGCTAATATAGCCATCATCTCTGGAGAGCTTTTCGGCGATAACCATGCCATGGCATTAAAACCAACTAGCAAAGCAAGCTGCATAACTAAAATCCAGCTACGACGTTTTCCTAAAGAAGAAAGAGAATAGCGGTCAAGGATTGGCCCCCAGACGATGCGGTAAACATAAGGCATACCCACTAAACTCAACATGCCGGTTGTCATAATCGACATGCCAACATCGGCATACCAGGCTTGCAAGGTGGAGCTTGTTAGCGCTAATGGAAGCCCTGAAGAAAAGCCCAGTAAAAAAACAATAAATAGGCGTTTATTCATGCTTGAAGATACTCAATTGTAATTAATAAAGTCTGACTAAGGTGATAGGCCGCTTCTTAACGGATGCCCTAAATCATTTATTAAAACTTTAGAATTTAGGGCAAACTTTTAATCCAGGAAATTTAACTGCTTAATCAGGCGGCAGTTTTTTTAACCGAAACCAAATGAATTTTGAAAATTAAAGTTTCATTAGGCCCAATTGGTCCACCCACGCTACGTGGTCCGTAGGCAAGATTTGAAGGTACATAAACTTCCCAGGTTGAGCCAGCTGGCATCATTTGCAATATTTCAGTCCAACCAGGAATGACCTGTGAAACTTTGAATGTTGCTGATTTGCCTGTGTTTTCAGTGGTATCAAACACTTGACCGTCAACTAAAGTACCCGTGTAATCTACTGTTACTGTGTCGTCTTTTGCGGGTAATGCACCATCACCTTTTTGGATGATTTTATACTGCAAACCACTAGGCAAGGTTACTACGCCTTCTTTTGATTTATTTTGGGTTAAAAACGCCTCTCCTTTAGCTTTATTATCTTCTGCTTTTTTATTGAACTCAGAAGTACGCTTTGCCATTAAATCTTTTTGAAATTTGCTTAAGACATCTTTCATTTCCTGTTCAGTGAGCAACAATTGGCTACCACTCATGCCATCTTGTAGTCCTTGTGCCATCGCAGCAGGATTAACATCAATACCCTGTTTTTTGAAATTCTTACCTAAGTCAGCGCCAATACTGTAAGACAGCTTATCCGTATCAGTAGACAATGATGTCGCTTGGGTGGCTGCAGCACTTGCAGCTATTGTCGTTGACATGGCCAAACTCATGACGGCTGCAGCGACTAGTCTCATCTTCATAAACAATCCCCTTTTGTCTTTCATTCAGAATAGAACTTTGCAAAAATGCCCGATCATTTTGCCTAAATTTAAATGAAATTACCAGTGAGAGCGCTGAAGAAAATTTTGTTGGATTAAATTGATTAAAAAAGACAAATTTTGTATTAAAAAGCGTTACTTAAACAATATAAATGAGAATAACTTATTTGACATATTGTTTGTATCAGATTTTACTTCTAAACTCATGTTAGTAAGTCCTCTTGGGTTAAATTATGAATGTTAGCGTATTTGATTTATTTTCTGTTGGGATTGGTCCATCAAGCTCGCATACAGTAGGTCCTATGCTAGCTGCTAATGCCTTTATCCACCTGCTTGAAAATCACCAGATTTTTGATCAAACCTTTCGAATTAAAATCGAACTTTATGGTTCGCTTGCCTTAACTGGCAAAGGTCACGGCACCGATAAAGCAATACTAAATGGATTAGAGGGGAAAACTCCGGAAACTGTAAGGCCTGAATCCATGATCCCGCGTATGCATGAAATTATCAACTCGGAAAAGCTAAACCTTGCTGATAGAAAGATCATTGACTTCAAAGAAAAGTTAGACTTTCTCTATTTTCAAAAAGAACTTCTACCCAAGCACAGCAATGGCATGCGCTTTAGCGCCTATGATAACCTAAATAATCTTTTATGGAGTCAGGTTTATTATTCAGTTGGTGGTGGTTTTATTTGTACCGAAGAGGAATTTGATCAATCTACAACTTCTTTAACGGAGCTACCTTACCCTTTTACCACTGCGAAACAATTACTTAAATTAGCCAAAGATAATAATCTGACTATTAGTGAGCTTATGATGGCCAATGAACAAAGTTGGCGAAGTCCCAAAGCCATTGAAGAAGGTATTCTTAAGATTGCTGCGGTTATGAACGAATGCATTGATAATGGTTGCAAGAATCCAGGCATCTTACCTGGTGGTTTAAATTTGAAGCGACGTGCTCCTGATTTGTACCAAAAATTAAGTGATCACAAGGGAGTTCCCAGTATTTTTGAGCAATCCGATATAATGAATCGCCTTAATTTGTATGCCATGGCTGTTAATGAGGAAAATGCAGCCGGCGGCAGGATTGTAACCGCGCCGACCAATGGTGCAGCAGGAATTATTCCCGCAGTTCTAAAATATTGCCAGGAAGCTCACAATCGCTTTAATAACGAATATGTTTTTATTTATTTCCTCACTGCAGCAGCAATTGGCATCCTTTATAAAGAAGGTGCTTCGCTTTCCGGTGCTGAGGTTGGCTGTCAGGGAGAAGTAGGAGTTGCCTCTTCCATGGCAGCCGCTGGCTTAACTGCTGTTTTAGGCGGGACAACGGAACAAATTGAGAATGCGGCAGAGATAGCCATGGAACATCATTTAGGGATGACTTGCGATCCGGTCATGGGTTTAGTTCAAATCCCTTGCATTGAACGTAACGCCATGGGCGCTGTTAAAGCAGTTAATGCCTCTCGTATGGCATTAATTGGGGATGGAGAACACAAAATTTCTTTGGATAAAGTGATAAAAACCATGAAAAAAACGGGTGAAGACATGCAAAGCATTTATAAAGAAACTTCGCTCGGCGGCTTAGCTGTCAATCACCCGGAATGTTAAGTCAAAACTATTACGCTAAAGTGAATTAACACTGTTGCTTAGCTCGGTTGAACCTTTATTTTCTAATTCAAGACCTTCTTTTTTCTTAGGCTTGTCTTTTCGATGAGCAAATAATGTGAGTCTAGAATTGCCATATTTAGTTTTAGCTTCTTTATTTTCATGAAGTTCATCTCTGGGTTTCGAATTCACTTTATGATAAAGATTCTCAACTAAAGTGACTCCGCTATCTTTTAATTTGGCATATGCGCCTGAAGAAAATCTATCGGATTGTTGGCGAGCCTCAGTTTTCTGAGAACGCATGTCCTCGATATATTGTTTTACCTCGGCCTGGCTATCGGTCAAAATAGAATAGGTTCCTTCATCTTTTATCTCCTCTTCACTGAGATGTTCTACACAGTACACCGCATAAAAATAGGATAACCAACGATAACTAAATTGATAAACTGCGAGGTTATCAATATTACTAAGGCACAAAAATCCTGCTTGTACTAAAGTTTTAAGCAGGGTTTCGGTCTGCATCCTGTTGTGGAGTAAATGTTTTGCTTTTAATTTTTTAGATCCACAGGCTTCAAGCCAGAGCTCTTCACAATCATCTTTGCTTAAAGAGTTGAGCTGATTGGCGGTTGTTGCAATAACAAGCCGCTTTAGAAAATTAAATTCATTGGGGAAAAAACTACGAATTTTTGCGAGTGATTTTTCATTAAATTGCTCTGGTGACTTAGAATTTCCAATCCAACTTTCATAGATAAATTTACGCATATGATCCAAGCCATATTTTGCTTGAAAATTCCATTGAATTTCTTCGAGCATTTGCATTTGCTGCGTTTCCGTACTCGAACCAGGCATCAATAAATTATTATTTTCTAAAATTTTAGCTTGTTTTTTAAATAATTTTAAATTGTGTACCGTAGTTTTAAATAACCAGTGGGTGTCAAGCCATTTTATAAGGTTGATGTTGACAAGAGTTGAGCGCTGTAATAGTTCAGGGGTCCAAGGCATTAATTTAATCACCTCTGGAAGTTTGTTAACAAAACTACGAGTAGTGAAAGGCAGACTTGAAGCCATAACCACTTTGCACTGCGGCTGCCCTTTCAATAATTTTTCGACAATTTTGCCTATAATTTTATAAGATTTATGATTTAATGGAATATCGGAATTATCAATAAAAAAACAAAAACGCTCAGGATGTTTATCCAGCTCATAAGAAAAAAGCTCATAGCAACTTGATGACTTTGAAATCGCTTTTGAATTGAATGCACGCCCCTCTTGTATTCCTTTTAGCAAAAGAAGTACCTGGGTAAAATCAATTAATGTTGTTGTGTTGAGCGAATATTGTTTAAACACATCATCATTAAACAAAGAAAGTCTAATATGGAAAACGTAAGGAATTTCTTTTTGAAAATCAGGATTTTTTTGCCAAAGTCGCATCAAATAGTGCAATAAAAAAGTTTTACCTATTCCGTATCCGCCACTTAGTAAAATTTTTTGTATTGCTTGATTAAACACCATAGGAACAAGTGCGTTTGAATTGTCATCTATGTTGTTTGCCATTTTTATAGGGACGGGGATATAGTTTTTCAGATAATTTTTATTGCCTTTGCCTTGTAGATTATCCATTTTTTCAATTAGAGCAAGACTTTGCTCCTGAATTCGATTGGTTAAAACAAGGTCATCCGCTGCGAGGCGTCCAAATATTGCCTCATAGTTTTTCTTAATTAATTCATCCTCTCCGTGAAAGAGCTCAATTTGATTAAGGTTCCAGGTAGATGCGGTCTTGTGTTTAATTAATTGATGGGCATCTACCAGAATAGAGGTTAATACGATATGGATTATAGGGTGAGGAGTTGAACCAATCGTGAAATTTACAGAATCCCCTTTAGCAATGAGGTAAAAGTATTTCCCTGAACGTTCATGCTTGTATTTAGGACAGAGTGCTTGGATTTTCTTGGTTTGTCCTGCCTCGATAGTGTATCCTTGTAAAGCATCTTCAGTAATCTGATCATCACTTGAAGTGGCGCAAGCGATAAACGCACCTGACTTCAATTTTGAAAAATCCTTTTGGGTTAAAGCCAGCGTACTCGTGGCTGTAATAATTAAATCTGCCTCTTTAAGGTATTTTCTCTTATCTTTAGTGATTTTGGAAAATTCTTGCTTCGCTTCTTTTCTGGTTCTATCTGATAAATCACAGATGGCAATTATTTCCTTAGCTCTTTCGCCTAATCTATTTTTTAGAACAGTTGCTACAGCCTTACCAATATGGCCGTAACCAATAATAAGAATTCTTTCCAAGGTGTAGATGGTTTGGCTTATTCCTTCGCCAGTGAATATTTTGCCATTAAGCGCATCGACTATGCTATTGGCCACGGCTTCACTTTCTAACCCCTTAAGAGTGGAGTGAGCGACAGACAAGACAGGGAGAGGAAAAGAGGATCTAGGTTTTAATTGTTCTTGATAGCGGACTTCCCCATTCCAGGTGTGCTCTACAACGCCGATAATTTTATTACTGTAGTTTTTAAGTACATCGTTAATTCGCGGAGCAAAGTAGCCGCCATGGTCAAGAATTATGAACTGGTGATTTATCCATTGCTCTTGTCCAAATAGGTTTTTAAAAAAGGATTCAGCTTGAGTGGAATCTATTTTTAAATTATTTTTATCGAGTTGAGGCACCAGGATGTCTTTATAAATATCTACAATAGATTTTCTTACAGTTTTTACCGTACCCGATTGCTTGGATATCAGCGCAACCACATCGCCCAGCGAGGAAATTGCCTCTAAAAAATAAGGGAGGGTATGGACAAAATGAGCCACTACCATAAAGGCAATTTTGCCTGGTGCATGTCTTTTAAATTCAAATTGCTCAATCACATTTTTATAGTAGGTTGGAACTTTACTGTCATCAGGGCCACAAGGATGTCGTTTAACAAACGCTTCCCGCCGTTTGGTAAACAAAAAAGCTCTAAGAGTTAGAACTGGTTCATTTAAAAGTTCATTGAGATCTTTCTTATTGCGTCCAGCAATCCAGGAATAGACTACTGGAGCAATGCGCTGTTTAAATAATTCATGCACTTTCTCATTAATGGCTTCCCTTGCCTTAATAAATATATTGTTAGACTGCGCTTTGGATTCCTGAGTACTTGTATCAAATAATAATTGATAATCATTGTGTTTCGATTTTAAAAGTTTGATCAAAGCATTCTGGAAACGACTCGCTTGCTCATCTTCAGCAGGATTAGCATGGTTTCGCCAATGATCTAATTCTTCAATAAAAATATTGGTTTTTTTATCTCCCCGCAGGTCGATAGTTATCCTATCGATTAAACTGGGAGAAAAGCTGGGATGGCAGTTATACAATAGTTTGTACATCATCACAGAAGTATTGAGCATGATATTTTCGTATAGGGTTTTGTCTACTCCTTTCATTTTGTGGAGGAAGCTTTTTAGAGAGGGTAATTTTTCTTGAACCTTAATACTTAGATCAGAATTGACAGTATACTTGTCGCAAAACACCTCCTTAAGAGCCAACTCAAATAAATCAGGAACGGTTATTTGTTTTAAGAGAACTTTTATTAGTTGTTTCTCCTCTTTACTAACTTTTAGCGGCTTTATGGGATTTTTTGATTCTTCAGTGTTAGTTTCTGGAATACTGGCTAATTTTGTTAAGGCTGTTGCTGGAAAAATTTCACAAGCTGAATTTTTCTCCTTCATTAGTCCAGAGTTGCCCTTCCCTTCTTGTTGTACCCATTGCATTCGATCAGATAAAACATAATCAGTTTGGTATTTATTTGTAGGATTTAGTCTTGCTTGTAAAAACTGGCCACAGGTTTCCCGAATTTCATTGGGCGAGGCTAGATCAAGTAATCTTGAGTTATTTAAGAAACCTGTAAGTCTATTTGCTAAATGATCGAAATTAGCCTGCTCATGGTAAGCTATAAATACTTGTAATTCCAAAATAAGGGGGCTATAAATACTAGTTTTTGCTTCAACATCAAAGTGTTTGATAAAATTCCAAACTTCATTTGACTCTGTCATTGCCCTGGCTAAATGCTCATAATAATACCATTTTGCACCCCCATCTTTAAAACAGTATTCAATTTTTGAAAAGACGGAAATTGTTTGGTGACTGTTTGCATAAGTATTGAGTTTTTTATTCATCAATTTATCAGGTTGTTCCGGATGCATCTTTGCAATGCTGACAAATTGTCTAGTGGATTTTTCTGTCAAAATTTCAGTAGTTTTATTCATTTCATCTGACACTTGCTCTATGATTTGCTGCTGACTTTCATTAAGCAAGGGTTGCAACTCCTGCACGTATAACTGATAAAGCGCCAGGCCTAAAGCTTTTTTCTCAGGCGACACGAATAGAGAAACTAGTAAGGACACAGTTTTATCTAGCAAAAGCTGTTTATACATATCTCTATACGTTAAAATTTTAGCAAGGGAAGAGCACTCCATGAAAGGCATTGAGTGATTGAGGGAAATGAAGTTAAAAAAATCTAACCATAATTCCATATGATCTTCATCTTTGAAGGCAGGAGGATAGCTATTAATTTGACTAATCTCTTTTTCACTGAAGATAAAGTCACTTTCTATTAATAACCAATGCACGACTTCTAGCTGCCTGTGAATTCTTGCCGTCAGCAAAACTGTATTACCAAAATTATCCTTCTCGGAAATTGCAGCGGGGGTTTTATGAAGTAACCATTTCACCAATTGCAATTTGTCCCACTGTGCTGCACAAAGTAGTGCTGTTTTACCATTTTTATCCTTCTCAGTGATTTTAGCTCCGCCTTCAACTAACAGCCATTTCACCAACTCAAGTTGGCCATACTGGGCTGCCAGCAGCAGTAATGTCATTCCACTCTTATCCTGTTCAGTTATTTTAGCCCCACCTTCTTTAAGCAGCCATCTTGTCAAGCTAAATTCTTTTAAACCAGCTGTGTACAAAAGTGCGGTATGACCACGGGTATCTTCCTCCGTAATCTTGGCTCCGCCCTCTTGCAACAGCCACCTAACCATGTCAAATTCGCCAGTTTGTGCTGCACATAAAAGTGCCGTCATGTCATAATTATCCTTTTCAGCAATCGAAGCTCCGCCTTCATGTAGCAGCCATTTCACCAAGTCAAGGTGACCAGCCCTTGCAGATCTCAGAAGCAAAGTAGTACCCCTGTCATCTTTCTCAGTGATTTTAACCTTAGCTTTTTGTAGCAGCCATTTTACCAATTCAAGATTTCTTCCAATTATCAAGGCGGATATACCGCCTCTAGCCTTGTCGTTAATCGATGCTCCCCCTTCATGGAGCAGCCATTCCACCACGTTAATATGGCCACCATAGGCTGCCCACAATAGCGCTGTCATCTGCTCATGATTTTTCTCAATAATAGAAGCTCCCCCTTTTTTTAGGAGCCACTCGACCAAATTGAGATGACCTAACATTGCTGCCCAAAGCAATGCTGTATTTCCAAATCTATCTTTCTCATGTATGGAAGCTATACCCTCCTTCAATAAACTTTGCACCACATCAAGCTGGCCTTCCTTCGCTGCCAAGAGTAGGGGGGTAAGGCCAAGCCGATATTTAACATCAGTAGAGGGGGGATTTTCTTTAAGGCAGTCTTCTTCAAACTCGTTTACCCTAAGGTCTTGCCTAACGGCTATCTCATGTACTAGTGTTAGGTCGGTTTGCTTTGTCTTTTCGGTTATTGGAAGACTTTCAAGTTGACTTTGACTAAGCAAGGGCTGCAATTCTTGTGTGTACAACTGGTAAAGAGCCAGGCCAAATGATTTTTTTTGAGGCGAATCGACAAGAGAAAACAGCAAGGATAGCGTTTTATTAAGCAAAAGCGCCTTATCCTCTTCTGCATACGCTAAGATTTGTAGGAGTGGTACACATTCCTGCAATGGCAAAGTTGGCATCAGGGTTACAAATTTATAAAAATTTAACCATAATTTATTGGCTTTGTCTTCATGAGCAAGGGTGAATGCGAGTTCAATCTCTTCTAGGGGGAAGATAAAATTCCCCTCTATTAATAACCAATATACATTATCCAGCGTACTATATTGAACTGCATGTACAAGTATTGTGTGATTATCTCTATTTTTATCAGTAATTGACGCCCCAGCTTCTTGTAATAGCCATTTTACCACTTCAAATTTGTTAAATTCTCCAGCCCTTAGCAAGGCTGTATCACCCATGTTATTCCTATCCGTTATTGAAGCTCCGCCTTCTTTCAATAACCACTTCACCGTATCAAGTTTGCCCCTTGATGCGGCCAACATTAATGCAGATGCATTAAATAAACCTCTCTCATTAATATTTGCCTTACCTTGGCAGATCAGATATTTTACCGCGTCAAGCTCACCCCACTCTGCTGCCAGCAACATTGTCTGACTACAAAGAGAATGTTTTTCTGTATCTGTTCCTCCGCTTTCATGCAACAAGAATGCAAACATCTCAAGCTTGCCTCCTTTTGCAGCCTTGAGCAGCGCTTTTTTGTAAAAATCATATCTTTTATTAATCGATGCCCCGCCTTCCTGCAATAACCATTTAAACAGATCAATCTCACCTCCCTCTGCTGCCGACAGCAACACAGTATCTCCATCTCCATATTGATTTTGCTCAGTAATTAGTGACTCTCCCTCTTGCAGCAACCATTTCACTACGTCAAGTCGACCATGTTTTGCAGCCCACATTAGCGCAGTATAAGAAAAGCCATTTCTACCTGTAATGTCCTTAAACCCCTCCTGCAACAACCATTGCAAGATTTTGGATAAAAAATAAATCGGTTGCTGATTAACGGAATCAATTTTTTTTCGTAAAAACCGCTCACAACTTTCTTGAATTTTAAGGTCAGGAACTTTAGTAAGAATTTCTGAATTCGTTAAAAAATGAAAAAGTTTGTCCTCTGGTTGCAAACCATACAAAGCCTGATACTCATTGGTTTGCTTATCATCGTGAATAGCTATAAATTTTTGCAAACATAAAATTAGTGGTCGATTAAAAATACGATTTGCCTGACAATCAAAGTGCTTAATAAAATTCCAAACTCCATTTGAACTGGTTTCTACCAAAGCAGTTGCTAGGCACTGAAAATATTGGCTTTTATTGAAAGCTTCATATATTTCATCGAAGGAGCCCTTTTTCACAACTTTTATTGGGGGCAAGTTATCCTTTTCAAGGACGAAATTATTATGTTCCAATAAAGCGTTAACCAAAAAATGATAAAGTGCTACTCCTAAGGTCTTTTGGGGAGAGTCGCATAGCGAAAACAGTAATGTTAGCTTTCTTTTATCCAATAAAATCGCTTCTTCTATTTCGATATATGCTAAAGCTGAAGTAATGGATATTCGTTCCGTCAAAGGGGGCGATGAATTCATGAAGGTGAATTTATAAAAATCCAACCATAATAAGATATTCGCTTTATTATTCTCTTTAGCCAGATTAAGGGCGAGGTTAATTTCCTTTTTAGTGTAGATAAAGATACCTTCAACTAAAAGCCACTGTACCATAGCAAGATCACCAAACTCTGCAGCCCAATGCAATGCGGTTTTACAATTATTACCTTTTTCAGTAAGTGCCGCGCCACCTTGCCGCAACAACCACCGCACCAGCTCAAAGTGACCTTTACCGGCTGCCCAGAGCAATGCTGTATCGCCGGACTCATCTTTCTCAGTAATTAGTGCCCCTCCTGCTTGCAACAACCATTGCACCACACCAATATGTCCATTCATTGCTGCCAGGAGCAGTGCTGTACTATTAGAATTATCCCTCTCAGTTATTGAAGCCCCGCCTTCAAGCAATAGCCACTGCACCACATCAAGATGTCCATTCAATGCCGCCCACAATAATGCTGTTAAGCCAAACTCATCATCTTGCTCAGTTATAGATGCGCCACCTTTTTCTAACAACCATTTTACCCTGCCAAGTTCGCCGCGCTCCGCCGCTATTAACAGAGCTTTAGGCGATTTATTCTTTTCCGTTAAATTGGATTTATCATCGCTTAATAACCCCTGCTCCTTATCAAAGATGTTCTTTTCTGACCCTAAGAGTGGTGCTGTATCGCTATCTTTATTGATAACCAATGGCTGGATTTTATTGTCTTTTTCTAATTTTTTCTCATTATTGTGGCTAGACAGAACATTCGGGATTGCAACTTTTACACTGGTTGGTTGTTCATCTAGTTTCTTTGATGAGTTATCGATTTCTGAGGCTGGTGTATTTTTGCATACGTCATGCGTTGGATATACCTCGGTCGACATTAGCTCTTTAATTTGCGGTTCATATATCCGATGTATTGCCCTGGCTAATGCTTCTGTTTGCGGCGATTGGCCCACTAGATGCAATAAGTGCATGCTAGCATGTAGTAATTCTGATTTGTCTTTTCCTGAGTATGCTAAAATTTGTTCTAGGGGCTTGCACAGTTTTATAGGCAGCGGTGGATTTGTGCATGCAAATATATATAAATCCAACCATAAGCTCACCTTGTTCTCACTAGATAATCGAGCCAAATTATAGGCGCAATTAATCTCTTCTCTAGTGTAGTTAAAGCCACTTTCAATTAGTAACCATAAAATTATATGAAGATTGTTTCTATCGGCTGCCACACCCAGAGCTGAATTACCCTTATTATCTTTTTCGGTAATTTTAGCGCCACCTTCTTTAAGCAACCATTTTACTAAGTCAAGATGGCCTAGGGCTGCTGCACGCAGGAGTGCTGTCCTTCCCTTTGTATCTTTTTCTGTAACTTTAGCGCCACCTTCTTTAAGCAACCATTTTACTAAGTCAAGATGGCCTAAGGCTGCTGCACGCAGGAGTGCTGTCCTTCCCAATGTATCTTTCTCTGTAATTTTAGCTCGATCTTCTTGTATTAACCAGCTCACCAAGTCAATATCCGCAAAACTTGCTGCCTTTAATAGCAGTGTTTCCCCACAGTGATTCTTTTCAGTGGGCTTAGCCCCACCTTTATTTAGTAGCCATTTTATTAATTCAAGTTTTCGTCCATAAACAGCCAGCAGCAGTGCTGTATCCCCCCCATTATTTTTCTCGGTTATTTTTGCACCCCCTTTTTTTAGAAGCCACTTCACCAAGCTATAATCTCCTCCAAATATGGCTCTAAGTAAGGGTGTATTTCCATTATTATCTTTTTCTGTAATTGAAGAACCTCCTTCTTGTAACTGGAATCTCACTATGTCAGAACGACCTGAAAACGCTGCTTTTAGCAGTATTGTATTTCCATTATTATCTTTTTCAGTAATTACAGCTCCACCCTCTTTTAGTAGCCATTGCACAAGATTAAGCTCGTTTCCGTATACAGTCTGCAGCAGTGCAGTATCCCCCTCATTGTCTTTCTCGGTAATTTTAGCTCCACCTTCTTGTAGTAACCACTGTACTACGTCAAGATTACCTCCATAAGAAGCCTGAAGGAGCGCTGTATGACCGTCATGATCTCTCTCAGTAATTACTGAACCCCCTTCACCTAGCAACCACTTTACTAATTCAAGATTTCCTCCAAATGCTGCCCTAAGCAATGCTGTTTTGCCATCATCATCTGTCTCGATGATTGTCGCTCCACCTTTGTGTAAGGCCCACTTCACTACATCAAGTCTACCTCTCCCTGCGGCCGTCACTAAGGTTCCATGGCCAAAGTTACCTTTGCCGTCTTTGAGCAACCAGCGCATTACCTCTGATAAAAAATAATCAGTTTGTTGTTGATTCAGAGGGTTGGGCTTTAATTGTAAAAACTGGTCGCAGGTATCCTGAATTTCAATTGCCAATGTTTGAGAAAGGAGCTTAGAGTTAGTTAAGAAATCTAAAAGTTTATTCTCTACCTGATCGTCACTAGACTTTGAATCAGAGAGCGCTATAAATGCTTGCAGTTCTAAAAGGAGGGGACGATAAAAAAAAGCATAGGCTTGCGTGTCAAAATGCTTAATGAAATCCCAAACCTCATTGGTCAGCGTCATTGCCTTAGCCAAACGCTGATAATATTGGCATTTAACCTCCGCCTCGCTTTTATCCTTTTCTTTAATAATTTGTGATTGTGCTAAGCGATTTGAGTTAATGATTTCTGACACTCGCTGCTGCTGACTCTGGCTAAGCAAAGGCTGCAATTCCTGCGAGTGCAGCTGATAAAGCGCCAGGCCTAATGCTTTTTTCTGGGGGGAATCAAAAAGTGAAAATAGTAGGGTCAAACTGTGATCTAGCAAAAGTGCTTTATCTTTTCCTGTATACGCGAAAATTGGAGTAAAGAGCTTAGATTCTGTTGGAGGTAGCGATGGCTCTTTTAATAAGTAATAAAATAAATTTAACCATAGGTACACAGACTCGCTTTTATTTTCCTTGGCATTATCAAGAGCTAAATAAACCTCTTCTTCTGAGAAAGAAAACTTAGCTTCCAATAACAACCATTGTACTATTTCAAGCTTGCCTTCTATAGCTGCCCAAATTAGAATAGTTCTGCCTTTATTATCCTTGTACGTAATTTCAGCCCCACCCTCCAGCACCAGCCATTTAATCAGGTCAAGATGGTTTTTACGTACTGCTAAAATTAGTGCATTTTTGCCTTCATTATCTTTTTGAGTTAATAGAGCTCCGTCTTTCTTTAAAAGCCATTTTACTAGGCCGATATGACCTTGAGAAGCAGCCAACAAAACTGCTTTCTGATCTAGGTTACCATTACTAAATTCTAAGAACCACCTCATCTTTTCACATAAATCATAGATAGACTGTTTGGGAATATAAAGATAAGTGCTTGGTATGAAGAACCAGGCGCTGGTTTCTTGAATTTTGGATAAAGGAGCGTGGGTTAGAAGTTTTGAATTATTTAAAAAATGTAAAAGTTCGTCCACTAGTTGATAACCTAATGTTCTCACTTCATGGCTAGCTATGAATGCTTGAAGTTCCGAAATGAGAGGATAATAAAAAAGATTATTGTCTTTTTTATCAAGTTCTTTAATTAAATACCAAAGTATATAGGCCTCGTGTCGAGGCCCTGCAATAGCCTCAGCCCAACGTTTATAATATATGCTCTTAATCTTGGACGATTGTAGGTCCTCAACGTTTAGCTTTTCGGGAATATCGATTGCATTTACTTCAGCTGATATCCGCTCGATAATTTGTTGCTGATTGTCACTTAGCAGAGTTTGTAACTCATTCTTATATAATTGATAAAGCGCAAGGCCGAAAGCTTTGTTCTGAGAATATTCAAAAAACAAAAAGATTAAGGCCAGACTTTTATCAAGAAGCATCGATTTATCTTTTCCTTTATATGCTAAAATTTGGGTTAGTGGATGCCCTTCTTTTTCTTGTGATAATTGTCTGTTAGTTAACGATTTATAGAAATCCAACCATAATCTCACTGCTTCACACTGATATAAGCTTGCGTAGCATAAAGCATCGTCGACCTCTATATTTCTAAAAATAAAACTTTGGTTCATTAATAACCACTGCACCACATCAAGCCTGTTATCCATTGCTGCCAACTGCAATAGTGGACCACAACTTTCATTTGGATGATCAATTTCAGGCTCTACCCCTTTGTGCAACAAAAGTTGCAGGATAGGTTGGCTTTTAGAGGCTGCCCACAATAACACTATTGCATAACTTTTATCCTTGAGAAGAATCGCTGCAACATCATCCCGTAATAACCACTTCTCCCTATCAAGATTCCATTTTTTAGTTGCACTTATTAGGTCTGTATGATCATTGCAACTAACTACAAGAGGCTTGGATTCTTTAGAGCTTATTTTTTCTAACTCTATTTTTTCATTTCCCTGGCTCACACTATCAATCGAATTCAAGGTTTGATTGTCAAACTTTACTTGAAGCTGAACTTTGTCACTTTTAATCTCATCACTGCTCCTTATATTTCCTTTTAAATTATTTGAAAGAGTGATAAATATTTGATGATTTCCCGTAAAGGTACAGATTTTTTGCTTAACAAAGAGATCCAGGCTGGGTAATTCCTCCTGGATTTCTCGTGTTTTAACATCAGAATCAGGTTTGAAAAAAACTGCAAAGGGGTTTTTGTTGTTCGGTATATTTAAATCTTCACCACAATAATTTCTGTAAGATGAAAGCACATCAATTGCCACCTTGTGACTGTTTTCTGTAACCTCTAATTGGTTTATTAGGCTAGATTTTTCCTGTTGCAATTTTTCCAAAATGTTCAGTTGATTTTCTTGGCTTAGCTGACTTAGACACTGAATAAAGGCAGCTTCATAACGCTGATGACTTTCTTTTTCAAGCTGCTCACTGCGAATTTTTTGATCGGGTGATTGATGACCATCTCCCACTAAACCATAGTGACGGTAGCCATGAGGTTTTTCTGTCTCAACAATCCGAGCATCATTGGCTCTTTCGATGCGGTCATTCTTGCGAGTCGTTAAAAATTCCTCAATACAGATTAAACTGCTCAACTCGCTAGGCGTTGGAGGGGGATTCATGGCTGCTTCAGCAATTACATGGGCTGTGTAACCACCACAATAGACATCGTTGAATTGGATTTTTTTAAGTTTTTGCAGGAGCAGTTTTACTTTAACGTTGGTCAGGGAATTTATACACTCGCCAACTTCACTAACTGTCTTGGAAGCTGTCACAGCACTAGCCATACTAT
>JACCWI010000039.1 GCA_013697725.1 Tatlockia sp.
GGATATTATATTTCCTGAATACAAATTTGCAATGAAATGGAATTTGGCTGTGGACAGCATGCTTTGGATTATGAAGCCTAATTCTGTGAACGAAATTGGCTGTATTCATACCTGTCAAGGATTAGAACTGGATTATGTTGGTGTTATAATTGGTGAAGACCTAATTGTCCGTGATGGGATTGTGTTAGTTGATCCTTCCAAACGCTCAAAAATGGATTCATCCATTAAAGGATACAAGAAGTTGCTAAAAGAAAAGCCTGAAGAAGCAAAAAGTCTAATAAAAGCAATTGTTAAAAACACCTATAGAACTTTAATGACAAGAGGAATGAAAGGTTGTTATATTTGGGCTGTGGATAAGGAGACGAATGAGTGGTTGAAGGGGTGATTAATTTAAATAAAACATTATATGAAACAAGTTGAAGTAGTAGCGGCAATTATAATTTACGAAAGTAGAATTCTTTGTGTTCAAAGAAGTGAAAATAAACTACAATACATTTCTAAGAAATATGAGTTCCCTGGTGGCAAAATGGAAGCAGGAGAAACCAAGGAAGTGACTGTAAAGAGAGAAATTAAAGAAGAGTTAAAGATGGAAATAGGTATTGACCGTGAATTTCTAACCATAACTCATCAATATCCTGATTTTATATTAACAATGCATAGCTTTTTATGCACTTGTATGGACTCTTCATTAACATTAACCGAACATATTGATTTTAAATGGTTAGATAAAAATGAATTAGCTGGATTAGATTGGGCTGCCGCGGATATTCCAATAGTTGAAAAGCTAATGAAAAGCTAATGAAAAACTAAATGGAAAAAATTAAAAATTCACTACTTCAAAGTTTACAAACTGGATTTATAGATAAGTCTATAATCTCCGATCTAGAATATCGCCCGCAACTTTTGGTTAACAAAAGGATTCCCAAAGAGAAAGTTTTATCTACAATCTTGCGTGAATTAGAAAATTGCGAGGAATTCTATATATCAGTTGCCTTTTTAACTACAAGTGGAATTGCAGTTTTATTTAATAGTTTAATTTTATTAGAAAAGAAAGGTGTCAAAGGGAAAATTTTGGTTTCTCAATATCTGAATTTTACTCAACCGGAAGCGTTGAAAAAAATGCTTCAATTTAAAAATATTGAACTTAAAATATTAACTAAAGATAATGCACATTCAAAAGGATACATTTTTAAATCAAATGAGCATTACAACTTAATAGTTGGAAGCAGCAATTTAACCGCTAGCGCATTAACGGAAAATAAAGAATGGAATTTAAAAATTACTGGATTAAAATCAAGTGAAATTGTTGACAAATTATTAGATGAATTTAATAGTGATTTTAGAAATGCAACAACGGTAACAAACTCATTTATTCTAAATTACCAATCAATTTATGATAAGCAAAGGTTGGTTCAACAAGCATCAAGTGAATTCAATGTTGTTGATGAAATAATAAATCCAAATTCTATGCAAAAAGAAGCGTTGAGTAATCTAGCTCAATTGCGACTCGGAAATAAGAAGAAGGCTCTAATTGTATCTGCAACAGGAACAGGTAAAACGTATCTGTCTGCTTTTGATGTAGAATCGTTTAACCCCAAAAAACTATTATTTATTGTTCATAGATTTAACATTGCTAAAAAGGCTCTAGAAACATTTGCAAAGGTTTTTAGAGGGCAAAAGAAGTTGGGTATTTACTCGGGGAATATAAAAGAATTAGATGCAGATTTTATTTTTTCTACGGTTCAGACCATATCTAGGGAAAGTCATTTGTCAAATTTTGATAAGAATTTTTTCGATTATATCATCATTGATGAATCGCATCGCTCCAGCGCTGATTCGTACCTTAAATTAATTAACCACTTTAATCCGGCATTTTTATTGGGCATGACAGCTACGCCTGAGAGGTCTGATGGTAATGACATTTTTAGTCTTTATGATCACAATATTGCATACGAAATTAGATTAAACAGGGCAATGGAAGAAGATATGTTAAGTCAGTTTCATTACTACGGCATCACAGATTTAACAGTAAGTAATGAAACAATTGAAAACACCAAAGATTTCAATTTGCTGGCAACAGATGAAAGAGTCGACAAAATAAT